>CALCID010000090.1 GCA_937907535.1 uncultured bacterium | reverse complement strand
TGAGGATACCGATTACCCGCGACAGGACAAAAAGACCCCGTGCACCTTTACTGCAACCTGCTGCTGGGTTTCGGCGCTTCGTGCGTAGGATAGGTGGGAGCCAGTGAACCGTCCCCTCCGGGGGGCGGGGAGGCGCCGGTGAAATACCACCCTCGTGGCGTAGGAATCCTAACGGAGAGCTGTGAAGCCAGCTCCCGGACCCCGGCAGGTGGGCAGTTTGACTGGGGCGGTCGCCTCCTAAAAGGTAACGGAGGCGCGCAAAGGTTCCCTCAGCGCGGTCGGCAATCGCGCGTCGAGTGCAAAGGCAGAAGGGAGCTTGACTGCGAGAGCGACGGCTCGAGCAGCTGCGAAAGCAGGCCTTAGTGATCCGGTGGTTCCGAGTGGAAGGGCCATCGCTCAACGGATAAAAGGTACGCCGGGGATAACAGGCTGATCGCCCCCGAGAGTTCACATCGACGGGGCGGTTTGGCACCTCGATGTCGGCTCATCGCATCCCGGGGCCGGAGAAGGTCCCAAGGGTCGGGCTGTTCGCCCGTTAAAGCGGTACGTGAGCTGGGTTTAGAACGTCGTGAGACAGTTCGGTCTGTATCCGTCGCGGGCGCAGGAGCGTTGCGGGGCCTCGTCCCTAGTACGAGAGGACCGGGATGAACGAACCTCTGGTGTGCCGGCTGTTCCGCCAGGGGCAGCGCCGGGTAGCCATGTTCGGACGGGATAACCGCTGAAAGCATCTAAGCGGGAAACCCTCCCCAAGATGAACGCTCCCAGAGCGAAAGCTCTCCGAAGGGCCGTCCGAGATGAGGACGTCGATAGGCGGCAGGTGTAAGCATGGCAACATGCTCAGCCGAGCCGTACTAATCGCCCGGGAGGCTTGGTCAGCCCAGTGGGCTATGAGGCTCACCTCTACTCGCCCGAAAGACTCTTCTCCGCCCCAGACCCAAAACCCCTAGACCGGCTCGATAGAAAGCTGGCCGGCGGCTATAGCGCGGGGGCCACACCCGTTCCCATCCCGAACACGGTCGTTAAGCCCCGCAGCGCGGATGGTACTGCCCGGGCCACCGGGTGGGAGAGTACGTCGCCGCCGGCCCAAACACTCCACAGCGCCCCAGGAGCAACACCGCTCCAGGGGCGCTCGTGCATCTAGCCCTTGCCCTTCCGCCCAGAGTTGCGGCGTGAGGGGGCAAGGGTCTATCTTTCGGCAAGCGGACAAGCGCAATGGCCAATTTTTCGCCCTGAAACCCAGGACTTATGGCAGCGTCTGACTTCGCGGGGTCGCCGCTCACCGTCCTCATCGTGGACGATGAGGAACTCCTGGTCCGCAGCTGCGCGCGAATCCTGGAACACGAAGGCTACTCGGTACTGACCGCTGGAAGGGGCCGGGAGGCGCTGGAAATGATGCGGCGCCATAGGCCGGACATTGTGTTGACCGATCTGATGCTTCCCGACGTGGACGGGATGACGTTGCTTCGGGAAGCGAAGAAGCTCGATCCCGCCATGCTGGTGATCATGATCACCGGTTTTGCGACGGTGGATTCGAGCATCGAAGCGATCAAGGCCGGGGCTTACGACTACATACCGAAGCCGTTCACTGCGACGCAGCTCCAGATCCTGATCGGCCGGGCCGCGAACCAGGTCCGCCTCGCGCGGGACAACGAGCGGCTCCGCGGCCAGTTGATGGAGCGGTACTCGCTGGAGAACGTCATCGGGGTGAGCGAGCCGATGCAGAAGCTCTTCGCCCTGGTGCTGAAGGTCGCGCCGACCGATGCGAGCGTGTTCATCAGCGGGGAGAGCGGGACGGGCAAGGAGCTGATCGCGCGGGCGATCCACCTGAAGAGCCGGAGGGCGGAACAGCCGTTCGTCGCGGTGAACTGCGCGGCGTTCCCGGAGAACCTGCTCGAGTCCGAGCTGTTCGGGCACGAGCGCGGGGCGTTCACCGGGGCTGACACGTTGAAGCGGGGGCTCATGGAGCATGCGTCCGGGGGGACGTTCTTCCTGGACGAGATCTGCGAAATGAGCCTCGAGCTCCAGGCGAAGCTGCTGCGCGCTCTCCAGGAGCGGAAGGTGCGGCGGGTCGGCGGCGACGTGGAGATCCCGGTGGACATCCGGGTCATCGCCGCGACGAACCGGGATCCCCAGGAGGCGGTGGAGCAGGGAATCCTGCGGGAGGACCTGTTCTTCCGGCTGAACGTGGTGCCCGTGAAGGTGCCGCCGCTGAGGGAGCGGCGGGATGACATCCCACTGCTCGCGGAGCACTTCCTCCGGCGGTATGCCCAGCAGTACGAGCGGGATGCGGACACGCCGCTCCGACTCTCCGCGGACGCCATGCGTGCGCTGGTCGCATACCGCTGGCCGGGGAACGTGAGGCAACTCCAGAACACGATGGAACGGGTCGTCTCCCTCGCCACGCCGGGGCAGGAGATCACGGCAGCGGACCTGCCCGAGGAGATCACGGGCGCCAGCGGTCCCGGCGCTCCGACGATGGTGTTCGCCACGGACCTGCCGTTCCACGTGGCGAAGGAGGAGGCGATCGAGGCGTTCGAGCGGCAGTACCTGGAGGCGCTGCTCCGGCGGCACGGCGGGAATATCTCCCAGGCGGCCAGGGAAGCCGAGATCGACCGAAAGACGATCCACCGACTTCTCAAGAAGTACTCGATCCGGGCGCGGGCCGGGCTGAACTGATCCCGGGGCGGTCGACGTCCCGGTTCCCGCCGGCCCAACCCACCTCATCGTTCTTCCCGTACGAAAGACGCTGGCAGCAGGTCGGACAGGATCGGAGTGAGATCCGGGTCCGGCGGAGGGCCGTGCGGCGGATGCGGCCCACCGGGAGGACTCCTTCAGCGTGGGAACGCGGCGAGGATGCGGCGGACGGCGTCAGCGGGGTCGGCGGCCTTCATGATGGCGCTGATGACCGCGACGCCTGCGGCACCCGCGGCCGCTACCTCCGCGGCGTTTTCCGGAGTCACGCCGCCGATGCCCACCACGGGGATGTTGACGGCGCCAGCGACTTCCGCGAGGCGCCGGGTTCCGATTCGTTCGCCTTTCACCTCGGCCTTCGACTGCGTGCCGAAGACCGCGCCGCAGCCGATATAGTCCGCTCCGGCCGCTTCGGCGTGCACAGCGGCGCGCGGGTCGTCCGTCGAGATGCCGATCAGGAACGACTCCGGTACGGCCCGGCGCAGTGGCGCGAGGGGCACATCATCGGGGCCGATGTGAACGCCGTCCGCGCCCGCGGCGAGCGCCACATCCGCACGGTCGTTGACGAAGAGGAGCGCTCCCGCCGACTCGGTGAGGCTGCGTAGCTCGCGCGCCTGCTGGTAGAGCTCCCGGGCCGTGGCTCGCTTGTCCCGGAGCTGTATGGCGGGCGCTCCGGCCTCCAGACAGCGGCGCACGACGTCGAACAGATCGCGCGGCGCGACCATGTCGCGGTCCGTGATCACGATCAGGCGGAGGTCGAGCGGTCGCCCGTGGGCGGGAATGCCGGGGCCACCGGTCATTGCCCCCTCCGGATGGCGGCGCGCGCCCGGTTGTGCTCCTCGAGCGAACGCGTGAAGACGTGACTCCCGTCCGGACGGGCCACGAAATAAAGGTAATCCACGTCCGCCGGATAGAGGGCGGCATCGATGGCGTGGATGCCCGGGGAGCCGATCGGCCCGGGCGGGAGTCCCGGGTGCCGGTACGTGTTGTACGGGTTGTCCGCCACGCTGTCGATGTGGGCGTAGAGCAGCCGCGACTGATGCTGCCCGAGGGCGTACTGGACCGTGGGATCGGCCTGCAGGGGATAGCCGATCCGCAGCCGATTGTGGTACACGGCGGAGATCAACGGCATCTCCTCTCGCAGTTTGGCTTCCTTTTCGATAATGGATGCCAGGGTAATGACCTCCCGCTCGCTCATGCCGAGGGAATCGGCGCGAGAGCGCCGCTCGGGCGTCCAGACCAGCCGGTACTGGGCCACGAGCCGGTTGAGGAGCGTGTCCAGCGGCGCGTCCGCCGGCAACGTATACGTTGCGGGGAAGAGGTAGCCTTCGAGCGTCGGGCCGGGCACGCCCAGCCGTTCGGCGAGGGTCGGATCGGAGATCAGGGCGAGCACCGAGTCCTGCGGGAGTCCGCTGATCTCCGCGAAGCGCGGGGCCATTCGCCGGAGGTCCCACCCTTCGGGGATCACCAGGCGCACGGTCAGGATCCGGCCGACCCGGAGATCATCGAGGATCTGCGTCCACCCCGAGCCGGGCCGGAACGCGTAGGTGCCGGGCTTGACCCGGACGTCCGCGCCCCGTAGCCGGGCGTAGACGCGGAACAGCGTGGGGAAGCGGACCAGGCCCTTGGATTCCAGGGAGTCCGTGACTTCCGCGAAGGAAGCGCCGGGGCGCACCTGGACCCGGACCGGCGGCGCGTCCTCATCGGGCGTCCCGCACGCGGTCAGCGCGAAGGCCGACAGTCCGCACGCGAGGAGGGCGGAACCGAACCCGCGCGCAGCGATGCGGCGCAGCGCGCCCGCGCGCTTGCCGAGAATGAGCGGCGCCCCCATCAGCGTGCCCCCCGATCGAGGAATGCCTGTAGGATCAGCACGGCGGCGACCGCGTCGACGGATTCCTTACGCTCGCGCTTGCTGCGCGGGAGCCCGGAGCCCCGGACCACCCGCTCTGCCCGGGCGGACGTCATTCGCTCGTCCACGTAGTGAACCGGCCGCCCGCCCCGCTCGGCGAGCCGGTCGCCGAAAGCCCTGACCTCGAGCGTCCACTCGTTTTCGTCGCCGTCGGAGGTCAGCGGTAGGCCGATGACGAACGCGTCGACCTCCAGCTCATCGGCGATCCGCAGGATCTCGGCCACGGGCGGCCGCTTGCCCCGTCGGCGGACGAGAGTCGGCAGCGCGGTCGCGATCGTGCCGGTCGGATCGCTCACCGCCATGCCTATGCGCCGCTCGCCGTAGTCGATGCCGAGGTAACGCGCCACCTAGACCAGTTCCGCGAGAACCGCATCCGCATCTCGACCAGCGCGGACGCCGGCGTACAGCGCTTCCAGCGCCTCGTGGCCGCCGAACGCGAAGCGGCAGCGGAGATCGCCGCGGGAACGGCACTCCAGTTCGAGGACGCCGATGCTCGCGCCCGCCGCACGACCGAGCAGGTTCGCGAGGATCCCGGTCGTGATGAAGCAGCTCGGGCGCGTGGCGCCGGCCGCCGGATCCGCCTCGGCCCAGTCCGAGCTGTCCAGCGCACCGATCCCCGGGTGGATGGCCGAGTGGGTGAGATGTCCCCAGCCCCGTTCCGCGAAGAGTTCGCTGACCCGGCGCCAGAACGCGGATTCAGGGAGTTCACCGATGGGGGCGACGTCGTCCGCGCCGGCCGACACCCGCCGGCCCGCGAGCAACTCGTAGAATGCGTCGCCGATGGCGTGGCCGGCCGCCTGGAGCGCTCGGGCCGCGGCGTCGCCTCCGAGCTCCGCCGTCAGCGCCCGGCGCAGCGCGGCGAGACCGGCGACAGGGATCGCGCATTCCGGGGGGTGGGGTGTGAATCGGGCCATCAGCTCCTCTCCGTTGCAATGGATTCCGGGATGTTGTTCGCCATTTCGCGGACCGTTGCCTCGCTGACGATCGCCACACCGAGCTCGCGGGCCCGATCCAGCTTCGAGCCGGGGTTCTCTCCGGCCACCAGGTAGTCCGTGTTGCGGGACACGCTCCCGGCCACGTGTCCGCCGTGCCGTTCGATGAACTCCGTCATCTCCTTCCGGCTCACGCTCAGCGTACCGGTGATGACGAAGGTCTTGCCCGCGAACGGACGGTGCTCCGCCCGCTCTATGGGCTCCTCCATGTTCACGCCGGCCGCCGCGAGTCGCTCGATGAGCTCCCGGTTGCGGGGTTCGGCAAGGTATGCGGCCACGGCCGCGGCCGTGGTGTCGCCGATCCCGTGGATCGCGGCCATCTCCTCCTGTGTGGCCCGGAGCAGGGCGTCCATGGTGCCGAACGTCCGGGCCAGGAGCTGGGCGGCGTGTACGCCGACGTGACGGATCCCGAGCGCGAAGAGCACCCGGGAGAGCGGCCGATCACGGGATTCGGCGATCGCCGCCACCAGGTTCCTCGCCGAAATGTCGGCGAAGCCGTCGAGCATGAGGAGGTCGCCGACGTTCAGCCGGTACAGGTCCGACACGTCCCGGACCAGGCCGGTATCGAGCAACTGCTGCACCGTGCGCTCTCCGAGGCCGCGGATGTCCATCGCGTCCCGGGAAGCGAAATGCACGATGCCCCAGTAGATCCTGGCCGGACACGACCCGTTCGGGCAATAGACCATGACCTCGTCCGCGGGCTGCTCCACGGGCGTGCCGCAGACCGGACACCGGTCCGGCGGAACGAAGGGGATCTCCTGCCCGGTCCGTTTCTCGGTGACCGGCGAAACGACCTGCGGGATGACCTCGCCCGCGCGCTTGACCACCACGAGGTCCCCGATCCGCAGGTCCTTCCGGGCAATGTCCTCGAAATTGTGCAGTGTGGCAAGGCGCACGGTCGCGCCGCCGATCTCCACCGGCTCCAGCACGGCGTAGGGGTTGAGCGAACCCGTCCGCCCCACGTTGATCTCGATGGCCAGAAGCCGGGTCGTGGCCAGGTCCGGCGCGAACTTGTACGCGATGGCCCAGCGCGGGTCCCGCTCGCCGATGGTACCGAGCTCCGGCCAGAGCGCGAGGGGCGCGACCTTCACCACGACGCCGTCGATGGCGTGGTCCAGTTCACCGCGCCTGCGCTCCACGTCGGTCGCGTACGCGAGCACCTCGTCGAGGTCGGCGCAGAACCGGTGGTTGGGATTGACCCGGAAGCCCCAGCTCTGGAGGAGCTCCAGGACCTCGAGCTGCGTCTTCGCCGGGAGCACGCCCGCGTACTCGGGCGCCGGCTGGATCTGGAACGCGAAGAAGCGCAGCGGGCGGCTCGCCGTGACGCGCGGATCGAGCTGCCGCAGGCTGCCGGCGGCCGCATTCCTCGGATTCGCGAAGGTCGGCTCGCCCTGCGCGACCCGCCGCTCGTTCAGCTCGCGGAACCCCGAGATCGGCATGTACACCTCGCCACGGATCTCCATCCGCGGCGGCACGCCCGCCGTGGTGCGGAGCCGAAGGGGGACATCACCGATCGTGCGCAGGTTCCGGGTCACGTCCTCGCCGATGACGCCGTTGCCGCGAGTCGCGCCACGGACCAGCACGCCGTTCTCGTACAGGAGCGATACGGCCAGCCCGTCGATCTTCTCCTCGGCCACGTAACCCGCGGTCCGCGTCTCCGCGACGAGCCGTGCGTTCCGATCCTCCCACGCCCGCAGGTCGTCGGCGTCGAACGCGTTGTCCAGCGAGTACATGGGGGAGAGGTGCCGGACCTTCTCGAGCTGGGAGACCGGCTCCGCCCCCACCCGCTGGGTCGGAGAATCCGGCGTGACCAGCTCCGGGTGCCGCTGCTCCAGCGCCTTCAGCTCACGGAAAAGCCGGTCGTATTCGGGATCCGAGAGCGTGGGAGCCTCGAGGACCCAATACTCGTAGTTCGCGCGCTCGAGGATCGCTCGCAGCTCGGCCGCCCGCTGGGCCGCGCGCGCGAGGTCCTCGCCGCCGTCCGCGCCCCGCTCTCCCTGCAACGGTTCATGGATGCTCACGCATCGCCCTCCATCGGGTCCTGACTGCCGTTTCCTGGTGTTACCCGTCCGAGTCGTGATCGATCGCATTCAGCCGGACGACGCAGTTGCGGCCTGCGGCCTTCGCCGCGTACAGCGCTTCGTCCGCCCGCTTGACCAGTGAGCGAGGGCTCCCGACTCGCCGGTGGGGGAAGGTGGCCACGCCCGCCGACACGGTCATGTGCAGCGGCGGCCCGTGATCCGCGAGAAACTCGTGCTGGGCGACCTGCTCCCGGACGCGCTCGGCGAACACCGCGGCTTCGTCCAGGTCCGTGTCCGGCAGGATCGCCATGAACTCCTCACCGCCGTAGCGCCCGAGCTTGTCGATCTCACGCGCCGTGCGCCGCAGGATCTCCGCCATCTCCTGGAGCACGCGGTCGCCCATCTGGTGGCCGCGCGTATCGTTCACGCGCTTGAAATGGTCGAGGTCGAACATCACGACGGCGAGCGTCTCGCCGGTACGCTTCGCGCGCTCGAACTCCTCGTGGACCACCTCCTGGAGGTGGCGGTGGTTGTACAGCCCGGTCAGCCCATCGCTAATGCTGAGCTGTGCGAGCTCCTGATTCTTCTCGGCCAGCTCGTCCTGGAGCCGCTTGATCCGCAGCATGGACCGGACGCGGGCTTCCATCTCCGGAAAATTGATGGGCTTGGTGAGGTAGTCGTCCGCGCCGGCATCCAGGCCGGCGACCTTGTCCTGTGTGGAATCCCGGGCCGTGACCAGGATGACCGGAATGAACGGGAGCGACGGGTCGGCCTTGATGCGCCGGGCGACCTCGTACCCATCGATGCCGGGGAGCATGACATCCAGGAGGACCAGGTCGGGCGGGTGGTGGCCGACTGCCCGCAACGCGTCTTCACCGTTCGTGACCTCTTCGACCTCGTAGCCCCGAAAGCGCAGGCGAGTGGCGATGACTTCGAGGTTGTCCGGGTTGTCGTCCACGACCAGGATCCGACCCCGGGACGCCGCTGCCGGCTGCGGAACCGTGCTGGTCATGCGCCTTCAGGTCACTCCGCGGCCACGGTCGGCGGCCCAATGAACCTTGCGACCTCGGCGACCACGGTCCGTGGCTCGCAGGGCTTCGTGAGGTATCCGTCGCACCCCACCTCGCGTGCCCGTCGCCGGTGCATGGCGAGGGCATGGGCGGTGAGGGCGACGACGGGGATCTCCGCCGTGCGACCTTCGGCCTTGAGCAGCGACGTGGCCTGGAGGCCGTCCATGGCGGGGATCGAGATGTCCATCAGGATCAGGTCGGGGAGTTCGGAGCGGGCGAGGCTCACGGCCTCGTCGCCCGTCCTCGCCTCCACGACGCGGTAGCCGGCGTGCCGCAGGATCAGCGCGTACACGTGCCTGTTGTCGTCGTTGTCCTCTACCAGCAGCACCGTTTTGCGCATTACTGCCTCTCGCGCTGGTCCGGAACCGGTCAACGCCCGTCCGCCGCCGACAGGAATGCACGACGGGTGCCAGACTGCGGGCGGTGAGGCATGCCGTTCGACGCAAACATGGTGCCTGGCCAGTGCGGGGACACGCCGCCATGCGGCCGGGGCTCTCGCCGGTCTCGATCGCCGGACGACGCCTCGGCCGCGGGTCCCTGCGGTTGGTTGACGCGGCCTGAGCGCGGAATGTATCCTTTGCGAACCACGCGACGCAAGGCGCGCAGGATCCCGATCTGCGGGCACGAGCGTTGCATTTCGCCGCGCTTCTGCCACCACCGCTCGATCCGCGAGGAGACTCCATGCATTACGACGAGAATTCCCGGGTGTTCAATTTCATGGTCGGGTTCGCGCTCGGTGCCGTGCTGGGTGCGGGGCTCGCGGTGCTCATGGCGCCGCAGAGCGGGCGGCGAACGCGACGTCAAATCATGAGAGCCGTGTCCGACGCCCGGGAGATGGCGAGCGACCGGTTCGGCGAACTTGCGCACGATGTGAGGTCGGCCGTAGACGCAGGGCGGCGTCGACTGAATCTCTAGGCTTCCCATGGCTGCCGGCGGCGAGGCGGTAACGCACCGACTCGGCCCGCGGGAGATGGGTCCGCTCTTCCGGAGGTTGTTCCCGGGGGAGCGCCTCATCGTGGTCAGTAACCGGGAGCCGTACGAGCATCGCTGGACGGACGACGATGACATCGAGGTAGGGCGGCCAGCGGGTGGCCTCACGTCGGCGCTGGACCCGCTCATGCAGGCGGTCGGCGGGGTCTGGATCGCGTGGGGGAGCGGGAACGCGGATGCGGCGGTGGTGAACGGGCAGGACCGGGTGCGCGTGCCGCCGGAGGATCCGCGTTACACGTTGCGGCGGATCTGGCTGGACCGCTTCGACGTACAGGACTACTACCGGGGCTACTCGAACCAGATCCTCTGGCCGCTGTGCCACCTCCGGCCGGCGCTGACCCGGGTCCGGGCCCGTTTCTGGGAGCGCTACCGGTCGGTGAACCGGCGGTTCGCGGAGGCGGTGCTGGCGGAGGCGCGGGACCAGGCTGGCGCGGTCTGGTTCCAGGACTACCATCTGGCGCTGGCCCCGGGCTTCGTCCGGGCGATGCGCCCGGATCTGCGGCTCGCGCATTTCTGGCACATTCCCTGGCCGCCGCCCGAACTCTTCCGGGTCGCGCCGCAGGCGCCGGACCTGCTGCGCGGCCTCCTTTCCAACGACCTCCTCGGTTTCCACGTTCCGGTCTACACGGCGAACTTCCTCGAATGCGCACAGGAGGTGCTGGGCGCGGAGGTGGACTGGCGCGCGGGCACCGTGCGGTTCGAGGGGCGCACGTGCCTGGTGCGGGCGTTTCCCATCTCGATCGACGTCGAGGCTTTCGTGGCCGCGGCCACGGCACCCCACGCGGAGGACGAGATCGCGCGGATCCGCGCGCACTACGCGGCTCGGGGGGCGCAGCTCGGCATCGGCGTGGATCGGCTGGACTATTCCAAGGGGCTGCCCGAGAAGTTGAAAGCGCTCGACTTCCTGTGGGAGCGGTATCCGGAGTTCCGGGAACGGTTCACGTTCCTCCAGGTGGCGGTGCCGAGCCGGTCGGACATCGATGCGTACGATGAGCTGTCGAACAAGGTCGAGCGCATGGTCTGGGAGGTCAACGACCGGTACGGGACGCTGCGGTGGCGGCCGGTGCACCTGATCAAGGAGGCGGTGCCTCCGGAGCGGCTGGCGCTCTTGTATCGGGCGGCCGACCTGTGCATCGTGAGCTCGTTGCAGGATGGGATGAACCTGGTGGCCAAAGAGTACGTGGCGTGCCAGGTCGACCACACGGGCGTATTGCTGCTCTCGACCTTTGCAGGCGCTGCCGAGGAGTTGAGCGGGGCGTTCCCCATCAACCCGTACGATCCCGAGGACATGGCGGTGCGGATCCGGTCGGCGCTCGTGCTGCCGATGCGGGAGCGGCGGGAGCGCATGCGGCAGATGCGGCGGTCCATGCGCACGATCTACGACTGGATGGCGGAAATCTTCCACGTTTGGAGCGGCACGGCGCGCGGCGGTACGGGAGCGGTCCGCTACGCGCCGAGGCCGGCGGTCTGGTCACGTGCCCGCAGCCGGGTGCGGGCAGAACTCCGTGAGGACGGGGCGTGAACCCATACGACGTGATTCGGCGGAAGCGGGATGGCCGCGAGCTGGCGGCGGAGGAGCTGGCGGGGTTCCTCCGCGCGTATGCCGAGGACCGGGTGCCCGAGTACCAGATGGCGGCGTTCCTGATGGCGGTATACTTCCGCGGCCTCTCGGCCGCGGAGCTGGACGTGATGGTCGAGGTGATGGCGCGATCGGGTCCGGGGATCGATCTGAGCGCCGTCCCGGGCGTGAAGGTGGAAAAGCACTCCACGGGCGGAGTGGGCGACAAGGTGTCCCTGGTGGTCGCTCCGCTGGTCGCGTCGTTGGGCGTGCCGGTGCCGCTGGTCAGCGGGCGGGGACTCGGGCATACGGGCGGGACGCTGGACAAGCTGGAGTCGATCCCGGGCTTCCGGACGCACCTGGATGCGGAGCAGTACCGCCGGCAGCTCGAGACGATCGGGTGCGCGCTGATCGGTCAGACGGCCGACGTGGCGCCGCTGGACGGGCGGCTTTACGCGCTCCGGGACGTGACGGCAACGGTCGAATCGATCCCGCTCGTCGCGGCGAGCATCATGAGCAAGAAGCTCGCGGGCGGCGCGGACGCTCTGGTGCTGGACATCAAGCGGGGCTCGGGCGCGTTCCTTCCGGAGCTGGATCGGGCGCTGGAGCTCGCGCGGACGATGATCGGAATCGGCGAGGCGGCCGGCATGGATGTCGTCGCCCTGGTGACGGCGATGGATCGGCCGCTCGGGTATGCGGTGGGGAACGCGCTGGAGGTGGAAGAAGCGATCCTGGCGCTACGGGGCGAGGGGCCGCCGGATCTGTGGGAGGTGACGGTGGCGCTGTCTGCGGAGATGCTGGTCCTCGGACGCGCGGCGTCGGATCTGGCGGAGGCGCGCCGGTTGGCGGAGGCCGCGCTCGACGACGGCCGTGCCCTGGAACGCATGCGCCTCGTGCTCGAAGCGCAGGGTGGCAACCCGCACGTGCTGGACGATCCGGCGCTACTGCCGCACGCGCCGGTCCGGCGGGTCTATGAGGCCGTGACGGACGGGTACGTGACGAGGGTCGAGCCGTGGCAGATCGGGAACGCGGCGGTGGAGCTGGGCGCTGGCCGGACCTCCCTGGACTCGGTCATCGACCCGGGCGTGGGGTTCCACATTACGGTGAAGCCGGGAGACCGGGTGGCGCGAGGCGAGCCGCTCGCCACGGTCTATGCGCGCACCCGGGAGGACGCCGAGGCCGCGTGCGCGACGCTGGACCGTGCCATCGCGATCGCGGACGCGCCGGGCGAAGCGCCGCTCCCCCTGATCTCCCATCGGCTGACGTCGGCGGGGCTGGAGGAGTTGTCCGTCGAACCGGGCGGCCGGAACGAGCTGGCGGCTACCAACGAATCCGCGGGATGATCCGGGCGCCGGTCGAGTCGGCGGTGCTGTCCGGGAGAGCGCCGCGCAGGCCGGTCCCGAAGATCCCCGGCCCGTGGACCTCGCACGTCTCCGTGGGCTCGGTGCCCGGGATGAAGATCTCTTCGTAGGTTTCCGATCCGAGGCACCACTCCGCGGCGAGCCGGCCGGTCTGCCGCTCCACGAGGCGGCGGATCAGCTCCTCGGGCATGACCCAGGGCTCCGGGACCGGCCGCTTCGCGCCCTCGGCCAGATACACCGCCCGGATGAAGTCCGCCCAGACCGGGGCGGCGTACCGCCCGCCGTCCGCGCCGTTCATGATCCGCTTCGGCCGGTCGAACCCGAACCAGACCGCAGCCAGGAGATCCGGCGTGAACCCGATGAACCAGACGTCCGTGGCGTCGTTCGTGGTCCCGGTCTTCCCCGCCGCCGGCAAGGTGTAGGGGATCCCGCCCCGGGCCCGGACCGCGCCGTACGCGGTGCCGTGGTCCACCACGTCCCTCAGCATGTCGAGCATCACCGAGGCGACGAGGGGGTCGAGCACGCGCGCGGTGTCCGGCCGCGTCTCCCAGAGCACGCGGCCCTCCGTGTCCTCGATCCGCAGGATCGGCCGCGGGCGGGCCCGCACGCCCTGGGTGGCGAACGCGGTGTAGGCGCTCGCGACCTGGATCGGGATCACATCCGCGGAGCCGATGGCCATGGACGGATACCGCGGGATCTCGGTTTCGATTCCCATCCGCCGCGCGTACTGGGCCACGGTCTCCAGCCCGACCTCGAGGCCGAGCTTCACCGCCGGGATGTTGATGGACCGCTTCAGCGCATCCCGCAGGTTGATCGGCCCGTTGAAGTTGCCGTCGTAGTTGCGCGGCGACCAGATCGTGCCGTCCACCTGCTCCATCATGAGCGGCGAGTCGAAGATCACGTGCGATGCCGGGATCCCGCTCGCGATCGCCGCCGTGTAGACGAACGGCTTGAAGACCGATCCGGGCTGGCGCCGCGCCTGGATGGCCCGATTGAACTTCGAGTCCTTGAAGTCCCGCCCGCCGATCAGCGCGCGCACCTCGCCGGTGAACGGGTCCATGGCCACCAACATCCCCTGGATGTACGGCGTCTCGTTCTCCGGACCGGTGCGCTCCTTCCCGATCACATCGGCATACTTCGGGTGCCGGAACCCGGGCTGCGACTCGATCCGCTCCCAGCCCGCGCGCATGGCCTCGACGGCGGCGCGCTGCATGTCGACATCCAGCGTGGTGTAGACGCGCAGCCCCTTCCGGTAGAGGTCGTAGCCGTACCGGTCGTCCAGGATGCTGCGGACCCATTCCACGAAGTAGGGGGCGAGCTCGCCCTCATCGCCGCCGTGCGGCTCCGTGGGGAGCGGCTCCTCGCGCCAGCGCGCCGCTTCCTCCTTCGTCAGGTAGCCCTGCTCGGCCATGAGGGAGAGGACCAGGTCCCGGCGCTGCTTCGCCCGCTCCGGATTGCGGAACGGCGAGTAGACCGCCGGCCGGTTGATCACGCCGGCCATCAACGCCGCTTCCGCCGGGTTGAGCTGCGAGGCGCTCTTCCCGAAGTAGCGCTGGGAGGCGGACTCGATCCCCCACCAGCCGTGGCCGTAGAGGATCTGGTTGATGTACGCCTCGAGGATCTGGTCCTTCGTATAGACGGTCTCCAGCTCGAGCGCGACCTTCAGCTCCTTGAGCTTGCGACGTATGACGAGCCACCGCCGCCGCTCGAAGCCGACCTCCTCGCGGAACATGTTCCGCGCGAGCTGCTGGGTGATCGTACTGCCGCCGCCGGGCTTGCGCCGGATGTAGTTCAGCGCGCCGCGGGCGACCCCGAGCAGGTCGAAGCCGTTGTGCTTGTAGAAACGGCGGTCCTCGACCGCGATGAACGCCTGGCCCACGTATGGAGGGAGCGACGAGAGCGGGACGGGTGTACGGCGCTCGAGGAACAGCTCGGCGATGAGCTGCCCGTCGTGGCTCAGGATCTTGGTGGCCTGGTCCGGCTCCCACACGAAGATCTGGGCGACGGAGGGGCAGTCGTGGCAGACGTTGCGCCATGCGCCCAGGGCGAGGCCGGCGCCCAGGGAGAGGAGCGCGCCGAAGGCGAGCAGCACGCCGGCGATGAGCCGCGGCCTGGCGCGGAGCCAGCCAGCCGACCCGCGAACGGCCCTACCGATCCGGCCGACCCAGGAAAAGAGTCCAGGCATTGGCGGTGATACGTTGGAGGAGACAACACGCGCCGCGCACGTGCTACCCCTGGCAACGCGAGGGGGTTTCCGGCCGCCGTACCCGGTCGGTCAACCCCCGTTGCCCAGGAGCTCGATCAAGCGTGCATGGATGGCGGGGTTCCCGGCCACGATCTCGCCCGGGCCCGGACCGAGCACATCCGGATCCCCGTTGAACCGGGTGACGAGCCCGCCCGCCTCGCGCACGATGAGGGTACCCGCAGCCACGTCCCAGGGCAATAGGGAGAGCTCCCAAAATCCGTCGAAATAGCCAGTGGCGACGTGGCAGAGGTCGATGGCCGCGGACCCCGCGCGCCGGACGCCGGACGAGTTGCGCAACACGCGGTCGAACTGCGCGAGGTACTCCGGGAGGCGGTCAATGGCCTTGAACGGGAACCCGGTCCCGATCAGCCCGCGTCGGAGGTCGGCGATCTCGGAGACGCGGATCGAGCGGCCATCCTTGAAAGCGCCGCCGCCCAGGTACGCGCACCACTCCTCGTTCGTGGCCGTGGCGACCACGGCGCCGGCCCGCAGCTCGCCCCGGTACGTCACCGCGACCGAGGCGGCGTACATCGGATAGCCGTGGAGGAAGTTCGTGGTGCCGTCGAGCGGATCGACGATCCAGACCCAGTCCGCGTCCGCGCTCGCGCCAACCTGCTCGGCCGCATCCGGGAGCGTCCCCTCCTCGGCCAGGAAGCCGTGATCGGGGAAGCGGGCGTGCACCAGTTCGACCACGGCCCGCTCGGCCTCGCGATCCACGTGCGTGACGAAGTCGGCCGTGCCCTTTTCGCTCCACTGATCCACCGCGACCCGGCCGAGGTACGCGCGATGGACCGCCGCAGCCGCGCGCGCGGCGGCCAGCGCCACCTCCATGAGCTCTCGCCCGTCCATGCCACCCTTTCGGGGCGGTACGCGACGCCGGCTCGGACCGTCCGTCGCGCCCCCCGTACGTTCACGGTTGTTGCACCCCTGGCGCGCGCGGTCAGGCCGCGGCGCCATTCCGCGACCGGGCGCCGGGCGCCGCCGGGCGCGCGTTCGTTCGCAATGCGCACGCCCCGAGCGCGCCACCGCCAGGCGACGTGGCTCTCCGACCGCGCACGGCGCGTCCACGACCGTCCGCGGTCGCCGCGCGCTTCGATCGCGGGGCGTACGGCGACCCCGCACGCGGGCGCCGCTCACGTACCGCCAGTACGCCCTTCGATCCGGTGCAGGTCCGCAGGCGCGGGGTACCGCCCGATGGCCCGCGCCCGGCCTTTCCGTGCGCGGGCGTTGCGCCTTCGGAGCGTGCATCCTCCACGGGCGCGACTGCCCGGCGGCCAGCCACGCCGCCACCGCATTGCGCCCGCAGACCGCTCGCGGTCGCTCCGCCCTCCGGACGCGTGTCGAGTGGGGACGTGGCGGCCCGGCGGCCCGCCGCGTCGCGCCCCGAGGAGCGAGCGCGGTTGCTACACCCTTCGAGCGGGTGGTAATTTAGACACATGGAACAGAAAACCAAGATTTCGGACATCCCGCCGGGCACGCGGGTCTTCAGCGGCATGCAGCCCACGGGCGAAGCGCACCTCGGCAACTACCTCGGCGCGCTGCGCCAGTGGGTGACGCTCCAGGACCGGGCGGACTGCATATACTGCATCGTCGACTACCACGCCATCACGGTTCCGTACGAGCCAGCAACGCTCCCCAAGCGGACGTTCGAGATGGCCGTCCAGTTCCTGGCCGCCGGCCTGGACCCGGACCGGTGCACGATCTTCGTGCAGTCGGACGTCCCGGAGCACACGGAGCTCGCCTGGATCCTGAACACGGTGACGCCGCTCGGTGAGCTGGAGCGGATGACCCAGTTCAAGGACAAGGCGTCGATGATGGAGTCCGTGCTCGCGGGCCTGTTGAACTATCCGGTCCTGCAGGCGGCGGACATCCTGCTCTACCGGGCCACGATGGTGCCGGTCGGCGAGGACCAGGTGCAGCACCTGGAGCTGACGCGGGAGATCGCGCGGCGGTGGAACCGGCTGTTCGGCGAGTACTTCCCGGAGCCGCAGCCGCTGATCGGGGATGCGGGCCGGATCCGCGGGCTCGACGGCGAGGCGAAGATGAGCAAGTCCCGCGGGAACACCGTGGGGATGCTCGACGATCCGGCCACGATCCACGCGCGGGTGCGGACGGCGGTGACGGATCCGCAGCGGGTCCGGCGGAACGACCCCGGGCGGCCCGAGGTGTGCAACGTCTATACGCTGCACCGGTTCTTCACGCCGGCGGAGCAGCGCGAAGCCATTGGCGCGCAGTGTCGTGCGGCGGAGATCGGGTGCGTGGAGTGCAAGCGCATTCTCGCGGAAGGGATCGCGCGGACGTTCGAGCCCATGCGGGAGCGGGCGGCGGAGTACCGGGCGCATCCCGAGCGGGTGCGTGAGATCCTGGGAGACGGCGCGGCGCGGTGTCGGCGTCTGGCGCAGGAGACGATGCGGGAGGTACGCGAGCGGATGGGCCTGGGGCAGGTGACGCTGCCGGTCCTGGCCAGCCGCTGAACCCGTCCGGCGCGGAGCGCTCCGCAGGCCGGGCCGGTCGCGGCCCTCCCGGGAGGAGGGAGAGATGGGCCAGGGGGACCGGCTTCCGAACGAGCTGCGGGGCGAGCAGCGGAGTCTGGAGGCGCTCCGGGCGAGCGAGCTCCGGGATGAGGCCGGGCGGGAGGCGCCGGGCCTCGTCGGGCGGGCGGCGGACGGCGTCCTCGTCCAGATCTGCATCGAGTGCGGGCGGGAGTACCTCTTCGACCGGGAGGATCCGCCCCGGGACCTGGCGTGCGAGAAGTGCGGCAATCGCGTGTTCCGCTCGTTCTTCTCGGTGCTGGGGCCGGACGAGGTGGAGGCCGACTTCCGCGCGTCGACGGAGCGGGACCTCGCGCCGGATGATGCGGAAACGGACGTCACGCGGGCGGACATCCTGGATCTCAACAACCCATAGGAGTGTGCATGGCGAATCCCCGTTTCAAGGGGTCCGGGGTGGCGCTGGTCACGCCGTTCGACGACACGGGCGTCAACGAGGCGGTGCTCCGTGCGCTGGTCCGGTTCCATCACGAGGCAGGCACGGCGGCGCTCGTGGTTTGCGGCTCGACGGGGGAGGCGGCCACGATGACGCCGGCGGAGCAGCGGTTCGCGGTCGAAGTCGTGGTGGACGAGAACGGCGGGCGGCTGCCGGTGATCGCGGGGTGTGGGGGGAGCGACACGGCCGTCGTGGCCCGGCTCGCGGTGCAGGCGCGAGAGGCGGGCGCGGACGCGTTGCTGGTCAGCGCGCCGCCGTACAACAAGCCCACGCAGCGCGGGCTGGTGGCGCACTA
Source organism: uncultured bacterium (assembly GCA_937907535.1). Taxonomy (GTDB): domain Bacteria; phylum Gemmatimonadota; class Gemmatimonadetes; order Longimicrobiales; family RSA9; genus CALCID01. Next base: position 8,768 of record CALCID010000090.1, on the reverse strand, counting down.
CCGGGCGATCCTGGACGCGGCGGACCTTCCGCTGATCGTCTACAACGTGCCGGGTCGCTGCGGGGTCAACGTGCTGCCGCCGACCATCGCGGAGCTGGCCGAGGACGAGCGGGTCATCGGCGTCAAGGAGGCGTGCGGGGACATCACGCAGGTGGCGGAGCTGAGCCGCGTGGTGGGGGATCGGCTGGCGATCTGGAGCGGGAATGACGACCAGGTGGTGCCGATCCTCGCGCTGGGCGGTGCGGGGGTGATCAGCGTCCTGGCGAACGTGGCGCCGGCGGCGGTGCAGCGGATGGTGGAGGCGTACCTGGGAGGCGACGTCGCGACGTCGCGTTCGCTGCAACTCCACTACCTCCCCCTGATCCGCGCGCTCTTCGCGGAGCCGAACCCGATCCCGGTGAAGGCGGCGGTGGAGTGGCTGGGGTTCGAGGTGGGCGCGCCGCGGCTGCCGCTCCAGCCGCCGGAGCCGACGGTGCGGGAGCGATTGATCGGGGCGCTGGAGGAAGCCGGCGTCCGGCCGCTGCGCTGAGGCGGATGGCGCTGGCGATCGCCGTGTCCGGGATCACCGGCCGCATGGGCCGGGCGGTGGCGGCGCTGATCCGGGAGTCTCCGGACCTGCGGCTGGTCGGGGGGATCGCGCGTTCGGGCGGGGCGGACGCGTCCGGCGTGGGTGCGGACGGGCCGGTCACGCCCGAGGCGGCGGGCGGGGTGGTGGCTGCCGCGGACGCGGTCATCGATTTCTCGGCCCCGGAGCAGCTCTCCCGGCTGCTGGACGCCCAGGCGGCCGTGCTGCCGGGCAAGGCGCTGGTGGTGGGCACGACGGGGCTCGGGGAGGGGGAGCTCGACCGGCTGCGGCGGAGCGCGGAACGGTGCCCGGTGCTCGTGGCCGCGAACTTCAGCGTGGGCGTGAACGTGCTGGAGGCGCTCGTGGCCGCCGCGGCCCGGGCGCTCCCCATGGACCGCTTCGACGTGGAGATCGTGGAGGCGCACCACCGCCGGAAGCAGGATGCGCCGAGCGGCACCGCATTGATGCTCGGCCGGGCGGTGGCCGAAGCGCGCGGCCAGCGGCTGGAGGAGGTGCGGCGGGACGGGCGGTCCGGGCGCGGGGGCGAGCGGCCGGTCGGCGAGATCGGGTTCCATGCGCTCCGGGGCGGGGACGTGATCGGGGAGCACACCGTGTCCTTCCTCGGCCAGCAGGAGCGGCTGGAGCTCCGGCACGCGGCCATGGACCGCTCGCTCTTCGCCGAGGGCGCGCTCCTGGCCGCACGCTGGCTGGTCGGCCGCCAGCCCGGCTGGTACACCATGCGCGAGGTGCTGGACCTGCCCTGACCGCGACCAACGAGACCGGCGCCACGAGGAGGAGGATGTGGAGGCGCTCGACTACGAGAAGATTCGGGACCTGATCGCGAACGCCCGGAAGCGGACGCCGGTCACGGCCTGGGTGCGGCACGAGGGGCCGCTTTCCGAGCCGGAGGGAGACGACGTCATGGTCTTCCCGACGGGCGCGGGCACGACGGTGCTGATCGGGGAGTGGGATGCGATCCGCCCGGTCCTGGACCGGGACGCGGACCGGATCCGCTACGTCCACGTGGAGTCCGACCGCCGGAACTCCGCGATCCCGCTGCTCGACCTGAAGGGCGTGAACGCCCGGATCGAGCCGGGTGCGGTGATCCGGGACCAGGTCTCCATCGGTGACCGGGTCATCGTGATGATGGGCGCGGTGGTCAACATCGGCGCGGTCATCGGTCCCGGGACGATGATCGACATGAACGCCGTGGTCGGCGCCCGGGCCGTGGTCGGCCGGGACTGCCACATCGGCGCGGGCGCGGTGCTGGCGGGCGTGCTGGAACCGCCGAGCGCGGAACCGGTGGTGATCGAGGACGAGGTGCTCGTCGGCGCCAACGCGGTGATCCTGGAGGGCTGCCGGGTGGGGAAGGGGAGCGTGGTCGCGGCCGGCGCGGTGGTCACGGAGTCCATCCCGCCGGGGGTTGTCGCGGCAGGGCAGCCGGCCCGCGTGATCAAGCAGGTGGATGCCCGCACCCGCGACAAGACGGGGTTGCTCAAGGAACTCCGGCGCCTCAACGACTGAGTCCCCGACATGGAGTGGCAGACGCTGCTGGACGGCGCTCGCCCATTGGAGCTCTTGCGGGTCGATCTCCTCTTTCGCCTCGTGCTCGCGGCCGTGCTCGGCGGCATCGTCGGCATGGAGCGGGAGCTGAGCGGCAAGCCCGCCGGGCTCCGGACCAATTTGCTGATCTGTGTGGGGGCGGCGCTGTTGACGGAGCTGTCGATCGCGATCGCGCGGATGGCGGAGCCGGCGGGTTTCCGGACCGCGGATCCGGCCCGACTCGCCGCGCAGATCGTGAGCGGGATCGGCTTCCTGGGCGCGGGAACGATCATCCAGGCGCGCGGCAGCGTGGTGGGCTTGACCACGGCGGCCACGCTGTGGGTCGTGGCGGCGATCGGGATCGCGGCGGGCTCGGGCGCCTACGTGGAGGCGGTCGGCACGACGGTCCTCGTGATCATCGTCCTCATCCTCCTCGGCCGGCTCGAGGGGCGGCTCCTGGAGTGGCGGGCCGAGGCGGACGTAGCCATCGAGGTGCTGGGCGACGCCGGCCCGGACTTCGCCCGGCGAATCGATGAGGCGGTGACCCGGGCCGGCTTCCAGGCCCAACTGCTCGAACTCGAGCAAGTCGACGGACGGGTGCGCGGCACCTTCAGGGTGATCGGTCCCCGCCGGCAGCTCGAGACGATGATGCACGAGGTCCTCGAGATCCCGAACGTCAAGCGGATATCCCGCCAGTGATGGACGGACCGGAGCGGCGCGTGCGGCGTCTGGTGGTCGATTTCGCGGATCGGCGCCCGATCTGGCGGATGCCGGACTGGGTGCCGGGCCGGATCCGGGAGGCGCTCCCGTCGGAGTGGGAGGTTGCCGTGGTGACGTCGCCCACGGAGGGATCGGGCGACGGCGCGGGCGAGGCGTCCGCGGAGGCGCTGCGGGCGGCGGAAGACGCCGAGGTGTACTTCGGGTTCGGCGTCCCGGAGCAGATCCTGGAGGTGGCGCCGGGCCTCCGCTGGGCGCACACGGGCACGGCCGGGGTGGGCTCGTGGCTCTCGCGGGCGCTGATCGAGAGCGACGTCATCCTGACCAACGCCGCGGGCATCCACGCCCCTCCGATCGCGGAGACGGTCCTCGCGATGATCCTCCATTTCGCGCGCGGGCTGGACTTCGCCGTGCGCGCGCAGGCCCGGGGTGCGTGGGACCGGAGCGCGTTCGACCGTGCGAACGCGCCGCTCCGGGAGATCGGGGAGAGCACCGTCGGGATCGTGGGACTCGGCGGGATCGGGCGCGCGGTGGCCGAGCGGGCGTCCGCCCTCGGCGCGCGGGTGCTGGGGCTGCGGCGTCGCCCGTCCGATCCCCCGCCGGGCGTGGAGCTCGTCCACGGAGAGGAGGGCCTGGCCCGGATCCTCAGGGAGAGCCACTACGTGGTGCTGGCCGCGCCGCTGACCCCGCTCACGCGTCACATGATCGATCGCGCCGCGCTGCGCCTCATGCGGCCGGACGCGGTGCTCGTCAACGTCTCCCGGGGGGCGCTCGTGGACGAGGACGCACTGGTCGAGGCCCTGCGCGAGGGGCGCATCCGGGGCGCGGCGCTGGACGTGTTCGCAACGGAGCCGCTCCCCGCGGGGCACCCGCTCTGGTCGCTCCCGAACGTGCTCATCACGCCCCACGTCTCCGGCTGCACCCACCGGTTCTGGGAACGGCACGCCGCGCTCCTGGTGGAGAACATCGGCCGGTACCTGGAGGGGCGGCCGCTGAAGAACGTAGTCGACAAACGCGCCGGATACTGATATTCTACTCCCACCGCCCGCCTCGTCGGACCGGTCCCCGGAGTTCCGCACACTGTATCCCTGTGGTGGACACGAGGCATGATCGAGATCCTCAAGGTCGCCGTGCAACGCGGCGCGTCCGACCTGCATGTCAAAGCGGGAGACGTGTTCCGGGCCCGCATCAACGGGGAACTCGTGCCGTTGACGAAACAGCGGCTCTCGCCCCAGCAGACGCGGCAGATCGCGCTCCAGCTCATCCCGCCGTGGGAGCGGGACCGCATCGATGAGATCCGGGACTACGACTGCTCCTGGGGCGCTCCGGGGATCGGCCGGTTCCGGGTGAACATTCTGCGCCAGCGCGGCTCCTTCATGATCGTGATGCGCGTGATCCCGTTCGAGATCCCGACGCTCCAGGATCTCGGACTGCCGCCGGTGCTCCGGGACATCGCCCTCGCCGAGCGCGGCCTCGTGCTCGTCACGGGGGTGACCGGCTCGGGGAAGAGCACCACGCTGGCCGCCATGGTCGGCGAGATCAACCGGGCGCGGCGCAAGCACATCATCACGCTGGAGAACCCGATCGAGTTCCTGCATCGGGACATGATGAGCTCGATCACCCAGCGTGAGGTGGGGATGGACACGGACACGTTCTCCACGGGGCTGCGGGCGGCGCTGCGCGAGGACCCGGACGTGATCCTGGTCGGCGAGATGCGCGACACCGAGACGATCGACACGGCGATCAAGGCGGCGGAGACGGGGCACCTCGTGCTGTCCACGCTGCACACGCAGAACGCGGTGCAGACGATCTCCCGCATCGTGGCCGTGTTCCCGCCGCAGGAGCAGGAGATGGTGCGCGTGCGGCTCTCGGAGACGCTGGTCGCCGTGATCAGCCAGCGCCTGCTCCCGCGCAAGGACGGGAACGGCCGGGTCGCGGCATGCGAGGTCATGGTCGCCACGTCGACGATCCGGGACGCGATCCTGGATCCGGAAAAGACGGCGGAGATCTACGATCTGATCCAGGAGGGCCGGGAGCAGTACGGGAGCCAGACGTTCGACCAGCATCTCATGGATCTCCTGGCGCAGGGGCTAGTCGAATACAAGGTCGCCAAGGCGGCGGCGACGAATCCGTCGGACTTCGAACTCAAGGTGAGGACGCTTGCCTGAACCGGAGCACACTGGTCTGACCGGGATCCTGGTCCCGGTCGTCACGCCCTTCGATCCGGAGACCGGCGAATGCGCGCCGGTCTCGTTCCGGGAGAACATTCGGAAGTGGCTCGCGCGGCCCATCGACGGGATCGTGGTTTTCGGGTCCACGGGCGAGGGCGTGCTGTTGGATGACGATGAGAAGGAACGGCTGCTGGGCTATGCCCGGGAGCTGGTGCCGGCCACGAAGCCGCTGGTCGCGGGCGCGGGCGCGGATTCGACGCGCGCGACGATCCGGCAGGTGAAGCGGCTCGCGGCGGCGGGCGCGGACGCGGTGCTGGTGCACTCGCCGCCGTACTTCGCGGCGTCGCTCACACCGGCCGCGTTGCGGGAGCACTACGTGGCGATCGCGGATGCCTCGCCGATCCCGGTGATCCTCTACCATATTCCGAAGTTCATGCACCAGGTCTTCGAGCCGGGGCTGGTGGGGGAGCTGTCGAGGCACCCGAACATCGTGGGGCTCAAGGATTCGTCCGGGGATCTCAAGCGGTTCGCGGAGTATGCGGACCAGTGCGGAGAGGACTTCCGGCTGTTCATCGGGAGCGGCGCGAATCTGTACACGGCGCTGGAGCTCGGGGCGACGGGCGGGATCGTGGCGCTGGGGCTGCTGGCGCCGGAGGAGTGCTCGCAGATCGTCGAGCACTATCGGCGGGGCGAGAGCCGGAAGGCGGGGGAGATCCAGGAGCGGATCGCCCCGGTCCACCGGGAGATCGTGGCGAAGTACGGCGCTGCGGGTGTGAAGGCGGCGCTGGAGGTGCTGGGCTTCGCCGGCGGGCCGCCGCGTCGGCCGCTCCAGCCGCTGGGTCCCCGGCAGAAGGAGGAAGTGGCGCGGGTGCTGCAGGAGGCGGGACTGGTCTGACCGGTCCCCCACTGCTGAGGCACATGCGCGACTCCAAGGACGAACCCCCGGGCGGCGGCCGGCCGGCGGAGGCGGCGGAAGCGGAGCGGATCCGCGTTCGGGAGGATCTCGCCGCGCTGGCCCGGCCGCGCCGGACCGGTTCGCCGGGGGCGGCGGAAGCGGAGTCGGTGCTGAGGGCGCGCCTCGAAGCGCTCGGCTACGAGATCACGGAACATCCGTTCAGCTTTTCCGCCTGGCCGGGCCGGTTCGGCCTACCGGCCCTGGGGGCGCTGCACCTGGCGGGGGCGGTGAGCGCGGCGTGGTTCATGGCGCGCGGCTCGCCCGGGGCGGCCGCGTCGGTGCTCTTCCTCGTGGCGGCCGCGGCGTGGGTGGCGGGCGTGAACGCGCGCCGCATGATCGAACGGCTGCCTTGGGGCCGGATGACCGCCACGAACTGGCTGGCCGTGCGGCCGGGCGCGCGGCCGCGGTTCGTGGTCGTGGCGCACCGGGACACCAAGTCCCAGGTCCCGTCCACGCTGTTCCGCGGGCTCGGGCTCGCGCTCGTGATCGGGTCCTGGGTCCTCCTCTTCGCGCTCGCCCTGACCGGGGCGGTCTACGCTTTCCGGTCTCCGGCGCTCACCTCCGTAGTCGTCCTGCTTGCTCTGGTGGGCGGCGGGACGCTCCTCCTCTGCTGGGCGGGGAACCGGTCGCCGGGCGCGCTGGACAACGCGTCGGGCCTAGCGGCGTTGCTGGCGGTCGCGCGCCGGGAGCGTGCGGCGGATGACGTCGCATTCCTGATCACGGATGCAGAGGAACTCGGCCTGGCGGGGGCTTACGCGATGGCGCCGAAGCTCGCGGGGGTGAAGGCCGTCATCAACCTGGACGGGCTGGACGACCACGGCCCGTTCCGGGTGCTGGAGCGGTTCGGGCTGCCGAAGCGGGGGCTTGCGCCGTGGGTGGCGGCGGGCGTCCTGGCCGCCGCGGAGGAGCTGGGGTTCGAGGTGGAACGGCGGGACGTGCCCTTCGGCCTGAGCGTGGACCATATCGCCTTCGCGCGGGCGGGGTATCCGGCCGTGACGATCACGCGGGGCACGCTGCGCTCCCTCCTGCGCGTGCACCGTCCCGGTGATGACGTCGAGCATCTGTCGGGCGACGGCGCAGCCGCCGGCGCCGCGCTCGTGTCCCGTTCGCTGCGCGCGCTGCGATCCGGGCCGACGGTCCGTTGAGGCGGGGCGGTGCGACGTCGCCTCGGGCCCCCGTGGATTGCGCCCGGCCGCTCGCAGGGCTAGTGTACCGAACCAACGAGATCCGGGCGCGGGGGGCATCATGCCGTCCGCGCCCCGCGTGATGCCGGCCGTGCGCGCCCGCCGCGCGCCCGGCTTACGTTTCGAATCAGGGTAGCGATGAACGGATACGATTGCATCGTCGTGGTGGGTGCCCAGTGGGGCGATGAGGGCAAGGGGAAGATCGTGGACGTCCTGGCCGCGGAAGCGGACATCATCGCCAGGTACCAGGGCGGAGCGAATGCGGGGCACACGGTGCAGGTCGGGTCCGAGGAGTTCATTCTGCACCAGATCCCGTCCGGCATCCTGCATCCGGAGAAGCGCTGTCTGCTCGGCAACGGCGTGGTCGTGGACGTGGAGCAGTTCTTTGCCGAGCTGGACGCCCTGGAGGCGCGCGGGGTCGACGTGACCGGGCGCGTCGGGGTGAGCGGCCGGGCCCACCTCCTCCTCGACTACCACAAGCGCCTCGATGCGATGGCCGAGGCGCGGCGCGGCGCGGGCCGGATCGGCACGACCGGCCGGGGGATCGGTCCGGCGTACGAGGACAAGATCGCGCGCCGGGGCATCCGGGTGGCCGACCTGCGCTTCCCGGAGCGCGCCCGGGAGCTGGTCATCGCAGGGACCGAGCGGGCCAACGAGCTGCTCGTTGCGGCCGGGGAGGCGCCGCTCGATCCGGAGCAGGTGGCCGACAAAGTCCTGGGCATCCGCGACCGGCTCCTCCCGCTCATCACCGACACGGGCCTGGAGATCACGCGCGCCCAGGCGGAAGGCAGGCGAGTGCTCCTGGAGGGCGCCCAGGGTGCCCTGCTGGACGTGGACCATGGCACCTACCCGTTCGTGACCTCGTCGACGACCACGGCCGCGGGTGCCGCGACCGGCGTGGGGATCGGCCCGACCATGATCGACGCCGTGATCGGCGTGGTGAAGGCCTACACCACGCGGGTCGGCTCGGGGCCGCTCCCCACCGAGATCCCGCCGCCGCTCGGGGACCGGCTCCGGGAATTGGGCGGCGAGTTCGGCGCGACCACCGGGCGGCCTCGCCGCTGCGGCTGGTTCGACGCCGTGGTGCTCCGCTACGCCGCGCGCATCAACGGGCTCACCGGCCTGGCACTCACCAAGCTCGACGTGCTCGACACGCTCGATGAGGTGAAGATCGCCACCGCGTACGAGGTCGACGGCACGATCGTCGACCAGTTCCCCGAAGACATCGCCACCCTCGAACAGGTACGGCCGGTCTACGAGACGCTCCCCGGCTGGAAGGCGCCGACCCACCATGCCCGTTCGCCCGAGGAGCTCCCGCCTCGGGCGCGGGATTACCTCCGGCGCGTCGAGGAGCTGACCGGCGTACCGATCTGGTACATCTCCGTCGGAACGGAACGGGAGCAGATCATCCGCGTGCAGGGCTGACGGGAGGCGGGGCGGCGGTTCCCGGGAGCCATCCGGGTACCGGGCCGCCCCGCTCCCGATGCCTGCGAGACCCCTCTTCCGGGCTTCGCCCGGCCGGGCCGCGCCCGTGGGTTGCACGGCGGTCCGGTCCGTGCGTGCGGCGGCCGGCATCGCGCGAAATAGCCCTGGCACATCCTGACCCACCTGATCGAGGTGTGGGGCTGGTGTGT
>CALCID010000089.1 GCA_937907535.1 uncultured bacterium | reverse complement strand
CTGGACCCCCTCTTCTACCCCAAAGCGGTGTCCAAGGAAATCGGGTGCTATATACTTGCACATTCGGCCAACACTTACCCGCGTCGTACGTACTGTACTGGGTTACGCCACAATTGTGGCGTTGCTCGTGGCTATTGTGCATAATGCAGTCCGCTGGCACGATGTTATACAAATGAACCGAGCAGGAAAACTCCACAGCACAACGCGTAACGAACGAACAGCGATCCTCGTGTTTCAGCCCATGGACTGCGTCGAGTCATACGATTTCCTTCGACATTGGGAAAACGAAGCCACCCAACGAGGTCTCCGGCTGGTCGGTGCACCACTAGTCAAGAAGGACAGAGTCGAAGATGCGATGGCAGTAATGCGGCGGGCTGACCTGGAGTTTCCGCTTGATGTATCTGTGGCCCGCGCGGCCGAGCGAGTTGGACTTATTGCCGGCTACCGTAATACACCTTTCGTACTTGTGTTCGATAAGGGACGGCTGCGGGAAATTCATGGACCCGAGCGCTGAAGGGCAGGAAGGATGAGCACCGGCACCGCACTCCATACCTGGTTGCCGGTACCGAGTTGGCCGAAGAGGTTGTTGCCCGAACAGAACGCGCGGCCGTCCGCGGTGATCCCACACGTGTCGTCCGGCCCGGCGGTCACCTGGATGAACGTCATTCCGCCGAACACGGGCACGGGCACGGCGGCATGCGCCAAGTCCCCATGCCCGAGCCGTCCGTTGCTCCCCGCATCCCAGTAATACGCCCTTCTGGCCTCTGACACCCCGCAGGTGTGGTGGCGGCCGAGGGCGATACGTGGCACGACCGTGCTCGGCCGAGCGACGATCGTGAACGGCAAAGCGTTCGACAGGCCGCCGCCGGGCGCCGGGTTGAACACCTCGACCTGCGCCTCGCCCACCTGCGCCTCGTCCGCTGCCGAGATGTCCGCCCGGAGCTCGGTCTCGCTCACGTACGTGGTCGGCCTGTCCGCGCCGTTCCAGCGCACGACCGAACTCTCCACGAATCCCACGCCCCGAACGGTCAACGTCTGCGCTCCGCTCGCCGCGAAAACGCTCGACGGGTCCAGCGCCAGAATCGCCGGTTCCGGCTTCGGCACCGGGGCGATCGTGAGCACCAGCGCGTTCGACACTCCGCCGCCAGGCGCCCGGTTGCTCACCGTCACCTCCGCCTGGCCGGGCTGCGAAATGTCCGCCGCCGGGATCGCCGCCCGCAGCTCCGTCTCGCTCACATAGGTGGTCTGGCGGTTCGACCCGTTCCACCGCACGACCGAGCCCTCCACGAAGCCCATCCCCCGCACCGTCAGCTCGAACCCCGATCCCCCGGCCGTGACCTGCGCCGGCTCGAGTGCGTGGAGCGCCGGCATCGGGTTGTTCACCGTGATCGTGACCGACGCGCCGCGGCCGTCGATCAGTACCGAGATGGTCGCCGTGCCTGCGGATACCGCCGTGACCAGCCCGGACTCGTTCACGCTCGCCACTGCCGGAGCCGAGCTCGCCCACGCCGCCTGCCGGCCGCTCAGTACCCTGCCCCGGTGGTCCTTCGCCACGGCGCTGAGCTGGGCCGTGCTTCCCACCATCATCGTCGACGGCGCGCCGGTGATCTCCACCGTGGCGACCTCGTCCGCGCCATCCGTGGGCGACGAGCTGTCCTTGCGGGAAGCGAATACTGCAGCGCAGATCAGGATCGCGAGCTCCGCGATGCCACGATTCGTCGACATTGCGGCTCCCCCGATTTCAATGGGATACGGATGCAGAGCGTGCGGAAGCTCACGTCGGTAATGTTCGGCATCCCACCCCGACCCTGTAACCGGTCAGGTCGTGCCCATCACCCGTCAGGAATTCACACCTTCCCGGCCATCGACGTAGACCATGGCCAGGCAGCGAGCCACCGCCAACATCGGGAAGGGTCTCGCGATCTCAGCGTCGGGCGATATGCCCCCGGCGCCGATACCCGATGGCGGCCTTGTGCATGTCGTGACGACCGTTCACGAAGAACGATCGAACCGGCGGCGACGAATGGCCGGCAGGCGAGCTCCACCCCGGCCGCGTGATGGGGTCACCCGGCCGCTCCGAGGTCACGGCCAGGGAGGATCACTACCAGGACACGGGCGAGGGGCGATCACGACAGGCCAGCCCACGGCAATGGACGGACGCGCTCACCCGTGGCGCGGGGGACGCCCGGCGCGCCCGGAGTCCATGCATCCGCCGGTGCAGTGGTCTCCGGCCCGCACCGACGGGTGGTCGTCTCAATGAGCTACACGGCCCCGAGGCCGTGCACCTCCACGGTGCCAGAATCGAAGGATAAACGGGCTCCCCGCGGTTGTCCGAGTCCCGGCGCTGGACCCTGAGGCCCCGGCTCGGCTGCCCCTGCCTCGACGCCAGGATCGGCTTGCCCTCAGGCGATCACGGACGTGCTCCCGAGCGGCGTCGCGATCGCGACCGGCGCGCCCTCACTGCCTGATCCGCGGCCCGCCGGAAGAACACGCCGGCCAGTCCGCGACAATGTCCGCGCCCGCCGCGCCCCGAACGAGCATCTGGATCGTCCCGCCGCTGAAGAAGAGCTCCACCGGCGTGCAGATTCCGGTGTACACCAGCGCATCCGGCGTCGAGAGCTCCACCGTGTACGAACCCCTCCCCAGCCCGGACGGCAGGGGCGCCGACCCGGTGGCCGAGACGCTGAGCTCCATGGTCCCGCTCATCGCGAACCTGCCAGGAGGGCGCGCCACGATCGGGCTCATGGTCCTGCCACCGGAGGGCGTGAACCGGGTCGTGAAGTCGTTGGCGAGGCGTATCGTCGAGGTACCTGCCGGCGAGCTCTCGATCACCCCGGTCGTCACCCGGTTCAACGTCCTCGCCTCCTCCTCGTTCAAATGCACCTCGGCCACCCCGTCCATGGTGATGGTGGTCGTCCTGTCGGCGACCGACATGGTGATGCGGACGTCGTCGTAGGTGAGCCGGAGCGCCCACATGCCCTGGAGATCCTGCACGCGCAGGGACCCGGTCACGGACGCGGTCTGCTGTCCGAACCGCAGCGTGCAGTTCTGCGCCGTGAACGTCGCCACCAGGTCGTCGGGGATCCCATCGTGGTCCGAGTCCGTCTCATCCGAGACCCACGGCGCGCAGTCGCCGCCGGCGAGACCGTAGGTCCAGACGTTGTCCCGGAGGGCGATCCACAGGATGGGCGCCGGCACGGTAGCGTCGAGCACTTTCTGGAACTCCACGACGCCGTTCATTGCGCTCATCGCGAGCACGAACGCCTGCCCCTCGGCGCTCAATTCGTTGCGCCGCGAGTTCTCGTCGTCCGGTTGCAACAGCCGGCTGGTTTCGCCGCAACCGAGGAGGAAGGAGGCGAGCATGCACGCGGCGCAACGAACACCGAGGGAGCTGCGGGGGCGAGGTCTCATGGAAGGATCCCCCTGCGTCTGAAGTGTCGGGCCCTGCATGCAGCGCGCAGGGCGGTGGAAGTGGCTCCTCTCTATGCCGCAGACCCGGAGCTGTCGCGCGAGTTCGTTCCGACCGCCACTCGTCGTCTGATCGCTGATGCGACGTCGCTGTCGCCGGCCTCGTCGCCATGATACCGTCCGCGGGCACCCGCAGCCGTCGTGCCGATGTCCGCGCCGATGCGAATGCGGCCCGACCTACCGGGTCCGGGGCGGCCGCGTCACCCGGCAGGGCGCACGGAGCATCCACCAGGCTCGGAGCGACCAGAGATTCCTGGGGCGCGAGAACGGAGCCGTGGAGAGGGCGCCGGACGGTCCCGCCACCAACGAAAGCGGCGCCCGCGATGGTCGGCAGGACCTCTTCGGGTAATCCCTTTTCCCGAAGATAAGGAACCCGCCGAGGTTTGATCCGACACGCCATCTCCCGACTCCGGCGGTCTGCCCTCCTCGAACCGGAATCCAGGCCGAAGCGCTGCCCCGGTTCCCATTGGACACGTGAGGCCGGTGCCTCCCCCCAAGAACGCCCCAGGGTCTATCACGCCGCCAGCGCGCCAGAGGCATCCGACCGCCAGCGCGCATTGCGGTGCACCGCCGTCCGAGACGATCCCGGTGCTGGCCTACGGCATGAGGCGGGCGGGGGCGACGGTGATCTCCAGGTGGGTGGATTGCGGGGTTCGCCAGCAACCGGGATCGTACGGTCGTCGATCCACGATCGGTCGATCGCTTTCGCGGCGACGAACGCGCGACTCAGGGCCGCGCCGGAACGACGGCGTCCGCCCACACGACCGCGCCGAACACACCATAGCCGCGGTCGATGCCGGCCCGGCTCACGCGGTCGTCCGCCAGGTAGCGGAACAGGTTCTCATCCGGCGCCCGGACACCGACCCGCGCGCCCGCGGGTACATCCGCCGGAATGAGGTAAGTCGTATCCCTCTGGAGCTCGGGGTCGTGCCCCTCGGCGCTGACCAGATAGCCGCCCGCGCCCCGAACGCGCGGCCAGACCGCGATCCGGTGGCCGTCCTGCACGCGAACGCTCACCGTGAAGATCTCCGGAATCGTCGTGCGGCCACGCAGCACGACGCCTTCCGTCTCGATCTCCAGCTCGTACGTGTCGCGCGGCTCCAGGTCCTCGTACGCGAGCCCGTTTCCGCTCGATTCCTCGGGCAGGTAGTCGTTGGCCCAATTGAGCTCGACGAAGTCGACCTCCCCCGCCTCGGGGATGACCTGCTCGTGCGCGCGCCAGGCGAACCGCGCCCCGTCCGAGGACGGCAGCCGGAGCTCGAAGCGGCCGTCCGCCCCCGTCACCACGCTCCGATAGCCGCCCACGACCTCGACCACCGCGTCGGCGAGGGGGTCCCCGGCCTGGTCGACCACGCGCCCCCGCACTACCGCGTCCGCCTGCGCCGCGAGCGCGCCGGGCACGAGCAGGAGCGCGACGGCCACCCCGGCCAGGGCGGCGAGACCGCGCTGGACAGAGAGGCGAACTGCAGGGGGAGAACGACGTACGCGAAATGAACGGTCCCGAACGCGATCCGCGACTGAGACTTCTCTCATGCTCCAGCGGCATGTGTGGAGGTCACTGGCTACCTGCGAGCAAAGTCCGCACGAGCAGGCCCGTCGTCATTGCGACGATGATGCTGGTGAGCGTGCCGACCAGGTAGTACTCCGCGAATTCCCGGTTCTCCAGTTCCTTGAACCGCGCGATGGATTTCGCGGCGATAATGAAGCCCAGCGCACCCCACTGGCCCAACAGGACGAGCGTGAGCGCGAGGAAACGCTCCAGCGCGCCGATCAGGTGGCCGGTACCGGCGACCCTGGCGGAACGGGCCCCTGCGGACACGTCGGCGTCATCCGCCAGCCGGACGAGCGCCAGCACCCCCCGAACGATCGCCGATCCACCGTTCCAGCTGAAGATGTACGCCGCGATCAGGATAGCCGCTCCGGTCGCGAGGGAGATTGCCCCGGCCGGGATCCACCGCGGCCCAATGACGTGCGGGGCCAGGACCGACCACGCGGCGAACAACACGGCAACGTGCAGCGCCTGGTCCACGACGAACACGACGAGCGAGCGCGTGCTACGCGCCCGGCGGCGGATTCGGGCCGTGAAGGCATCGATCAGACCGCGGGAAAGCGTCACCCCGGCGAGCACCAGGACCACACGCCAGGTCAGGAACGGTAGGAGGAGGAGCGCCTGGGCCGCCGCAACGCGCACCCCGTGGACGATGAGGGGGCCGGGTCGCGTCTTCCGCTCCGCCATCCGCCGGGTCTGCAGCAGGAAATCCCCCACGACGTGGCCGGCGAAGAGGAGCGCGAGCAGCAACCCCGACGTCGGATCCATGATCGGCTCGTTCACCGCGCGCTCAATTCGGTCTTGTTGCCGATTCTATAGTCGATTCGGTCATTCCGGCGAACTTGGCGAGAAGCCGCCGTAGCGCGCGCTCGCCGGCGACCACGGCGTCGAATCGGGCGGCCTTGAGGCTCTCGCTCACCACCGAGGGACTCACGCCGAATTGCCGGGCCACCTCTTTCTGCAACCGTCCGCGAGCCGCCCGGGCGTACTTGAGCTGCGTCGGGGTCCAGTCGTCCCGTAGCACGCCGATCAGGTAGAACAAGGCGGACACGGCCTCGTCCTCGACTTCGCCGAAGCCCTCGACCTGCCCCCACCTCCCGCGCCGGGCGGCCTCCGCTATACTGCGCCTCGCCGCATGGAAGCACGGGCCGTCCAGAGCCGCGACGTCCGCCACCAGGTCCGTGGTGAGGGGGCCCCACCCCGCGCCGAACACCAGTCGCACGGGATGGAGTTCTTCGGCGAGTTCTCTCGTCACCTCGACGAGGTCCGCGGGGTCGGCGAGCAAGCCCTGGATCTCGTCGCCAGCGGTGATGCGGAAGCCCGCCGGCAGCCGTTTCCTTCCGAGCTCGCGGTTCAGGCGCCGCAACGTCCCGAGCAGGTGGCGTTGGAACGCGGCCCGGTCGGCCATGTGCCGCGAACCCTGGATGTCCCCAATGACCGCCAGGAACGCACGCGATTCGGCTGAACACCCTGATCGCACCATAATTCGGTATAATAACCGAATTGATGGCGGCGCGAAAGAGGCAACCCACGGACCGGCAGCCCGTCCGGTTCCCTACGGGCGTACCTGTGCCGCGAACACGAGGAGCTTCGCGCAGGGCTCCGCCCCCTCGTCGCGCCCCGGGGAGTGGCCCCCGCACCCACAACTGCCGGACATTGAGATCGGGCCGCCGGTCTGCCGAATTCGGCATCGAACCAGGGCCTCGAGGACCCAATCCCCGACTCTATCCGGTGCCGGTGCACGGGCTCCGGGAGGCGTACCCGGGACCTCAGCGCTTGTCGGGGCGGACGTAGAACCACGCGAAGACGCCCACCGGCCACGGCAGGAGGCCACGAGCGGTACGATCCGCCACGGCGACTTCCCCCTTGCCCGCGCCTCGAACCCGATCCAGACCAGTACCAGGACCTGCGTGGCGGCGAACAGGTGGGCGTACAGAGAGGGCTCCATGGAGTCAACTCCCGGTGGGCCGATCCGCATCGGAGTCCACGCTGTAGACCCGGACGTGGGTCTCTCCCGAACTGACCGCGCGCCGAATGAGCATGGCCGTCGACCGTCCATCCGGAAGCCAGGTCCGATCCGGTGACGACGATACGACCGGCGGCCGAGGTGACGCCATATGGATCTTTGGCGATGATTTCCGGAAGACCGAAGAGCGGTCCCGTCCGTGTCTCTTTCTGCTATCGGCAAGGCTCTCCCGGTAACCGTGGGGAAGGCGCCGGGCATGCTTGCTCAGCACACCGGGACACCGGAGCGCCGCTGAGAGGTCGGACGGAGAACCGGCGCGGTTCCATGGCGGTGACCGTGCGGCGCAATGCTGTGGCGAATCGCCGCTCGGGATGCCGCGATGACCGGAGGACACCCGGCGCGGGTCGATCTTCGTTGGCGCCGCCCTCGATTGCCGCCGAGCAGGTACCCAGGGAAGGGTGTCTCGGCCGAGTCAGCACGGTCGTGCGTCCTACTGGTCGGGTTCAGTGCGTTGAAAGTCGTGGACGCCGCGAGTGTGGCGGCGAGCACGTCGTGCGATCGTGCATCGCGTCGGCCGGGGCGAATTTCGCGATCGATTTCCGATCACCAGCGATCGCTCCTCTCCTTCGACGACCAGAGGTCCCGATTCCGGAGGTCGGTGCGACATCCGACGGGAATCCCGTCTCGGAGTCGTGGTGAGTCGCGGCCCGGCCAACATTGTCGGCCAGGCCGCCCGTATCCTCTGTCTCGCCGCACCGCTCGCGGCGTGCGCACCGTCGGGTTCCGATCCGGTCGAGGCATTTCGCGTCGAAAGCTCGACCATTGAGTCTGTGGTGCTGCTGGACCAGCAGTACAGCGACTTCACCTCTGTCGAGCGGCTGGTGATCACGGACAGTGTGCCCTGGCGGGAGGCCCTGGATCGCATCCCCGGAGCTCCGTCGGAAGCCGCGGCCGTCGACTTCGGCCGGAGCATGGTGCTCCTGGTTGCCGCCGGCGAACGCAATCGGGCGGGTTCACCATCGATGTGTCCGCCGTTCACGGCTACGCGGACCGGATCGAGGTCACCGTACAGACGCTCGTTCCCGGCGCGGGCTGTGCCGTCGCGGCTGCCTTCACCTACCCGGTCCAGGCGGTTGCCATCCCGCGGACGACGCTGCCGATCCGCGTCATCGAGGAGGTCGAGGTCACCCCGTGTGATTCGTGAGCACGGCGACGCCCCTGGGACCGTCCCGATGGCCTTGAGCCCCGTGCGAACGAGCGCAGCGATCGTGTGCGCACCGGGCGTGATCGTGCCGGTCCGCGTTGACCCTCGAGCGCCGGTGGAGAGGCCGCGCTCTGGCTGGCGGGGCCCGCGCGGCCGCTCCGTCAGGCCGAGGGTGCTTCCGTCAACGCGGCCTCGATCTCCTCGATCACGGCCTCATCCGTCTCTGCGGCCAGCGCCTCGGTCAGCGCGGCCACGGCCGAGGCGGATCCGATCCGTCCCAGCGCCCACGCCGCGTGCGCCCGGACGAGGGGGTCGGGGTCGGACAGCCCTGACGTCAGCGCCGGCACCGCCGCCTCGTCGCCCCAGTTACCGAGGGCCACGGCCACGTTGCGCCGGAACCCCGCCCGCCCCGCGCGGCGGAGCGCCGACCCGCGGGAGAAGGCCTCCCAGCCGGCCTCATCCATGGACATGAGATCGATCAAGGAAGGCGTGGCCGTCCCCGGGTGCCACCCGTCGGACGGCAAGCGTTCGACCCCGGGCGGCGGCTCGCCCGGCCCTCGTGCCGCGAACGCGGGGTCCGCGGTGGCCGGCGCGAATCGGCGGTTCCAGGGGCAGACCTCCTGACAGATGTCGCAACCGAAGACCCGGTTCCCGATCGCCGGCCTGAGCTCCCGCGGGATCGGCCCGCGGTGCTCGATGGTCAGGTAGGAGATGCATCGGGTGGCGTCGATGACGGGCGCGCCGTCCGCGTCCCTGCCGAGCAGCGCGCCGGTCGGGCACGCCTCCACGCACGCGTTGCAGGAACCGCAGCGGTCCGCTTCGAACGGCGGGTCCGGCTCCAGCTCCAGTTCGACGAGGAGGGCGCCCAGGAACAAGTACGAGCCCAGGCGCGGGTTGATGATCATGGTGTTGCGCCCGAACCAGCCGAGCCCGGCGCGGCGGGCGAGCTCCCGCTCCAGCACCGGGCCGGTGTCCACGTACGCCCTGGCCGCGGGCAGCGCACGCCCGGTCTCGCCCTCGATCCAGCGCACCAGGGCGAGCAGGTCCTTCTTCAGGACCTTGTGGTAGTCCCGGCCGCGGGCGTAGCGGGCGATGATCCCGCGCTCCGGGTCGGCAGCCGCGCCGTCGTCGCCTCCCGAGCCGTAGCCGCGGGCGACGACGATGGCCGACCGCAGCTCGGGCCACGCCGACCTCGGGTCCAGGCGCCGTTCGACGGCGTCCGGCCGGGCGAGCCACGTCATCTCCCCGTGCCGGCCGTCGTCCAGCCATGCACGGAAGAACGCGCCGTGGTCGCTCTCCCGGAGCGTGGTGATGCCGACGAGGTCGAATCCGAGCCGCCGGGCCTCGGCCACGATCCCGGCGCGGAGCGTGGAGGTGTCGAGGGACATGTCCATGTGTACCCGCACCGGATGACGACGTTCGTGGCGGCTCCGGACTGTGAGGAACAGGACTCGGCCCAGCAACCGAAACCAGCCCGGTCGTCCAGACGCTTTGCCAGGCGGAGCACACGGCGGTCGTGACGCCATTGAGAGCGAGCCGGCCACCTGGCTGCCGGGGTCCCCTGGCAAAGCGTATGGGCGGGACTGGCTGCTTCCCAACGGCCAGCAGCCGGTGGTCCCTCCCGGGGCCGCTGAGCGCCACGGTGCATTCGCGTCGCCGCGAGCCGAGACGCGGGGACGGGATCGGCTGTCCCGGGGACTTCGGGGTCCAAGCGTCGGTGACCGCCGGCGGGATCGACCGCCGTCCCGTGCGGTTCGGTCAGAACGACGATCGGTGTGGCGTGCGCAATGCGCCCGGAGGCCGGGATGCCATGCACGTACCGTCGCGGGCAGTTCGGCGCTGTGAGTGGTCCGCCCCGCGCCGCTACCCACGCCCCGGCACAACGCTCTGAAGCCCCGAACGTTCACCGCCCCGGAACGCCCCTTGCGCTCCAACCCTCCGGTAGACTCGACCTGGAGCGAAGGACCATGGCCAGAGTACTCGCACGGAGCTGGGGCGCGTTGGTGGCGCAGGGCGTGATCGCGATCCTGTTCGGCCTCCTCTTCCTCTTCGCGCCCCTCGCCACGCTCACGGCCGCGGCGGTCGTGTTCGGCGTCTTCGCGGTGCTGGACGGGCTCGCCGCGCTCATGTGGGCGTTCGCCCGGCGGCGCCCGGCGTCTCGCGGGGCCCCGGTCCTCTACGGGCTGGCCGGCATCGTGATCGGCCTGCTCGCGATCTTCTTCCCCGCGATCACCGCCATCGCGTTCCTCTACCTGCTCGTGGCGTGGGCGCTGGTGATCGGCGTGTTCCGGATCATCGCCGCGCTCTCGCTCCGCCGCGAGGTCGAGGGCGAGTGGGCCCTCCTGGCCACCGGGATCATCTCCGTGCTGTTCGCGATCTACGTGCTGTTCTTCCCGGAAGGGCTCGACGCGTTGCTCCTCGCGATCGGGATCTTCGCTCTCATCAAGGGCTTCCTCCTGATCGTCTCCGGGCTCACGGTCCGCCGGCGTCTTCAGGAGCGGGGCGAACCCGGCGCGGGGCCGCGGGAGATGCCGCGCGCGGCGTGAGGCGACGTCGCGTGAGCGACCCTCCGCGCTCACCCCGACCCCCGCGGTTCCAGCCGGCCGCGTGCCGGTCCCGCCCCGGGAACCGTCTTCCGATTTGACACCGCCGCCCCCGGCGGGTAAGATCCGTCACGGTAAGAGGAAAACCTTCGACCGTTACGGAAATTTCGCCATGAAACGAATCATCCGCGTCGCGCACTCCCCGGACTCCGACGACGCGTTCATGTTCTACGGCCTGGCCACGGGCAAGGTCGACACGGGGGACCTGGAGTTCGTGCACGAGCTCCAGGACATCGAGACGTTGAACCGCCGGGCGCTGGCGGGCGAGCTGGAGGTCACGGCCGCGTCGATCCACGCGTACGCGTATCTCGCGGACCAGTACGTCCTCCTCCCGCACGGCGCGTCCATGGGCGAGGGGTATGGGCCGCGGATCGTCGCGCGGGAGCCGTACTCGCCCGAGGACCTGCGCGGCCGGAAGATCGCGGTGCCCGGTACGCTCACCTCCGCGTTCCTGGCCCTCAAGCTGTTCGCGCCGTACGTGGAGACGGAGGTCGTGCCGTTCGACCAGATCCCGCAGTACGTGGCCGCGGGCAACGCCGACGCCGGCCTCCTGATCCACGAGGGGCAGCTCACGTACGCGCAGGACGGCCTGCATCTGGTCGCGGACCTGGGCCAGTGGTGGGCGGAGCAGACCGGCGGGCTGCCGCTCCCGCTCGGCGGCAACATCATCCGCCGCGACCTGGGGAAGGAGCTGATCACGCGCATCTCGCGGCTGCTCCGGGAGTCGATCGCGTACGGGCTCGCGAACCGCGCCGAGGCGCTGGGCTACGCCTCCGAGTTCGCCCGGGGGATGGACAGCGCGCAGACCGACGAATTCGTCGGCATGTACGTCAACGCCCGCACGCTGGACTACGGGGAGGACGGGCGCCGTGCCGTCCAGCTCTTCCTGGACCGCGGCCACGAGGCGGGGCTGATCCCGCACCGGGTCCAGGTCGAGTTCGCGGACGACTGACCGCGCGCGAGCGAGGAGCGAATTCCCAACCGCGCCGGCCGTTCCGCCCATTACGGCGGACGGCCGGCGCTTCGCATCCCCGCGCCCGCCGCACGCATTCTCGTACTCGTACTCGTACTCGTGCTCGACCCGGTGAGGTGGCCTGGCCGCGAAGGTTACCCCGTGCTCGTGCTCGACCGAGGAA
>CALCID010000088.1 GCA_937907535.1 uncultured bacterium | reverse complement strand
GGAGCACGGCCTGCCGGAGCGTGAGCACCGTGCCGTCCGTCCGGCGGATCGCGCCACCGGAGCTGGACGCCTGCTCGAACGTCATCCCGATCGCGCCGGTCAGGATCGGCCAGGACACGCCGTAGCCCGGGTAGAACTCGTCGTAGCCCTCGCGGGTGAAGTACGCCCAGCCGTTCCGGTCGAACGCCTCCGCGTTCGCGCGCGCGAAGATGTCCCACCAGTCCAAGATGTTCTGCGGCACGTTCTTGTTGATGGGCTCCATGGGCGGCGCGAAGAAGTACGTGGAGTTGGAGCCCATTTCGTGCAGGTCCACGGCCACGTGGGGCGCCCATTCCAGGAAGACCCGGGCCCGGCCCCGGGACTCGGGGTGCGAGTGGATGAACCAGTCCCGGTTCAGGTCGAAGTGGTAGTGGCTGGTCCGCGGGCCCGGCCAGGTGCCGGAATGGATCATGGCGCCGGGCGTGGTCGGCGGGCCGAACGCGCCGAGGCGCCGCATCACGTCCTGCACGTGCCGCTCGTGGCCGTCCGGGTTCTGCACCGGGTCGATGAGGACCACGAGGCTGTCCAGGATCATCCGCGTCTCCTCGTCCTGCCCCGCGGCGAGCTGGTACATCATGGCCAGCGCGGCCTCGGTCCCGGACGCCTCGCCGCCGTGGATCGTGTATCCGAGCCAGACGATGCCGGGCGTGCGGGCCACGGCCCGTTCCAGCTCCGCGGCGGACGCGCCGCGCGGGTCCGCGAGCCGGCGGGCGCCGGCGAGGATCTCATCGAGCCGGGCGTGGTTCGCCTCGCTCGTCGCCACGACCATGAGCAGCTCCCGGCCCTCGAAGGTGTGGGCGACCGTGTCCAGCCGGATGCGCGGGCTGGTGCGCGCGAGCGCCTCGGCGTACCGCACGATCATGTGGTGCGGCGTGAAGCGTTCGCCGATCTCGTATCCGAGCACGGAGCGCGGCGTGGGGATGGACGGGTCGTAGCTCCCGCCGGGGATCAGGCCGTGCTGGGCGTGGGCCGCGCGGGGCGCGGCGCTGCTCAATGCGACGATGGCCGCGGCGGCGATCGCGGCGAGCCGCGGCGCCGATGGCTTGTGACCGATCACGAACGAGCCTCCAGTGTTGGATGAACGGCGAACAAGCTAAGCCGTTCGATCACGTGCCGTAAAGGGATCGGGCCCGGGCGGCGGGCCGGCGGGACGTCGCGACGCAGCCCTCCGATCACCGCTCCAGCACCTGGCCTCGCCGGATCACGTACGCGATCTCCCGGGTGTTGCGGATGTCCGTGGTCGGGTCCGCCCGGAGCACGAGCAGGTCGGCGGCCTTGCCCACGGCGATGGTGCCGTGCGTGTCCTCGATCCCCGTCGCCTCCGCGGCATGACGGGTCGCGGCCACGAGGGCGTCCATGGGCCGCAGCCCACCGCGCTCCACGAGCAATCGCAGCTCTTCGTGGAGATTCGGGAGCGCGCCCTCCTCCTCGGAGCCGATCCCGTCCGTCCCGGCCACGATCCGCACGCCCATCGCGTATGCGGCGCGGGTCATCTCGGCGGCGAGCGCCTCGCGGTGGCGGGGCGTGGCCGTGTCCGGGAGCGAGGGATCCGCGCGGAACACGAAGAGGGTCGGCTCGAAGAGGACGTCGCGCGCCTTCATCTCGGCGAGCACCGCCCGGACCGCCGGGTGCTCGCCCGTGACGGACAGGTCCACTGCGGCGCGCTGTTCATACGTGGGGAGCGTGGCCGCGGTCTCCCAGGCGAGGAGCGTGGCGTGGGAGGCCACGTTGACGCCGCCGGCCACGATGTCGGACGGGCGCGCGGGCATGAGCGAGAAGTGGGCCCAGACGCGCAGCCCCTGCCGCTTCGCCTCCTCCGCCACCCGCGCCACGCGCGTCGCATCCAGGTCCGCGTACAGCTTCACCGCGCTGACGCCGGCGCGGCGCGCGTCGGCGATCGCCTGGCGCAGGTCGGTTTCGTCCGTGACGGCGCGGGCCCAGGGCGCGGTTCCGGGCTCGAACCCGGCGCTGCTGGCGAGAACGCGCGGGTCGTTGAAGAAACCGGGCCCGGCCACGATGGCGGAGTAGCGGATGATCGGCGCCTCGATCTCGCCCGCGTCCGCGGCGCGGGCCAGGTCGGCGAGGGCGCGGGCGTCCCCGCCCATGTCGCGGACGGCGACGACGCCGCCCCGCAGCGCGTTGCGCAGCCTGCGCTCCACGCGCTCGCGCCGGTCCTGCCTCCGCGGGTTCGTGGCCAGGTGCACGTGGGCATCGATCAGGCCGGGCATGACCCAGTGGCGCTTCAGGTCGAGCACCCGGGCGCCGTCGGGGAGCGGCGCTCCGCCATCCTCATGGATCGCCTCGATGCGGCCGTCCCGCAGGACGAGCGTCATGCCGGGCCGCGGCGGGGCGCCGGTCCCATCGATCAGCGTCGCGCCGGTCAGGACGAGGGGCCGGGGAGCGGTCTGCGCCGCGGCCGGTCCGACCGCCGCCGCGGCGAGCGCGCACACGGCAAGTCAGGCCGGAACGAGGCGGGTGGCGGCGGGGCGTGTGCGCGGGGCCAGGCGAGGACCGCGCGGCCCGGGATCTCGAGAGCGCCCGTGGTTCGACCTCATGGTTCATCCTCGTGCAGCAGTTCGGCGTACGCTTCGAGGAGCTGCTGCTCCCGGTACGCGAACGCCGAGATGATGGCGGTCAGGTTCACGTAGTTGCGGACCATGCCCGGCATCCCGATGCGGAGCATTTCGCCGTAGATCACTTCGCCCACGGTCCGGGCCTGCTCGGTGTACTGCGCTTGCCGGGCGTACATCCGGGCCGCGGCGAGTACGTCGTCGTACCGCATGTCTCCGAGCGCCGCGGTTTCGCGTGCGGCGTCCCATGCCGTGGAGAGCAGGCGGGCCGGGGCGATGAACCCGCTGTGGAACACCGCGAAGTCCGGGTACGGCTCGGCCTCTCCCCGGGCGCGAGCTTCCGCTGCCCTGTGCGCGATGGCGTACAGCGTGTCCCGGAGCTGGCTGTGGTACGCGAGCGCGCGCCGGACCTCGTCCCGGTTGACCCTCAACTCCTCGTGGATGTTCGCGAGCGCGAGCTCGGCGTGCGCCACGCGATTGCGGTGTTCTCGCCACTCGTTCGCGCCGAACGCGAGCACCACGCCGAAGACCACCAGGAACGATTCGAACAGCACCAGGCGTAGCGGCCGCGAGAGGCCGCGGCGCCCGAGCCGTCGGAGCGCGCCGGGGCGCCGGGCCGTCCCGGCTGGACCGGGCGCGCCGTCGTCGGCGGATGCGGGAGAGGTCCTGTCCGCGCCGGTCGGCGCGGGGGATGGAGAGCGGGTTCCGGGCTCGACGGGCGTGGTGGACATGGTGGCCCCCTGTTCAGGCGGATCCGGACGCGGGCGTGGGTGCAGCGTCGGCGTCGAGGAGGCGAGCGGCCGCCCGTGCATGATGGGCGCTCCCGCTCGCCGCGGCAATGAGCGCCACGGTTCGCGGCCGTCCGTGGCGACCTTCGCCGGGAGTCGGGGTTCGGCCGGCGAAGGACAGGGCGGCCGGCGGAATCAAGTGCGTGCCCCGTCGTCGGCCGCCGGTGCGCGGATCGGGAGCACGAGCCGGAACGTGCTGCCGCGGCCGGGGGCGGAGTCCACCTCGAGCCGGCCGCCGAGGAGCCTGGCGAAGCTTCGGGAGATGGGGAGGCCGAGGCCGGTCCCGCCCGGCGGCCCGCCGGGGAGCTGCACGAACTCCTCGAAGACGCGGGGCAGGTCCGCCGGCGCTATCCCCGGTCCACGGTCCACGACCTCGATGGCTATGCCGTCCCGACGCGGGGCGCAGCGGATGTCGATGGGCTTGCCCTGCCCGAACCTGGCCGCATTGGAGAGCAGGTTGAGGAGGACCTGCCGCACGCGGCGGGGGTCGGTCACGATGGAGACCTCGCACCCTTCGGTCGAGACCCGGAGCTCGGAGCCGTGCTGCTCGGCCATGGGCCGGACCGTGGAGAGCAGCTCATCGATCATGTCGGACACGCGGACCTCCTCGAGCTCGAGCCGGACCTTGCCCGCCTCGAACCTGCTCAGGTCGAGCACGTCGTTGACGAGCTCGTGGAGGTGCCGGGCGGCGCGCTGGCTGCGTTCGATCCCTTTCCGCTGTTCTTCCGGGAGCGGCCCGTAGGCCCCGGCGAGCAGGAGGTCGTTGTAGCCGATGATCGCGTTGATCGGGGTGCGCAGCTCGTGGCTCATGGCGGCGAAGAAGCGGCTGCGCATGGCGTCGCTCCGTTCGGCGGCGGCGCGGGCCCGGACCTGGGACCGGGTCACGGCGAAGAGGAGCAGGCTGGCTATGATGCCGGAGACGAGGAACGCGGGGACGAGCGGCCGCCCCGAGGTGGCCTCGAGCGCCGGGAGCGAGGTGAAGACGAGCGTCCAGGTGCGGCCGGCGAACTCCACGTGGTTCGTGGTCGTGAACGCGGGCCTGCGGCGGCTCGACCGCTGGGGATTCGAGTCGTAGAGGAGGCGGTTCTCGTTCGGCTCGTCGCCATCGTAGACGCGGAACGAGACGCGCGGCTCGGTCTCGGTGCCGAAGATCCCGAGGAAGAGGTCCCCGGCGCGGAACGGCGCGTACACGAAGCCGGCCAGCTCGGCGCGGCGCGCCTCGAGCGTAGGCGGCGTGCTGCGGGTGCGGTAGACGGGCACGTAGATCAGGAAGCCGGGCTGGACCGGGCCGGAGATCTCCTGGACGAGGGTGACCGGCCCGGACATGGCCGGGAGCCCGGTGTCCCGGGCGCGCTCCATGGCCTCGCGCCGCACCGGCTCGGAGAACATGTCGTAACCGAGGGCAATGCGGTTGCGCCGGTCGAGCGGTTCGAGGTACTGGATCGCGAAGTATTCCTCCCGGGGCGACGTCGGCCAGACCCGCGCCTCGGGGAACCCGTCCGTGCGCAGCGCGGCGCCGAGCTTCGCCGTGTCCTCCGGCGCGAGCCGGACCGCCCAGCCGAGCCCCTGGATGCCCGGATAATACCTCGTCACGTCGAGCTGGTGGACGTATTCCCGGAACTCCTCGCGGGTGACCGTGTCCTGCGCCGCGAACAGGCCGGTCCCGCCGCGGAGCATGGCGATGTACGTGTCCAGGCGGGAGGTGATCCGGTCCTGGGTGGACTGGACGCTGTTGGCGAAGCGGGCCCGGTCCCGCTGCTCCACGCTCGCCGATATGAAAATGGTCGCCACCACGGTGAGGGAGAGCGAGGCGCCGAGCACGCCCAGCGGGATGAGGGATGGCTTTGTCCGCATGCTACTCTGGGGACGGAGGTATTTGAAAGTATGGGCCGGCGCGCCGAAACATCGCAAGGCTGGCGTGGCGAGCGGGGAACGGTGGGGGCGGTGGCGGGGGGCCGTGCGGCGCGTGGGCGCGGGCGTCGGTAGGGAGAAGCCGGTCGGGTGTTCGGGCGACGTCGCCGCCGAGCGTACCGGGCGGATCCCCGGCTCCGGTGCCGGGCCGGCCCCGGCTACCGCCGTGTACCGACTCCGGCGAGCCTCCTGACCCGGGCGCGGAGCGGCAACCAGAGGAGGAGTCCGAGCCCGAGGATGCAGAGCCCGGAGATCGCGGGGATCAGCGCTACGCGGATCGCGCCCCAGGCGAGGGTTGGGCTCACGCCGCCCGCGCGCTCGATCGCGCGTGCGGCAATGCCGAGCCCGACGGTGGTGCCGAGCACGCCCGTGATCACGGCGAAGACCGCCCAGAAGAGGACGGCATCCACGTCCGCGGCGGCGGACGCGGCGTCGGTGCCGGCCTCGCGGCCGTAGAGCCTGCGCACAGCGTTCACCGCCACGGCACCCATGACCCCGGCGACGGCCAGCAAGGCCCACATGATCGGACCTCCGGCGACGAACATCTCGAGCACGATCACCTCCGCCGGGATCGGGCGGCCGATGTCGGCGGCACGGCCGTGTCGAATAGCCCGGCCATGATCACGTGAACTGCCGGATCTCGGACTCCGCCCGCTCGATCGCCGCGACGCGCGCCGTGAGCCCGTACCAGACGAGGCCTACGGCGAGCGCGAGCACGGTGGCTGCGGTCAGGAGGTCCGCCGTGGTACGGAGCCAGCGGATCGCGAGCATCGTGGGATTGGCCACGTCGCCTCCCAGCGAACCGGCGAGCGCATACAGGTCCGCCACGGCGCCTACCAACCCGATCAGGACCAGGATCGGCGCGCAGGCCAGCAGGGAACCGAGGCCGGAACGCAGCCGGTCCGGATGATGGTCCTTCTTCACGAAGAGTTGGAACGCCTTGGCGAGCGCGAGCGCGGCCGCAACCGCGCCGAGGGCGAGCACGGGCCAGAGGAAGGGAGAGGGGTCGGCGAGCACGTCCTGGGTCGCGAGGACCGACCCGCCGCCGAGCACCATGCAGCCGACCAGCACGAACAGGAACGCCCGCTCGCCGTGGCGCCGGCCTCGCTCGGAGAACCGTCCGAAGAGGCGCTGATACGCCGGTGTGTGGATCTCCACGAGCGCGCGGAGCATCTCGGGCGAGAGCGCCAGCGCGGACGCCGCCCGCTCCGCCGCTTCGTCGTCGCTCAGGCCACGGGCACGGTAGAGCTCGTACAGCCCCTCGAGGTCCCCGGCGATCTCCTGGAGGATCCGCGACCTCGCCGGGTGCGGCACGTCCAGGGCGTCGCCGAGCTGGCGCAGCACTGGGGCGAAACGCTCGACCGCCACGCTCACCCCAGTACTTCCAGGAGCCGCAGGAACGTGACCCGGCACCGCTCCCGATCCTGCTCCAGGTGGCGCAGGCCCGCGCGCGTGATCTCGTAGACCTTCCGGCGCCGGCCGCCGTGGGCTTCCCACCGCCCGGCGATCAGCCCCGCGGCCTCCAACCTGTGCAGGATCGGGTAAAGCGTGCCGTGCTGGAACACGAACATCCCGCCGCTCGCCGCCTCCACGTCCAGCCCGATCTGGTAGCCGTGCTTCGGCTCGTCCCGCAGCGCGGCGAGCACGAGGAGCTCGTTGATCCGCTTCGCGAAGCTCTGCGTGTCGACGGCGTGGTCGGTCATCGTTCGCGTCTCCGGTCCGGGCGCGGCGCCCTCGCTACGCCCGGATCAGCTTCCGGTACTTGACGCGGTGCGGCTGGTCCGCCTCCGGGCCGAGGCGCCGCTTCCGGTCCGCCTCGTACTCCTGGTAGTTCCCCTCGAACCAGACCACCCGGCTGTCCCCCTCGAAGGCGAGGATGTGGGTCGCGATGCGGTCGAGGAACCAGCGGTCGTGGGAGACGACCACCGCGCACCCGGCGAACGAGAGGAGCGCTTCCTCCAGCGCGCGCAGGGTGTCCACGTCCAGGTCGTTCGTCGGCTCGTCGAGCAGGATCACGTTCCCGCCGGACCGCAGCAGCTTGGCCAGGTGCACCCGGTTGCGCTCGCCGCCGCTGAGCACGCCGACCTTCTTCTGCTGGTCGCTGCCCTTGAACCCGAACCAGGAGCAGTAGGCGCGGGAGTTGACGGTGGCGCCGCGGCCGAGCTCGATCTCGTCCTGGCCGCCGGAGATCTCCTCCCACACGGACTTCTCGGGGTCCAGCGCGGCCCGGCTCTGGTCCACGTACGCGAGCTGGACGGTCTGCCCGATCCGGATCGTGCCCGTGTCCGGCTTCTCTTCCCCCGTGATCATCCGGAGCAGCGTGGTCTTCCCCGCGCCGTTCGGCCCGACCACGCCCACGATCCCGCCGCGGGGCAGGCGGAAGGAGAGGTTCTCGAAGAGGAGGCGATCGCCGTATGCCTTCGTGAGCCCCTCGGCGACGATGACCTCATCGCCCAGCCGGGGGCCGGCCGGGATCACGATCTCCGAGGTGGTCAGCGCCTCCCGCTTGTCCTGGTTGAGCAGCTCCTCGAACGCATTGATGCGGGCCTTGCCCTTGGCCTGCCGCGCCCGGGGCGCCATGCGGATCCACTCCAGCTCGCGCTCGAGGGTGCGCTGGCGCGCGGTCTCCTTCTTCTCTTCCAGGCGCAGGCGCTCCCGCTTCTGCTCGAGCCAGGACGAGTAGTTCCCCTTCCACGGGATCCCCTCGCCACGGTCCAGCTCGAGAATCCACTCCGCCACGTTGTCGAGGAAGTAGCGGTCGTGGGTGATCGCGACGATCGTGCCCTTGAACTCGGCCAGGTGATGCTCGAGCCAGGCCACAGACTCGGCATCCAGGTGGTTCGTGGGCTCGTCCAGGAGCAGGAGGTCCGGCTCCTCGAGGAGCACCTTGCAGAGCGCGACGCGGCGCCGCTCGCCGCCAGAGAGCTTCGTCACGTCCGCGTCGTCCGGCGGGAGCCGGAGCGCGTCCATCGCGATGTCGAGCTTGCGGTCCAGGTCCCACGCGCCGACCCGGTCGATCTCCTCCTGCACCCGCGCCTGCTCGTCGATGAGGGCCATCATCTCCTCATCGCTCATGGGCTCGGCGAACTTCGCGTTGATCTCGTCGAAGCGGCGGAGCAGATCGCGGATGGGCTTGACCGCGAGCTCCACGTTGCCCCGCACGCTGAGGTTGGGGTCGAGCTCCGGCTCCTGGGGCAGGTAGCCGATCCGCGTGCCCTTCGCGGCCCAGGCCTCGCCCTGGAAGTCCTTGTCCACGCCGGCCATGATCCGGAGCAGCGAGGACTTGCCGGCGCCGTTGGGCCCCACCACGCCGATCTTCGCGCCCGGGAAGAACGACAGCCAGATCCCCTTCAAGATCTCCCGCTTCGGCGGGACGACCTTGCGGAGATCCTTCATCACGTAGATGTACTGGGGATTGCTCATCGCCTTTCGTAAGGGTTCGGGTGAATCGCGCGGCGGTGATACCCCGGGGAGGGGGACTTGTGTCAGGGGCAGCCTTCGCGGCAAGGCCGCCTTTCCGGGTCGAGCACGAGCACGAG
>CALCID010000087.1 GCA_937907535.1 uncultured bacterium | reverse complement strand
CCCGCCGCGTGCCGAGCCAGGCGATCAGCATTCCCGTCGGCGCGTTCTGGAGGAAGATCTCGATCGAGTGATAGATCCGGAGCCTGGCCGGCCATTCCGTAACGGCCAGGAGCGGAACGAGGCCGCCCAACAGGAAGAGTACCGCGCCGCCGAGCAGCGCCGCCCGCCCCCGCGGCATCGCGAGCCGACCGACGAGCGGCCAGAGCGCGCACAGGAAGATCGGCACCCGGAGGAACTGGGTGATGAGGATCGCGCCGAGCCCGGGGACCTGGAGGTCGAGACCGTAGGCGGGGTCCGTGTAGAACGGCGCGGTGAACTGGAAGGCAATGGCGCCCACCACCAGGTAGAGCACCACGTACGCGAGCGTGGCGACGACCGCGCGCCAGGCCCGGCCGAAGACCCCGAACCGTGGCGGCGCGACGACGGCTGCGGTTTCCGCCGGGCCGCGGAAGAGCCACGTCGCCAGCCCCAAGAAGAGGACCGTAGCGCAGAGACCGGAGGCCAGCCGCCGCACGATCTCCGCCGGGGGCGCGGTGGAGAACACGGTGTACTCCACGAGCGTGCCCAGCTGCATGATCCCGAACACCGCGCCCGCCAGGAGCACCGCCCGCGACCGCCGCGTGCCCGGGAGCGAGCGCGTGAGCACCGCCAGCAGCGCGCCCAGGAGTCCGAAGGCCGCCAGCAGCACGAGCCATTGCCCCCGCGGCTCCGGCATCCCCGGCAACCCCA
This sequence comes from uncultured bacterium, assembly GCA_937907535.1. Lineage (GTDB taxonomy): Bacteria > Gemmatimonadota > Gemmatimonadetes > Longimicrobiales > RSA9 > CALCID01. The sequence goes on along the minus strand of CALCID010000087.1, from coordinate 5,978 downwards.
CGGCGGACGCGGCAACACACGACGCGGTGAACCCCACGATCCTCGCCGCGTCACTCCTCATCGCCCTGCCCTCCGCACAGGTCCTCGAGACAGTCCGTCGCCCAGGCGAGCTCCGCCTCCACCACGCGCAGCCCGTGCTCGACCGCGTAGCGCGCGGAGCGCTCCAGCCCGGCTCCGTGCTCCCGCAGGTAGCCGCGGAGCGCCTCCGCCTCCGCCGCCAGCTCCGCCCGCAGCGACTCGAAGAACGGCCGCATCCCCTCCGGGCCGAGGAGCGGGCCCATGAAGGCCAGACGGAGCACCAGCCCGGCCATGCCGCGGGAGACATCCTCCGCCGTGACCGGCTGCCGCAGCCACGTCATGAAGGCCCGCCGCCCCGCGGCCGTCGGCGCGAAGTACCGCGTCGGCCGTGCGGACCGGCCGGGCTCCTCCCGGCGCTCGATCCAGCCCCGGGCCTCGAGCCGCCGCAGCGCCGGGTAGATCGAGCCCGGGCTGTCGCTGTAGTGCCCCATCGGCGTGCCGGAGAACTCCTGCCTCACGGCGTATCCGGTCCGTGGCCGCTGGATCAGCAGCCCGAGCACGGCCATTTCGAGCGTGGACGCCTGTTCCTTCCTCATCGTACGAATAGTACGTTTCGTACTACCGCCCCGCAAGGCCCCCGCGCCGGGCAGGGCAACGCCGGCTCAGCCGGACCGTGCCCCGTTGCCCTGCTCCCCCGCGTCCGGCGCGAACATCGCCTTCATCTGCGCGAAGAAGTTCCGCCTCAGCTCCGCGGACTCCTCCGGCGTCAGGACCGGCTTCGCGGTCTTCACGTTGAGGAGCTCGGCGGGGATGTCCTGGAGGAAGCGCGACGGGAGCCGCGGCACGAGCTGGCCGCTCTTCCGCCGCGCACGGCAGAGCGAGAGCGTGAGCCGGCTCTTCGCCCGCGTGATCCCCACGTACAGGAGCCGGCGCTCCTCGGCGAGCGGGTCGGTGCGCCCGACGGCCTCGGGATCTCCCGCATCCTCGATCGATCGCGCGTGGGGGAGGATCTCCTCCTCGAGGCCCACGATGTAGACGTCCGGGAACTCGAGTCCCTTCGCGGAGTGGAGCGTCATGAGCGTGACCGCGTTCTCGACCGGGCCCTCGTCCTCAGAGCGGTCGTCCATGTCCGCGAGCGCGATCCGGGAGAGCGCCTCCACCAGGCGCGGCGGGGTCCATGCCTCGTCGAGCGGATCCTGTTCGCCGTTCATCGAGGCGACATCGCTCCTTCGACCCTCGTTGCCCGGCTCCACGGTCCCGAGCTGGCTCCACACCCTGCGCTCGTAGCGGGCGATGGAGCCGATCACGTCCCGGACGTTGTCCACGCGGTAGGAGGCGGAGCGCTCGTTCCGGGGGTCGGAGCGGATCGCCTCCTCGAGGCCGGTGCGGCGGATGAACGCTTCGGCCCAGCGCGCGATGGGCGGGAGTCCGGTCCCCGGCGGCCGGGCCGCGGCCTCGGCCTCCGCGGCGCGCAGCTTCTCCCGCTCCTCCTCCAGCATCGCGAGGAAGTCGGCGATCGCCCGGTGGGCGGCGGCGCCGACGTCGCCTGGACCCACCGCGGTGAGCGCGTCCACGAACCCGATCCGCTCCGACACCGCCCGCTCCGCCACCTTCAGGACCGTGGTGCGGCCGATCCCCCGGGCCGGGTAGTTGATGATCCGCCGGATCGCGATCTCGTCCTTCGGGAACGCGACGGCGCGGAGATACGCCAGCGCGTCCGCCACCTCCTTCCGGTCGAAGAACGACGTGCCGCCCACCACCCGGTAGGGCACGTTCTTCGCCCGGAGCGCCTCCTCCAGCGGCCGGGACTGGGTGTTCGTGCGGTAGAGGATCGCGAAGTCGCCCCACTTCTGTCCGTTCGTGAAGCGACGGATCGAGATCTCGTTCGCGATCGTCTCGGCCTCCGCCTCCTCGTCCTCGTGCTCGTAGTAGTCGATCAGCGCGCCGACCGGGTTGTCCGTTCGGAGGCGCTTCGAGTGGCGACGCTGGTTCCCCGCGATCACCGCGTTCGCCACGTCCAGGATCCGCTGCGTGGAGCGGTAGTTCTGTTCCAGCTTGATGACCCGCGCGCCGGGGAAGTGCCGCTCGAACTCCAGGATGTTCCCGACGTCCGCGCCGCGGAACGCGTAGATGGACTGGTCGTCGTCCCCGACCCCGCAAAGGTTCCGCCGGGGGCCCGCCAGGAGTCTCGCCAGGTCGAGCTGGACCGTGTTCGTGTCCTGGTATTCGTCGATCATCAGGTAGTGCCAGCGCCGCCACAGGTCGCGGCGGACCTCTTCGTCCTCCTCGAGGAGCCGGACCGGGAGGAGGAGCAGGTCGTCGAAGTCGACGGCGCCGGCCGCCCGCAGCGTCTCCTCGTAGCGGGCGTACGCGTGCGCGGCGAGGATCGCGTAGTCGTCGGCGCGGGTGCCGCGCGTCCGGGCCTCGGCCACCTCCCGCGCCGCCTCCGCGGGCGAGACCCGGCGGTTCTTCCAGTCCGAGATGCGGCGCAGGATGCGCTTCAGGTCGAAGCGGTTGTCGTCGATCGAGATCTCGGCGCACGCGGAGCGGAGCGCGCCGAGCTGGTCCGGCCCGCTATAGATGGCGAACCGCTCCGGCAGGCCGAGGCGCTTGCCGTGGGCGCGCAGGATCCGCACGCCGAGCGCGTGGAAGGTGCACACCGTGACCGCGCGGGCGTCCTTCCCCGCGAACGCCTGCACGCGTTCCCGCATCTCGTCCGCCGCCCGGTTCGTGAAGGTCACGACCACGATCCGGGACGGCGGCACCTCCTTCCCGCGGATCAGGTGCACGATGCGGTGGACCAGCGTCTTCGTCTTGCCGGAGCCCGCGCCGGCCAGGATCAGACACGGCCCGTCCGTGTGCAGGACCGCGGCGCGCTGCTCGGGGTTGAGCCCGCGGAGATAAGGGGCAGACTTCGCCTCTATCGTCATGCGTGCTGCTTGGTGCTGCCAGGAAGTCTTCTGCTGGGGGTCTGATCGAAAAGGGGCGGCAATATGCGGGGTGCGGCGGTGGGTGGCAAGCGGGGGTGGGGATCTGTCGCGGTGCCGCCCGCTCCCCCGTTCAGCTGAACTCGCCCCCTCCACCGGACGTTTCCCGGGGCGCGTCGCCGGAGCTACGCTACCTGTCCGATTCGGTGGCGCACCTCCGCTTCCGCCATTTCGGCCGCGCGACTGCCGCCGTCGACAGCGCCTTCTCCCGCATCGCGGCAGACGGGGTTACGACCCTCGTCATCGACCTCCGCGGCGTTCCGGGCGGTGACCTGTCGGAGATGGCGGTGGCCGCGCACCTCCTGTCGGAGCCGGTGCCTGCCGGTACCTTCGTGGGAAGGAGATGGTGGTCGACGCACCGCAGTCCGCCGAAAGCCGACGACACAGCCCTCCCGGTCCTGGCGAGCGACGACTACGACGTCGGTGCGTTCTTCCACGCACTGCGGACGCACGGCGCTTTCACGGGCCGGGTCGAACCCCGGGCGCCGGTTTTCGGCGGCCGCGTCTTCGTGCTGGTGAATCGCGCGACATCCAGTGCCGCCGAAGCGCTCGCCCACCTCCTGGCCTCCACCGGCCGCGCCACAATCATCGGTGAACGGACGGCGGGCGCGATGCTCTCACCGGCAGAGATCCCGCTGGGCGACGGCTGGACGCTCCTGCTGCCGACCGCCGATTTCTACACGCCGGAGGGAAGGCGCCTGGAAGGACGGGGGGTGGAGCCGCACGTGGCTTCGCCTTCCGCACGGGCGCTCGAGGTCGCGTTGCGCATGGTGGACGGCGGGGCGGAAGGCGGGAAACTCGATTAGACCGTGTCGTGCGCCGAAGACGCGCACACGAACCGCTGCCCCTTACGTTGCGGTCCACGTCCGCGTCACTCTCCATACCTCGGCTCGTGCACTTTGCCGGGCATCCAGAGCGCCTTGTCCAGCTCATTCAGGCTGAAGTCATCCAGATCGAAGTACGTACGGAAATCACTCAACACCCTGCAGAATCGAGCAGAGCGCCCGAGGTCCGCGCGCTGGAACGTCGAGAAACCTGTTTGCTGCCGATATAGTCAAAGGATTCGATCCACGTGGCGGTCATAGATTGCGAACAGCTCCGGGTAATGCCAGCTACAGTTCTTCGTGGCGAACGAGTAGTACCGCCTCGGCCTTCCTTTGATCTGGGCGCTGGCAATCCGTTCCACCGCCTCCGGCACCCCATCGCGCAGGAGGCCATCGATCCTCAACCTGTGAATGTGATCGGCAAGCTCCCGGACGTGGTAGATGTTCGTCCCATAGAGCTGGTTGACCGCGATGACCTCGAGAAGGATCTTCTCGCGTACCGTGTTGTCTGGATTATGAAGCGAACAGGCGGGCGAGGGCCCGTTCGTCCACGCCGTTGATGGAATCGAACTCTTCCACCAGGGGGAGCACCAGTTGGCGATCCGGCCTCGGCAGAATGACGGACACGTCGCTCATCGGTTCGTCAGCTCCGCCTGGATCTCCTCGAACTCCTCCAGCGCCGCCCGCAGGTCCTCCACGATCTCCGCCGCGATGACCTCCGGGTCGGGCAGGTTGGCGGACTCTTCCAGCGCTTCGTCCCGTAGCCAGAAGATGTCGAGGTTCGCCTTGTCCCGCTGGATCAACTCCTCGTACGTGTAGGCGCGCCACCGGCCCTCCGGGTTCTCCTCACTCCACGTGGGCTTGCGATCGTGGCGGTTCTCCGGGTTGTAGAGCTCGACGAACTCGTCCAGGTCCTTCCGCTGGAGCGGGTTCGTCTTCAGCGTGAAGTGCTTGTTCGTGCGCAGGTCGTAGATCCAGAGCTTCGTGGTCCACGGCTGCTCGCGGCCGGGCTTCTTGTCGAAGGACAGAACGTTCGCCTTCACGCCCTGCGCGTAGAAGATGCCGGTCGGGAGGCGGAGCAGGGTGTGAACGTCGCACTGCTGGAGCAGCCGGCGCCGGATCGTCTCGCCGGCCCCACCCTCGAAGAGCACGTTGTCCGGCACGACGACGGCCGCGCGGCCGTTCACCTTGAGCAGCGTGTGGACGTGCTGGAGGAAGTTGAGCTGCTTGTTCGAGGTGGACGCCCAGAAGTCATCCCGTACCACCGTCAGGTCCTGCCGCTCCTCCTCGCCTTCCGCGTTGATGACCCGGACGCTGGACTTCCGGCCGAACGGCGGGTTCGTAAGCACGAGGTCGTAGCGCTCGCCGGGATCCTGGCGCAGGCTGTCGTCGGTCCTGACCGGCAGCTCCCGCTCCCCGTCCATCGGGCCGATCCCGTGGAGCAGCAGGTTCATCGCGCAGAGGCGCGTGACCCCGTCCACGATGTCCACGCCGCGGAGCGCGTCGTACTTGAGGTGCTCCCGCTCCTCCCGGGTCAAGTTCGGGTAGTTGCGAACAATGTAATCGTGCGCGGCGAGGAGGAAGCCGCCGGTCCCACACGCCGGATCGCAGATCGTCTCGCCGGGCTTCGGCCGCATCACGTCCACGATGGCCTGGATCAACGGCCGCGGTGTGAAGTACTGCCCCGCGCCGCCCTTGATGTCCTGCGCGTTCTTCTCGAGCAGCCCTTCGTACGCGTCACCCTTCACGTCCGCCGAGAGGGCGAGCCACTGCTCCTTGTCGATCAGGTCGAGGATGAGGCGACGCAGCTTCGCCGGATCCTGGATCCGGTTCTGTGCCTTGCGGAAAATCAACCCGAGCATGCCTTTCTGGGTGCCGAGGTGCTCCAGGACATGCCGGTAATGGGTCTCCAGCTCACCGCCGTCCCGGGCGAGGAGAGAGGCCCAGTCGTAGCCTTCGGGGATGATCGACGGCTCGTTCCACGGCTCCTGGGTGCGCTCGTGCGCCATCTTGAGGAACAGCAGGTACGTGAGCTGTTCGACGTAGGCGCCGTAGCTGAGGCCGTCGTCCCGGAGGACGTTGCTGAATCGCCCTGGGTTTGCCGGAGGCTCCAACCTTTGAGAGCAACTGTGTTCAGCTAACCATCGGT
>CALCID010000086.1 GCA_937907535.1 uncultured bacterium | reverse complement strand
GTGTGGTTCGGTGCCTGAGAATTGCCAACTTGTGCTGGATGAGCGGGTGATCGACGACCGTGAGGTTGGGAAATGCTCGCATTGCTCGCAATCCGTCATCGGAAATCGACTTGTGGTGCTAGATCCGTGCGGGGCACTGCCGTGGACACCGGCGTCGTGGTGCGCCGGTCGGCGGCAGCACGGGCGAGTGCGCGGACAGGAAGTATAGAGGCGGCCGGGGCGCGGTCAAGGCGAATGGCATGTTTGGTGCCCCGATGTGCCATGGGATCGGCGGCTCGGAGGCGACATGAAGACGACGAACCTGAAGTTGAGGGGGCTCGATTGCGCCCACTGCGCCGAAGAGGTGGGGAAGGTCTTGCTGGCGCGCCCTGGCGTTCGGAGCGCGGCCGTGCGGCCGGGCAATCCCGGCGGGGCGGAAGTGGAGTACGACGAGCGGACGGTGACGCCCGAGCAGCTCGTGGCGTTGCTCAGGAAGGTCGGATACGACGCGCAAATCGGCGGCTACAGCGCGGGAGGGGCCGTTTAGACGTCGCCTGCCGCGGGTAGCGTGCGACGCGATCGAGCTACAGCCGTCCGAGCTGGATCGACTCGACCCACCCTTCGGCGCCGTCGGCGGCGAGGATCCGTAGCCAGACGCCTCCCTCGGTGGAGTCCCGGACCTGGACCGCGACCGGGGCCGGGAGGACGAAGATCTGCTCGGCGTGCAGATTCGGCGCTGCCCGGACAGGAGTTTCCGGTTCGAGCACGATGGCGAGCGGCGGGCGCCGATACTCCGCTACCCACGCGCCGAGGGCCAGGAGCGCGACGACGACGCCAGTGACGCCGACGATCCCGGCCGACCGTCCCCGCTTCAACGCAAACCGGGCCAGCGCGGTTCCGCCGAGCAACCATGCGAGGCTCGCGAGGAGCAGGAGCTCCTCGGCCGTGACCGGTATCGTGGGGAGGACCTGGTCCACGAGGCTGACCGGGGCGCCGGCGGCCCTGAGATTGTGCCGCGTGTCGCGGTCCCTGGGATCGAGGCGCGCGGCGCGGAGCCATGCCCAGAGGGCGCGGGCGTGGTCGCCGGTGTGGTGGTATGCGTTGCCGAGGTTGTACCACCCGTGGGCGTCTAACGGGCGCGCCGCCACATACGCGGCGAAGTGGTCGCGTGCGGCGGGCAGGTCGCCGTTTTGGAACGCGGCGTACCCGGCCGCGAAGCGATCCTCCTGCGGCGCCCGGGCAAGGCCCGCCGCCGGGGCCGCCAGCAGCAGAGCGACGGCGAGGAGCGCCGTGGTCGTGGCCGACTTCGGGCGGCGAACCTGGCGATCGATGGCTTCCACGAGCCGCTCGAGCTCATCCAGCATGGCGTTCCGCGCCCGGGCGTCGGGCCGGACCGGCGCGAAGCGCGCGCTGGCGAGGCGGGTGAGGAGCGCGGCTGCGGCGCGGTTGACGGAAGACGGGACGCCCTGGTCCTCCAGGGCGCGGCGGACGCTCTCGGCATCAGCGCGCCGGAGCCCCGCATCGCCCAGCCGATCCGCGAGCCAATCGCGGAAGAGGGCGGAGAGCTCGGCGAAGAACTCGGGATCATTGCCGTTCGCCCGGCTCCGCAGCGTGGCCAGGGCCTGGCGCCTGCGGGCCCGGAGCGACCGCGGCGAGGGCGTGCGTTCCCGCCGGCCGACGGTACGGGCCATGAGCAGTCCTGCGATCGCCAGGAGCGGCAGCGCCTGGACCGCCAGGAAGGCCGGAGTGCGCACCCACCCGAGCGGGGCCTCGGCTCCCGGCCGGTCCTTGAGGTACCGTAGGGCAACGGGGCGGCCGTCCCGGGTGCCGGATCCCGGCGCGGCCGTGACCCGGAGCGTGAGTGGGGCGCTCGAGGCGACGTCGTACTCCTTCCTCACCGGGTCGAAGTACGGGTACCGGACCGGCGCCAGTTCGTGGCGTCCGGCGGTCTCCGGAACGATGACCCAGGTGAACCGTTTCGTGCCCTGGACCACGCCGCCGACCGGGACCACCTCCGCCTCCTCGGAGGGCGGGTAAACGCGCACGCCGGGCCAGTCCGGGAGCTTCGGGGGCGGCGCCGCCTTGATGTTGCTCGTACCCGAGACCTCCACGTGCAGCATGGCCGCCTCGCCTGCGGGCACCTCCGCGGGCTCGAGGCGCGCGGTGACGGTGAATTGGCCCACCGCGCCGTTGAAGTCGTGGGGCCGCCCCTCCTCCGGGAGCGGGAGCACGACGACGCGCAGCGTGTCGCTGTTCAGCTCCCGGCTTTCCGGCGCGTACAGGAAGCCCCGACGGATCTCGTAGACCAGACGCGCGGGCGGGAACGAGACCAGCCCCGGCGAGAGCGGGAAGTACGCGCGCCGGAACGTCTGCACCTCGTACAGGCGGTCGTTGAGCACGCGCGGCTCGACCATCGGGGCGTCATTGAGGTCCTGGATCCAGAAACCGACCGGGCTGGGCGGCACGTACTCCGGCGCACGGCGGAGCAGGAGCCGCACCTCGTTCGAGAACATGGCCTCGGCCTGGAAGGTGATCTGCTGGCCGACGTAGACCGTGTCCGGGACGACCCGGGCGAGGAGGATGACCTCCCCATCCGGGCCGGCGGGCGGAGCGGCCGTGCGTGTGCCGGGAGCGGGCGGCCCGCCCCCCGCCCCACTCCGCCCCGCTGCCGTGACGAGCAGCCGTTGCGGGCGGGTCGAATACTCCTTCCCCTGCACCCGCACCACCGCCGGCGGGATCACGTACTGCCCGGCCGCACGCGGACGGATCACGAACTCGCGCCGCACGATCCGGGTCCTCCCGCCGGGCAGCGAGAACTGGAGCTGGGAATAGTCCCGGGTCCCCACGACCTCGAGGCCGCTCGGGAGGGGCGGTGCCTCGAACCGTTCCGGCGCAGGGCCGCTCGTTTCCACCCGGACGTCCAGGACCACCGTTTCGCCCACACCGACCGCCGACGCCGACAGCGATGCCGACACACGGACCGGGTCCTGGCCGCCCGCCGCGACCGCCAGCGCGAGCCAGACGACGAACGCGTTCACCAGTCCCGCTCCACGGGACGCTCCCGCTGCCCACGGCGGAGCCGCTGCCGGTACACGTCCCGTTCGTCCTGTTCCGCGGCCCGGAGGATCCGCTCCGCCTGCTCCGGCGTCATCGCGCCCTCCGCATCCGCATACGACCGGTCACGGGCCGACGGGCTCGGCGGGAACGGCTGGAACCCACCCCCGCCCCCCTGGGGGTCCTCCGACCCGTCCGGGTCCTGTTCCGAATCCTGGTCGCTCTGGCCCGACTGGGACGGCGGCTGCTCCTCCTGGTCCCGGAGCGCCAGCTCCAGGTTCCACTTCGCGTCCCGGTCTCCGGGCATGATCCGGAGCGCCTGCTTGTAGGCCTCGATGGCGGCGTCCAGGAGCCGCCCCCGCGCCTCGGGATCGCCGGCCTGCCGCGCGTCCGAGAGGAACCGGTTGCCCAGATTGTACAGGGTCCGCTCCCGCAGCTCCGGGTCCACGGCGACCAGTGCGGCCCGGAAATGCTCCTCGGCATCGTCGTAGCGCCCGAGCCTGAGCAGCGCCGTGCCGAGATTGTAACGCAGCTCGGGCGTGTCCCGGCCGCCTTCCAGCGCCGCCTGATACGCCTCCACGGCCTCGGCGTAACGGCCCTGCCGGTACAGCCGGTTGCCGCGCTCGAAGTCCCCGATGCCCAAGCCCGTCAGGAGCACGACCAGCGCACCGATGGCGACATTCCTCAGGACCATGGTCACGCCTCCCCTTCCCTCGCCCGGCGCCGGAGCGTCGGGTCGAGGAGCGCCGCGTCGATGACGAGGAGCCCGAGCGCGAGCGCCACGAACCAGCCGAAGCGCTCCTTCCGTTGCACCTGGCGGTCTCCCTGCATCACGGCCTGGTCGAGGGACCGGAGCGCCGCCAGCAGGCGGTCCGTGGCCCCGGGCTCCTCGATATGCACGTACCGCCCGCCGGTTCGCCGGGCCACGTCCCTCAGGAGGGATTCGTTCAGTCTCGAGATCACGATGTCTCCGGCCGCGTCCCGCATGTAGCCGGCCACGCGCCCCGACCCGGGATCGCGGTTCGGCACCGGGTCCCCCTCGCGGGTGCCGATCCCCACCGTGTGGACCGCGATCCCCGCCTGCGCCGCGCGATCCGCCTCCGCCAGCACCGCCTGCGACTCCTCGTGCGCCTCGCCGTCCGTCATGAGCACGATGGCGCGCGAGCCCGCCGCGCCCGGCTGGCCCTGGACGAGATCGATCGCCTGGCGAAGCGCGGCCGAGAGCGAGGAGCCCCCGTAGCTCACGATCCCCGGATCCAGCGCATCGATGTAAAGCTCGAGGGCTCCGTGGTCAACGGTAAGGGGCGACAGGATATACGCGCGTCCGGCGAAGGCGACGAGGCCGAACCGGTCCCCCCGGAGCTCCCGGAGCAGACGTCGCGTGAGGAGGCGCTGCCGCTCCAGCCGGTCGGGCGTGACGTCCCGGGCGAGCATGGACTTCGAGACGTCCACCGCGAAGACGATGTTCCGGGAACGGGCCTGGGACTCCACGGCGCGGAACCCCCATTGGGGTCCCGCGGCGGCCAGGCCGAGCGAAGCCGCCGCGAGCGCGAGGATCACGGCGCGGCCCGTGACGGTGCGCTCCACCTCCACCGCCCCGAGCCGGCGGAGCAGCGCGGAGTCTCCGAGGGCGCGGATGGCGCGCCGGCGACGTCGCACGTAACCGTGCACGCCGAGCACGACGAGGACCGGCAGCGCGAACGCGAGCCAGAGGAGATCGGGCCGGGCGAAGCTCATGGCACCCTCCCCCAGCGGCTGGCCCGCAGGATCCACTCGCCGACGAGAAGCAAGGCGGCGAGGACGAGGAACGGCAGGTACCGCGACGTATACTGCACGTACCGGCGAACCTCGACGGTGCTCTTCTCGAGCTGGTCGATCTCGTGGTAGATGCTGTCCAGCGCCGCCTCGTTCGTGGCGCGGTAGTACCGGCCGCCGGTGAGCTTCGCCACCTCGGTGAGGAGCTCCTCGTCGATGTGGACGGGCAGGTTCGCGTACTCGTAGCCGCCGAGCAGCCCGCGGGCCACCGGGATCGGCGCCACGCCCTCAGTCCCCACGCCGATGGTGTAGACCTTGATGTCGAAGGTGGCGGCGGCGCGGGCCGCGGTGATGGGGTCGATCTCGCCCCGGTTGTTCTCCCCGTCCGTGAGGAGGATCATGACCCGGGACTCGCCGGGCGCCTGGCGGAGCCGGTTCGCGGCGGTGGCGATGGCGGTGCCGATCGCGGTGCCGTCCTCGAGCATCCCGACCTCGAGCTGCTCGATGGCTCGGAAGATGACCGGGTAGTCGATGGTGATGGGGACCTGGGTCAGCGCTTCGCCGGCGAAGGCGACCATCCCGATCCTGTCGAACGCCCGGCCTCGGATGAACTCCGCCATGGCCTGCTTGGCCACCGCGAGCCGGTTCCGCGGGTGGAAGTCCTCGGCCAGCATGGAGCTGGAGATGTCGACCACCAGCATGATGGCGATCCCTTCGGTGTCGATATCGACGGCGGACGTGCCGGTGCGGGGCGAGGCGAGGGCGAGGATCAGGGCGAGGATCGAGCCGGCTCGGAGCCAGCCGGGCGCCCGTGCGGCGGCTTCCGTCAGGCGGCGCCGGTTGCGGCTCAGGAGTCCGGCGCGGGAGTAGATGAGCGCGGGCGTGCCGCGGCGTCGCAGGCGCAGCACGTACGCGGCGAAGGGCACGAGCAGGAGGAGCGCCCACGGTTGCCCGAACCCGAAGCTCATGCGGCCTCCCCGGGCGTGGCCGACCCATCCCCCTCCGGTTCGGCCTGCGGCGCCGGCGGGTACGTCGCCACCCAGTCCCGGGCCCGCTGCCAGTCGAGGAACGCGGCCTCGGGCGTGGGCCGGTGGCGGGCGAACTTGACCAGGTCGGCGGCGCTGAGCACGGCCACGAGGGATGCCCGCGGCTCCTCCTCCAGCGACGCGAGCCGCGGGACCAGCTCCGAGGTGGTCAGGTCGCCGCTCCAGCGCGGATCCACCGCCTCCATGTACCCGCGGACGGCTTCCGAGACGAGCGTGTAGAACGCCTTGTACTCGCCGGCCTCGACCAACCCGAGGGAGCGGGCCCGGTCCAGCATGGCGAGGGCGCGCTCCCGCGGCGGCACGGGCGGCGCGACCAGGATCGGCTCCGGTGCGTCGCCCCGACGCCGACGGTACCAGAACAGGAGCCCGCCGGCCGCCGCGATCAGGCCGAGCATCGCCAGGAGGAACGGCCAGAGCAGCCAGTTCGCGCCGAGCACGTCCTTGGGCGGCTGCGGGTCGACCCCCGCGGTGTCCCCGGGGAGCACGGATCGGATGACGACCTCGGGGAGCGCGGCGGTCAACGTGCGTGCGTCACCCTCGCTCGGCCCGATGATCCGGATGTTCACCGCGGGGAGGAAGACGTGGCCGGGGCGCCACGCGGTGAGCGGATAGGCGACCGTGAGCCGAAGGCCGCCGTCGTCCAGCGTATCCACCCGTTCGTGCCGGCGCCCTGCGTGCTCCATGTCCCGGGCGAGGGCGAGGGTATCCGGGAACTCGGCGCGGTACCCGGGAGGGAGATCGACCCGGAACGCGGCGTGGAAGACGTCGCCTACGGAAATCGAATCCGGGGTCACGGCCGCCCGGACCCCCTGTGCGTTCACGGCGGTGGGGGCCATGGCCGCGAGGAGCACGAGGAGCGCGGCTGTCCGCCCGGCGTTCATCGGCGCAGCAACCGCTCCCTGCGCCGGAAGAAGGCGAGGAGCGGCCCGATGTAGGAGGTGTCGGTCCGGACCTCGATCTCGTCCACGCCGAGCCGGCGGAAGAGGCGGCGGAACGCCGCCCGCTCCCGGGCCACCAGCCCGGCGAAGTACGCCTGGAGCGACGGGTCTCCGGTGTCGACGGCGACCCGGTCGCCGGTCTCGGGGTCCGTGACCATGACCAGCCCCGCGTCCGGGAGCCGTAGCTCGGCCGCGTCCGTGATCGTGATGGCCACCACGTCATGGCGGCGGGAGAGCACCCGGAGCGCGCGCACCCAGCCGGGCGCCGTGACGTCGAGGCCATCGGACGGGGCCGTGACCAGCCCGGCAACGTCCGGCGGGGGCGGGACCATGAAGTCGCTGAGCAGGAAGATGATGGCGCGGTGCGGCAGGATCCGGCCCATGTACTCCAGCGCCGCGCCCAGGTCCGTGCCCGTGCCCGTCGGCCGGTACACGAGCAGGTCCCGGATGAGGCGCAGCACGTGGCGGCGGCCCTTCTTCGGCGGCACGTAGTGCTCCACCCGGTCCGTGAAGAGGAGCAGCCCGACCCGGTCGTTGTTGCGCACGGCGGAGAGGGAGAGCACCGCGGCGATCTCCGCCGCGAGCTCGGCCTTGAACCGGCTTCGGGTGCCGAACTGGCCGGAGCCCGAGAGATCCACCGCCACGAGCACGGTCAGCTCCCGTTCCTCGATGTGCTTCTTGACGAACGGGTGGGCCATCCGGGCGGTGACGTTCCAGTCGATATTGCGGACGTCGTCTCCCGCCTGGTACTCCCGCACCTCGGCGAACTCCATGCCCTGGCCGCGGAACACGGACTGGTACTCGCCGCTGAACACGGCCTCGACCCAGCCGCGCGTACGCAGCTCGATGAGGCGCACCTGACGGAGCACCTCCCGGGGCACGGCCTCCGAGGAGCGGGTCTCCCGGTCCGGCTTCGGGCGGGAGGCGACGCCGTTCGCGCCGCCTTCGTCGCGCGCCGCGCCCACGGCGCGTCCGCGGGGCCGCAGGAGCGATGCGAACCGGGAGACGATGCCGGGAGCCGATTTCACGGAACGTCCACAGCCTCGAAGATGCGGGCCACGAGGTCGTCCGGCGTGATCTCTTCGGCCTCGGCCTCGTAGCTCGTGATGATGCGGTGGCGCAGGACGTCCGCGCCGATCGCCTTGACGTCCTCGGGGAGTACGTAGCCACGCCCGCGCAGGTAGGCGTGGGCACGTGCGCAGAGGGCGAGGAAGATCGTGGCCCGGGGCGAGGCGCCGTACTCGATCAGCGGCGCGAGGTCCGACAGCCCGTAGTCGGCCGGACGACGGGTGGCCTGGACCAGGTCCACGATGTAGTCCTCGATCTTCTCATCCATGTAGAGCTCGGAGATTTCGCGCCGCGCCGCGAGGATCTCCTCGGGTCGCGCCACCACCGCGAGCGGCGCCAGCTCCTGCCCGGCCACCCGGCGCATGATCTCCTTCTCTTCGTCCCGGCCCGGGTACTCCACCCGCAGCTTGAGCATGAACCGGTCCACCTGGGCCTCGGGGAGCGGGTACGTCCCCTCGTGCTCGATGGGGTTCTGGGTGGCAAGGACCAGGAACGGCTCGGGGAGCCGGTACGTCTCGCCGCCGATCGTGACCTGCTTCTCCTGCATGGCCTCGAGGAGCGCGGACTGGACCTTCGGCGGGGCGCGGTTGATCTCGTCCGCCAGCACCACGTTGGCGAAAATCGGGCCCTTCTTGGGCGCGAATTCGCCCGTGCGCTGGTTGTAGATCATCGTCCCGACGATGTCCGCGGGGAGGAGGTCCGGCGTGAACTGGATGCGCTGGAACTCCGCGTCGATCGTCTCGGCCAGCGACCGGACGGTGAGCGTCTTGGCCAGGCCGGGCACGCCCTCGAGCAGGACGTGCCCGCCGGTGAGGAGCCCGATGAGGAGCCGTTCGATCATGGAATCCTGCCCCACCACCCGGCGCTGTACCTCGCGGGTGATCCGATCGGTCAGATCCCGCCCGGTACGTGGCTGTATGGAGATGCCCATTGCGTCCAACGGCTCCCTCCTCCCACGTTCGTCGTTGAGCCTACCGCTCGCTTGTACGCTGCCGGCCGGTCCCGGGATCCGCTCAGCGCTTCACGCGCGCGCCCGCATCCTCGTACCTGAACACCCAGGCGGCCAGCCGGCCCGGCCGGATCTCGCGCTCCCGGGCGCTCGGCTCCATGTCCCGACGGGAGCCTCGCTCCGGCCCCGGCCCCGCCTCGAACTCATGAACGATTCGGGCCAGACGGTTGCGCCACTTGCTCCAGTTCGAGGGGCGCAGGTCGATCCACCCGCTGTCCGCGAGGCGGGGATCGGTCGGGTCCTGGCCGGGGTGTGGCTCCACCTTGACCCGCTGTCCGCGGAGCAGCCGTTCTCCGTCCGGGAGCAGGATCGGCAGTCCGACGGAGAGCGCGCGGATCCGCAGGTCCGCATCCTCCTCGACGAGCGCCGCCGCCCGCCGCGCGGCGTCCTCCGGATCCAGCTGCGCCGCCGCCGGCAGGTCGGGATAGAGCCGCGCGAGGATGGCGGCCTCGAAGAGGAGCTTGGACAGCCGCGGCGGGCCGAGCATCTCGTAGGCGACGGCGCGCACCCCGTACTGCGCTTCGAGCGCCGCCATCCGGTCCAGGGCCGCCTCCCGGAGCACGCCGGCGCGGTAGGTCGGCCCGGAGGTCGCCGCATCCAGCGCCGCCACGATGTCCTTGCCGGTCGCGTGGCCGCGGACCTCCCGCACCACGTTCTCGGCGATCTCCTCAGGCGTGATGTATTCCATGAGCCCGAGGGAGGTAAGTGCTTCGAACTCGCCGAGGCTGAAGAGCCCGTTCTCCCCGGCGTCGAGGAACACGCCCTCGAGCGTGCCGCCGGCCGCGGTCCACGCATCCTCCACGGACGCCGCGAACGCCTGGTCGAGGGGCAGTGGGCGCGTGGCGTCGAACCGCTCGATCGGACGCCCGCCTCGCCGCACCTCCCCGAAGCCGATCCGCTTCCAGCTGATGGCCGCCGTCGGCTTGATCTCCTTGACCGCCGGCCCGCCGGGCGTGCGCGCCATGAGATAGAGGAGGAGCGAGTGCGCGCCGGCCACCCCGGCCTTGGCCAGGAGCGCGCGGCTCGGCCGCTCCTCCGAGTGCGTGAAGGGGATGTTGAGGCCCATCCCGCCGGTGCCCGCGGTGCCGACCTTCACGTACATGGTGGTTCCGGCGCGGCGCATGGCGTCGAGCGCGATCTGGACGTGGCGGATGAGCTGCGGGAGATACAACGTGCCGAGGTGCGCCTCGACCGCGTCGATCCCCGCGCCGCCGGCGGTGGCTTCCCGCCGCAATCTCTCCACGCCCACCGAGACATCCTGATAGGCGATGGCCGTTGCCGTGTTCACACAATCCACCACCAGGTCCGGACGGATCCGGAGGAGCAGCGCGCCGAGGGTGGAGGTCCTCACCACCTCTTCCGTCAGCTCTCCGTAGATGGAGTCGATGACGAGGCGGCGCGCGACCGGGTCCCGGAACACCTCCGCCCGGCTCCGGTCTTTGTACGGCGCGGGGAGGAAGATATCCCCCCATACCGCCTCGATGGACGTTTCGGGCGCCCGGGCAGGCTCGGCCCTCAGCTCCTCGGCCGCGCTCTCCGCCTCGTCCTGGCGGAGCGCGCAAAGGACCAGGCGAGCAGGCTGGAACTCCAGGAGCTTCCGCGCGACGGCGAGTCCGACCAGGCCGGAGCCGCCAAGGATCAATATGGTGCGGTCTTGGATGTCCATGTCTCCACCTTGTTCGGAAGCGGATTCGAGGCGACGACGTCTCACGGCCGGCCGCGCGGGCGACCAGCCGACAGGGCGGCGATTTCATGCGTGGAGAGCCGCCGCCACCGGCCGGGCTCGAGAGAGCCCAGTCGGATCGGGCCGTAGCGGACGCGCACGAGGCGCCGTACCGGATGCCCGATGGCACTGAACATACGACGAACCTCCCGTTTCCGCCCCTCCCGAAGCGTCACGCGCAGCCGGGAACGGCCGTCGGGCGCGCCCCGCAGCCGCCGGACCGTCACGGCGCGCGCGACCCCGTCCTCGAGGTGAACGCCGCGCAGCAGACGGTGTAGCGACTCGTCGTGCACATTCCCGTCGACCTCCACCTCGTACTCCCGGTCGATCTCGAAGCTCGGGTGCAGCAGCCGGTGCGCCAGATCCCCGTCGTTCGTGAGGAGCAAGAGGCCCTCGCTGTCGAGGTCGAGCCGGCCCACATGGAAGAGTCCGTGCAGCCGGTCCGGGAGCAGGTCGTAGATCGTGGGACGACCCTGGGGGTCTGAACGGGCGCTGACGTAACCGGCGGGCTTGTGGAGGGCGACCCATAGGGGCGGCTGGAGTCGCACGCGCCGGCCGTCCACCTCGACCGGGTCCGCATCCGGGTCGACCTTCACCCCCGGTTCCGTGACGACCTCGCCGCGCACGCGGACCCGGCCGGCGCGGATCAGCTCCTCCGCCCGCCGCCGGGAGGCGACCCCCGCGCCAGAAAGGAACTTCTGCAGTCTAACGGGTTCGCCCACGAACAGGACTCCGGCGGAGGGGTTCAGGTCGCCGCAGTTTCCTTCTGCCGCGAAACGTGCTCCCGCAGCACGACCGGCAGCTCCTCCGGCCGCGGCACGTCGTGGAGCGACCGGAACCCGAAATGCTCGAGGAACCGCTGAGTCGTGCCGTACAGCAGCGGGCGGCCCAGCCCTTCCGCGCGGCCGACCACGTCGATCAGACCCCGGTCCTGGAGCGTGCGCAGCACGCCGGCCGAGCTGATCCCCCGAATCTCCTCGATCTCCGCCCGGCCGATCGGCTGCCGGTACAGGATGATCGCCAGGACCTCGAGCGCCGCGGCCGACAGCCGCGCCGGCTGGGGCACGGTCCGGAACCGCTCGAGGTACGGCGCGGCCTCGGGCCGCGTCAGGATCTGGTAACCGCCCGCCACCTCGTAGATCTGGAACGCCCGGCCCGTCGCATCGTACTCGGCGCGCAACGCCTGGATCGCGGCCTCGACGGCGTCCTCGTCCAGATCTTCGTGGGCGCGGGCGAGGTCCTCGGCCGAAAGGGGCGCGTCGCTCGCGAAGAGCAGCGCTTCAATGATCTGCGACGTCTGCATCGGACGGCTTCCCGTTCCTGCGATAGATCCAGAGCGGCGCGAACGGCTCGCGCTGCCTCAGAGCCACCCGGCGCTGCCGCGTCAGCTCGAGCCCGGCCATCAACGTGACGACCGCGTGCAAGCGGTCCGCGAAGGGCCGGACCAGCCGCCGGAACTCGACCCGCGCGAAGCGCTCCAGCGTCTCGATGATGAGCGCGATCTTCTCCTCCAGCGGCACGGCCCGGGCAACGACCCGGTGCTCCGCCGGCGGGCGGGCCCTCTCCCCCACCGCCATGGCCGCGGCGAGCAGCTCTTCCCACGTGAGCTCCAGGTTGTCCTTGGGCTCCGGCTTCGGCATCGGCGGCACGAAGCCCCGGGCATAGTGCAGGGCGCGTTCTGCCTCGGCTTCGGCGAGACGCTGCGCCGCTTCCCGGAAGTGCTCGTATTCGAGCAGGCGCCGGACCAGCTCCGCCCGCGGGTCGATCAACTCCCCCGACTCGTCCACCCGCCGCGGCAGGAGCATCTGGGCTTTGATCCGGACCAGCGTGGCCGCCATCTCGAGGAACTCGCCCGCCCGGTCGATCCCGAGCCGCTGCTCAACGCCCTCGATCGCCTGCAGGAACTGCTGGGTGATTCGCGCGATCGGGATGTCGAAGATGTCGATGTCCTGCTCCCGGATCAGATGCAGGAGCAGGTCGAGCGGGCCCTGGAACCGGTCCAGCTCGACAATGAAGGCGCCTTCACCCGAAACGCTGACCGCCATCACGTCCAGGCCCGGATCAGGGACAAGACCAGCCCCTGGAGCACATCCACCGGCCAGAGCAGGTACCGGAACACGCCCGGCGCAAAGATCAGCAGGGCGAGCAGCACCAGCATTCCGAAGCGGCCGACTTCCCGGTAACGCGCACCCAGGCGCGGCGGGAGCAGATGGTAGACTACGTGCGAGCCGTCCAGCGGCGGGATCGGGATCAGATTGAAGACCGCCAGAACGAGATTGATCAGGATCCCGTACCCGGCCGCCTGCTGCACCACGTCCATGATCCCGGCCGCCCCCGGAACGATCCGGCCGGCGTGGACCGCGAGCACGAACACGAGCACGCTGATCGCCGCGAGAATGAGGTTCGCGGCGATCCCGGCGATCGAGACCAGGACGTCGCCTCGCACGTAGTTCCGGTAGTTCGCCGGATTCACCGGGACCGGCTTCGCCCAGCCGAACAGGAACCCGGCGTTGGATGCCCAGAGCACGAGCGGGAAGAGGATGCTGCCGAACAGGTCGAGGTGCGCGATCGGATTCAGCGTCAACCGACCGGCAGCCAACGCCGTGGAGTCACCCTGCCTCAGTGCCATCCAACCGTGCGCGTACTCGTGGACGACCACCGAGAAAAGGAGGACCGGCAACAGGATCAGCAGCATCATGGGGGTAAGATTACCCGCTTTCCCGGCCTGGCGCCACCCCGCCCGGGCCTCGGACGACAGCCCGGCCGTTGACTACGGCGATTCCGGTGAGCCACGCCGCGCCGCGCGGATGAAGGGGTATCGTGTGCCGGAGGCGCGGCCCGGATCGATGCGGCGTTCCCGGCGATCTCCCGGACACGGAAACGAAAAGAGCCCGCCGGAAAAGGCGGACTCTCCGATCGACCTTCGAGCCGCGATCCGTGGCCGGTACGTTCCGTCCCCGCTTACGGCATCCCCCCGAGCGCCTTCACGTGCCGGGCCAGCCGCGACTTCTGGCGGGCGGCCTTGTTCGGGTGGATCAGACGACGCGTAGCGTAACGATCGAGCAGCGCAGCGGACTCGCGGAACGCGGCCGTGGCTTCCTCTGCAGTCTTCGCCCGGAGCACCTTCTTGATCGCGGTCTTCATGCGCGACCGCTGGGCGCGATTCCGCTGCGCCCGCACTGCGGCCTGCCTCGCCCGCTTCTCTGCACTCTTC
This sequence comes from uncultured bacterium, assembly GCA_937907535.1. Lineage (GTDB taxonomy): Bacteria > Gemmatimonadota > Gemmatimonadetes > Longimicrobiales > RSA9 > CALCID01. The sequence goes on along the minus strand of CALCID010000086.1, from coordinate 37,252 downwards.
GTGTTCGCCAACCGACCCTCCGCTCGGCCACCGAATCAGACAAAGCTATAGACGATCTCACGAAATCCAGCCACGTAAAATACCGCGCCTCGCTGCCTCCGTCAAGTAACTGGGCGCCGTTCTCAGAGCGCGAACAGGTCCAGGGTCATTGCGTCCCCGGACTCCCCCACCCCACCGCCCGCGCCGCCCGCAGGGACCGCGATCGGTGCCCGGTGCCGGAAGAATTCCCGGCCCAGCGCCGGATCGTATGCGGTCCAGCCACCGTCGATGGCGTCCAGCAGTGCGCAGACCTGCTGCATCTTGGCGTCCAGGTCGTCCACGTAGTGGAGGATGAGCGCCTCCAGGAGCTTGGGCCGCCGCGGGCTCTGCCACTCGTAACGCCCCTGGTGGCTCGCGATCAGGTGCAGGAGCAGGACCGTGCGCTCCCGGGTGAGGCCGGGGATCGAACGGGCCTCGTCGGCCACGATCTGGAGGCCGATCACGATGTGGCCGAGGAGCTTGCCCTCATCCGTATAGGGGAACCCGCCGGTGCCCTCGATCTCCCGGATCTTCCCGATGTCGTGGAGGAGCGCGCCGGTCACCAGCAGGTCCCGATCGATCCGCTCTCCGTAATGCTCTGCAAGGCGGATGCATGCCCCGGCGACGGAGAGCGAATGCTCGAGCAGGCCGCCGATGTACGCGTGGTGATTGCGCTTCGCTGCGGGCGCATGGCGGAAGAGCCGGCCCGTCTCGGTATCCGGACCGAGGATGCGGCGGAGCAGCGCGCGGTACGCCGGATCCTCCACGCCGGCGATGAGCGCCGCGAGCTCGGCCTCCATTTCCCGTTGATCCCGCGGCGACCGGGGCACGAACAGGTCGAGGTCCTCGGGCGGGACGTCGAGCGCAACGACCTCCTCGACCTTGAGCTGGCGCTGGCCGGCGTAGGTTTCGACGCGGCCGCGGATCCCGGCGTATCCTGGCACCGAGAGTGAAGCGGCGACCCGTTCGGCATCCTCCCACACCCGCCCCTCGACGGCTCCGGTCCGGTCCACCAGACGCATCCGGAGGTACGGCTTCTCGTGCCGGGTCATGCCGAGCTGGACGGACTCCACGAAGTAGCATGCGGTCACGCGTTCGCCGTCCGCGAGCTCGGCGATGGATGGCCACGGGAACGGCTCGCCGGCCATCCACTGGCGCGGGGTGGGCCGGGAACTGGCGGGATGGGACGTCATTGCCGGAGCTGGCGCCGCTCCCACACGATCCGCCCGCCCACCACGGTCACCACGGCGCGGCCATACAACCTGCGGCCGGCGAACGGCGTGTTGCGGCTCTTGGAGACGAAGGTCGTGGGGTCCACGACCCATTCCTCATCCGGATCGAAGATCGTGACGTCCGCGGGCGAGCCTGGCGCGAGCGTGCCGCCCGGGAGCTGGAAAGCACGTGCAGGCGCGCAACTCATCCGCTCGATCAGCGTCGGGAGCGAGATCACGCCCGGCCGGACGAGCTCGGTAATGGCCAGACCCAGCGCGGTCTCCAGGCCGACGAGGCCGAACGGCGCATCGTCGAACGCCTGCTCCTTTTCGTCGTAGTGGTGCGGGGCGTGGTCCGTGGCGATCACATCCAGCGTCCCGTCCGCCACGCCCTCGATCACCGCCGCCCGGTCTTCCGCCGAGCGGAGCGGCGGGTTGACCTTCGCCTCGGTCCGGTAGCCGTCCACCGCCTCATCGGTCAGGGTGAAATGGTGCGGAGTGGCCTCGGCAGTGACCCGCACGCCGCGGGCTTTCGCTTCCCGGATCATGGCCACGCCGCGCCTCGTGGAGACGTGCTGGATGTGCAGCCGCCCGTTGGTCAGCTCGGCGAGGATCAGATCCCGGGCGATCATGATGTCCTCGGCGGCGTTCGGGATTCCCTGGAGACCGAGGCGCGTGGAGATCGCACCCTCGTTCATCGAGCCGCCCTTCGAGAGGGAGCGTTCCTCGCAGTGACTCGCAACCGGGATCCCGAACGTCTGCGCGTACTCGAGGGCGAGCCGCATCAGCCCGGCATCCGACACCGGGTACCCGTCATCCGTGATGGCAACGGCCCCGGCGTCCACCATCTCACCGATCTCCGTGAGCCGTTCGCCCTTCTGGCCTACGGAGATCGCGCCCACCGGGTACACCCGCGCGTACCCTGCGCGGATCCCCTCGGCAACGACGAAGCCGACGGCCGCCGGATCGTCCACCGGCGGGTCCGTGTTCGGCATGGCACAGACCGCGGTGAAGCCGCCGGCCACCGCCGCGTGGGCACCGGTCTGGATCGTCTCTTTGTGTTCCCCACCCGGCTCCCGGAGGTGGACGTGCAGGTCGATCAGGCCGGGGCAAACCACCAGCCCCTGGGCGCCGATGCGCACGGCGCCGTCCGGTGCGCCGAGCCCCCGGCCCACCGCGGCGACTTTGCCATCCGCGAGCAACACGTCCAGCGTGTCATCCAGGTTCCTCGACGGATCGATCACCCGGCCGCCCTGGATCAGGATCGGGCGTTCATTCATGGGATCTCTCACAGCACCCCGAATCACTCACCCGACGGCGCTTGTTTCGCGGCTTCCACACGTTCCGGGGCGCCGCCGGCAAGGAGGTAGAGCACGGCCATGCGGACCGCCACGCCGTTCGTGACCTGATCCAGGATCACCGAGTGCGGGCCATCCGCCACGTCACTGTCGATCTCGACCCCCCGGTTCATCGGGCCCGGATGCAGGATCAGCAGATCGCGCGGCGCGCGCTCGAGCCGCTCCCGCGTGACCCCGAAGACCCGATTGTATTCGCGCAAGCTCGGCACGTATCCGGCCTGCATGCGCTCGAGCTGGAGACGGAGCACGTTCAGCACTTCGGCCCACTCGATCGCCTCCTCGATCCGCGAGAAGACGTGCACGCCCGTCTCCTCGATGTCCGCGGGCAACAGCGTGCGCGGTCCGCAGACCGCCACCTCCGCTCCCAGCTTCGTCAGCCCCCAGAGGTTCGAGCGCGCCACGCGCGAATGCAGGATGTCCCCGACGATGCACACCTTCACTCCCTCGATGCGGCCGAGGTGGTCGCGGATCGTGAGCATGTCGAGGAGCGCCTGCGTCGGGTGCTCGTGCCGGCCATCTCCAGCGTTCACCACGTTCGACCGGATCCGGTCGGCCAGGAACTGGGCCGCGCCCGAGGCGCTGTGCCGGATCACGACCATGTCGATCCGCATGGCCTCCAGGTTCCGCGCGGTGTCCACCAGCGTCTCGCCCTTGACCACGCTCGACGCCGACGCCGTGATGTTAACGGTGTCCGCTGACAGCCTCTTCTCCGCGAACTCGAAGGAGATGCGCGTACGCGTGGAGGCTTCGAAGAAGAGGTTGACGATGGTCTTGCCGCGCAGGACCGGAACCTTCTTGATCGGCCGCTCGCTGATCTCCTTGAACGGCTCGGCCGTGTCCAGGATCGCACGAATCTGCTCGGCGCTGAGCTGCTGCAGCCCGACCAGGTCCTTCCCGAGATACGGTGCGACTTCGCTCACGCCGCCCCCTCGTCCGCCAGGCGCAACTCCACCGCCAGGCGACCATCCAGTTCAGGCACGAGCACTTCCACTCGCTGCCCCGATTGCGCTTCCACGGTCCGCCCCACGATGTCCGGCTGAATCGGCAGTTCGCGCCCCCCGCGGTCGACAAGTACGCAGAAATAAATGCGGGCGGGGCGTCCGAAGTCCGTGAGCTCGTCGAGGGCGGCGCGGGCCGTGCGCCCCGTGTAGGCGACGTCATCCACGATCACCACCACGCGCCCGTCGATCCCGCCCGGCGGCAGCCGCGTTTCGCCCACGATGGGACGTGGACCGATGGCCATGAGATCGTCCCGGTAGAGCGTAATGTCCAGCGATCCGACGGGCGGGCGCTCGCCCTCGGCTCGCTCGATCTCCATGGCGATCCGCTCGGCCAGCGGGATGCCCCGCCGCTGGATCCCCAGCAGCACCAGGTTCTGCGTACCCTCGTTCCGCTCCACGATCTCACGGGCCATGCGCGCCAGCGCACGCTCGACCGCCCGTTGATCCATGAGGAGCTGTCGTGCCGGCTCGCTCATCGGTTCCGGGATTGGGGTCCGGTAGGTCGCGGGGAAGGTTAGCGGAGGCGAAACGGGCTGTCAACGGCCCGCGGGGCCAGCCGCATGGCTGCCGGAGCCGCCTCCGCCCGGCCCGTCCCAGCGCTCCGCTCCCCGACCGTTTCGTCAACTCGGTCCAGGCGGATTCCCGCGCCGCCGCATCTGGCGAAATCGCACAGATCCGCCATATTGGCGCACGGCGCTGTTTCCATTATGATTCAGGATCTACGCCACCTGAACCCAGGAACTCCATGACCGTACCCATTGAACCGGGGTGGCTGAGCCTCCTGCCGCCCATCGCGGCGATCGTGCTCGCGCTGGTTTTCCGTGAAGTCGTCCTCTCCCTCTTCGCGGGGATCTGGCTCGGAGCGCTGATCCTCAATGGTTACAACCCCCTCGCGGCCACGCTCGCGAGTATCGAGCAGTTCGCGCTGGGCACGCTGACCGGAGACGCGGATCACGTCTCCATCATCATGTTCAGCCTCATGCTGGGCGGGATGGTCGGCGTCATGAGCCGCAGCGGCGGAACGTACGGGATCGTGGACGCCCTCAGGCCGTTCGCGACGACGGCCAGGCGCGGTCAGTTCCTCACCTGGCTCTCCGGCCTCGTCATCTTCTTCGACGATTACGCGAACACGTTGATCGTCGGGAACACCATGCGCCCGGTCACGGACCGGCTCAACGTGTCACGGGAGAAGCTGGCGTACATCGTGGACTCGACCGCCGCGCCGATCGCCGCGATCGCGCTGATCTCGACCTGGATCGGCTTCGAGATCTCGTTGATCGGCGATGCCCTGAAGTCCGCGGCGGAGACCGCGACGGATCCCGGGATTCAGGCGCAGCTCCTGGCGGGGAGCCAGAACCCGTTCAACGTCTTCCTGCACACGATCCCGTATCTGTTCTACCCGATCCTCGCGGTGATCTTCGTGCTGCTCGTCGTGGTGACCCGCCGGGACTTCGGACCGATGCTCATGGCGGAGCGGCGGGCGCGTTCCGGGGGCGGCGTCCTGCGGCCGGGCGCGATCCCGGCGGCGGACCCGACGAGTGCGGCGCTCGAGCCCCCTGCGGGCGCCCGGCCCCGCTGGTACAATGCCGCCGTTCCCGTGCTGACGGTGGTCATCACAGGGCTCATCGGGCTGTACACGACGGGCGTGGAGAGCCTGGGCGAAGGGGAGCGGACCTTGCGCGCGATCATCGGCGAGGCGGATCCGTTCCGGTCGCTGCTCTGGGGGTCGTTCTTCGGGTCGGTCGCCGCCATCGTGCTCGCGGTGGCGCAGCGGATCCTCACCATTGGCCAGGCCATCGAAGCGTGGGTCGGCGGCCTGCGGGCCATGCTCCTCGCCGTCGTGATCCTCGTCCTCGCCTGGGCGCTCGGTGACGTGACCAAGGCGATGGGCACCGGGCCGTATCTCGCCGGCGTGCTCAAGGACACTCTCCCCCTCACCGCGCTGCCTGTCCTGGTCTTCGTGATCGCGGGGGCGACATCGTTCGCCACCGGCACCTCGTGGGGCACCATGGCGATCCTCTTCCCCGTCGTGATCCCGCTGGCCGTGGCAATGGGCGCGGGCGTGGGCTTCGCCGGCGGGGAGAACTACACGATCCTGCTGGGCGCCATCAGCTCGATCATGGCGGGCTCCATCTTCGGCGACCACTGCTCACCGATCTCGGACACGACCGTGATGAGCTCGATGGCTTCCGCGTGCGATCACGTCGACCACGTGCGAACGCAGTTGCCGTACGCCGTGGTCGTGGCGCTGGTCGCGATCGCCGTCGGAGACATCCCGACCGCTTTCGGTTTGCATCCCGCGATCTCCCTCGCGCTCGGGATCGGGATCCTGTATGGCGTGCTGCGGATCTTCGGCCAGCCGGTCTCGGAGCCGGAGCCGGATCGGGAACGGATCGTCGTGAATCGAGCGGCGGTTCCGGCCGATTGATGGACCCGGCGTGGAGCCCGGCGCCGGGTCCAATCGGCGCCGGGCGTCAGCCCAGCTTCCGCCCGATCCAGATTCCAACCGGAATGGCCATGGCCGCGGCGCCCATCCCGAGCGCCACGCGCCGTGAACCCATGATGCGGCGGAGGTTCCGGCGCATCCGCGCCATCTTCACGGTCTTGACCGGATGCCTGAGCATGAACATGGCTCCGGGCTTCTTGCCGTAGGCGACGAAGCTGGCGATGGTTCCGAGCACGATGCCTCCTGCGCGGGTGTGACTGGCGATGGGCGCGGGAAGATGAGCCCGCCGGTCTCGTAGGTGTGCAAGGCGCGTGCAAGGGGAAAGTCCGCCTCCGGGGGACGCCGCCGCGGACATTCGCGTGGCGGCCGGACCGAGGAGGTGGCGCGGGAGCGGGTGCGCCCCGTCAGCGACGGGCGCGGAAGAACGAACGGAGGAGTTCGCCGGCCGGATGCTCGAGCACGCCGGCGGTGAGCTTGAGCCGGTGGTTCAGCCGCGGATCCTGCACGATGCAGCCGAGCGATCCGCACATCCCCGCCTTTGGATCCCGCGCGGCGTAGACTACACGGCGGACACGGGCCAGGACGAGCGCGCCCGCGCACATCGCGCACGGTTCGAGGGTGACGTAGAGCGTGGCGTCCAGCAAACGCCACTGATCGAGGCGTTCTGCTGCCCGCCGGATCGCCACCAGTTCCGCATGCCCGGTCGGATCCGCCCACGTGCGCGTGCGGTTGTGTGCTTCCGCGAGGATTCGGCCGTTCAGCACGATGACCGCCCCCACAGGCACCTCATCCTCCGCCGCAGCAGCATACGCCTGTTCCAGCGCGCGCTGCATCCACATGGCGTCGTCGGGCTCTGGGGGGTCGAACGTGGCCAGGGCCGGCGGCTGTAGCGGCCGCGTGGATCCCGTCCCCTCACCCGACTGCGTTGCTACCATCCCGATCCGACGTCCCCCTCAAACCTCGGCCGCGGAGACCCCGGCCTCCGCCCCGGCCAGAGATACGTCGCTTGGATCCCGAAGCCGCCGATAGACGCCCAGGACGCGGCCGAGCACCGCGAACCCCGTGCGGTCCAGGATCCGCACCGGCTCGGAACGATCGCCGGCTTCCAGAAGCACTTCGTCTCCTTCCCGGCGATACGTCCTGACCAGGATGTCCCCGCCCAGCCGAACCACGGTCACATCGCCATCCTCCACATCCGCCTCCGCGATCGGCTCCACGAGGAGCAGATCTCCGGCGCGGACGCCCGCCGGGATGCCGTTCGAATCGACTTCCGGCGCCGTCACGAAGTACGCCCCCGCCCCGCCCGCGAGCTTCCGATCCAGCAGGAGCGGCTTGCCGTCCGACCGGGCGCCCCGCGCAACGATCGATGCGTCCAGCGTAGCGTAGACCGGCACGGAGACCACGTCCGGCTGGAGCTCCAGCCCCAGCAGCCGCACGCCGCGAGAACGGGACGGATCACGCTCGATCCAGCCCTTCCGGGCAAGCGCCTGGAGATACTCCGAGACCGTCTTCGTGCTCTTGATGTCGAAGCGACGTCCGATCTCGCGAATCGACGGCTGATACGTATGCCGGCGCAGGTAATCCACGATGTAGTCGAGGATCCTGCGTTCAAGATCGGAAAGGGGCTCGGGCATCATCGCCTCCCGTGTGGCTGGACGGGCCGAGAGGCCGGGCAACGTGGATATCCCTTCAATGAGGATGCGTTCGAAGCGAGCGACGGGCTGCCCGCGAAGCCCCGGCCCGATCGCTGCCGGGGCGGGCCGTTGCGTGAGGGATCGGATGCCCGACCGACTGTGGCCTCGACTTCGCGGGAACGGTTCAGACGAACGTCCGATCGAGCCCGGAGGCAGCGCGAGTCATGTCAAGCTTACGAGCACAGACCCGCCAATGTCAAGCAGGACGTTCGGGCTGAGCTGCTTGAAAATCCGGAAAACGCCGAAGTGCGGCCAGAGCCGCGTCGATTCTGCGCAACGCGAGTTCGCGCCCCATGACGGAAAGAACCTCGAAAATCCCCGGCGACACGGCCGTGCCCGTCAGCGCCAGACGGAGTGGGTGGATCAACTTCCCTGCCCCGATCCCGAGCTCGTCTGCGAGGGTCCGCAGCTCGTTCTCGAGCTCCGGCTCACGCCATTCCCCGAGGGCGGCGAAACGATCCCGCAGCGCGGCGAGGCGCGCGTGGACCTCGACGGGCTCCTTCCAGTGCTTCGCCACGGCGGTCTGGTCGTAAGTGACCTCCTCCTCCAGATATGGCCGTGCCTGGCTCACGAAGTCGTCGAGGTTCCGGGCGCGCGGCTTGAGGAGGTCGATGAGCGCCAGGTACCACGAACGCCGCTCGGCGAGCGCGTCCGCGGTGGCCAGACCAGTGGCCACAATGCGCGGCGTGATGAGCGGCTCGATCTGCTCCGCCCCCATCCGGCTGATGTGCTGGCTGTTGAGCCACTCGAGCTTGCGCGGGTCGAAGACGGCGCTCTTGAGATTGATCCCTTCGAGCGAGAACCGCTGGATCAGCTCCGGGATGTCGAAGACCTCCTCGTCGGTCCCGGGGGACCAGCCGAGGAGCGCGAGGAAGTTGACCATGGCCTCCGGCAGGATGCCCTGGTCACGGTACTCTCCGATGGCCGTGGCGCCGTGGCGCTTGGAGAGCCGCTTGCCGTCCGGGCCGAGGATCATGGGGACGTGAGCGAAGACGGGCGGCTCGAGCCCGAGCGCGCGGTAGAGCAGGATCTGCTTGGGCGTGTTGGAGATGTGGTCGTCCCCGCGGATCACGTGCGTGACGCGCATCTCCGCATCATCGCTGACCACGGCGAGGTTGTACACCGGCGTGCCGTCCGAGCGGAGGATGATGAAGTCCTCGATGTCCCGGTTGGCGAACTCGATGCGTCCGTGGACCGCGTCCTCCCAGGCGGTGACGCCATCCGGCACGCGGAACCGGATGGCGAACGGCTGACCGGCCGCTGCACGACGCTCGGCCTCGTCGGGCGGCACGTTGAGGAGGCAGTGGCGGTCGTACCGGTAGCTCTGCGGCCCGCCCGGCGCCTCGGCGCGTTTCCGCTCGAGCTCCTCGGGCGTGCAGAAGCACCGGTAGGCGGCTCCCGATTCGAGCATGCGGAGCGCATCGCGGTGGTGGCGCTCCACGCCATCGGCCTGGTGGTACGGGCCCTCGTCCCAGAGCAGGCCCAACCAGGTCAATCCGTCAATGATTGCCTGGACCATGGCCTCGCTGGAGCGCTCCCGGTCCGTGTCCTCGATCCGGAGGATGAACGCTCCGCCGTGTTTACGCGCAAAGAGCCAGTTGAAAAGGGCGGTTCGGGCACCGCCCACGTGGAGGTATCCGGTCGGCGAAGGCGCGAACCGGACGCGAATCTGCGTATCACTCATGGCGCCGGGAAGCTAGTGACGGCGCGCGGTTGCGTCAACGGGCCACCCGCAGGCAGGGCTCCGATCGGAATCGGAGCGTGCCGCGCGGGGCCTCGTCCACGCGTCCAGCGTGTGACCGCTCACGCCGTCGGCGCCGGGGCGGGCGTGGGCGCAGCGGTCGGCGCGGTCGCGCGGGCCCGCCTCCGCTCGAAGATGTAGTAGAGCGCCGGTGCGACCAGCAGCACCAGGATCGTCGAGCTGGTCAGGCCGCCGATCAGCGCATAACTCAGCGCGTTCCAGATGTTGGCGTCCGCGGACGAGCTGAAGAGCACCAGCGGGAGCAGACCCAGGACCGTCGTACTGCTCGTCATCATGATCGGGCGCACCCGCTCGAGCGTACCGCGGACGACGGCCACGTCGAGGTCGAGCCCGTCCCGTCGCCGGAGCTGGTTGATGTGATCCACGAGCAGGATCGAGTTGTTGACCACGACGCCGCCCATCATGATCACACCGATGTAAGCCTCACGTGTGAAGGTCGCGCCCGTGTAGAAGAACAGGAGGAAGACGCCAATGAGCGCCATGGGTACGGCGAAGAGCACGCACAGGGGCTGCCGCAGTGATTCGAAGAGCGCGGCGGTCACCATGTAGATGAGCAGGATGGATACGGCGAGGACGCCGTAGATCTGTCGCTGCTCCTCCGTGTCCCAGCGCCAGTCCATCCGGGTTTCGAGCTTGTAGCCCGCGGGCAGCGCCGTGGCCTCCACCACGGCTTTCTGGACCTGATCCCCGAGGCGCGCGGGCCCGCGGAACTCGTAGCTGACGCGCCGCTCGTACTGCTGGTTGCGGCGGAGGATTCGGGCCAGGACCTGACGCTCTTCGAGATCCGCCACATCGCCGAGCCGGACGGATTTCCCGCCCGGCGCGGGAATCAACAATTCCTGCAGCGCGAGCAGGTCCATTTCCCGGTGGCCGGCGAGCTTGACGGCGAAGTGGAGCTCCTCCCCGCCGACCCGGATCCTGCTGGACTGCGCCTGGGTCTGCCCGCGCACGGCCGACGAGACCTGGCGAACCACGTCCTGCACGGTGAGATCGTGCATCGCCAGGCGCTCGCGGTTGATGCGGAGCACGATCTCGGTGGCCCGGTCCCGCTGGTAGAAGGCACCCGATGCGTTGGTGTCCACGTCCCGGATCCGGGAGAACCGTCGGAGCCGCCGCCCGAGGTCCTCGGCGATCTCTCGCACCGTTTCGTAGTTGTAGCCGAATACCCGGATCGAATAGTTCGGCGGGCTCGAGCCGCCGCCGTAGAACGAAGGGCCGTAGCCGTAAACGCGCACCTCGGCGCCGCCGAAGCCGTGGCTGAACGCCACGAGCTGTTCCTTGATGGCGACCGGGATGGCGGTGTTCTCGATCTCCTTCGGGAAGGTCACGCGGATGAATGCGGCCTGGGGCGTGACGTTCGTGACGAACTCTTCGATCTCCGGCATCGCCTTCAGCCGTTCCTCGAAGAAGCGCGTCAGTTCATCCGTCCGCTCCAGCTCCTCGCCGCGTGGGAGCGTGATCTGGATCGAGATATAGGTGTCGGTCCCGCCCCAGCCGCTCCAGATCACACCTCGCGTGACGTACTTGTCGAACAGGTAGTAGGATCCGCCGAGCATGGCCAGCGCAACGATCACCGTCAGCCACGGGAAGCGGAGCGTGGCGCGGATCAGGGTCGCGTAGAAACGCACGTAGATCGGCGGCCTGCGGCCGAAGCCGGCGTACCAATCCGATCGCGCCCCAGCGCTCGCGGCCCCGGCCGGAGAGTCGGCAGCCGATGCCGCGCCGGTCGGGGAACCGGCGCCGGAAGCCGTGGCAACGGCCAGGGCCGGGGCCTCTGTGGCAGCCCGGTTCTTCAGGACGCGCGAAGCCAACGCCGGGATGAAGGTGAATGCGACGAAGAGGCTGGCCACGAGGCTCAGCCCGACCACGACCGCGAGCGGCATGTAGTAGATCTGGAGCTCCCCCTGGAGATATACGAACGGGACCAGCACGACGACCGTGGTGAGGGTCGCGGCGAGGATCGGGATCACGACGTCGCGCGCGCCGTGCTCGGCCGCGTACGCCGGAGACTCGCCCCGGGAGTGCCGCCGATAGATGTTCTCCAGGACGACGATGGCGTTGTCGACGATCAGGCCGAAACCCATGGCGATCCCCATGAGCGTCAGCACGTTCAGTGAGAAGCCGGCGAAGTAGATGAGATTGAGCGTCAGCAGGATCGACAACGCGATCGTCGAGAAGACGATGGCCGACGAGCCAATGGTGTTGAGGAAGAGGAGCAGCACCACGAAGATCACGCCGGCCGAGATCAGCGCCCGAAAGCGGAGATCGCTGAGCTGCTGGCGGATGGAACGGCTCTCATCGTCCTGCAGGATCAGGCGGACCCCCGGTGGGTGGAGGGGCTCGATCTTCTCGATATGGGCTTTGACGCGATCCGCCACGGCCACCGCATTCGTGTTGGCCTGGCGGGAGATGAAGAACGACACCGCCGGGTTGCCGTTGATCCGGTAGTAGCTGGTGGCGTCCTCGAAGGTATCGTGGACGCGGGCCACATCCCGGACCCGCACGACTCTGCCTCGATCCACGAGGAGCGGCGTCTGCAGCACGTCCCCGATGGAGTCGGTACGCTGCCGGATCGTGAGCGTCCGGAGGAGCCCGCCCTCCTCGACAGTGCCCGCCTCCGTCACGTACTCGAGGTCGCGGATCCGCTGCGCCACGATGAAGGGGTTGAGCCCCAAAGCCGTGATCCGGTCCTCGTCGAGCTCGAGCTCGAGCACGCGCTCGCGCCCGCCGTACGCGGTTACGGCGCCCACGCCATCGAGCTGGAGCAGTTCGGGAATGATGACCTCGTCGACGTGGGCGCGGAGGGCCTCCAGGGTGTACGGGCCCGTGACGGTGTACCGCATGAATGGTCGCGTCTGCTCCTGGAATTCACGCGGCACGTACGGCTGAATGTTCGTTCGGGCGTTGATCGGCAGCTCCTCCCGGATCGAATTGATCCTCTCGGAGAGTTCGAGCCGGGCGAAGTTCATGTCGGTGTCTCGCGCGAACTCGACCGTGATCCGAGCGTTGCCGATCCCGTTCTGCTCGAACGACTCCGACGAGACGTTCTCGACGCCGCGGACCTGCTGGATAACGGACTCGAGCGGCGCGGTGACGAACGCCTCCATGGTTTCGGGTGAAGCGCCCGGCCAGGTGGCATTGACGATGAGTCGGGGGAGCTGGGTGTCCGGCAAGAACTCGATCGGCAGGTTGCGCCATGCGGCAACACCGAGGAGCGCAACCGCGAAATAGGCCATGGACACGGCCACGGGCCGGCGGATCGCGAGGCGGATCATGGTTCTCCGGACGCGAGTTCCGAGGGATCGATCGGAGGTGCCGAGGAACCGGCGTAGGCCGGGGCGTGCACGCTCTCCATCGGGGACGTGCTGCCCACCGTGGCATGAGAGGGCTCGGTCGCGAGGCCCGTCAGCTCACGGAGCCGCTGGCGCGCGGATTCCAGGAGATCGAACGCCACGGGCACCACGATCAGCGTCAGGGCCGTCGCGGAGATGAGGCCGCCGATCACGGCGATCGCGAGTGGCGCACGGAGGTCGGCACCGCGGCCGATGCCGAGCGCCATGGGCAGGAGGCCGAGTACGGTCGTGGCGGTCGTCATGAGGATCGGCCGCAACCGGGCGCGCCCGGCCCGGAGGATGGCATCCCGCCGGTCGAGCCCACGCCGCCGATCCTGATGGATGAAGTCGACCATGACGATCGCGTTGTTCACCGCGATCCCGACCAGGATCACCATCCCGATGAGGCTCATGGTGTTGAGCCCCGCCCCCGTGATCCAGAGAGCGGCGAGGGCGCCGATCACCGCCAGCGGGACGCTGAGCATGATGGTGAACGGATGCATGAAGGATTCGAACTGCGCGGCCAGGATCATGTAGACGAGGACGACCGCGAGCGCGAACGCGAAGGCGAGGTTGCGGAAGCTGCGGCGCATCTCCTCGCTTTCGCCGCCGATCTCGACCCGGAGGCCCCGAGGTGCAGGGTTGGCCGCGAGGGTTGCCTCCACCTGCTGGATCGCGGCATCGAGGCCGCCGCTGGCCACATCCGCGTAAACGGGGATCGTACGAGCCTGATCCAGGCGACGGACCTCGGCGGGCCCGACGGCGGTTTCGGTGCGCACCAGCTCCCGGAGCGGCACGCCGTTCACCCGCAGGACGTTGAGCGTCTCGAGATCCCGGCGGGCCTCATCCGGGAGACGCACGATCACCGGGATCTTCCGGTCGAAGTCGACGAAGTCGGTTGCATGGCGGCCGCGCATGTAAGCCTCGACCGTCTGTGCGACGGCCCGGGCCTCGACGCCGAAGGCGGCGGCACGTTCGCGGTCGATCTCGACCCGGATCTCGGGCTGCCCGAGCTCCATACCGAGCCGGACGTTCGTGAGGGTTGGGATCTCCGCCAGCCGGCTCTCCAGTGTGCGGGCGTAATCGAGGGCCCGGTCCAGGTCGTCTCCCCGAACCCGAACCGCCAGATCCGCCTCGCCGCCGCCGAGCAGGCGGCCCAGCGCGGTCGCCTGACCGGTTTGCACGGCGAGGGTACCGGGCGGGTATCCGGCGAAGACGGGATCGAGACGGCGCAGCACGTCCGGAGTGGCCACGCCGTCGCCGAGCCGGACCTCGAGGAGCGCCGTGTTGAGGCCGCTCTCCTCATCTTCGACGCCGGCCACCGCGTTCTGGCGCCCGATCCGCGCGAAGACGGCGCTCACACCCGGGTCGGCCCGCACCGCCGACTCCAACCGGGTGGCCGCTTCGACGGTCTGTTCGAGCGGGGTCCCTCGCGGCAGGGTCAGGTGGATCTGGAAGGCGCCCTGGTCCACATCCGGCAGCACCGCACGCTCGAGGGCGAACCCTAGCGCCATCGCGCCCACGAGCCCGAGGACGGCGATCGTCACGACGCGGCCGCGCCGGTCGAGTGCGCGGGAGAGCACCACGACATAGCGTTCCGCAGCCCGTTCGTATACGCGGTCGAACGCGGCGAGCGGGCGGGAGAACAGCCCGGAAAGGAAACGGCCGACCGGGCGGCCGGCCCATGCGGCCAGCCGGGCGACGCGGCCGCGCTGCCGCTCGGAGCCGTCCGCGGCCCAGCGGGCCGCGAGCACCGGCAGGAGCATTACCGCCACGACCAGGCTGGCGAGGAGCGAGAACGTTACGGTCAGGGAGAGGGAGCCGAAGAGTTCCCCGGCCACGCCCTCGACGTAGATGATCGGGAGGAACACGGCGACCGTGGTCAACGTGGACGCGGTGATCGCGCCCTGGACCTCTTCCGCACCCACGGCCGCGGCGTCCATCGGGCCGAGCGCTGGGAACCCCGGACCACCCGTGCGCCGTCGGAATATGTTCTCCAGCACGACGATCGAGTTGTCGACGAGCATCCCCACGCCGAGCGCGAGCCCCCCCAGGCTCATGATGTTGAGCGACACGCCCATCGCGTCCATGAGCGCGAACGTGGCAATGACCGAGATCGGGATGGCGAGGGAGACCGCGATCGGATAGCGGGGATCGCGCAGGAACAGGAAGAGTACGAGGAAAGCCAGGATGGCGCCGCCGATCAGCGCGTCCACCACGTTCGAAATGGCGTCCGAAATGAAACCGGCCTGGCTCATGGCCACGTCCAGCTCCACCGCGGGGTATTCGGCGCGGAGTTGCTCGATGACCTCCTCGACGCTCTCGGTCACCCGGACCGTATTCGCTCCGGACTCCTTGAACAGCAGGATGCCGACGGACTCGCGACCGTTGTACCTGGCCACGGCGTCGCGCTCCTTGAAGCCGTCGGTGACGCGCGCGATGTCCCGGACACGGATGAAGCCGCCGCTCCCGTCGACGTTCGCCATGCCGCTCTGCCGCCGCCCCACCACGACGTCCCCGATCTGCTCCACCGCCTGGAACTCGCCGAGCGTGCGGAGCGGATACTGATACCGGCCGCGGCGGATCGTCCCGCCGGGCGCGCTCTGGTTCGCCGCCTGAACCGCCACCTCGACGTCGGTTATGGTGAGTCCGTAGCTCTCCAGGAGCCGCGGCTCCACTTCGACGTGGATCTCCCGCTCGAGCCCGCCCGTGACCACCGCCTGCGCGATGCCGTCCACCTGCTCGAAGCGTCGCTTGAAGACGGACTCCGTGAGATCCTTGAGCGCCCAGAGGTCATCGGACCCGGCCACGCTCAGCGCCATGATCGGCTCGGACGTCGGGTCGGTGCGCAGCACCGAGGGCCGGCTCGCGAGCTCCGGCAGCACGTCCCGGATGTTGTCCAGCCGCTCGCGCACGTTGAGGACGGCGAAGTCCATGTCCGTCCCCCATGCGAAATAGAGCGTGACCAGGGACACGCCTTCCCGGGAAACGCTCTCGACGCGCTCGATACCGGGCACGGCGCCGAGTTGCCGTTCGATCGGCTCCGTGACGAACCGCTCGACCTCCGCCGGGCCGACGTCCGGGTAGGTCGTGTAGATCACCAGCTTCGGATAGGCGATGTCCGGGAGGAGGTCGATCGGCAGCCGCGCAAAGGAGATGAGCCCGAGGAACACCACGGCCGCGAAGACCATGGACACGGCCACGGGTCGCTGGATCGAATGCCGGGGTATCGACATCGCTTGCCGGTCGTGCCGTTGTCGGACGTTGGAGTCGGGCCGCTCAGGGTCGCACGCGGCGCCCGACGCGGAGTTCCAGATCGATGAGCGCGCTGACGAACGCGAAGCGACGCTCCATCGCCTCGCGCTCCGCGCGCGCCGCCTGGTCCGCCACGGCCTGGATTTCCGTGAAGTTCCTTGCGCCGGCCCGGTACTGCTCCCGAGCCATCTCGAGCCGCGCCGCGCTCAGCTCCGCGGAACGGTCCGCGAGCTGGACGGAACGGTACGCGTTCTCGAGATCGATCAGCGCACTACGGACCTCCCGCTCGACCGCGATCCGCTCGGCGCGGAGAGTCTCTTCTGCATTCGCCCGCGTCACGTCCGCCTGCACGATCGACGCCGTGGTCTGGAACCGGGTGAAGAGCGGGATCTGCGCGTTGAGCGAAAACCTCAGGCTACGGTTCGGCGGATCGAACTCGAACAGCGCGTCGTAATCCGGACGGTTGATGGAACGGCCGTAGCCCGCGGAAGCCGTGATCATGGGGAAACGGGCGGCCCTGGCCGCGCTCGCGCTGTGTCGGGCGGCGGCGAGGGCCGCCTCCGCTTCGCGAATGCGGGGACTCGATTCGAGCGCCGCGGCCACCAGCGCCTCCACATCCAGGTCCGACGGGTCGAAGATGGGCGGGAGCGAGTCCACGAGCTCTGCAGCCAGCTCTCCATCGATCCCCAGGGCCTCCGCGAGCAGGAGCATCTGCTTGGCCGCATCGCCCCGCGCCTGGGCCACGGCCTGCTCCTGGATGGCAAGGTCGACCTGCGCGCCGAGCACGTCCACCGGCCCGCTGGCCACGACCCTCAACTGCCGCTCCGTGACCTCGAGCTGGTCCCGCCGGGAGGCGAGGAGCCGCTCCTCGAGCTCGATCCGCTGCCGGGCCCGAACGGCCTCGTAGTACCGCCGCGTGACGTCCGCCTCCAGCTGTTGCACGGCCCGCTCGACCCTGGCGTCCACCGCACGGGTATTCGAGCGGCTCGCCCGCAGCCGCCGCCAGGTCTGGCCCCCGTCGAACAGCGTCATCTGGAGGTTGACACCCTGGTTCGCGATGCTGGAGGTGATCTCGATGAAGTCCGGACGCTCGATCGGCTCGTCGAAGTTGCCCCGCCCTGTCAACGTGCGGGATTTCAACCCGTCGAAAAGCACGCTCGCGTTCAGACTCGGCAGGAATGCGGCGAGGGCGCGCCGCTCCTCCGCGGAAGCGACGTCGAGCTCGTTCGTCGCCCGCTTCACCGCGGGATTGTTCGCTCGGGCGATGCGCAGCGCGTCCTCGAGGCTGAGCCGGGCCGGGACCTGCTGCGCGCCCAGCTCCGAGGACAGTCCGAGCAGCAAGAGGCCAATGAGTACCCGTTTCATGGCGGTTCCGTCCGGCAGGAGGTCAATTCGGGCGGCCGCCCGCCGCGCGCACGTCGTCCACCAGGCGCACGCGCGCATCGTGGATGAGCGTGTAGTGGCCGTCCGTCAGCACGATCTCGCCCGGCTGGACCATGTCCGTATCCGGGTTGGCCACGATCTCGACCTGCGTCTCGTTCTCCAGGCCGGTCGTCACGTAGCGCCACTTGGCCAGTCCGCCCCGCTCGTCGCCATCGTAGACGAAAAGCATGGTGCGCCGGTCGCGCTCGAGGATGGCGGCACGCGGGACCAGGATCCGGTCCGGGAAACGCCGCGCTTCCAGCGAAACCCGCGCGTACATGCCGGGGAGGATCCGCCCAGCCGGATTCGGTACGCTCACCGTGACCTTTGCGGTCCGGGTCTGACGGTCGATCAGGGGGTTGATCGTCTCGATCCGGCCAATGAACTCCTCCCCAGGGAATGCGGCGAAGGTGATCCGGGCCCGCCGCCCCGGATTGAGGAAGCCCACCTCGCCCTCCAAGACCTGGACCTCGATCTTGATCGGATCCAGGGCGGCCACGGTCATGAGCTCGTCCCCGGGCCGGACCCACTGGCCGGGCACCACCTTCACGCTCGCGACCCGACCGGCGAACGGCGCCGTGACCCGGACGTGGTCGAGCTCCAGTTTCGCGCGGGCCAGCGCGACCTCCGCCGCGTCCAGGCCGCTCTTCGCGCGCGCCACCCGGTCCCGCTCCGCGCGCAGTTCAGGGTCCTCCACCCGGTCATCGAAGAGGGTCAGCTCCCGATACGTCGCCTCCGCACGCCGCAGGTTCGCTTCCGCATCCGCGAGCTTCAGCTCGAAATCCGTGGGGTCCAGCTCCACGAGCAGCTCCCCGGCGGCTACCGGATCGCTGTCCCGAACCGGGACCTGACGGACCCGGCCCGCGACCTGTGCGACCAGAACCGTGTGCCGCCACGACGCCGCCTCTCCCGGCGCGGTCACGGAGATCACGAGCGTATCCCGAACGACCTCCGCCCCGGCAACCGGGATCGCGACGTCCGTGGCGAACGCTGCCGTGGCCGAAACTTCAGGCCTTTCGCCGCTCGCGCTCGATCCCGCACCCTCCTCCGCTTGCCCTCCCCGAATGCGCCAGTAGATCCCCCCCGCCATCACCAGGACGACGAGAATGGCGAAGCCGAGTCCGAACGCACGTTTGCGCAGAGACATGTGACCCAATGGCTGAAGTTTGGGGTGAAGCCCGGTCCCGGGTACGAAGCGACTGCTGGCCGTGGCGCAACCTATGCCCGTCCGCCGGGCGCCGCAATAATGTTTTGGGCCGCAGATGCATCAGGCATCCGCCCGCCCCGCGACCCTCGCGTATTCCAGACCATCGAACGGGTTTGATGCCGACGGCCGCCGGACGGTTGCCGGGCGGGCGCCGAGCTCAGCTCATCGGCTTCCGGCGCGCCCGGCGATACGCCGCGCGAAGGCGCCGGACATTGCGCTCCTCCCTGGCCTGCTGGGCGATGAGCAGCTCTTCCATGCGGTCCTGGGCGTTGGCCTGGGCCTCGGCGATCTGGCGTCGGTAGCGGGCGAGGACGTCGAGCCGGAATGCAAGCTCCCTCTCCAGAGGGTGCTCGGCGGAACCATCGGCGTCCGCCTGTTCCCAGAACGCGTCGAGGCCCGGAATGCCAGAGAACCGCTCCGCCATGTGAGGAATCCGCTCCCGGTCCGCAGCAAGCGGCCCGTGAATGGGGGTGCCGGGGTCCCGCCGGGATGCGCTCGACGGGGCAACGGACCTGTCGTTTCAACGGCTAGACGGTGCAAGAGATGTTCCCCGTCATGGACCCGGGCGCCCCGGCGGCCATTGATTTCCTGCGGACCGGAGACGGGACGGGGACGGCCCCGATGCCGCGGGTTCCCGGGGGAGACCCCGGCGCCCGTTGCTGGCGTCGGCACGGCCGATCGTTCCGGGCGCACGGTCGGTGCGCCCGGGCACCCGCGACCCCCGTGGCGCGCCAGGCCGCGCGCTCCGCCCCTCGAAGTAGCCCTACGGAGGAAACCGCCGCCGTGTGTCAGGCGCCGGCGCCGGCCCTGGACCCGGCATGTTTCGCCGCGAAGCCCGGGGCCGATCCTCACGGCCGGATCCGAGCGACGTCGGCCGGGCCGGCGGGCGCCTGGCGGACCCGGGGCGCCGCGATCACCGTCGAGCCATGTGAGCGGCGGAATGCCGTGGCCAGCCCCAACGCCGCCCGTTCACGAACGGCTCGCGCGTGTCGCCGCGGGTCCACCCAGGCAGCGCCCGACGGACAGCGCCGAACGCCGGCTCACCGTTGGCGCCGCCGTGTGTGAGATGATCGCGGTCCTCGGGTCACGAGCCGACGGAGCCGGCATTCGGACGCTCCGGGCAACGACGCGCCGGGCCGGCTCCCCGCGCCCGACAGCCGCCCGGGCCACGCCGATCGACCGCCGGTGACGCCGACGTTCGCGGGTCCGGGGGCCGTATCGGGTTGCGTCCGGGGGCGCGGGGACCGGGCGTCGATTTTGCATCCCCCGCCCCATCGTGACCCGCCGCGGCACGTCGCGGCGGAGGGCTCTGGAGCCGGCGGGGCGGTCGCCGCGCACGGCTCCGGGCGGAGGAGTTCAACCAGAGATGGACCCATGTCGAGACACGCTCTGGGACTCGCCATTGCCCTCATCATCGCCTTCCCCGATGCGGGCTCCGCACAATCGACGAACCCTTCGTCCGTGCCGACGCCGAGCCCGGACCAGCTCCTGATCCCGGGGGACATGATCCGGCTGCGGATCTGGCGCGAGCCGGATCTGTCCGGGGACTTCATCGTCGACGAGAACGGCGTCGTGGTGTTCCCGAAGATCGGCCCGTTCGTGGTGACGAATCACTCGCCCGAGACGCTCCGGGCTCATTTGCTCAGCGCGTACCGCGTGTACCTGCGGAACCCGTCCATCGACATCATGCCGCTCCGCAGGGTGAACATCCTGGGCGCGGTCCGGAACCCGGGCCTCTACCCGGTGGACCCGACGATGACGCTGGCGGACGCGGTGGCGCTGGCGGGCGGCGCAATGCCGCACGGGGACCCGGACAAGATCGAGCTGATCCGGAACGGTCACCGGCTCACGACCCGGCTCGGCCAGCTCACGCGGATCGGCGACCTGCCGATCCGGTCGGGCGACCAGATCTTCATTCCCGAGCGGAGCTGGGTGTCCCGGAACCAGGGGCTCATCGCGGCCGGCCTGTCGGCGGGCGTGAGCCTCTTCATCGCTCTCTTCTTGCGCTGAGGGAAGCCATGGCGGGCCCGAACGGAGAACCGCAGGCGCACGGCGAAGAGGACGTCGACCTGCAGCAGATCCTGAACCTGCTGTCGGCGAGGCGCCGGCTGATCCTGGCGATCATGGTGCTGTCCCTGGGCGCGGGGGTTCTCTACGCATTCAAAGCGACGCCGATCTACGAGGCGACGACGTCGGTCCGCATCGACGAGGAAAAATCCAACCTGCCGGTGCTGGACATCCTGAAGACGTTGTCGAGCGGGAGCCAGGTCGAGACCGAGATGCAGGTGCTGCGGAGCCGGACCGTGGCGGAGGCCGTGGTGGACACCCTCGCGCTCCAGGTCGAGGTGGTCTCGCCGAAGCGGGTCCCGCGCAGCCGCGTGCTGGCGCGGGTGGAGGCGTCCCGCGCGACGGCGGAGGCGAACTACCGGCTCCGCCGCGAGGGGGAGGCGCGCTTCACGGTGGTGGACGCATCCACGGGGCAACGCCTCGGCACGTTCGCGGTGGGCGAGCCGATCGCCCTCGGGGGAGCCATCCTCGTCCTGGCGCCCGGCGCCGTGCTGCACGATGAGATCCTGATCCGGGTGCGGACGTTCGAGGAGGCGGTGGAGCGGCTGCGCAAGGCCGTACGGGTCACCCGCCCGGTCCGGGACGCGACCATCGTGGAGGTCGAGTTCCGGGGGCGCGACCCGGAACTCGTGCGGGACATCCCGAACCTGATCGCGGCGAGGTTCATCGAACAGCGGGAGCAGATCCGGAAGACGGAGGCGCGCAGCACCGTCGCGTTCCTGCGGGAACAGCTCGACACCCTCGCGGTGCAGCTCGCGGTTGCGGAGGACGAGCTGCGCGCGTTCCGGGAAGGCGAGCAGATCGTGAGCCTGGAGGCGGAGGCATCCGCGCACGTCTCGCGCCTGGCGGACATGCATGCGCAGCGGAACGCCCTGGACGCGGAGCGCTCGGCGCTCGCGCGGCTGCTGGATGACGTGCGCCGATCGCGGCCCGAGCCGGGCGGCCAGTCTCCGTACCGGCGGCTGATCGCGTTCCCGAGCCTGTTCAGGAACCAGGCGGCTTCCGAACTGCTCCGATCCCTCGCCGAGATCGAGAACGAGCGGGCGCAGCTGCTGAACCGGCGCACGGCCGAGGACCCGGACGTACGCGTGCTGACGGATCGCGTGGCGGAACTGGAGAAACAGCTCCAGACCATCGCGATCACGTACCTCGAGGGGCTGACGAACCAGGTCGCATCGCTGGATGCGACGCTGGCGCGTTTCGGGAGCCAGCTCGAGAAGATCCCCGCGAAGGAGATCCAGCACGCGCGGCTGAAGCGTCAGGCGGAAGTGCTGGAGGAGATCTTCATGCTCCTCCAGAGCCGGCTGAAGGAGGCGGAGATAGCGCAGGCCGTGGAGGATGTGAGCGTGCGGGTGGTGGATCCCGCGGTCATGCCGCTCAAGCCCATCAAGCCGAACAAGCGCCTGAACGTGGTGCTGGCCGCGTTCCTCGGGCTCGTTCTCGGGGTGGGCGCCGCGTTCACGCGGGAGCAGATGGACCGGTCGATCCGGACCCGGGAGGAGCTGCAGGCGCTGACCCAGGTGCCGGTGCTCGGCCTGATCCCGCGGATCCGGGGGCTGGAGAGCCGGCCGGGCCGGATGCTGCACCGGTCCGGCGCCGGCGATCCGGGCCGGAGCCGCCTGATCGCCGAGCGGGATCCGCGGAGTCCGGTGTCCGAGGCGTACCGGAGTCTGCGGACGAACATCACGTTCGTGGGTCTCGAGGCCGCCGCACGGGCGTTGATCGTGACGAGCCCCACGCCCGGGGACGGCAAGTCCACCACGACCGCGAACCTGGCGATCACGCTGGCGCAGCAGGGGATCCGCGTGCTCCTGGTGGACGGGGACATGCGGCGGGGCACGGTGGACAGCGCGTTCACCGTGCCGCGGGAGCCCGGTCTCTCGGACGTGCTGCTCGGCACCGTGGCGCTGGACGCTGCGATCCGCCACGTCACGGTCGGGGACAACGTGACGCTCCACATCCTGACCCGGGGCACGCCGCCGCCGAACCCGGCCGAACTGCTCGGCTCCGTGCGCATGCAGGTGCTGGTCGAACGGCTGACCAAGCAATACGACCTCGTGCTGTTCGACACGCCGCCGCTCACGGCGGTCACCGATGCCGCGGTACTCGGCAGGACCACGGACGGCGTGCTGATCGTGGCGCGTTCCGGGGTCACGTACAAGGCGGCCATGCGGCACGCAATGGAGCAGCTCCGGAACGTGCGCGCGCGCATCTTCGGGACCGTCCTGAACGACGTGGACCTGGAGCGGGACGCGGGCTACCACGGCGGGTACCGCCCCTACGGCGAGTACTACTCGGACGAAGCCGTGCCCGCGAACACCGAAGGCGGATCCGGGTCGAAGGCGCGCTCGCGGCAGCGCAAGAGCGCGTGAGCGGGAGTCGGGGCGGCGCGGACGCATGCCGCGCGCCGCCCCTCCCCGCGATCGGCCCTCCAAATCACCGCCTCCCCGCCCGGCCGCCTTGTTCGCCGTCGGCCAGCCGGCATCCGTCCACCGGCGGCGGTGGATGCGCACCACGGCCGGGCACGGCGCCGGGCCGAGCCATACCGGTTACGTCCCGGGAGCAACGATCACAGGACGAGCGGGCGGCCGGACCGCACTCCGGCCAACCATCGGGGCGTGCCGGCGTGCGGTGCACCTGCCGACGCGGTCCCCTCTCCCCGCGACCTCGAGGCGCTTCCGAGCCGCGCTGCCTCATGACGGCTCGGGACCGGGGGCACGCCGGCCGGGTCCGGTCGGGTCGCCGACCTGATCGAGAGTCACCGACCCGTCGGACACGCGCCGCACGAGAAGCGCCGAACTCGCTGGCGGGCGGGCGAGCATAGAGGGACCTCGGCCTGGCCAGCGGTCACGACCCCGTCACCCGCAACGGCGTCGACTGCACCGAACAGGATCCAGTTCGTCGTGTCCGCACCGCGGGCGTGGGCCGCCCCGCTGGCCGCTCGCGCGGCCACGGTCGGCCGCTCAAAACGTTCCGCGCACGCCCACGCCCAGGCGGGACTCCGTCCAGTCGTTCTCGCCGGATTCGAGTTCCGCGCCGAACAGCACGTCGATTCGGGGGGCGGCGCGGAACGCCGCCTGGAACGAGCCTCCGGTGCTCCTCCCCGCCCGGTCGGGTGCGAAGAGGTTCTCGGCTTCCCGGTTCCTCACGAAGGCTCGGCCGGTCAGGCGCAGCCGCGCGTCCAGCAGATCCGCGTAGCCGTAGCCGAGCCACTCGGTGCCGTGGCCGCCCAGCGGGTGACCGAGCGGCGCTCCGGACTCGGTCCAGCCGTCCAGGAAGTGCCAGTGCCTGTACCAGATTGGGTTGCCGCAGCACGATGGCGCGAACGAGGCGCGCTCGAGTCCGAACCCCACCTGCGGGAGCCCGGGGAGCGCGGCGAGTTCGACGCCGAACAGCGTGCCCGGAACGTCCCGCCACGCCCCTGCGCTGTCCTCGAAGCCCCATTCCAGGTACAGCGCGAGCGGCAGGTCGGCGAGCGGCGGCCGGTAGCGGACATCGACCGCGACCACGTGGTTGTCGAACTCGCTCCCCTTCCCCCCGTGCTTGCCGATGATCACGTAGACGAGGTTACGCAACGTCGGCGTCGCATTGCCCGCACCGCCGAACACCGCCGCCCGGCTCAGCCCGATCCCGAGCCGGGGGTGCGGCGCGATCGACGTTCGCGCGGCCCATACCCAGGGATTCAGGATCTCACCGTTCCGGTCCATGCGGGACACGAACGTGTCGAACCGGATGGGCCCGAGCACGCCGAGGAGCCCGGGGAGCGTCACGGGGTCGATGAGGAGGACGCCGCCGCCGTCGAACTGGACGGCGCCGTTCAGCACGATGCCGCCCCCCACGCCGGGCCCGTAGCCGAGGGCGCGCCGCCCGGCCCAGACGGCCACATCCCGCCATGCGGCCAGGGCGTATCCGGCTTCCAGCGACCAGTCGCCATACCGCACGGAAGGCGTGGCCGTCACCGAGACGAACGGGAAGAGTTCACCGCTCCAGCTCCCCACCGCCGCGAGCCCCGCCTGGTCCGGCCGGGTGCGAGGCCCCGACCAGTCGTGGTCGTTGAAGTAGCCGGCGCCGGCCAGCACCTCCCCGGTCCGCCGCTCCAGGCCGAGCGCGAGCCGCGCGTCGGCCAGGCGGGCCCCCGGCGCCTCCCTCCCGGCGGCCGCCCGCACGGCGGCCGGGAATTCCTCCGCGAACCGCGCCGCGTATCCGCGGATCAGGGGGAGCCACTGCGGCGCGCTCTCCTGTGCCGTCCGCTCCGCGTCCCGGAGGATCCTGGCCACGCTCCCCTGCGTGAGCGTGCCCCGGTTCCAACTGAACCCCGGGCCGGCCAGGCCGAGTACCTCCAGGCGCCGCACCGCGCGCTCCGCCCAGTGGTCCGGAGGGACGAACGCGGATGCGTAGGGAGCATCGGGCGGATACGCCGCCGGAACCGAGTCTGCCTCCTGCCCGCTCACCACGCCGGGATCGGCGGCCCACGCGCCGAGAGCCAGTGATGCGAGCAGTAATTTGACGACGCGCCCGCAGCCGGCCGTCGCGTTCCACGGCCCGCGCGTCCCCCGGGCGGTCCCGCCCGCCGCCGCGGACCCCGATGCCCATGTGCTGAACACGGAACCCCTCCTGCCACGTCGAATGGCGGCCGCGGCGCTCCAGTGTTCCAACCAGCGGGCCGCGGCACACCGTCGCTGGTTCCGGTGCACGGATCCGGCCGCGGGCCACGATCGGGAGCTAGCGCGTTCTGACGGAGGGGACTGGTCCGATACGGGGATTCGCCCCGAGGGGTCGCTTCGACCGATTCCCCGGCCCGAGCGGCGCGGGAACCGGCGTTCGCTGGGTGGACCACGGGCTGGCGCTGCACCGGGGCCGCCGGGTTGCCCGGCAATGCCCCCAGAGGTGGCCGTACCCGGATAGGTCAGGCCGCGAGGCGGGATGCTTCGGGCGACGTCGCCCCGGGCACCGAATCCGGCGTACCGCCCACCGCGCGGCTCGGCCGCCGGTCCGCGACGGTCAACGCGACGGCCACGTACAGCGCCCAGAAGATGCTGTTCTCGCGCAGGATCGCGCTCTCGCTGAGGTTGTAGAGGAGCATGAAGGCCAGGAACGCCATTGGCCAGAGTGCGAAGGCGCCGGGCGTCTGCCGGATCCACCTCCCGGCGCGCGCCATCGTGCGGCCGAACCCGACGAGGAACACGGCCACTCCCAGCACCCCGAGGTCCAACCAGAGGTCGAGGAATCCGTTGTGCGCGTGCATGGCGTCCCAGGAGGTGGCCAGCCAGACGGCCACGGATTCGCCTTTCCAGCCGAGCCAGAACGAGCTGTAGCCGAATCCGAGCCAGGGCCGCTGGAGCGCGCTGTCGATCACCGCGAGCCACAGGGCGGTGCGGCCGGTGAGGGTGATGTCCCTCCCGAGCGCGGCGAGGGTCAGGTGGATGTGGCCGGCGGCCCATACCACGCCGACGGCCGAGAGCGCCATGACCACGCAGATCGCGGGGGCCGCCGCGGTCGGGCGCCAGCGCAGGGTGCGGAAGACCGGGAGCAGCCCGGCGATGGTGACGACGATCACCGTCGAGGTCATGGAATCCGACTTGACCAGGACCCAGGCGCAGAGGGCGAACGCGGCGAAGGAGACGATCCTCGCGCCGCCCCGTGCGAGGGTCAGCAGGAACACGGCCCCACCGAGGGCCATGACCCGGCCCAGGATGTTCTTGTGGGTATAGATCCCGTGCCATGCACCCTGGGACGCGGCCTCTTCGGACACGACCAGGTCCGGGAGCGCCAGTTCGAACGTGAGGCTGAACAGCGCGGCGAGCCCTAGGGCGACGGCGAGGAGTCGCAGGATCTGGTCGGACGAGTAGCGGGCCGCGAGGTACACCCCGAAGAGCGTGGTGCCGGCCAGGGCGAAGCTGCGGCGGATCGTCATCTCCGGCGCGACGGACCAGGCGGCGGACACCACGGCGAGGCCGAGGAGCACGAGGAGGATCCGGTCCCGCCCGAGCAGGACGAAGGCCCGGCGCCACCGGGCCAGCACGAGCAGGAAGGTCACCACGTACACCGCGGCGAGGACGGCCTGGATGATCGGGTCGCCGCGGGTGGGATCGTACGGATCCGCCACCTGCCGCCGCAGCAGGGGGAGCGGGCCGCCGGACAGGATCAGGAGCGCGGCCACGGTGAACACCGGTTCGAAGAAGTCCCGGAGCGTCCGGAGTGGCGCTCGGTCAACCATACAGCACCTCCGCGCGGGGCGGCCGCGCGTCGTCCGGGTCGGGCCGGGACAGGCCGAGCGCCTGCAACGCGAAGCGCACCGCGAACTCCGGGTTGAGGAGGACGTAGCGGCGCCAGAGCCGCCTCGGCTCCTGGGCGAGGCGGTGGAGCCACTGGAGTCCGGAGCGCTGCACCCAGGGTGCCGGTTCCCGCAGCAGCCCGGCGTGGTAATCGAACGCCGCGCCGACGGCGATCACGGGCATGCGGAGCGCCTCCCGGTACTCGAAGGCGAAGATCTCCTGGCGTGGGCAGCCGAGCCCGACGAAGGCGATGCGCGCGCCGGAATCGCGGATCCGGCGCACGATGGCGTTCTTCTCGGCCCGGGTCGTGGTGCGGAACAGCGAGGGTTCCGATCCGGCGATCACGAGGCCCGGTACGCGCTCGCGCAGGCTGCGCCCGAGACGGTCCAGCACGTCCCGGCGGCTGCCGTAGAGGAAGATCGGGAGCCCGCGGTCCGCCGCGGCACGGCAGATCTCGAGCATGAGCCGCGGTCCGTAGACGCGGTCCGGCAAGCGCGTCCCGTAGAGGAAGTTCAGCGCCCACCTCACCGGCTGCCCGTCCGGGGTGACCAGGTCGAGCCGGTTCAGCCGGTAGCGCATTTCCGGCGAGCGCACGCCCTCCATGAGGCCGTGCACGGCCAGCGCGGTGCCGGAGAGTCCCCGGCCTTCCTCCGCGGCCTTCAGCACGCGGCGCACCGCGCCCCGGTAGTCGACCGCGTCCACCAGCACGCCGAGCACGTTGCGCTTCCCGGCATCGATCGGCTCTTGGGGGCCCGGACTCGTCCTCGGCATCGCCGGCAGGGTCCGTTCGTCAGTGTCCATCCGTCACCCGATAGGCCTCGTAGCGCATGCCGGCCACGCCTGCGAGCGCGCCGACGCCCAGAGACACCTTGCACAACGCCCGGACCACCCCGGCCCGACCCGCCACCATCCCCACGGACAACTGCACCGCGCCCTCGACGATCCGCCCGCACCCTTTCGCGGCCCGGACCCACCGCCACCCCTTCCCTCCCACCGCGCGCTCGCACCAGGCGTAGCCATTCCCGCCGCGGAACGCCCGGCGCAGGATCCAACCGGCCCGGGCGCGCTCGGCGGGTACGTGCTCCTCGACGATCGCGCCATCCGCCCACACGATCCGCGCCCCGGCGCGGCTCGCCCGCAGGAAGAACGCCGTATCCTCTCCGCCGCTCAGGCCCAGCTCCGGGTCGAACGGCCGGGGGTGGCGCTCCAGGAGCCGACGCGTGATCAGGACATTTCCGGCCTTCGCCGTGGGGCGAGGCGTGCCGGTCGGCCAGCGCGCTTCTTCGAAGAAGCCGCCGCGCCTCACCCAATCCGGGACGTCCGGCGCGTAGCGCGGCACGACCGGCCCCTCCACCGCATCCGCGTCGAAGGCCGCCTGCACCCGGAGCAGCTCCGCGAGCCAGCCGGGCGAGGCCGTCTCGTCGTCATCGATGAAGGCGACGTGATCCGCCCCGGCGTCCAGCGCCTCCGCAACCACCCGGTTGCGTCCGTGGGAGATCCCCCGCCGGGGCTCGATCACGTACCGGACCGGCCATGGCAACACCGCGGCCCGGGCTTCGGCCACGGACCGCGCCGAGCCGTCGGCGTCGTTGTCCACCACCACGACCAGCGGCTGCACGCCCCGGCCGCCGGGGCTGCGCAGGAGGGCCAGGCTGTCCAGGAGGGTGGCCAGCAGGCCGGGCCTGCGAAACGTGGTCACCCCGATCGCCACCCGTCTCATGGCGCCCTCGCCGTCAGCGCGCCGCCCACCGGCACGGTCCGCCGCGCAAGGAGGATGAGTACGGCCATGAGCAGCAGCTCGCCGAACACCATGGCCACCAGGCTGCCCGCGGTCCCCAGCCAGGCGACGAACGCGACCGACAGCGCCACGGCGATGCCGGCCACGCCGAGCCCCCAGAGCGCCAGGTCCCGGAACGCCAGGGAGGCCTGGATCAGCGAGGACGCGTTGTTGCGCACGATCTCCAGGAGCAGGACCACCGCCCAGAATCCGAGATAGGCATCGAGCCCCCGGTAATCCGGTGGGATCCAGGCGGCCGGCACGACCCGGAGCGCGAGCAGCGCCGCGGCGGCATACGCCGCGAGAATCCCGCTCAGCACCAGCGAGCTGCGCAGGAACAGCGCCCACGCCGCGCTCCGGTCCTGCTCGTGGAGCTGCCGGCTCGCCACCGGCCGGAAGAGGTTGCCCCAACTGTTCGCCAGCAGCGCGGCCGGCGCCATGACGAGCCGGGCCGCGGCCAGGTAGGCCACCTCCCGGGCGCCGAGCAGGAGGAACGGCACGTAGATGTACGCGTTGGACTGTACCCACGTGCTCGTTGCGCCGACGAGGCTCCACCGCGAATGGACCCAGCTCGCGCGGAACGCGCTCGCCACATCCGCCCGGGACGGCGGGGCGGCAATGAACCGGGCGCACGGCCGCAGCACCACGACCGCGGCGGCCCCGGCAAGGACGGCGAACACGAGGGTCGCACGCATGGCGCCTGCGGCCGCGAGGGACACGACCCCGAGGCAGGCGACGGCGGCGTAGATGACGTCGCGCCGCAGCGCGAGGCCGGGCCTGAGGTTCGCGAACTCCTCCGCGCGGAAGTAATCCCGCAGCATGAGCGGCAGGAAGCACGCGGCCACCAGCGGCGCTCTGGCCGATCCGTGCGGAGCGAGCACGAGCCCGGCCGTGACGAGTACGAGCGTGGCCAACATCCCGGCGAGGAGCACGCCGAGCACGCCGCGCCCGAAACGCTCCCGGTCCCCCGGCTCGAGACGCGGAGACAGCACCATGACGGGCGTGTTGACCACCGCGTTCTGGGCGCCCGCGAGGAGGTAGAAGAGGCTCAGGTAGAAGCTGTACAGCCCGTACTCCTCGGGCGAGCCGCGCAGAATGAAGGCCAGCCCCACCGCGAAGCTGGCCAGGCTGAGCGTCGCCTGGTCCAGGAAGGTGACCGCCGCCTTGCGCAGCACCGCGACCGCCCCGGTGCCCGCGGCAGCGTCCACCGTCAGGCCGCTCTCCTCTGGACCGCGGGGACGGGCCGCTCTTCGCCCCACCGATCCTGGTTCGCCGCGTACATCTCCCGGAGGATCCGCGGCACGTCGTACTCCATGCGCCACCCCGGGTAATGGGCGGAGAACTTCCCGTTGTCACCGATCCACCAGATGTGGTCCCCGACCCGGTTGCGCGGATCGTAGCGCCAGGGCAGCTCCCGGCCCGCGATCTCCTGACACAGCACGATCGCCTCGAGCACCGAGCAGTTGCTGAACCGGCCACCGCCGATGTTGTAGACCTCCCCCGCGCGGGGCGCCCGGAAGAATTCGTGGAACGCGGCGATCAGGTCCCGGCTGTGGATCACGTCCCTGACCTGCTTCCCCTTGTAGCCGTACACGGTGTACGGCCGGCCGGCCATGGTGCACCGCATCACGTAGGCGAGGAATCCGTGCAGCTCCGCGGCGGAGTGCTGCGGGCCGGTGAGCGTGCCGCCCCGGAAGACCCCCGTGCGGAGCCCGAAGTACCGGCCGTACTCCTGGACGAGCACGTCCGCCGCCACCTTGCTCGCGCCGAACAGGCTGTGCAGGCATGCGTCGATGGGCATGGTCTCCGGGATCCCCGCCTCGTACGGATGCCCGGGTGCGATCTCCCACCGCGTCTCCAGCTCCACGAGCGGCAGCTCGTTGGGCCGGTCGCCGTAGACCTTGTTGGTGGACGTGAAGATGAAGACGGCGTGCGGGCAGTGGCGCCGGGTGGCCTCCAGCAGGTTCAGCGTGCCGGTGGCGTTCGTGTCGAAGTCCGTGAAGGGATCCCGGGCGGCCCAGTCGTGGGAGGGCTGCGCCGCCGTATGGATGACCAGCTCGACGGCGGCGCCGAGCCGGGCGAAGAGCGCGTCGATCGCGGCGCGGTCCCGGATGTCGACGTCGTAATGCGCGTACCGGGCCCTCAGCCGCGCCTGGAGCCGGGCCACGTTCCACGCCGTCGATGCTTCGTCCCCGAAGAACACGCGGCGCATGTCGTTGTCGATCCCGACCACGTCCATGCCCAGCTCGCCGAAGAACGCGGCCGCCTCGGACCCGATCAGGCCGCCGGAGCCCGTGATCACCGCAACTGCCATCGATCCCTCCTCCAACGTTCCACCGCCGACCTCGTGCCCTGGCTCCGTCGAACGCAGGATTCACGCTCGCGCCGTGCCTGCACGGCCCGGCCGCCGCCCCGGGCGAAGCCGGGAGCGTGCTCCGCCCGCCGTCTCGTGCGGCCCGGAGCCCGTCAGCCGTCCGGCTCCGGGTGCAAGGCCGTGAGCGTCCCGCTCCGGCTGCCGGTCAACGTGAAGACCGCCACGTCCCTGAGGAACGCGGCGGCGTGATCCGGCGTGTGCGGTTCCATGGTCCGCCGGGCGGCCTCGCCCATGGCACGGATCCGCTCGGCGTCATCCACCATCCGGGCCATGGCCGCCTTCAGTGACTCGGGGTCCCGCGGGTCGACCACGTAACCATTGACGTCATCCTCGACCAGCTCCGCGGCGCCGGCCCAGCGCGAGCAGATGACCGGCTTGCCGAAGGTCATGGCCTCGAGCACGACCATCCCCCAAACGTCCTCGAAGCTCGGGAACACGAACACGTCCGCGGCGCGGAAGTGCTCCCCGAGCCAGCCGTAGTCCACCCAGTCGATCCACCGGATCCGGTCGGCCAGCCCCTTCTCCTCCGCCAGCCGCTGGAGGGCCGGGCGCTCCGGCCCGGATCCGATGATCACGAGGCTGAACGTGCGTCCCTCGGCCGCGAGCCGCGCGCTCGCCTCGATCAGCGTGTGCAGTCCCTTGCCCTGGATGATCCTCCCGACGAACAGAAAGATCGGCCGCGGCAGGTCGTCGTAGTCCGCGGGCACGGCCGCACCCCTCGGCTGCGCGGCTTCGGGGTCGGGATGCGCAGCCGGAGGATCGCCGGGTGACGTGCCCGGGGCGACGTCGCCCACCACCTCCATCGGCCTGGCGAGCAACGTCTCCGGGTCCGCCACCTGGTACGGCCGCGCGAAGACGCGGCGCGGTGCCGCCCCCAGCGTTCCGGTCAGGTACGACCGGCCCGCCTCGGTGTTCGTGACGAACGCGTCCACGTACCTGGCCATGAACCGCCGGAAGATCATACGCAAACGGGAGTTGCGCGCATCCACCCGGGGCGAGCTCCCGTCCCAGGTCACGATGATCCGCCAGCCGCCCAGCGGTTTCAGGGCCACCGTGAGGAGCGTCCAGAGCGAGAACGCCGAGGTGAAGACCACGTGGGGGCGATAGCGGAGGAGCCGCGGTACGACCCGCGGAGATGCGTAGATGAACCCGTTGCTGTACCCGGTCACCGTGGGGCTCGTGCGGATGAAGCGCGTGCGCCCGACGACCTCCACGTCGAACGCGCCTTCCGTGGCCCGGGTGAAGCCCGGCCAGTATCCCGTGAACACCCTGGGACGCGCGTAGATCCGGGCGAGCCGGTGCAGCACCGCGAACCAGTAGTGCCCGCGCGCCAGCGTCGGCGAGAGGAGGGCCACCCGCACGCCTGCGGGACCCGTCCCGACCTGCGCCATGCCACCCAACGCTCCCCCCTCCGGCACGGGTCCGTCCACCACCCCTCCCGACTCCCTCATGCAGCGGCGTATACGTGACCCGACGACCGCGTGACCGCGTCCGGGACGTTGCCCTGGGCCCGCAGATTGGCCAGCTCCCGCTCCCGGTTCTCCAGGTAGTACGCCATGGCATCGGCGAAGGTGGTGCGCAGGTCCCGCTTCGGCTCCCAGCCCAGGGACTTCAGCTTCGTGATGTCCGGCGGCAGCCGGTCCGCATCCTCGTAGCCCGCGCCGTAGAACTCCTCGCCGCTCACCTCGACCAGCTCGCACGGCGCCTTCTCGCCCGTCAGCGCCTCGTACAGCTCCAGCATCAACACGGCCAGCTCCCGGATCGTCACGTTGTTGGCCGGGTTGCCCACGTTGAAGATCTCGTTCCGCGCCCGGTCCGGGTTGTCGAGGATCGTCTGGAACGCCTCGTTCGCATCCTCGATGTGCAGGAACGCACGGTGGACCCGCCCCCCATCCACCAGGTGGATCGGTCCGCCGGTGAGGAGCGCGGACATGAAGTGGGCGAAGACCCGCGGCCCGCCCATGGTCCCCGGCGCGACCAGGTAGTCGAGCCGGCTCCCCACGAAGTTGAACGGCCGGATGATGGTGAATACCAGGTCGCCCGCCATGCCGTGGGCGTAGAGGACCTGCTCCAGGAGCAGCTTCCCCACGGCATAGATCCACCGCTGCTTGCGCACCGGGCCGAAGGTCGAGTCCGACCGGTCCTCGCTGAAGCACGAGCCGTCCCGGGCCTTCCCGTACACCTCGGCCGACGAGTACTGGATCAGCCGCTTGCCGTGGCACATGCACAGCCGGGCGATCTCCAGGTTCTGCATGAAGTTGAGCTCGAAGACGGCGAGGGGCGCGGTGACGTAGATGCTCGGATTCGCGTACGCGATCAGGTCCACCACCACGTCCGCCCGCTCGATCACCCGTTCCACCACGTCCGGTGCCTGCCGTACGTCCGCCCGGTGGAAGGTGTATCCGTTGTGAGGCAGCCCCTTCAGCTTTTCGTCGGTCAGGTCCACACAGACCACCTCGTGCTCGCCGCGGCGCAGCAGATGCTCGACCATGTGCGACCCGACGAATCCGCCGGCCCCCAGGATCGCGATGTTCACGTGCACCTCTTCCCTGCTGTAGGGTCCCTCCGTGTGCTCAACGTCCGACCGGCCCGGCGTGCGCGTGAGGCGCGCCGGGCGCGGGCCGGGTCGTGTCGTGCCGGGTGGTCAGGCGGCGTGTACGGATCGAACGGTCCGCCGAACCGGCCCTGGTCAGGGCAGCGCGTAGCAACTGCTGCGCCATCTGTTTATCGAGGAGCGGCGTGCGCGGGACGCGGTCAACGGCGCTGACGTGGCGCAGGATCGCCGCGGCCAGCCGGTCGGCGGTCGTGGCCACGTCCGCGGGTTCGACCAGACTGATCCGTGCCCGGTCGGTGCCGGCCCCGGCGATCGTGCGGGCCCCGCCGTGCGCCAGAACGATGACGGGCGTGCCCAGGTGCATGGCCTCGGCCAGGGAGCAGCCGCCCTCCTCCCGCAGGCCGGTGCAGATGGCTGCGGAGGCGGAGCGGAGGTGGCGCATGACCTCGGGTCGCGGGATCCGGCCGAGGAACTGGATGCGGCCGGCGAGGCCGAGGCGGTGGGCCAGGCGTTCTAGGGCGGGCCGCTCGGGCCCGTCACCAAGGACGTCGAGGCGCACGTGGGCCGGGGTGCGCGCGAGGGCGCGGAGCACCAGCGCTGGCCCCTTCCGGGCCACCAGGGGCGAGACGTACACGAGCCTGTCCGGGTCCGGCGGAGCCGCCGCCCCGGGCGGTTGCGGCGGCTCGAGGAACAGGACGTGGTTGAGGACCATTGCGCTCTGCCGAAGATCGGTGGGGAGGCGGCGGAGCGTCTCCTCGTTCTGGACGATGATCACCGCGGCCTCGCGCCAGGTCCGGCGTGTGCCCGGCCAGAGGGCGGCCAGCCGGACCGCGGCCCAGTCGAACGCCTCCCCGAGCAGCCCCTTCCACCCAAGGACACGGAGGAGCGGGCGGGGCGTGGTGACGGCGCCGCCGACCGGGCCCCAGACCGCGGGGATCCCGAATCGCCCCACGGGGCTGGGGAGCCAGTAGACGGAGTACGTGGCGTGCAGCGCCACATCGAACGGCTCGCGGGCGTGGAGCTCGAGGCCCACGCGGTACGCCTGCCGGAGCCAGGCCAGGTACGTGAGGAAGCGCCCGATGCGGGTGCGGTTCGCCATGGGGCCCCACCACGGTTCGGGGACGACGACGTAGTGCCCGCCTTCGTCGCCCGTCCGCTCCCTCCAGCGCCGGATCGCCGGCTCGTGCTCCGGGCCCACCAGCGCCACGAAATCCGCGAACTCCCCCACGGTCCGGGTGATGCCCCACCCCGCCGCCACCTCCGAGCCCCGCTCGGGGTCGCAGGCGTAGGCCAGGATGAGGACGCGGAGCCGCCGGGAGGGTGGCCGGGACGACGTCGCCTCGAACCCCCGAGGTGTGGTTTCGGCCATGGTCAGTACGCTCCATCCCTGCGGATCACGGCCGGGATCGTCTTCAGGAGGATCTCCATGTCCAGCCCCAGCGACCAGCGGTGGATGTATTCCCGGTCCAGCTTCACCACGGCATCGAAGTCCCGGATCTCGCTCCGCCCGCTGACCTGCCAGAGTCCGGTGATCCCCGGGAGCACGGAGAGCCGCTCGAAGTGGTGTGGCTCGTACAGGGCAAGGTCCTCCGGGAAGAATGGCCGCGGCCCCACGAGGGACATCTCGCCACGCAGCACGTTGAAGAGCTGCGGCAGCTCATCCAGGCTCGTGCGTCGCAGCCACCGCCCCACCCGCGTGACGCGCGGGTCTTCCACCACCTTGAACAACCGCGGATCCCCGCTCCCGTTCAGGTGCGCGACCCGGTGCTTCCACCGGTCGGCATCCCGATGCATGGTTCGGAACTTCCACATCCGGAACGGGTGTCCCCCGACCCCCGCCCGGATCTGGCCGAAGAACACCGGGCCCGGAGAGTCCAGCTTGATGGCCAGCGCGATGAGCGCCATCACCGGGGAAAGGAGCACCAGCGCCGCGCCGGCGATCACCACGTCCAGCACGCGCTTCGCGGTCATGGGCGGAACCGGATGCCGGGCCGGCGCGGCCTCCATGGCCGCACAGCCCAAGAGGACGTTCGGCCGGAGCTTGCACGGCACGTCCGCGAGCGAGACCGGCACCAGATGCACCGGCACTCCGTGCTGGAACGATGTGCCGAGCACGACCTCCAGCGTCCTCCGCTCCAGCGTGTTCGTCACGATCACGGCGTCCACCCTGGAGCGGGTCAGTGCATCCAGGAGCTCCCCTTGCACCCGCGCCGCGTCCGGCGCCGCGTCCTCCCCTGCCCCGGCCCCCGCCACGATCACCGACAGCAACTGCGCGTCCCCGATGCGTGAGCCCAGCGCCGCCGTGCTGTCCGCATCCCCCACGGCCACGATCCGCCACCTCAACCACCCGCGGCGCTTCGCGACCCGTACGACGCTCGCTCCGAGGAACCGCAAGCCCACGAGCAGGATGGTCCCCGCCAGCCCCGCTGCCGCGAGTTCGCCGGGATCGCTCCGCGGCGCCTCCCACCGGATCAGCCCGACCGCCGTCATCCAGCCGACCAGCGCCGCCGCACCGATCCGCCCGTACCGCCGCCACCCCTCCCCCGGCCCGTACCCACCTGCTGCCGTGACGGCCAGCACCGCCGGATAGACCAGGAGCGGCAGCGACCGCCACCACCCACCCGCCCCGGCCCACGAAACCGCCGCGGCCCCGCAACTGAGCGCCGCCACGTCCATGGCGACCAGCGCCGCGAAGCGAGCCCACCCCTGCAGCAGCCGCCGGACGACCAGGAAGTGTGCGGCATCAGCTCCGAACCGGATGTCCCGCGGCCGCTCCACCCGCTTCCTCTTCGCCGTGCGCCCCATGCCCGATCCCCGTAGCGCAACCCAACCCCAACGGTCGTATCGGCCGGGACGGCGATCAACGGAACATCCGTGCCATGACTACAGATGTTTACGGGGTGCGGGCGA
This sequence comes from uncultured bacterium, assembly GCA_937907535.1. Classification (GTDB taxonomy): domain Bacteria; phylum Gemmatimonadota; class Gemmatimonadetes; order Longimicrobiales; family RSA9; genus CALCID01. Next base: position 589 of record CALCID010000086.1, on the reverse strand, counting down.
GGCATAACGTGTGGCTATGCAACACGTTACGACGCGGGCGCCGCGGCGATGGCCGGGAGTCGCGGGCGGCGGCGGCGAGGGCCCCCATCGTGGCCGGCCGCGGCCGGGGGCGCACCGGCGGAAGCCGGGGTCCGGTGCCCGACCGCCCTGCGGGAACGGCAACGGCCATGCGGGCACCGCGGGGCATCGGCGGCGGCGTGCCGCGGCGGGAGCGACTCCTGTCTCGAGCGAGTGCCCGTGCGGGGAGGACTGTAGCGCCCTCGTTCCGGCGGAGAGCCCGGAGCTTCCGTTCCCGGGGCCGGGCGAAAGACGATCCGTTCGCGCTGCCGGGGGCGGCGCCGGACGGTGCGAGGTTCTGCAGGACGGGATGAGGGAGGGATGCGGCGCGCCCGCGTACCGGCCGGTTGGTTCGCGATCGGCAGGGGGCGCCCGTTCGCGGCCGGGGTGGCCGGACGCACTTCGATCAGCCGGGTGACCCGGCCTTCGTGTAACCATTCCGCCGCGCCACGGCGGGCGCGCATGTTAGCGGCGGTTGAAATGGGTTCTCCCGCATATGTGGTGATGGGGCCGCGTGCGCAGTGCGGATTTG
>CALCID010000085.1 GCA_937907535.1 uncultured bacterium | reverse complement strand
CGGAGGAACTCCTGCATGTTGCGGCGCTCGGTCCACCGGACGTACCCGATCGGGTAGTCGTGCCCGCCCTCCTCGTAGGAGGGGTCGTAGCGCCCGGGGCCGTAAGACCGGGAGAGCCGGAGCTGGAGCTCCTTCTCGTAGTAGACCCTCCGGGGCACGTCCATCTTCACCGCGCCGACCACCGACACCGTTCCCCGATCCCGCGAGATCTCACCGGCGAGCTCGATGGGATCGTTGCTCTCCGTCGCCGCCGTGATCACGACGGCATCCACACCGATCCCTTCCGTGAAAGCGGCCACCGCGCCGGCCACGTCCTCCGACCGGAGGACCGCCAGATCCGCACCCAGGTCCCGCGCCAGCGAGACCTTCGCAGGGTCGAGGTCGATCCCGATCACCCGGCACCCGGTCGCCTTGAGGATCTGGACCGTCAGCTGGCCGAGGAGGCCGAGGCCGATCACCGCCACGTTCTCCCCCAGCCGAACGTCCGCGATGCGCACGCCCTGGAGCGCGATCGCGCCCAGCGTGACGTACGCCGCGTCCTCGAACGAGACCCCATCGGGGATCCGGACCACCAGGTTCTTCGGCACGAATACCACGTTCGCGTGGGAGGCGTAGCCCATGCCCGCGCACGCGACCCGATCGCCCGGCTGGAACTCAGCGGCGCTCCGCCCCACCTCCTCCACCACCCCGGCGCAGGAGTAGCCGAGCGGGATCGGCTGGTCCAGGCGGCTCAGCACCGCCTGCACGGTGGGGATGAGCCCGTCCTTCTTGACCTTGTCGAGCACCTGCCGAACCAGGTCCGGGCGCTCCTTCGCCTTGCCGATCAGCGACTTGCCGGCGAAGTCGATCGTCATCTTCTCCGTGCCCGCGCTGATCAGCGAGGCAACGTTCCGCACCGTCACGCCGCCGGATCTGCTGGACGGCTCGGGGACTTCGGCGACTTCGAGCTCACCCGAGCGAACGCGCTGGAGAACCTGTTTCATTGATGACCGGACGCGAAAGTGCAAACGAATACGCGGTGTCGGGACGACCGCCCGAGGCGACCGGGCAGCCCCGGCCGCAACCGAAAGGCGATCAACCGTCTTCCGATCCGACCGAGCTCAGCTTGCCGGACGCGATATCGGAAACCACGAACCGGAGCTTCCCCGTCCTGGATCGTTCGAGGCGCTCCCAGTACTCGACCCGGATTTCGGTGTCGTCCCCGACGCGCTTGCGTGTCTCTTCGAGAAGGCGCCGCTCATCCACCTCCGAATACCCGGCGCGGCGCACGACGCGCAAGGTGATCACCCCCGGCTCGCGCTGATAGATCTGCGCTTCGCGGATGTTGACCATGTCCTTGAAGATGTGGTCCATCCGCCCCAGGCGCGCACCGTTGCGGAGGATGATGTAATCCTCGTTCCGCCCGTCGATCGCGGCGACCACCCTTCCCGGGCGACCACAAGCGCACGTACCGCCGAGTGTTACGAGGTCCCCCACCTCGTACCGAAGCAGAGGGGTCGCGGGATTGCTCAGGTTCGTCCCAATCACCCGCTCACCAGCTCCATTGGGGTTTGGAAGGAATTCGACCGCGGCGAAGTCCTCATCCACATGCAGGCATCCGAGCTCACACTCGGAAATGTTGGCGACCGCCTCCGCCATTCCGTAATGCTGCCTGGGCCGAACCCCAAATGCCTTCTCCAGCAACGCGACCTGCTGGGGGAGGACGTTCTCAGCGCCCAGCGTGATCCAGCGGACCTGGTAACCTAGATCCAAGCCTTCGTCGAGAATATACGCGGCGAGAAGGGCCAGGACCGAGGGGTATCCGTGGATCCACGGAAGGCGGCGGCGACGCAACTCCTCGACGTACGCCCGGAGATTCTCCGGGCTCATGTGGTAGGCGCTGAACATCACCTGGCGAGCCGGGATGTTGTAGCGCCAGAA
>CALCID010000084.1 GCA_937907535.1 uncultured bacterium | reverse complement strand
CGCGAGGGCGGCCGCACGGTCGGCGCCGGCGTCGTCACCGAAATCCTCGAGTGATCAAGGAAGCTCCGGGGCTATGGCTGGCAAGATCAGAATCAGGCTGAAGGCGTTCGATCACGCGGTGATCGATCAGACGGCCGCGGACATCGTGCGTACGGCGGAGAAGACCGGAGCGCGGGTGAGCGGGCCGATTCCGCTGCCGACGCGGATCCAGCGCTGGACGGTGCTGCGTTCGCCGCACATTGACAAGAAGAGCCGTGAACAGTTCGAGCTGCGGACGCACAAGCGGGTGATCGACATCATCGACTCGCGTCCGCAGACCATCGACGCCCTGACGAAGCTGGACTTGCCGGCTGGCGTGGACGTCGAGATCAAGGTGGACTGAGCGGGGTCTGAAGATGGCGGGTATCATTGGTCGCAAGCTGGGCATGACCCAGATCTTCGACGAGACGGGCGCCGCGGTGCCGGTGACGATCGTGGAAGCCGGGCCGTGTCCGGTGGTACAGGTGAAGACCCCGGAGTCGGACGGGTACTCGGCGATCCAGCTGGGCTATGGAGCTCGGAAGCCGAAGCGGGCGACCCGTCCGGAGCGCGGGCATGCGGTGAAGGCGGGTCTGGACTACGTGCCGGCGATGCTGCGCGAGCTGCGGGTCGACGATCCGGAGAACTATCAGCCGGGTCAGCAGCTCACGGTGGAGCAGTTCGAGGCCGGCGAGCGTGTGAAGGTGATCGGGACCACGAAGGGGCGTGGTTTCCAGGGTGTGATGAAGCGGCACGGGTTCGGTGGTCGTCCGGGCTCGCACGGGCATCCGAAGGCGCGGAACCCGGGTACGCTGGGGCCGGGCACGAACCCCTCGCGCGTGATCAAGGGGAAGAAGCTGCCGGGCCGGATGGGGAACACGCGGCAGACGGTTCGGAACATCCGGGTCGAGCGGGTGGACGGGGAAAAGAACCTGATCTTCCTGCGGGGCGCGGTGCCGGGAGCACGGAACAGTCTGGTCGTGATTCGGAAGAATTAGGGTCCGTGAACGCGGGCGCTATTGGGAGAGTCAGCGATGTACAAGGCACCGGTCTTCACGGCCGAGGGTGAGCGAACGGCGGAGAGGGAGCTCCCTGAGTCCCTCTTCGATGGCACGGTGCACGAGCCGGCGCTCTGGCAGACGGTCAAGGCCTATCTGGCGAACCAGAGGCAGGCGACGGCGGGGACGCGCACCCGTGGGCTGGTATCGGGCGGTAACAAGAAGCCGTGGCGGCAGAAGGGTACCGGCCGGGCGCGGCAGGGTTCTACGCGTGCGCCGCACTGGCGGGGCGGCGGCGTTGTGTTCGGCCCGAAGCCGAATCGGAACTTCCGCCAGGATGTGCCGAAGAAGGTGAAGTGGCTGGCGCGGCGCTCGGCGTACAACGCGCGGGCCGAGGAAGGGAACGTGATCCTGGTGCAGTCGCTGGACTTCGGTGAGCCGAAGACGAAGCGAGTCGTGCGGCTGCTCGAGAATGCCGGTGCCCAGGGGAACGTGTTGGTGCTCACGGACGGATACAAGCCGCTGGTGTACCTCTCGGCGCGCAACATCCCGCAGGTCCAGGTGCTGCCGTTCGGGCAGGAATCGGCGTACGACGTTCTGTGGGCGGATACACTGATCATCGAGGAGTCGGCGCTGGAACGCGCCGCGGAGGTGGCGCATGCGTGATCCTCGCGATGTGGTGATCCGGCCGGTGGTGACTGAGAAGTCGACGGCCATGATCGAGGATCAGGGGGCGTACGCGTTCATCGTGGCGCGGGATGCGAACAAGATCGAGATCCGTCGGGCCATCGAGGCGCTGTTCGGCGTGCGGGTGAAGGACGTGCGGACGATGAACTGCCGCGGCAAGTGGCGCCGGGTCGGCCGGAGCCTGGGCCGCCGCCCCAGTGTGAAGAAGGCGATCGTGAAGCTCGCCGAGGGTGAGCAGATCGACGTGTACGAGGGGGTGTGAGGGAGCCATGGCGGTCAAGAAATACAAGCCGGTAACGCCGGGCACGCGCTTCCGGACGGTGAGCGCCTTCGATGAAATCACGCGGGATGAGCCGGAGCGGTCGCTGACCGAACCGCTGAAGAAGACGGGCGGGCGCAACCACCACGGGCATGTGACGTCGAGGCGCCGGGGCGGTGGTGCGAAGCGGCTCTACCGGCGGATCGACTTCAAGCGGGACAAGTTCGGCGTTCCGGGCCGGGTTGCGGAGATCGAGTACGATCCGAACCGGTCGGCGAACATTGCGCTGATCCACTACATCGACGGGGAGAAGCGCTACATCCTGCACCCGGTCGGTCTGAAGCAGGGCGACACGGTGGTGAGCGGGCCCGGCTCGGACGTGAGGATCGGGAACGCCCTCCCGCTCGCGGAGATTCCGCTGGGCACGGTGGTGCATAACGTGGAGCTCAAGCCCGGGAAGGGCGGGCAGATGGTGCGTTCGGCCGGGGCCGGCGCGCAGGTCGTGGCGAAGGAAGGGGATTACGTGACCTTGCGGCTGCCGTCCAGCGAAGTGCGGATGGTTCGCAAGGAGTGCCTGGCCACGATCGGGCAGGTCGGGAATCTGGACCACGAGCTCCGGAGCGTCGGGAAGGCCGGTGCGAATCGCTGGCGGGGCCGTCGGCCGAAGGTGCGCGGCGTTGCGATGAACCCGATCGACCACCCGCTGGGTGGCGGTGAAGGGCGCACGTCCGGCGGTCGGCCGCCCGTGTCGCCGTGGGGTAAGCCGGAAGGCAAGAAGACGCGGCGCCGGAACAAGGAATCGAACAAGTACATCGTCCGGGGTCGCCGCCGGGGTAAGGCGACGTCGTAACGGACCGGAAACGGCAGGAGACTGGGCAAGCCCATGGCGCGATCGATCAAGAAGGGACCGTACATTGACGCGCGGCTCCTGGAGAAGATCCAGGCGATGAATGCGCGCGGCGAGAAGCGCGTCATCAAGACGTGGGCACGCGCCTCGACGATCTCGCCGGAATTCGTCGGGCATACGCTGGCGGTCCACAACGGCAACAAGTTCATCCCGGTGTACATCACCGAGAACATGGTGGGTCACAAGCTGGGCGAGTTCGCGCCGACGCGCCTGTTCCGCGGGCACGGAGGCAAGCTCGCCGACAAGCGTTCACGAGCGGGGAAGTAGGGAGGCCATGGAAGCCCGAGCCGTCAGCCGGTATATCCGGCAGAGCCCGCGCAAGATGCGCCTCGTGATCGATCTGATTCGGGGTCGGAGCGTCGGTGAGGCGTACGCGATCCTGAGGCATTCGAAGAAGCGGGCTGCGGACGCGATCGACAAGACGCTGCGCTCCGCGGTGGCGAACGCCCGCAACAAGGCCGAGGAGGCGGGTGAGCTCGTCGATGTGGACGAGCTGTACGTGAAGGAGGCCTACGTCAACGAGGGCCCGCGGCTGAAGCGGTGGCGTGCGGCTGCGATGGGGCGGGCTGCGCCGATCCGTCGGCCGACGAGCCATGTGGTTGTCGTAGTGGGCACGGAGAGGCCCGGGGTCCGGGGCCAGGGGCGTAAGGAGTAAGCATGGGACAGAAGACGCATCCGCGTGGGTTCAGGCTCGGCATCATCAAGCCGTGGAAGTCCCGCTGGTACGCGGAACGGAACTTCGGGGCGCTCCTGGCTGAGGACGAGACGATCCGGCGGTACCTGCAGAAGCGGCTCGGTCACGCTGCGGTGTCGGAGATCGAGATCGAGCGCAAGCCGCAGAAGATCGTGGTGACGGTGCACACGGCGAGGCCGGGGGTGGTCATCGGGAAGCGGGGCGCGGAGGTGGACAAGCTCCGGGATGAGCTCGCCCATCTGACGAAGAGCGAGGTCTCGATCAACGTCGAAGAGGTGAAGCGGCCGGAGCTGGATGCGCAGCTCGTGGCGGACAGCGTGGCGCACCAGCTCACGCAGCGGGTCTCGTTCCGGCGGGCCATGAAGCGTGCCGTGCAGGCAGCGATGCGGGCCGGGGCGGAGGGCATCAAGATCCAGACGAGCGGACGGCTGGGCGGCGCGGAGATCGCGCGGGCCGAGGGGTATCTCGAGGGGCGGGTTCCGCTGCACACCCTTCGGGCGGACATTGATTACGCCCAGGCGACCGCCAAGACGACGTACGGCACGATCGGGGTCAAGGTCTGGATCTTCAAGGGCGAAGTGATCGAGGAGCGTGGCGGCCGCACGTACTCGACGGGCGCGTGACGAGGACGATCGAAGATGCTAGCGCCGAAGCGAATCAAGTATCGCAAGCAGCAGAAGGGCCGGATGCGCGGCACGGCCTACCGTGGGAACACGGTGGCGTTCGGGGAGTTCGGCCTGCAGTCGCTGGAGCCGGGATGGATCACGAACCGGCAGATCGAGGCCGCGCGTGTGGCGATGACCCGCCACATCAGGCGCGGCGGCAAGGTCTGGATCCGGATCTTCCCCGACAAGCCGATCACGAAGAAGCCGGCTGAGACCCGCATGGGGAAGGGGAAGGGGAATCCCGAGTACTGGGTTGCGGTGGTGAAGCCGGGTCGGGTGATGTTCGAGCTCGAGGGGGTGGCCGAACCGGTCGCGCGCCGTGCGTTCGAGCTGGCCGCCGCGAAGCTTCCGGTCAAGTGCCGTGTCGTGGTGCGTGAGACCGTGGCCGAAGGAGGTAGCGCATGAACGCGGCGGAGATCAGGGAGCTGACGGACGAAGAGATCCAGCAGCGGATCGCGGAGGCGCGGGAGGAGCTGTTCCGGTTGCGGTTTCGGTCCGCGACGCAGCAGCTCGAGAATCCGGCATTGATCCGGAAGCTCCGTCGTGATGTGGCGCGGATGAAGACGATCCTGAACGAGCGGAAGCGGGCGAAGGCCAATGGCTGATATGACGACGGAGAACACGAGGGGCCGCCGGAAGGTGCGTATCGGCACCGTGGTCAGCGACAAGATGAACAAGACGGTGGTCGTGGCCGTGGAGCGGCGGGTCTCGCATCCGCTGTACTCGAAGCAGGTGGTTCGTACGAAGAAGTACCACGCGCACGACGAGGAGAACTCGGCGCGTGTGGGCGACGTTGTCCGGATCATGGAGACGCGGCCGCTGTCGAAGCTGAAGCGGTGGCGCGTGGTCGAGATCATAGAGCGGGCGAAGTGAGGCGGCGATGATTCAGCAGGAATCGATGGTCAAGATCGCCGACAATTCCGGCGCCAAGCGCGCGAAGTGCATTCGGGTGCTGGGCGGTTCGAAGCGGCGCTACGCGCGTGTCGGTGACGTCATCGTCGTCGCGATCAAGGACGCGCTCCCGAACGGCACGGTGAAGAAGGGGGACGTGGCGAAGGCGGTCGTGGTGCGGACGTCGAAGGAGATGCGTCGCAGGGATGGGTCGTACATCCGGTTCGACGACAACGCGGCGGTCATCATCAACGATGCAGGGGAGCCTCGGGCGACGCGTATTTTCGGCCCGGTAGGCCGGGAGCTGCGCGAGAAGCGGTTCATGAAGATCGTCTCTCTCGCGCCGGAGGTGATCTGAGATGGCCCGGAGGACGATCGGAGGCCGCGGACAGCGGCCGAAGGGCGAGGAGTCGCGCAAGCACCGGAAGATGCACGTCCGGCGCGGTGACCGTGTGCGGGTCATGCGGGGCAACGACGCCGGGAAGGAAGGCACGGTGCTGCGGGTGATTCCGAAGGAGAACCGCGTCGTCGTCGAGGGCGTGAATCTCCGGAAGCGTCACATGCGGCCCACCACGGAGAATCCGGAGGGTGGGATCGTGACGTTCGAGGCACCGATCCATGCGTCGAACGTGATGCTGATTGACCCGTCGACTGGAGAGCCGACCCGGGTTCGGACGCGGATCGGCAAGGATGGAACCAAGGAGCGGATTTCGGTTCGGAGCGGCAATCCGATACCGAAGGCGAGCGCATAGCATATGATCACCCAGGCGAAGCCCAGGCTTCAGAAGCACTACGAGCAGAGGGTACGTCCGCGGCTGATGGAGGAGTTCGGCTACCGGAACCCGTACGAGGTGCCGCGATTGGTGAAGATCGTGGTCAACGTGGGTCTGGGCGAAGCGCCGAAGAACCCGAAGCTACTCGATTCGGTCGTGGAGGAGCTCGGCCTGATCACCGGGCAGCGGCCGGTGGTCACGCGGGCACGGAAGTCGATCTCGAACTTCGCGTTGCGCGCGGGGATGCCGGTGGGGGCGATGGTCACGCTGCGGCGGCATCGGATGTACGAGTTCCTCGACCGGCTGGTGAACATCGCGATTCCGCGGATCCGGGATTTCCGTGGTCTGCCGACGCGGTCGTTCGACGGACGGGGGAACTACTCGCTCGGGATCAAGGAGCAGATGGTTTTCCCGGAGATCGACTACGATCGCGTCCAGAAGATCCACGGGATGGACATCGTCATCGTCACGTCGACGGACAAGGACGATGAGGCGATGGCGCTGCTGCGGGAGATGGGCCTGCCGTTCCGCGGGATGACGCCTGTAGTGGTCGACGGTTCGGGTCTGGAAGACTAATCCGAGGCATAGCCCCGGTCCACGACGAGAGGGACATGGCGAGGAAAGCGCTGATCGAGAAGTCGAAGCGGAAGCCGAAGTTTGCGGTGCGGCAGCGGAACCGCTGCACGCGGTGTGGGCGTCCGCGGGGGTTCCTGCGGAAGTTCGGGATATGCCGGATTTGCTTCCGGGAGATGGCCCTGAGGGGGGAGATCCCCGGCGTTCGCAAGGCGAGCTGGTGATGTCGGGTCCTGCGCGGCGGGAACGGCGCGCGGGGCCGGTGCGGTAGGCACCGAATCGATTCCTACAAGTCCGGCGGGGAGCCGGATACTATAGGAGACGCAGAAGCGATGATGACCGATCCGATCGCCGACATGTTGACGCGGCTGCGCAATGCGGGTCATGCGCGGCATCGTCGGGTCGACATGCCGGTGTCGAAGATGAAGACCGAGATTGCCCGGATCCTCAAGGAGAATCACTTCATCCACGATTACAAGCACCTCGACGACGGGCGTCACGGGGTGCTCCGCATCTACCTGAAGTATTACAACGGGCGTCCGGTGATCCGGAATCTGGAGCGTGTATCGCGGCCTGGCCGGCGAATCTACGCGGGGGCGAAGACGCTGCCGCGGGTACGCAACGGGCTGGGGATCGCCATTGTGTCGACGTCGCAGGGCCTGATGACGGACCGGGAGGCCCGGGCGCGGAACATTGGCGGCGAAGTGGTGGCCCTGGTCTGGTAAGCGGGAGGAACGATGTCGCGCATTGGGAAGCAGCCGATCCCGATTCCGGCCGGGGTGACGGTCACGGTCGACGGGGCGACGGTACGGGTGAAGGGTCCGAAGGGCGAGTTGCAGCGGACCTTCCGTCCGGAGGTCTCGATCCGGGTGGACGACGGGCGGATCGTGGTGGAGCGGCAGTCTGACGCGAAGACGCACCGGGCGTTCCACGGTCTGACGCGGGCGTTGCTCGCGAACATGGTGCACGGCACGGTCGAGGGCTTCCGGAAGACGCTGGAGCTGGTCGGGGTCGGGTACCGGGCGGAGAAGAAGGGGAACGTGCTGGTGCTGAACGTGGGTTATTCGCACCCGGTGGAGTATCCGGAACCCGAGGGTATCACGATCACGACGCCGAGTCCTACGGTGATCGTGATCGAGGGTATGGACAAGGAACGGGTCGGGCAGACGGCCGCGGAGATTCGGGCGGTGCGTCCGCCGGAGCCGTACAAGGGCAAGGGGATCCGGTATCAGGGTGAACAGGTCCGGCGGAAGGCCGGCAAGGCGGGCTCGAAGTAGTCGCGGGGGATCTGAGCGATGGCGATCATAAAGAATGCAGAGGAGCGGCGGGTGCGCCGTGCGCGGCGGCACCGTCGGGTGCGGAAGAAGATCGCAGGTCATCCGGGTCGTCCGCGGCTGGTGGTGTTCCGCTCGCTGAAGCACATTCAGGGGCACCTCGTCGACGATGTGAGCGGGAAGGTCCTGGTCGGTGTTTCGACGCAGGCGCCGGAGCTGAAGGCGCTGCGGGAGAACCCGGAGACGACGAAGACGGATCTGAGCCGCGAGGCCGGGAAGCTGCTGGCGGAGCGGGCGAAGGCGATCGGGGTGCAGCGGGTCGTGTTCGATCGCGGCGGTTATCTCTATCATGGGCGTGTCGCCGCGTTTGCCGAAGGCGCGCGCGCCGGCGGACTCGAGTTCTAGGGCTACGCCTGGAGGGGCGAGGAGAAGTAACGCATGGCGAGAGAGCAGCGAGGCGGCGCGAGCGGCCGTCGTCCCCGGCCGGATGCGGAGCTGGTCGAGAACGTGGTGTTCGTGAACCGCGTGGCGAAGGTCGTGAAGGGCGGACGCCGGTTCTCGTTCACTGCGCTGGTGGCGGTCGGGGATCGGGACGGGCACGTCGGGATCGCGCTGGGGAAGGCGAACGAGGTATCGGAGGCGATCCGGAAGGGCCTCGAGCAGGCGCGGCGCGAGATGATCGAGGTGCCGCTGATCGATGGCACGATCCCCCACGAGGTGCTGGGGCACCATGGTGCCGGTCGCGTACTGCTGAAGCCGGCGCGTCCGGGTACGGGCGTGATCGCCGGTGGGCCGGTGCGCGCGGTGCTCGAGGCGGCCGGGATCACGGACGTGCTGACGAAGAGCCTTGGCTCGAACAACCCGATCAACATGGTGCGGGCCACGATGGCCGGGCTCAAGGAGCTGGTGACTCCGGAGCAGGTTGCGGCCGAGCGAGGGATCTCGGTGGAAGAACTGGGGGTACGCCGTGGCTAAGAAGGAAGTGAGAACGGAGTCGGCGGGGCTGCTGCGGATCACGCAGGTCCGGAGCGGCATTGGCCGGATGTCCAAGCACCGTGCGACCCTTCGGGCGCTGGGGCTGAGGGGGCACCAGCGTTCGGTCGTGCAGAAAGATACTCCGGCCATCCGTGGGATGATCTTCCAGGTCCAGCATCTGGTCGAGGTCGAGGAGCTGGGCGGAGGCGAGGCGTAATGACGAAGCTGAGCAACCTCCGTCGCCCGGAGGGCGCCCACCGGGCCGCGAAGCGGGTGGGCCGTGGTCCGGGGTCGGGGATCGGGAAGACGAGCGGGCGGGGGCACAAGGGTCACAAGGCCCGCTCGGGCGGAAACACGCCGCGTGGCTTCGAGGGCGGCCAGATGCCCTTGCAGCGGCGCATTCCGAAGCGTGGGTTCAACAACTACCGGTTCAGGAAGGTCTACGAGATCGTGAACCTCCGGGACCTGGATCGGGTCGAAGAGGAGACGATCACGGCGGAGGTGCTGCACGCGTACCGGCTGATCGACCTGGGCACGGGCCGGCCGGTCAAGGTGCTCGGGGACGGCAAGATCCGGCGGAAGGTCGTTGTCCGGGTGCATGCGGTGAGCGCTTCGGCCCGGAGCAAGATCGAGGCGGCTGGCGGGTCCGTAGAATTGTTGGAGAGCTGAATTCATGGCCAACCCGATCCCCAACCTGTTCAAAGTCCCTGAGCTGAAGGAGAAGATCCTCTTCACGCTCATGATCCTGCTCATCTACCGGGTGGGGGCGCACATCGCCGTGCCCGGGCTGGACGTGAGCGGGCTGCAGGAAGAGTTCAGGGCTTTGCAGGGGACGTTGTTCGGCGTCTACGACATGTTCGTGGGCGGCGCGCTCTCCCGGGCCACGATCTTCGCGCTGGGGATCATGCCGTACATTTCCGCGAGCATCATGTTCCAGCTGCTCGCGGCGGTGATCCCGACGATCGAGAAGCTCCAGCGCGAAGGGGAAGAGGGTCGCAAGAAGATCACGCAATGGACGCGCTACGCCACGGTCGGGCTGGCGTTCATCCAGGCGTACGGCTACGCCGTCTTCCTGCAGAGCATCCAGGGGGCTGTGCTCTCGCCTGGCTTCGGGTTCCTGTTCACGACCGCGCTGGTGCTCACCATGGGCGCCGTGCTGGTGATGTGGTTCGGTGAGCAGATCACGGAGCGCGGCGTGGGCAACGGGATGTCGCTCCTGATCTTCTTCTCGATCATCGAGGGCTTCCCGGCGGCGATCGCGCGGACGTGGGAGTCGCTGGTCGCGGGCGTGATCGGGCCGGTCTCGCTGATCGTGCTGCTGGCCGTGATGGTCGGCGTGGTGGCGGGCGTGGTGGCCATGACCATGGCGGCGCGGAAGATCCCGGTGCAGATCCCGCGGAAGGTGATGGGGCGCGGCCGGATCCGCGAAGGGCAGAAGAGCTTCATCCCGCTGCGGATCAACTCGGCCGGCGTGATGCCGATCATCTTCGCCCAGTCGATCATCATCGTTCCCGGGACGATCGCGGCGTTCAGCAACGTCGGGTTCATCCGGGCGGTGTCGGATCTGTTCCAGCCGAACAACTGGCTGTACTACCTGACGTACGCCGTCCTGATCGTCTTCTTCACGTACTTCTACACGGCGATCATCTTCAACCCGGTCGACCTGGCGGAGAACCTGAAGAAGCAGGGCGCGTTCATTCCGGGCGTGAAGCCGGGTGCGCGCACCGCGGAGTACATCGACTGGGTGCTGAGCCGGATCACGCTTCCGGGCTCGATCTATCTGGCGGTGATCGCGCTGCTGCCATTCTGGATCTTCGACATTTTCAACATCCAGACCTTCTTCTTCGGCGGGACCTCGCTGCTGATCGTGGTCGGCGTGGCGCTGGACACGGTGCAGCAGATGCAGCAGCACATGCTGCTCCGGCATTACGAAGGGTTCATGAAGAAGGGGCGGGTCCGGTTCCGGGGCCGGCAGCGGTACATGTGAGGTCGGGCTGTACGGGATTCTCAGCGGTGCGAGGCGCGGGCCGGGGCGCGGAGTCTCGACTCCGGCCCCGGTTCGGGCTGTGAGGCACCGGGCGAGGTGGAGGCAAGCGGACGGATGAACCTGATTCTGCTTGGGGCTCCCGGGGCCGGGAAGGGAACCCAGGGGGCGCTGCTTTCCGAGCAGTACGGGATTCCCCGGATCGCCACGGGCGACCTGCTCCGGGACGCGGTCCGGCGGGGGACGCCGCTCGGGCTCGCGGCGAAGGCGTACATGGATGCGGGCGAGCTCGTGCCGGATGCGATCATCCTGGATCTGGCCCGGGAGGCGATCGCCGCGGGCGGCGGTTCGGCTGGCGAGCGCGGGCAGGGCTTCATCCTGGATGGGTTCCCGCGCACGGTGGAACAGGCGCGGGCGCTCGACGAGATGCTGGCGGAAATGGGGCTGCCGCTGGACGCGGTCGTGGTTATCGACGTGCCGGCCGATGTGCTGGTGAAGCGGCTCAGCGGCCGGCGGCTGTGTCCGAACTGCGGCGCGGTCTACAACGTGTACTTCGAGCCGCCGCGGGAAGCGGGGGTGTGCGACGCGTGTGGTAGCGCGCTCGTGGAGCGGGCGGACGACGACGCGGCCACCGTGCGACGTCGCCTCGAGGTGTACCAGCAGCAGACCGCGCCGGTGATCGCGTATTACGAGGGGAGCGACACGCCGGTGCACTACGTGGATGGGAACGGCACCGTGGAGCAGGTGAACCTCGCCGTCCGGAAGGCGCTCGAGTCGTGATCCACCTGCGCACCCGTGCCGAGATCGACGCCATCGAGCAGGCCGGGCGGATCCTCGCCGCGTTCTTCGTGGAGCTCCCTGCCCATGTCCGGCCGGGGATGTCGACGGCCGAGCTGGACGAATTCGCCGAGGAGTTCATCCGGAGCCACCCGGGCGCGGAGCCGGCGTTCAAGGGACTCTACGGGTTTCCGGCGTCCGCGTGCGTGTCCGTGAACGACGAGGTCGTCCACGGCATACCCAGTCCGCGCCGCTTCCTCCGGGAGGGTGACATCGTGAGCGTGGATGTGGGCGTGCGCCTCGACGGGTGGTACGCCGACGCCGCGCGGACGCTTCCGGTGGGGACCATCGACGCGGAGGCCCAGCGGCTCCTGGAGGTCACGAAGCTGGCGCTGGAGCGGGGCATAGAAAAGGCGCGGCCCGGGAACCGGCTCGGGGACATTGGCCACGCGATCTACGAGACGGCGACTGCGGCGGGCTACAGCGTCGTGCGTGAGCTGGTGGGGCACGGGATCGGCCGGGAGCCGCACGAGGAGCCGCAGGTTCCGAATTTCGGCCGGCCGGGCCGGGGGCTGCGACTCCTGCCGGGGATGGTGCTGGCCATAGAGCCCATGATCAACGAGGGCTCGAGCGAAGTCCGTACGTTGAAGGACCGCTGGACCGTTGCCACCGTGGATGGTCGGCGGAGCGCGCATTTCGAGCACACGGTCGCGATCGTGGAGGACGGCGTCCGGGTGCTCACCAGGTGATGGATCGAGGGAGACACGGCCGGGTGCGGGTTGGACGAGGGTGGTACGACCTTGATCTGGCTTGCGATGCCTGGTATATTAAATAGCTGTCCGAGAAACCGGGGTAACAGGCTATGAAGGTACGAAGCAGCGTGAAGCCGATCTGTGAGCATTGCAAGGTGATCCGACGCCGGGGGGTCGTGCGGGTCATCTGCAAGAAGAACCCGCGTCACAAGCAGCGGCAGGGGTAAGGGCATGGCGCGTATCGCAGGTGTGGATCTACCGCGGAACAAGCGAGTAGAGGTAGCGCTCACGTACATTTACGGGATCGGCCACACGACGGCGCAGAAGATACTGGAGCAGACGGGTGTCCAGTCGTCGCGTCGGGTGCACGAGCTGACGGATGACGAGGTGAACCGGCTGCGTCGGGTCATCGAGAACCAGTACAAGGTGGAGGGCGCGCTTCGTACCGAGGTCTCGATGAACATCAAGCGGCTGATGGACATCGGCTGCTACCGGGGTCTGCGGCATCGCCGTGGGCTGCCGGTGAGGGGGCAGAGGACGCACACGAACGCGCGGACGCACAAGGGTCCGCGGCGGGCGATTGCGGGGAAGAAGAAGCCGCCGAAGAAGTAGTCTCGGGATCGTGGTCCAGGCTAGGGCCGTCGTGTGAGGCACGGCGGGCGGGACCGAGGCTCGAACGAGGCACGGAGCGGGAATGGCGAATCCGAAGAAAGGCTCGCGGCCGAAGCGCACGCGGAAGCAGGTTGACGCTGAGGGCGTCGCGCACATCAAGGCGACGTTCAACAACACGCTGGTGACCATCACGGACCTGGCGGGGAACGTGGTGGTGTGGGGTAGCGCCGGGAAGGCGGGTTTCAAGGGCTCGAAGAAGTCCACGCCGTTCGCGGCGACGGTGGCTGCCGAGCAGGTTGCGCGGGAGGCGGTCAATCTCGGGATGAAGCGGGTCCACGTGCGGGTGCAGGGGCCGGGGAGCGGGCGCGAGTCGGCGATCCAGGCGCTTGCGAGTGCGGGGTTGCAGATCCGCTCGATCCGGGATGTGACGCCGATTCCGCACAATGGTTGCCGGCCGCCGAAGAAGCGGCGGGTCTGATTCTGGTGGAGGCGACGTAAACCGCCACGACCGTCGGGCGGGAGGAAGTCGCGGCAGTCTGGACGACGGGAAGACAGGAGAAGACGGTACGCATGGGTCGTTATACGGGACCGGTCTGCAGGCTCTGTCGCCGTGAGGGGCAGAAGCTGTTCCTCAAGGGGACGAAGTGTTACACGGAGAAGTGCCCCATTGAGCGGCGGAACTATGCGCCGGGCCAGCATGGTGTGGCGCAGGCGCGGCGGCGGAAGGTATCGGATTACGCGCAGCAGCTCCGCGAGAAGCAGAAGGTCAAGCGGATTTACGGGGTCTCGGAGCGTTACTTCCGGACGCTGTTCGATCGGGCGGCGAAGCAGTCGGGGGTGACGGGCGAGAACCTGCTGGTGATGTTGGAGACGCGGCTGGACAATATTGTGTACCGGCTCGGTTTCGCGTCGAGCCGGAAGCAGGCGCGTCAGCTCGTGCAGCACCGGCACGTCGAGGTGAATGGCCGGATCGTGGACATTCCGAGCTACCAGGTGCGGCCTGGGGATGAGATCCGAATCAAGGCCGGATCGAAGGATCTGTTGCCGGTGCAGGCGTCGCTGGAATCGAAGAGTCGGCCGCCGATGGTGAACTGGTTGGCGGTCGATGAGGGTACGCGTACGGGTCGGGTGCTGGAGCGGCCGAGCCGTGCGGACATCCCGCTGGCGGTCCAGGAGCAGCTCATCGTGGAGCTGTACTCCAAGTAAGGCGGGCTGCCCGGGAGCTGGCGAGGCGATACGGGTCGAGGCGAATTCGAAGACGACCAGCCGGCCGGAGGCCGGGGAGGTAGGCCGTGGAGCTAGATCTCACGGGATTGGTGTTGCCGCAGCGGGTAGAGGTGGCCCGTCGGTCGGAGGACGGCCGGACGGCGCAGTTCGTCATCTCGCCGCTCGAGCGTGGGTTCGGGCAGACGTTGGGCAACACGGTACGCCGGGTCCTTCTCTCGTCGCTGCCCGGGGCGGCGGTCTGGGCGTTCCGGATGGACGGTGTCCTCCATGAGCACCAGACGGTTCCGGGGGTGGTGGAGGACGTGCACCAGATCATCCAGAATCTGAAGATGCTGGTGCTGGTGCTGGATGGGGACCAGGACCAGGCGGAGCTGGAGCTCCGGGTCACGAAGGCGGGGCCGGTGACGGCGCGCGCGATCGAGAAGACGGGCGCGGTGCGGATCGTGAACCCGGATCATCATCTGTTCACGCTGCAGGACGATCGGGAGATGAACATGGTCCTGTACGTGAACCGTGGGCGCGGCTTCGTCATGGCCGACCAGCACCCGTTGACGAAGGGTGCGCCGCATGACCTGGTGCGCATCGACTCGATCTACAACCCGGTGTTGCGGGCGAACTTCACGGTGGAAGACACGCGGGTTGGCGACCGGACGGACTTCGATCGGCTGACGCTGCTGGTGGAGACGAACGGCAGCATCCAGCCGGAAGATGCGCTGGCGTATGCGGCGGAGCTGGCGCGCAAGCACCTGGAGTACATGCTGCGGTTCGGCGAGACGGCGGAGCCGCAGCCGCCCGTGCCGGGTGCGGTGCGCGTGCCGGTGCCGCTGCGGGAGCTGTTCCGCCGGCCGATCGAGGAGCTGGCGGAGCTGTCGGTCCGGTCGGTCAATTCTCTGAAGAAGGAGAACATCATCACGCTCGGCGACCTGGTGAAGCGCACCGAGGAGCAGATGTTGAGCATCGAGAACTTCGGTGTGAAGTCGCTGGAGGAGATTCGCCAGTTCCTCGAGGATCACAATCTCCACTTCGGGATGAAGCTGGAGGAAGGGGAAGATGGCGAGCTGTATCTCCTGGACGAATCGAGCGCCGGGGGTGAAGGGGACGCCGAGGTGGCGAAAGCGGCCGACGAGGAGCAGGCGTAAATGAGGCACCGGAAGAAGGGGCGGCATTTTTCGCGGACCGCCGAGCATCGGGAGTCGATGCTGCGGAATCTCGCGACTTCGTTGATCCTGCATGGGCGGATCGAGACGACGGTTGCGAAGGCGAAGGAGTTGCGGAGGTACGCGGAACCGCTTATAACAAAGGCGAAGCGTGGCGATCTGCATTCGCGCCGGCTCGTGGCGCGGAAGATCCAGGATCGTACTGCGCTGGCGAAGCTGTTCAACGAGCTGGGTCCGCGGTACGCGGAACGGCCGGGCGGCTATACCCGCGTACTGCAGTTGGGCCATCGCGCCGGTGATGCCGCCGATGTAGCGATCATCGAACTCGTCGAGTAACTGCCATGGCAAAGACGGAAGCGGGGCGGAGCGCGCCCGGGAGCCTGTACACGAAGCTGTGGATGTTTGCGGCCATCGTAGTGGTGGCTGCGTTCATGGTGTGGCTGGCGGTTACGAGCGAGCCGAGCACGGTCGCGATGGTCGAGACGACCACTGAAGAGACGACCGAGTCGGCGGGCGCGTCGGTCACTGCCGAGGAGTTCGAAGCGAACGTAGCGCAGTACGTTGGCCAGACCGTGAACCTGAGTGGACTGCGTGTTGCGGGCCGGGTCGGGGAGCAGGCGTTCTGGGTGGAGCTTCCGTCTGGCAGTCCGTATCTGGTGAAGATGAGCGATGCCCTTGTGGCGGAGGGGTTCGCGGTCCAGTCCGGCGATCCGGTGGATGTGCTCGGGCGGGTGCATCAGATGACGGATTCGGTGGTGGCTGCCTGGGAGGCGTCGGGCGCGATCCAGGGTGAGGGGCAGAAGGCGGAAGTGTTGTTTGCGACGACGTTCCTGGAGGCGATCCGGGCGCGGGTCGGGGGGAGCACTCCCGCGTCGGAGTGACGCATAGCCGGTCGCGGCCCCGGGTTCCGTCATGGGGTGCGAGCCGGTGCGGGGGCGCGAGCGAACTGGAGATCGAAGCGAGAGGGGAGTCATGGCTCGCACGTGTTATGTTTGCGGGAAGGGCCCAGGCGTGGGCAACAACGTGAGCCACGCGAACAACAAGACCCGTCGGCGGTGGCTGCCGAATCTGAAGCGGGTCCACGTGGTCACGGACAACGGCACGCGGAAGCACGTCCGGGTGTGCACACGGTGCATATCGGCCGGCAAGATTCGGAAGGCCGTTTGAGGCGAGTCGTACGGATGAGACCGGCGTGGCGGCGCCCGGCACCGGGATGAGGTGCCTGGCGCCGCTTTCACATTTCGATGGGTTGGGGTCGGGCTTCGCAAGGGGGAGTTCGTTGTCGAGGAGGCAAGGGAGCTTGGGCGTCGTCTATGTTGTGGGTGCCGGTCCGGGAGATTCCGGGCTCCTGACGCTTCGGGCCGCGCGCCTCCTTGCGAATGCGGACGTGGTGGTATGCGACGAGGCGGTCGGGGATGGGATCCGGGGGTTGATCGGTTTCGGGGCGGAGGTGGTACCGGTCGGTGGGGGTGGGCAGCGGTGTGAAGCGGGCCGGGCAGGGACGGTGCAGGTGCTTGCGGAGGCGGCGGCGCGGGCGGAGACGGTCGTCCGGCTGATCGCTGGCGATCCGTACGTGTTCTCCGAAGGCGCGTGGGAGGCCCGGGCGCTCAGGGCGCGGGGGGTGCCGTGCGAGCTGGTGCCCGGGGTGACGGCAGCGATCGCGGCGCCGGTGTTGGCAGGTTTTCCCATCACGGCCGGCGAATCGGCGGACACCGTGGTGCTCACGCGTCCGGATCCCGGCGCGGTCGGAGGAACTTCTGCCCGGACGTGGGAAGTGTCAGCGATCGGTACGGGTACCCTGCTGATCGAGTCCCACACGATGGCGCTGGCCACGGTGGTGGAGCGACTCGTGAGGGAGGGGTGGGCGCCGGATACGGAGCTCTGTGTGATCGAACGACCGGGCGCGTCGGGCCAGCGTGCGCTCGTGAGCCGGCTGATGGATGTGGTGGCGGAGGTGGAGCGGCGCGGCTGGTACGGCCCGGTACTCGTAATGGTCGGCGAGACGGTGGAGCGCGGGCCGGTGGGCGATGCCGGAGAGCGGCGGCCGCTGCAAGGACTTCGGATCGTGGTGACCCGGACGCGGGCCCAGGCTGCAGAACTGGTGGAAGCGTTGGAGGCGCTGGGCGCCGAGGTGGTCATCTTTCCGACGATTCGCATCGAGGATCCCGCGGACCCCGAGCCGCTACTGGCCGCGGCGCGATCGCTCGAGTCCTACGACTGGGTGGTCTTCACGTCGGCGAACGGCGTCGAGCGGTTCTGGCGGGCGCTGGAATCCGTCGGGCGCGATGCGCGGGCGTTCGGGAACGCGCGGGTCGCGTGCGTCGGACCCGCCACGGCGGCGGCCCTTGCGGGGTGCGGGATTCGGGCGGATGTGGTCCCTTCGACGCACGTAGCGGAGGGCGTGCTCGAAGCGATGCTCAAAGCTGCGGACGTGCGGGGCGCGCGGATCCTGCTGGCCCGTGCAGCGGGTGCGAGAGCGGTGTTGCCGGATGAGTTGCGCGCGAGGGGCGCGCATGTCGATGATGTGGTCGCGTACCGGACCGTTCCGGAAGCACACGGGGCCGGGGTCATGCGGAGTCGGGTCATTCAGGGGGAAGTGGACGTCATCACGTTCACGTCGTCCTCGACGGTGGAGGGGTGGGTCCAGAGCGTCGGTGCCGAAACCGGGGGCGCGATCGTGGCGACCATCGGTCCGATCACATCGGAGACAGCCCGGACATGCGGGCTCCCTGTTCAGGTCGAGGCGAATCCCCACACGATTCCGGGTCTGGTCCAGGGATTGGCAGCATACTTTGGCGCGGGGCATGGCCGCGCCGCAGGGATATGGCGCCGGAGCCAGGGCGTGTTGTAGGCGTTTCCGGCAAGGGCATGGAAGGCGCAAGCACGTTGGAACCAATCGATGGGAGACAGACGATGATCGCAGAGGCATCCGATGCGAAGAAGGCGCTCCGGGAACGCATCGATTCGGGACGCGCGGTCTGCGGCGTAGTGGGTCTCGGGTACGTTGGGCTACCGCTGGCCGTCGAGCTCGCGCGGGGTGCACAGCGCGTTCTCGGTTTCGAGGTGTCGGCTGCGGTGGCGCAGACGGTGAACTCGGGGCGGTCGCACATCCAGGACGTGTCCGACGACGTCGTTGCCGAGCTCGTTGCGGATGGTCGGATGGAGGCGACGCTCGACATGGATCGCCTTGCCGAATGCGATGCGATTTCGATTTGCGTGCCTACACCGCTCTCCAAGACGCGGGACCCGGATGTGAGCTACGTGGTGGCCGCGACGGAGGCCGTGGCCCGTGTGCTGCGCCCCGGTCAGTTGATCATCCTGGAGTCGACGACGTACCCCGGCACCACCCGCGAGCTGATGCTGCCGAAGCTGGAGGCGCGGGGGCTGAAGGTGGGACGGGATTTCTTCCTCTGCTTCAGCCCGGAGCGGGTCGATCCGGGGAACACGGTGTGGGGGATCCGGGAGACGCCGAAGGTGATCGGCGGGATCACGGAGGCCTGCGTCGAGATGGGCGCCGCATTGTATTCGCGGGTCATCCAGAAGGTCGTGCCGGTCAGCTCGACGGAAGTGGCGGAGCTGACGAAGCTGCTGGAGAACACGTTCCGCGCGGTCAACATTGCGCTGGTGAACGAAATGGCGCAGGTCGCGGATCGGCTCGGCGTGGACGTGTGGGAGGCGATCGAGGCCGCGGCGACGAAGCCCTTCGGCTTCATGAAGTTCGTGCCCGGCCCGGGGATCGGCGGTCACTGCATCCCGCTGGATCCGCATTACCTCGCCTGGAAGATGAAGACGCTGAACTACAAGACGCGGTTCATCGAGTTGGCGGGCGAGGTCAACGCCGAGATGCCGCACTACGTCGTAACGAAGGTGCAGGATGCGTTGAACCGGGTGAAGAAGGCGGTGCACGGCAGCCAGATCCTCGTGCTCGGGGTCGCGTACAAGAAGGATGTGGACGACATCCGCGAGAGCCCGGCGCTGGACGTCATGCGGCTGCTGGAGGAGAAGGGCGCGGTCGTGCGCTACCACGATCCGTTCGTGCACGAGATTCGGGAGGAAGGGATGGCCCGGACGAGCGTGCCGCTCACGGAGGAAGAGCTCCGCGCGTCCGATTGCGTCGTGATCACGACCGACCACAGCAACGTGGACTACGGCTTCGTCGTGGCGCACGCCCCGCTGGTCGTGGACACGCGAAATGCCACCCGCGGCCACGCGCGGGAGAATGTGGTCGGCCTGAGCGGCCCGGCGTGGGCCCCGGGGAACGCGACAGCCCCGCCCCTGGCCCTAGCCGGAAACTGAGCCAGTCGGAGCCCCGAGCCGAGATCGGGGCTCCTTATTTTTTGTCCCGTCGGAACTCGCGATAGGCGCGGCGGAACTCCATGAGGGGGTCCCGGGCGTCCGACGGCGCCGACCTGGTGGGATCGGACGGGGCCGCGGCAATGGGGGACCGGAGTCCATGGGCGTTGGACGGTGCCCCAAAGGCGGGTACGCGGGCCGGCCACGGGTCCTTCCGAGCGGGCGTCTCCCCGCGGGGCCGATCGGTGTCGAGGTCGCGTGCGGCTCCGGCCCGGCCATCGGTCACGGCATCCGATTCGATGGTCGAATCGGACGTCGTGACCCCGGTCGATTGCGGCCTGATCACGAGCTCGATCACCAGCCTCACCACCTGACCGTTTTCCACTTCCACGGGAATCTGGAGCGTGCTCCCGGTGGCGGTCAGGTGCGCACGAGGGCGGCGACGCCGGCGCCGGGGTTGCGCCGCGGGAGCCTGGGTCTTGCGCCCGCTTCTGGTCGCCTCGCCGTTGCCAAGGAATTCCTGGATCGGGACGCCGTACGCTTCGGCCAGCCGCTTCAGCGTCTTGCGGTACGGCTGTCGCTCCCCCTCCTCGTACATCCGGATGCGATGTTCCGGGATCCCGGATCGCTCAGCGGCTTCGGCGAGAGACATGGTACGGCGAGCCTGACGTAGTTTCACGGGGAGCGATTCGGGAGACATGAAACGACTCCTTGGCGCGATACGGGACCATGTTGGAATGGGTGTGACAGGGTGGATGCACAAATCGTGCCGGAGGTGATCTCACAACGGGATAGCGGTGCAGCGGGCGGATGGGCATGGAGGTCGGCGCACCGAATCCTGCGGCAGCGATGGAGCTTGCCGACGGGCGCGGAGCGGGGCAGCGACGACGTCGCCCGAAATATGAGCCGTGGATGTGGACGGGGATGCTGGTACGCGGCGCCGGGTGGTCAGAGAGACCGGGCGGCGGCGCCCGTCCGTTCGACCAGTGCCCGGAAGTAGGGGATGGTCAGGCGCAGACCCTCTTCCAGAGAGATGGTCGGTTCCCACCCGAGAACGCGCCGAGCCAGCGATATGTCCGGACGCCGGACCTTGGGGTCGTCGGCGGGCAGCGGCCGGAACTCGATCTGGGAAGAGCTTCCGGTGAGCTCCAGAACGAGCTGGGCGAGCTCGAGCACGGTGAACTCGGAAGGGTTGCCGATGTTGACCGGCTCGTTGTAGTCGGAGTGGAAGAGGCGGTAGATGCCCTCCACCTGATCCGCAATGTAGCAGAAAGACCGGGTCTGGCGGCCGTCGCCGTAGACCGTGAGCGGATCGCCTCGCAGGGCCTGGACGATGAAATTGGAGACCACGCGACCGTCCTGCGGCCGCATGCGCGGGCCGTAGGTGTTGAATATCCGGACGATGCGCGTGTCCACGCCATGATAGCGGTGGTACGCCATCGTCATGGCTTCGGCGAAGCGCTTGGCCTCGTCGTACACGCCGCGCGGTCCTACGGGGTTGACGTTCCCCCAATAGGACTCGGGCTGAGGGTGGACCTCGGGATCGCCGTAGACCTCGGAAGTGGAAGCGAGGAGGAACCGGGCGCCCTTCGCCTTGGCGAGGCCCAGGGCGTTGTGCGTGCCGAGGCTACCGACCTTCAGCGTCTGGATGGGGAGCTCGAGGTAGTCCACCGGGCTGGCCGGGCTCGCGAAGTGGAGCACGCCATCCAGAGGGCCATCGATGTCGATGAACTTCGTGACGTCGTGACGAATGAACGTGAACCGGGGATTGTCCTCGAGGTGCGCGAGGTTGTCGTACGTGCCGGTGATGAAATTGTCCATACCGATGACCTCGTGGCCATCGGCGAGGAAGCGGTCGCAGAGGTGCGACCCGAGGAATCCCGACGCGCCAGTGATCAATATACGCATTACTGTGAAATCTTAGGCGTTTCCGGATCCGTGCACAAGGACGCGCGGCGCGCGGCGGTAGCCGGGTACAGCCGAGCGGGGG
The DNA here is from genome assembly GCA_937907535.1 of uncultured bacterium. GTDB lineage: Bacteria > Gemmatimonadota > Gemmatimonadetes > Longimicrobiales > RSA9 > CALCID01. The sequence continues at coordinate 121,267 of CALCID010000084.1, read as the reverse complement.
CGGCTCCATGGCTGCCCTGGCGTGCTGTGAGCGCGGTGGCGGATCCACCGGTCGATGGCCCGGCCGATGGCGTGGCTCACCCGGGGGTCGGGCGGAGCGAAAGACTTCAGTTCGTGCAACATGGCGAGCTCCTCGGACGCGGGACCCGAGGCCGGGAGGTCGAGAGCGGAGGCGGCGGACATCATCCGGGTCAGGATCGGTTCCCGCACCCGCAGCGCGTCGTGCGTGAGGAGCAGGCGGAGCCAGAGCAAGCGCTCGCCGGTCGTCGGGAATCGGGGATCGAGTCCTCCGAGAGCGCGGATCGCCGCGCAGCGGGCGAGCACGCCGAGGCGAAGTGCGTAGGACCCGCGCATCAAGGAAATGAACAGGTTCGGCGGCTCGCTGCGCCGACAGGACGATGCCCGCCGGGGGGTGGATCGTGTGGCCGGCGGCGCCCCCGGCGCGGGCAGCGGCGTCCGAGACGCGGCGGTGAGCGCGAGGGCGGCCGTGGGCTCCGCATCCAGCGCCTCGACCATGCGGGCGAGCCCGTGCTCCGTGGCGAACGCGGCGCCGGGCGGGAGGGTGAAGACGCAATCGGCCCGCGTGTCGGCGAGCAGCAGGTTGTAGAGCGTCGGCAAGCCGTGCACGAGGCCGATCGGGAAGAACGCAATGGCCTCATGCGGGTCCGTTGCGGCGTATGGCCCGCGCGCAGGATCGGACTCGGTCAGCGCGACGGCCTCGAACTGGATGTCCCGCTGGCGCCGGATCGAGTCCAGGACTTCCTGCATGACGCCCCGATCGCCGGCATCCGGAACGATGACGACGACCCGGGGCGCTTCACGGGATGGAACTCCGGGGCAGTGCGGCCGCAACCGCCACTGAATGGGTCTGATCATGGAACCTGGTCCGCAGTCGTTCTCGAGCCGTTCGGTCCGCCCGCGCCGCTGACCCCGTCGGCCCGGGGCTGCTCGGATCGTCGGATCACGCGGCCGCCGGCGAGCGATGGGCAAGACCGACGGTGCAAGAACGATGCCGTTCTATAGCTAGTGGTCGTAGTGCTCCAGCCACCAGCGGACGAAGCGGGGGATTCCTTCTTCCACGGGCATGGTCGGCCGGTAGCCGAGCAGGCTGGCCGCCTTCGACACATCGGCGCAGGTCCGCCGCACGTCACCCGGCTGCATGGGGTGGGACTCGATGCGCGGCGTGACGCCCAGGGCGGCGGCGATCAGCTCGATCAGCCGGTTGAGCGAGGTGGTCTGGCTCTCCCCGAGGTTGAAGATCTGGAAGTCCGAGGTCGTGGCGGAGCGGTCGATGGCGGCGATGACGCCGGCCACGATGTCGTCGATCCAGGTATAGTCCCGCTCGGTGGTGCCGTCCCCGAAGACGGGGATCGGCTGGCCGCGCGCCATGAGCGCCGTGAACTTGTGGATGGCGAGGTCGGGCCGCTGACGCGGGCCGTAGACGGTGAAGAATCGGAGCGCGGCGATGCCGATGCCGTACAGGTGGTGGTAGGTGTGGCAGATCACCTCGCCGGCGCGTTTCGTGGCGGCATAAGGCGAGATCGGCCGGTCGGCGGGGTCATCCTCGCGGAAGGGCACCTGGGAGCGGTCCCCGTACACAGAGGAGGAGGATCCGAACACGAACCGGCGGATTCCGCGGCGTCGCGCGTACTCGAGCATTACCTGGGTGCCGACCACGTTCGCGCGGGTGTAGCCGAACGGGTCCAGGAGGGATGGCCGCACGCCCGCTTTCGCCGCGAGGTGAACGATGACATCGATGGGCGTGTCCCCGAGCACCTGTTCGACCTGGTCGAGATCGGCGCAGTCGGCCTCGATGAGCCGGAAGCGGGGATCGCTCGACACGGCTTCGAGATTGCGCCGCTTCACGCGGGGATCGTAGAACGGGTCGAAGTTGTCGAGTCCGATGACGGTATCATCGCGGCGCAGGAGGTGCTCGACGAGGTGGCTTCCGATGAAGCCGGCGGCGCCGGTGACCAGAACAGTGTCCGAATGGCGTTCCATGGGTCACGAAGGTTGATCGGGTCGTGGCCGCCGCACCGGCTCGGGCGGACCGTGAATGTGGGCGTATCGCTGCAATCAGCGCGGCGCGGGCGCCACACATTCATGGCCGGATGAGCGGACCTGAACGCGCGCCGGAGCCCGGTTCCTGCGGGGCCACAGCGGCGGTCGGGGAAGAATGATAGCATGCAACGTGCGCAGTCGGAATGCCCGAGGGGCGTCGGGGCGGGCGGAGCGGTGTGGTGGTCGGCACGGGCCGTGCTGTTGCCGTTGCCGGCACCTATCTGTGCCCATAGGTTTCCTTCGCAGACTGGGCTCCTTCAACGTTCACGGCGGACGATATGCGATACGTGGTCACGGGCGGTGCAGGGTTCATTGGTTCCCATCTCGTCGAGGCGCTCGTATCGGCGGGGCACGAGGTGGTGGTGGTCGACGACTTCTCGACGGGTCGGCGGGAGAATCTCGCGCCGGTGCTCGGCCGGATCGAGCTGATCGAAGGATCGATCGAGGACGAAGCGCTGTGCGAGCGGGCGTTCCGGGGAGCGGACTACGTGCTCCACCAGGCTGCGCTGCCGTCCGTGCCGCGTTCCATCAAGGATCCGGTGGCGACGAACCGGGTGAACGTCACGGGCACGTTGAACGTACTGCGCGCGGCGCACGCGGCAGGGGTGAAGCGGGTGGTGTTCGCCGGTTCGTCGTCGGCGTACGGGAACACGGCGGAGCTGCCCAAGCACGAGGGGCAGGTTCCGCAGCCGTTGTCGCCGTACGCGGCGTCGAAGGTGGCGGGCGAGGCGTACTGCCGGGCGTTCCATGAGAGCTACGGTCTGGAGACGGTCGTGCTGAGGTATTTCAACATCTTCGGGCCTCGGCAGGATCCGACGTCGCAGTACGCGGCCGTGGTGCCGAAGTTCATCGTATCGGCGCTACGGGGCGAGTCGCCTACGATCTTCGGGGATGGGGAGCAGACGCGGGATTTCACGTACGTCGGGAATGCGGTGCGTGCGAACCTGCTGGCGTGCGAGGCGCCCGGCGCTGCGGGCGGTGTGTTCAACGTGGGGTGTGGCGATCGGATCAGCGTGAACCTGTTGTGGCAGCGGATCCGGGAGCTGACGGGGGCGGAGGTGGAGGCGGTGCATGCGCCGCCTCGGGCCGGGGACGTTCGGGATTCGCTGGCGTCGCTGGAGCGGTCGCGGGCGGTGCTCGGGTACTCGCCCGAAATTTCGTTGAGTGAAGGGCTCCGGCGGACGATCGAGTGGTTCGTGCGGGGCGGGGCCGGAGTCGAGGAGGGGAGCCGAGCCGGGGGCGCGGCGGTGCAGGCGGGATCCGGGGTGGGGGCGGACGGCGAGTGATGGCGGTGCCATTTCTGGACCTCAAGGCGCAATACGCGTCGATTCGCGAAGAAGTGGATGCGGCGGTGGCCCGGGTGGTCGCGTCGCAGCAGTTCATCCTCGGCCCGGAAGTGGAGCGGTTCGAGGCGGAGGTGGCGGAGCGGCTCGGGGTGCGCCATGCGATCGGGTGTGCGAGCGGCACGGACGCGCTCCTTTTGACGCTCCAGTCGCTCGGGCTGGAGCCGGGCGATGAGGTGATCGTTCCCGCGTTCACGTTCTTCGCGACGGCGGGCGCGGTGTGGAACGCCGGCCTGCGGCCGGTGTTCGCGGACATCGAGCCGGGCACCTTCAATCTGGATGAAGCGGCCGTACGGGCGGCGATCACGGACCGGACGCGGGCAGTGATCGTCGTGCATCTCTTCGGCCAGATGGCGGACATGCGGCCGCTCGTGGCGCTGGCGGAGTCGAAGGGGCTGGCGCTGATCGAGGACGCGGCCCAGGCGATCGGCGCGACGCAGGAGATGGATGGGCGCCGGGTCGCGGCGGGGACCGTGGGCCTGGCGGGTTGTTTCTCCTTCTTCCCGACGAAGAACCTGGGCGGTTTCGGGGACGGGGGGATGGTGGTCACGAACGACGACGCGCTGGCCGAGATGGTACGCAAGCGCCGGGTCCACGGGGGGCGGCAGATGTACCATCACGAGGTCGTGGGGACGAACTCGAGGCTGGATGCGTTGCAGGCCGCCGTTCTCTCCGCGAAGTTGCCGCACCTGGACCGCTGGGCGGCGGGGCGGAGGGCGAACGCGGACAGGTACGACCAGCTGCTGGGCGCCGCGGTTCCGGAGGTCCGCACGCCGGTGAGACTGCCGATCAACGAGCACGTCTTCAACCAGTACACGATCCGGGCGGCGAGGCGCGACGAACTCAAGGCCTATCTGGATGCCCGGGGGATCGGGAGCGCCGTTTACTACCCGGAGCCACTGCATCTCCAGCCGTGTTTCGAACCTCTCGGCTACCGGAAAGGGGACCTTCCCGAGAGCGAGCTCGCCACGAGGGAAGTCTTGAGTCTGCCGATCTACCCCGAGCTGCCAGCGGAACAGCTCGAGGAAGTCGTGGAATCGATCGCGGCGTTCTACGGGCGAGAGCGACGTTGAGCAGGGCAGGGCGCGGCCGACCGGCCGGCTGCGTCGTTGGCGCCGTCCTACCCCGGGAGGGACGGCATCGACCTTGCAGCCGCCGCACGGCGCGTGCGTAAAGAGCAGAACCGCACGAAACCGCGGGGCAATCCGAAACTCGACGAGGTCAAACATGCGTGTTGCGGTCATTGGGACGGGTTACGTGGGACTCGTGGTTGGTGCGTGTCTGGCGGAATCGGGCAACGACGTCATCTGCGCAGACATCGATGAGGAAAAGATCGCGGGTCTGAACCGCGGCGTGATCCCGATCTACGAACCCGGATTGGAACCGCTGGTCCGGCGCAACCTGGAGGATCGGCGCCTGCAATTCACGACGGATGTCGGGCTCGCGGTACGGGAGTCCGACATCATCTTCATCGCCGTCGGCACGCCGCCGGATGAGGACGGGTCGGCGGACCTGCAGCACGTTCTCAAGGTGGCGGCGACCATCGGCGAGAACATGAACGGCGAGAAGATCGTCGTGACGAAGAGCACGGTGCCGGTGGGCACGGCCGGGCGGGTGAAGGCGGAGATCGAGAAGCGGACGTCCTACCCGGTCCACGTGTGCTCGAATCCCGAGTTCCTGAAAGAGGGCGCCGCGGTCGAGGACTTCATGAAGCCGGACCGCGTCGTGGTCGGCGTGGACTCGGAGTATGCGCGGGGGGTGCTGGAGGAGCTCTACGCCCCGTTCGTGCGGACCGGGAATCCGATCCTGTTCATGGACATCGCCTCGGCCGAGATCACGAAGTACGCGGCGAACGCGATGCTAGCCACCCGGGTGTCGTTCATGAACATGATCTCGCGCCTCTGCGCCGAGGTCGGGGCGGATATCAACCAGGTACGCATCGGTATCGGGACGGATTCGCGCATCGGGCCGTCGTTCCTGTTCGCGGGCTGCGGCTACGGAGGGAGCTGCTTCCCGAAAGATGTGAAGGCGCTGATCCGCACGCTCGAGGACTATGGCGTGGACGCGGGGATCCTCAAGGCGGTGGAGCAGGTCAACGCGGACCAGAAGCGTCTGCTGCTGGAGGCGATCGAGCGGCGGTTCGGGGACACCGGCCTGCGTGGACGGACGATCGCGGTGTGGGGCCTCAGCTTCAAGCCGGAAACGGATGACATGCGCGAGGCGCCGTCGCTGGTGGTGGTCAACGGGCTGCTGGACCGGGGGGCGGAAGTCCAGGTCCACGATCCGCAGGCGCTCGCGGTTGCGCAGAAGCACTTCGGAACCCGTGTGCGGTACTGCGAATACAACTACGATGCGGTGGCCGGCGCGGATGCGCTCGTGATCCTGACGGAGTGGCAACCGTATCGGCGGCCGGACCTGGAGAGGATCAAGGGGCTCATGCGTCAACCGATTATATTCGACGGGCGGAACCTCTTCGATCCGAACCGAATGCGGGAAGCCGGCTTCGAGTACTACAGCATCGGGCGGAAGCCGGTGATGCCGCTGGTGCCGGCAGCCGCGGACTGAGTCGGGTTCAGGAGATGCGGCGGGCCGAGCGGGGGTGGTCGGTCGGCCACCCCCTGTAGGGGCCGTGTTTCGGGGCCGGTGGCGAGAAGTGTAACCCGGCATTATTATTCGCCGAGGCCATGCGAGTCGACCAGATCATGATGCGGGGCCGTGAGGCGTTCGAGCGCGGCGATTTCGAGGCCGCGCTCGCGGATTTCCGGGAGGTCCTGGAACACCGCCCGGAGTACGCGGACATCCGGCATCTCGCTGGCGTGTGCCTCAGCCTGCTGGGTTACGCCGAGGAGGCGTTGGTGGAGTTCGAGCGGGCGCTTGCGGTGAACGAGCGGTATGTGGAGGCGCGCCTCAACTATGCCATCACGCTGAATGAGCTGGGGCGGTACGAGGAGGCGCAGGCGGCGTTCGAGCAGGCGGGTCGCCACGAGGAGGAGCTGGGAGGACGGTTCCCCGGGGTGCTGATGGCGCGGATCGCGAATGCGCATGCGTCGCTCGGCGACCTTTACCGGGAGGCCGGCGTCCACGGCGAGGCCATCGCGCAGTACCGAGCAGCGCTGGAACTCCGGCCGACGTATCACGACATCCGGACGAAGCTCGCGCGGGTGCTCATGGATACGGGCGACCTCGCCGGGGCCGAGGCGGAGCTGGGTGTCGCGGTCGAAGGAAATCCTCGGTACTTGCAGGCGCGGCTGCTCCTGGGGCTCGTCTACCACCGTCGAGGAGAGGTCGATCGCGCGGCTGCGGCGTGGGAACGCTGCCGCGAGCAGAACCCCAACCATCCGCAGGTCCGGTCCTTCCTATCCCTGCTGGAGCGACGGTCCGTCGCCCACGATCCCATACAACCCAACAGTTGAGGTGCCCGTGACGGGGGCCGTGCAGGAGGCTCCGGGGTCCGCGGCGCCGGCAACGAGGCCGGATCGCCGAACAGGCCGGCGTTCATTCGCTGCGTTCGCGGCGTTCGCGTGCATGGGGCTCGCGCTGGGGGTCGGCGGGTGCGAGAGTCCGGATCCGGCGCTGGCGCGGGGGGATCGGCTGTGGGCAGACTCGAACTACACGGGCGCTCTCGCGGAGTACCGCCTGGCGCTCCGGCAGAGCGGAGGCGACGAGGCGATCCTGGCGCGGGTAGCGCACGCGTACATCCGGACGGGCCAGCTGTCGCGGGCCCGGGAGGCGTACGACCAGCTCCTGGCAAGGCACCCGGAGTGGGCGGACCAGGCGGTTTACGACTATCTGCAGTTCGCCCGCAATGCCGCGGAGCGGGGCGATCGGTACGGCATGGCCGGCGCGGTGGAAGCGGCGCAGGCACTCCGGCCGGAGCTCCCATTGCCGGACCTGGCCGCGGCCCTGGGACGCTACTACTCCGATATCGGAGACCCGCAGCGGGCGCTCGTCTTCTATGAACGGGCGCTGACGCTGTCGTCCCCGGAGTCGGCGGTCCGTCTCCTCTACGAGTTGGGCACGCTCTTCGAGTCGCTCAGTCTGTGCGAGGAGGCGATCGGGTACTTCGAGGCGTACGGGCGACAGGCGCCGGACGGGGACCGGGCGAACGAGGCGCGCTGGCACATGGGAAGCTGCGCGTTCGAACTGGCGCGCAGGGCGCACCAGGAGGGGCGTCCGGCCGATGCCCTCGAGTACGTTGATCTGGTGCTGGAGCTGGGTGTCCCGGAGAACATTCAGGATCAGGCCTGGTTCGAACGGGGCGAGATCCTTTTCGTGCTGGGGCGGTTCGACGAGGCCCACGCCGCTTATCGGAAGGTACTGGAGTTGAATCCGGCGCGGACCGGGCAACTGGTCGAGCGGGCCCAGCGGCGGATCGACCAGATACGATTCGGGTCCTAGCATTGGCGACCCACCGGGCCATGGCCATGGCCCGGCGTCTGCACGATCATTGAAACCAGGGTCCTGACGCGAGTGTAGCACTGCCTGATGCGAGCGACGATTGGAATGATCAGAGCGAGCTGTCTGGCGATCCTGGCGGGCGTACTCGCCGCGGGCTGCGCATCGCGGGGCCCCACGGTGGACAGGCTGGGGCCGGACGAGCTGTTCGAGCGGGGGATGGCGAGTTTCGAGGCGAAGCGGTGGACGGATGCGATCCGGGCATTCGACCGGTTGATCCTCGAGAGCCCGAGCCACCCCAGGATCCAGGAAGCGCGATTCCGGCTCGCCGAAGCGTACTTCATGCGGAAGGAGTACCTCACGGCGGCGAGCGAATTCGTGCGGCTCGCCACGGACTATCCGTCGGGGCCGTGGGCGGACGACGCGCGGTTCAAGGTGTGCGAAGCGTACCGGCAGCTCTCGCCGAAGGTCCAGCTCGACCAGGAATACACGCGGGCGGCGATCGACCACTGCCAATCGCTCATAACGTATTACCCGGAGAGCGAGTACGTCCCTCGGGCGCAGGAACTGATCCGGGAGCTGACGGAGAAGCTCGCGGACAAGGTGTACAGCGGGGGCGAATTCTACGAGAAGCGGCGCGCGTACGACTCGGCGATCCTGTACTTCGAGGACGTGGTCAAGGAGTTCCCGCGCACGGCCGCGGCGCCCAAGGCACTGCTGCGCCTGGTGCACATTTACCAGCAGCTCGGCTACGCCGAGGAAGCCCAGGCCGCCCGGGAGCGCCTTCTCCGTGAGTATCCGGACACCGCCGAGGCGAAGGAAGCCGAGGCGATCTCGCTCGCGACCGCTCCGTGAGAATCGGGCTGCTGGGCGGAACGTTCGATCCCCCCCACATCGGCCATCTGATCGTGGCGCAGGACGCGTGGTCGGCGCTGAAGCTGGACCGCGTGGTCTTCGTTCCTGCGGCGGTGCCGCCGCACAAGGCGGGGCGTGTCGAGGCGAGCGCGGAGCTGCGGCTCGAGATGCTCCGTGCAGCGTGCGGCGATGATCCCCGGTTTGCGATCGATGACCTGGAGTTGAGGCGTCCGGGCCCGTCGTACTCGGTGGACACGGTGCGGGAGTACCGGCACCGGTATCCGGAGGCCACGCTGTATCTCCTCATCGGCGTGGATCAGTACACGCAGTTCGACACGTGGCGGGAACCGGACACGATCCGCTCGATGGCGACGGTGGTCGTGCTGTCGCGGAGCGGCGAGCCGGCGCGGCCGTCGGGTGCGGGGGCGGACGTGGGGCTCGAGGTCACGCGGATCGACGTGTCCGCAACGGAGATCCGGCGAAGGGTCGCGGCCGGCGAGCCGATCCGGTACCTTGTCCCGGACGGCGTGCGCTCGATCATCGAGAGGGAAGGGCTGTACCGGGCCGGAGTCCCGGCGCGGCCGTCGGTCTAAGGGGCGGCCTGCGCGGACCGAACGCGCGGTGCGGGGGTAGATGGAAAGACTGTCCCTAGTTCATCCGCTGGACAATACGAATCCATGCTCAAGAGCCTGATAGACAAAGTATTCGGGACGCGGCACGAGCGGGAAGTGCGGAAGCTGCAGCCGCTGGTGGACGAGATCAACGCGATCGCCGAGCGGTTGCAGTCGTTGTCGGACGAGGAGCTGAAGGCGCAGACGCCGAAGCTCCGCGCCATCGTGAAGTCCCGGACGGAGCCGCTGGAGCAGCGGCTGGCGGAGCTGCGGGAGACGAAGCGCCAGACGGAGGATGCGTCGAAGCGCGAGGCGCTGTCGCTGGAGATCCAGGAGGTCGAGGACGAGCTGAAGGCCGAGATCCAGGCCGCGCTGGATGAGATCCTCCCGGAGGCGTTCGCGACGGTGAAGGAGGCGTGCCGCCGGCTGCTGGGCACGGAGATCACGGTCACGGGCCAGCGGATGGTGTGGGACATGGTCCCGTACGACGTGCAGTTGATCGGCGGGATCGCGCTGCACCAAGGGAAGGTGGCGGAGATGGCGACCGGCGAGGGGAAGACGCTGGTCGCGACGATGCCGCTGTACCTGAATGCGCTGGCGGGGCGGGGCGCGCACCTGGTGACGGTGAACTCGTACCTTGCGCAGCGCGACAGCGAGTGGATGGGGACGGTGTACCGCTACCTGGGGCTGACGGTGGGGTGCATCGACCTGCACGAGCCGGGCAGTCCGCAGAGGCGGGAGGCGTACCAGGCGGACATCACGTACGGTACGAACAACGAGTTCGGGTTCGACTATCTCCGTGACAACATGGTGCATTCGCTGGACCAGAGGGTTCAGCGGGGGCACTATTATGCGATCATTGACGAGGTAGACTCGATCCTGATCGACGAGGCGCGGACTCCGTTGATCATCAGCGGTCCGGTTGGCGAGGATCAGTCGGACATTTATCGGCGATACAATCCGATGGTGGCCTCGCTGTTCCGGAAGCAGACGCGGATCGTGAACGAGCTGATCGCGGAGGCGGAGGCGGAGCTGGAGGTGGGGAACGAGCGGGCGGCCGGGGAGAAGCTGCTGGCGGCGCGGCGGGGTGCGCCGAAGAACAAGCGGCTGCTCAAGCTCTTCGCGGATCAGCCGGCGTTGCAGAAGCTGGTGACGCAGCTCGAAGCGCTGCACATGCGCGACAAGACGCTGGCGGAGATCGACGAGATGCTGCTGTTCGCCATGGACGAGAAGGGGCACAACGTGCACCTCTCGGACAAGGGTCTGGACGAGCTCTCGCCGGGGGATCCGGAAGCGTTCGTCGTGCCGGACCTGTCGGAGGCGGTGGGTGCGATCGAGCGGGATGCGTCGCTGTCGGTGGATGAGAAGCGCGAGCGGATCGCGGCGCTGGAGCGGGAGTACGCGGAGAAGAGCCAGAAGATCCACGCGATCCATCAGCTCCTGAAGGCGTACACGCTGTACAACCGGGACGAGCAGTACATCGTGGAAGACGGCCAGGTGATCATCGTGGATGAGTTCACTGGCCGGAAGATGCTGGGGCGGCGGTGGTCGGACGGGCTGCATCAGGCGGTGGAGGCGAAGGAGGGCGTGACGGTTCGCGGCGAGACGCAGACGCTTGCGACGATCACGATCCAGAACTACTTCCGCATGTACGACAAGCTCGCCGGGATGACGGGGACGGCGGAGACGGAGGAAGCGGAGTTCCACCAGATCTACGGTCTGGACGTGATGGTGATCCCGACGAACAAGCCGGTGATCCGGGAGGACCGTCACGACCTCGTCTACCGGACGAAGCGGGAGAAGTACAACGCGATCCTGGATGAGATCGAGCGGCTGCACCGGCTCGAGCTGCCGGTGCTGGTGGGCACGGTCTCGGTGGACGTATCGGAGACGTTGTCGCGGATGCTGAAGCGGCGGGGCATACCGCACAACGTGCTGAACGCGAAGTACCACAAGCAGGAAGCGGAGATCGTGGCGCAGGCGGGGCAGGCCGGGGCGGTCACGATCGCGACGAACATGGCCGGTCGCGGCACGGACATCAAGCTCGGGCCGGGGGTCAAGGAGCCGCGGACGATCGGCTGGATCCGGTCGCGCGGGATCGACCTTCAGTCGCTGGTGCCAGCGGACCCGGCGCAGGCGGAGTCGTTGGAGGGGAAGCCGGACGACTACGTGGTGGAGGTCGGGGGGCTGCACATCATTGGCTCGGAGCGTCACGAGAGCCGTCGCATCGACCGGCAGCTGCGCGGACGCGCCGGGCGGCAGGGCGACCCCGGGGCATCGCAATTCTTCCTGTCGCTGGAAGATGATCTCATGCGGCTGTTCGGCTCGGACCGGATCGCCGCGATCATGACGAAGCTGGGTGCGGAGGAGGGGGAGGTCATTACGCACCCGCTGATCACGCGTTCGATCGAGCGGGCGCAGCGCCGCGTGGAGATGCAGAACTTCGAGGCGCGGAAGCGGCTGCTGGACTACGACGACGTGATGAACCAGCAGCGCGAAGTGATCTATGATCTCCGCCTGTTCGCGCTGGAAGGCGGCGCGGATCTGAAGGGCGAGATCCTGGAGATGGTCGAGCACGCGGTGCGGGACACCATCGGGGAGTACGTGGACGCGGACGAGCACCCGGAGAACTGGGATCTCGCCGGGCTGCGGAACCGTCTGGTCCTGGACTACTTCGTGGTGGTGGAGGACCTCCCGGCGGAGAACACGGCGGACCATCCGTTCGACACGCCGAAGGCGGTGGAGGAGCTGGTCCTGGACCGGGTGCGGGAGGCGTTTCGCCGGAAGCTGAAGACGTTCGGGGAGCACGACGAGCGGATCCTGTCGTACGTGCTGCTGAGCGTGATCGACGAGAAGTGGCGGGACCACCTGTACGACCTGGACCATCTCAAGGCGTCGATCGGCTTCCGGGGGTGGGGCCAGAAGGACCCGCTGATCGAGTACAAGCAAGAGGCCTACAACATGTTTGTAGACCTCATGAAGGACATTCGGAAGTCGGTGGCGTCGCTGGTGTTCCGGGCGCAGCTCGCGGTGCGTCCGGCGGCTCCGCCGCCGCCGCGCCGGCTGGTGCTCAGCGGTCCGAGCGACACGCCGGTGAGCCGGCTCGGGGCGACGGAGCCGTTGCCTGCGGGGCAGGAGGAGGCGGAGCGGGTTCCGGCCGGGGTCGGTGGGCGCTCGGTGCTGGCGGGCATGACGCCGGTGGATGGGCCGGACGTGCGTCGCCTGCAAACGAACCGGGGAGAAGGCGGGGGGGCGGCCCCGCGTCCGGTGACGGTGGACGAGCGGATCGGCCGGAACGATCCGTGTCCTTGCGGGTCGGGTCGGAAGTACAAGAAGTGCCACGGCAGCGGGCTGGTCTGAGCCGGTAGGCCGGGCGGGGCCGGCCCGGCCGACGAACCATCATCGAGGTGATGGAGGGGCGGCGCGGGCCCATGCTACGGTACCGGATCAACGAATGGCCGGCGCCGGACCGGCCGAGGGAGCGCCTGCTGGCCATCGGGTCGGCGGCGCTCTCGACTCGGGAGCTGATCGCGATCCTGGTCGGCAGCGGCACGGAAGGGCGGTCCGCGGTCGACATTGCGGGGGAGCTGCTCCAGAGCGCCGGCGGCTCGCTGCGGAAGCTGGCGTCGTGGTCCCCGCAGGAGCTGCAGAGGGTCCGGGGGATCGGCCCGGCGGTGGCCGCGCGTCTCGCGGGTGCGCTCGAGCTCGGCCGGCGTCTCGCCCGGGAGGGGCCGGTGGAGCGGAACCGGATCCGTGGTCCGGGCGACGTCTACGAGCGCTGCGCACCGCTGATGCGCGACCTCCAGCAGGAGGAGTTCCACGTCCTCATCCTCAACACGCAGCACGCGGTGGTCCGGGAGTTCGTGGTCACGCGGGGGATCCTGGACGCATCGGTGGTGCATCCGAGAGAAGTCTTCCGGGCCGCGATCGCGGAGAGCGCGGCGGCGGTGATCCTGCTACACAACCATCCATCGGGTGATCCCACGCCCTCGCGGGAGGACCGGGAGGTCACACGCCAGCTCATGGAGGCCGGGCGGATCATCGGGATCCCGGTCCTGGATCATGTCATCATAGGCGACGCGCGGTACGTGTCGTTCGTGGAAGCGGGGCTGATGCCGGCGCAGTGAGCGCGGGCTCCACGAACGATCGTCGGCCGTCACGGGTCGGGGCGGGCGAGCGTTGTAGTGTTCGGACCTCGTCGGGGAGCGCCGGGCTCGCGCTCGTCGGAGGGGTCGGTTCCACGGGGCGATCCGGCCCGGCGGGCGTGGCGGAGCGGCCGTATCGAGCGCAACGCGTCTCTGGCAATCGGGTATCAATATCGATAGCTTGAACCGGTTCTGCCTCGCATAGACCAGGCAACCGCGGGTCGTGCGCGGCGGACCGGCGAGGCGTGGTCGGAGGCTTGCGGTGCGTTGTCGCCGGCCAGTGTCCACGCGGCGTTGGAGTCGTGGAAGGAAGGGTCCGTCATCAGTCGTGCCCGGTTCGTGCAGGCGTGATGCGAGTGTGATATGAAGGTCGCAGTTCCAGAGGGGACCGACGCGATGGAAACCACGGCGACCGCCCAAGTCACGAGTGACGGCCTGGAGGCGCTGCCTCCGCGGCTGAAGGAAGCCGTGCGTCCATACGCGTCGCGGTTGGACGTGGACACGATCGCGCGGGCCTACCGGTTCGCCGAGCGAGCGCACGAGGGGCAGCGTCGTGCGTCGGGCGAGGAGTACATCGTGCACTGTGTGGAGGTGGCGAAGATCCTGGCGGACCTCCACCTGGACACGGCGTCCATCGCGGCCGGGCTGATCCACGACGTGGTGGAGGACACCACGACCACGCTTGAGGACGTGCGGGCGGAGTTCGGTGACGAGATCGCCCAGATCGTGGACGGGGTGACGAAGATCGGGAAGGTGCAGTTCCGGTCCACGACGGAGCAGCAGGTGGAGAACTACCGCAAGCTGCTGCTCTCGATGGCGCAGGACGCGCGCGTGATCCTGATCAAGCTCGCGGACCGGCTGCACAACATGCGGACGCTGGACCCGCTGCGGCCGGACAAGCGACGTCGCATCGCGCTGGAGACGATGGAGATCTACGCCCCGCTGGCGCACCGGCTGGGGATGGCGCAGATCAAGTGGGAGCTGGAGGATCTGGCGTTCAAGCACCTGGAGCCGGAGGCGTACCGCGAGCTGGCGATGAAGGTCGCGGAGCGGCGGGCGGAGCGGGAGCAGCAGATCGAGGCGTTGCGGAAGCCGCTGGAGCAGGAGCTGAAGAACGCGGGGATCCCGTGCGAGGTGTACGGGCGGCCGAAGCATCTGTGGTCGATCCATCGGAAGATGATCAAGCGGGGCCGTCCGTTCGACGAGATCTACGACCTGATGGCGATCCGGGTGATCACGGACACGGTGGCGAACTGCTATCACGCGCTGGGCGTGATCCACAACAAGTGGACGCCGCTGCAGGAGCGGTTCCACGACTACATCGCCACGCCGAAGTCGAACATGTACCGGTCGCTGCACACCACGATCTTCGGGCCGGGCGGGCGGTTGTACGAGATCCAGATCCGGACGCACGAAATGCACCGGACCGCGGAGTACGGTATCGCGGCGCACTGGCGGTACAAGGAAGGGAACCGGACGACGACGAGCGACGTCGATGAGACGCTGACGTGGTTCCGGCAGGTCCTGGAGTGGCAGCAGGAGACGAAGGAGCCCGAGGAGTTCATGGAGTTCCTTCGGATCGACCTGTTCCAGGACGAGATCTTCGTCTTCACGCCGCGGGGGGACGTGAAGCAGCTGCCGAAGGGGGCGACGCCGATCGACTTCGCGTTCGCGGTGCACACGGAGGTCGGATTGCACTGTGCGGGTGCGAAGGTGAACGGCCGGATCGCGCCGTTGTCGCGGGAGCTGAAGAACGGGGACACGGTCGAGGTCATCACGGACCAGCGTCAGCGCCCGTCGCGGGACTGGCTGGCGTTCGTGAAGACGGCGCGGGCGCGTCAAAAGATCCGGCAGTGGATCCGACAGGAGGAATTCGAGTCCTCGGTGGCGCTGGGGAGGGAGCTGTTCGACCGTGAGTTGAAGAAGGCGCGGCGGGAGCGTCCGACCGAGGAGCAGATGAAGGCTGCTGCGGCGGCGCTCGCGATGCCGGACTTCGACCACGTGCTGGCCGCGCTGGGGCGTGGGGATCTGGGTCCGACGGCCATGCTGAAGGCGCTGTACCCGGACGAGGGCGGGGGAGCGCCGCCGCGGCCGGCATCGGCGTTCGAGCGGCTGATGGACCGGGTGCGCGGCTCGTCGCGCGGGGTCCGGATCCAGGGTCTGGAGAACCTGATGGTTCGGTACTCGCAGTGCTGCCAGCCGGTGCCGGGAGACCAGGTCATCGGGTACATCACGCGGGGGCGGGGCATCTCCATCCACCGGGTGGACTGCCCGAACATCCTGAACCTGGCGGACAACCCGGGTCGGCGGGTGGAGATCGAGTGGGAGGCGGAGGCCGGGGACCGGTTCTTCGTACGGCTGGCGGTGGAAGGGACGGACCGTCGGGGCCTGCTGTCCGACATTGCGGCGGCGATCACGCAGACGGGCACGAACATCCAGTCGGCGGAGATCAAGGCGGTCGAGGGCGGGATGACGGGGCGCTTCATGGTCGAGGTGCAGGACCTGGCGCATCTGAAGAAAGTGATGAAGGCGATCCGGGGGGTGAACGGGGTGCTTTCGGTGGAGCGCCGGGAGCACCTGGCGGAGGCGGACTTCGAGGCGTGAGGCGCTAGAGACCGCCGTCCCGCCCGGATCCATCCCACAGGACAGAACGCTCCCACCCACGCGGAGCCGGCCGGGGCGTCAGCCGCCGATCGTCCGGCCGGTGTCGGGGTACGATTCACGCATGAAGTTCGATTTGCAGTTGCCGTTCCCGCTGCGGGGGGATCAGCCGCAGGCGGTCGAGGAGCTGGTACGCGGTTTCCAGTCCGGGCTCCGCGCGCAGACGCTGCTGGGGGTGACGGGTTCGGGGAAGACGGTCACCATGGCGTCGGTGATCGCGGCGCTGGGGAAGCCGGCGCTGGTGATGAGCCACAACAAGACGCTGGCGGCACAGCTCTACGGGGAGCTGAAGCAGTTCTTCCCCCGCAACGCGGTAGAGTACTTCATCTCGTACTACGACTATTACCAGCCGGAGGCGTACGTCCCGGCGACGGACACGTACATCGAGAAGGACGCCTCGATCAACGAGGACATCGACCGGCTGCGGCTGCGGGCCACGTCGTCGCTGATGGAGCGGGAGGACGTGGTGATCGTGGCGTCGGTGTCGTGCATCTACGGCCTGGGCGATCCGCGGGAGTACCGGGAGCTGATGCTGGTCGTGGAGGTGGGGCAGCAGATCAGCCGGCGGGACATCCTCCAGGGGCTGGTGCGGATCCAGTACGCGCGGAACGACTACGAATTCGTGCGCGGCGCGTTCCGGGTGCGGGGCGACGTGATCGAGGTCTTCCCGGCGTACGACGAGCAGGCGATCCGGATCGAGCTGTGGGGGGACGAAGTGGAGCGGATCAGCCGGTTCGATCCGTTGACCGGTGAGACGATCGTGCGGCTCCCGCGGGCTGCGATCTACCCGGCGACGCACTTCGTGACGCAGCGCGCGACGATCGAGCGGGCGGTGGAGCGGATCCGGGAGGAGCTGGACGAGCGGTTGTTCGAGCTGCGGAGCGCGGGGAAGCTGCTGGAGGCGCAGCGGCTGGAGCAGCGCACGCTGTTCGACATCGAGATGATGCTCGAGATCGGGACGTGCCCGGGGATCGAGAACTATTCGCGGCATCTGACCGGCCGGGCGGCGGGGGAGCGTCCGGCGTGCCTGTTCGACTATTTCCCGGAAGACTTCCTGGTGATCGTGGACGAGTCCCACCAGACGGTGCCGCAGATCCGGGGGATGTACAACGGGGACCGGGCGCGGAAGCTGACGCTCGTGGAGCACGGGTTCCGGCTGCCGAGCGCGCTGGACAATCGTCCTCTGACGTTCGAGGAGTGGGAGTCGCTGGTGCCGCAGGTGCTGTACGTCTCGGCGACGCCGGGGGACTACGAGCTGGAGCGTTCGGGCGGCGTCGTGGTGGAGCAGTTGATCCGGCCCACGGGGCTCCTGGATCCGGAGGTGGAGGTCCGGCCGGTGAAGGGCCAGGTCGACGACCTGATCGCCGAGATCCGGGAACGGGAGAAGAAGGGGGAGCGGGTCCTGGTCACGACGCTGACGAAGCGGATGGCGGAGGACCTGACGGACTATCTCCAGCAGCTGGGGATCCGGGTGCGGTACATGCACTCGGACATCGACGCGATCGAGCGGATGGAGATCCTGCGTGACCTGCGGCTGGGGAAGTTCGACGTCCTGGTCGGGATCAACCTGTTGAGAGAGGGGCTGGACCTGCCGGAGGTCTCGCTGGTCGCGATCCTGGACGCGGACAAGGAGGGGTTCCTGCGGGACGAGCGGTCGTTGATCCAGACGATCGGGCGGGCGGCGCGGAACGCGCAGGGCAAGGCGATCATGTACGCGGACCGGATCACCGGCTCGATGGCGCGGTGCATCGCGGAGACGAACCGGCGGCGAGAGAAGCAGCGTCGGTACAACGAAGAGCACGGGATCATCCCGCAGACGATCATCAAGAGCGTGGAGGAGACGCTGCTCACGACGCGGGTCGCGGATGCGCGGGCGGCGGGCGCCGCGAAGGGCGGGGTGGTGGCGGAGCCGAAGCCGGACTACGCGGACGAGGTGAACCTGGAAGAGTGGGCGAAGATCCTGGAGCATCAGATGCGGGAGGCGGCGGCGATGCTGGATTTCGAGCGTGCGGCGGTGCTCCGTGACCAGTTGCTGGAAGTGAAGGCACGGCTCGGCGCGCGATGACCGATCGATTCGGACCGGTGGAGCTGACGGAGCCCGAGCTGCGGGCGTGGGGCGAGGCGATCGGGCGGGAGGTGGAGGTGCCGGTGTTCCTGGCGCTGCGGGGCGAGCTGGGAGCCGGGAAGTCGGTGCTGGCGCGGGCGGTGGCGAGAGGCGCGGGGGTGACGGGAGCGATGCCGTCACCTACGTTCAATCTGGTTTTCCGGTACCGGGGTGCACGGGGGATCGACGTGGTGCACCTGGACCTGTACCGGCTCGAGGATCCGGGTGAGGTCCTCGAGCTGGGGTGGTACGAGTTGGGCGAGGGTCCGGAGGTGGTGCTGGTGGAGTGGCCGGAGCGGGCGGAGGCGCTGCTGCCGCCGGACCGTTGGGACATCTACCTGGAGATTCCGAGCGCGGGATCGGCGGTGCGGCGGGTGAGCGGGATCCGGAGGGGCGCAGCGCCCGCGCTGCCGGCGCCCGGAGGCTGAGCGGCCGGGGAGGTCGTACGGGGATGGAGCCATTGCTTGCACTGGATACGTCCACCGGGCTGGGCAGCGTGGCGGTGGGGGTGGGCGATCGGCTGCTGGCGGAGGTGGTGGTCGGCGTGAGTGCGCGGTACTCGGAGTCGCTGTTGCCGGCCATCGACTACGCGCTGCGAGCATCGTCCCTGGAGCCGGGGGCGCTGGGCGGGATCGTGGTCTCGGGCGGGCCGGGCTCGTTCACGGGGCTGCGGATCGCGGCGGCGACGGCGAAGGGGCTCTGTCACTCGCTGGGGGTCCCGCTCTATGCGTATTCCGGCCTCATGGCGGCGGCCGCGTCGGTGGGCGCGGCGGACCGGCCGGTGTGCGCGCTCTTCGATGCCCGCCGTGGCGAGGTGTACGCGGCGTGCTACCGGTTCCCGGGTTTTTCGGGGGTCGAGACGCTGGTGGAGCCGACGGCGGATCGCCTGGACGCGGTGTTGGCGCGTTGCGCCGGGTACGAGCCGATCTTCACGGGTGATGGCGCGGAGCGGAACCGGGCGGAGCTGGAAGCGGCGGGCGCGCGGGTCGTGCCCGGGTTCCTGAGGGCGCCGCGGGGTGGCGCGCTGCTGTGGCTCGCGCAGGTGGCGGCGGATGCGGGCCGGGTCCGGGATCCGGCCGCATGGGAGCCGGAGTACGTGCGGGCGCCCGGGGTGACGCCGGGGGGCGTGCGATGAGCGTGGCACCCGTGATTCGGCGCGTGGGGTTCGAGGACCTGCCGCAGGTCATGCGGATCGAGTACGCGTCGTACACGACGCCGTGGACCGAGGCGACGTTCCGGGAGCTGCTCCGCCGCTCGGATGCGGTCATCCTCGGCGCCGAAGCCGAGGGGCGGCTGGTCGGGTACGCGGTGTTCTGGGTGGTGGCGGACCAGGGCGAACTGGGCAACATTGCGGTGGCGCCGGACTGGCGGGGGCGGGGGGGGGGGAAGAAGCTCCTGGAGGCGGTCATCGAGCAGGCGCGGGGGCGGGCGGTCCGGGAGTTGTTCCTGGAGGTGCGGGTGTCGAACGAACCCGCGCGGCGTCTCTACGAGACGCATGGGTTCCGGGAGGTCGGGCGGCGGAAGAACTACTACAGCGTGCCGACCGAGGACGCGCTGGTCATGTGCAAACTGCTGGACATCTGAGCGGCGCGAGGCGGCGCCGGTGTGATCGGACGATGATGCCATCCTTCCCCGAACTGCGTTTCCGGCGGCTGCGGCGGACCGAGACGCTCCGGCGCATGGTGCGGGAGACGCGGGTAACGGTGGACGACCTGATCCTCCCGCTCTTCGTCGTGGGCGGGGAGGGGATCCGGCGTCCGGTGCGGTCGATGCCGGGCGTATTCCAGACCTCGGTGGACGAGCTCCTGCGGGATGCGGAAGAGGCGGCGGCGCTGGGGATCCCGGCGGTGCTCCTGTTCGGCATCCCGGACGACAAGGACGAGCTCGGCACCAGCGGCTACGCGGAGGATGGGGTGGTGCAGCGGGCGGTCCGGGCCCTGAAGCGGGAGCTGCCGGAGCTGGTCGTGATCACGGACGTGTGCCTCTGCGAGTACACGTCGCATGGCCACTGCGGCGTGATCCGGGAAGGGGCGGTGGACAACGACGCGACGCTGGAGCTGCTGGCGAGGCAGGCGCTGAGCCACGCGCGGGCTGGGGCGGACATCGTCGCGCCGAGCGACATGATGGATGGCCGGGTGGGGGTGATCCGGCGGGCGCTGGACGACGCCGGGTACGGGGAGGTCGCGATCCTCTCGTACGCGGCGAAGTTCGCGTCGGCGTTCTACGGTCCGTTCCGGGAGGCCGCGGAGAGCGCGCCGCAGTTCGGCGACCGGCGGGGCTACCAGATGGATCCGGCCAATGGGAACGAAGCGCTGCGGGAGGTGTGGGCGGACATCCGGGAGGGGGCGGACATCATTATGGTGAAGCCGGCGCTGGCGTACCTGGACGTGATCTGGCGGGTCAAACAGGAGACCGGCTATCCGGTGTGCGCGTATCACGTTTCGGGCGAGTACGCGGCGATCCAGGCGGCGGTGGAGCGCGGGTGGCTGGACGGGGCGAGGGCGATGCAGGAGGCGCTCACCTCGATCCGGCGGGCGGGCGCGGACCTGATCGTGACGTACTGGGCGCGGGAATTCGCGCGTCTGGGCGGCTGAGGGGGCGGGTGCCGGGCAGCGCGCAGGCGCCATGCGAAGATCGCAAGCGATTGACACGCCGGTGACATGGCGCCTATTTTTCGCCTGATCTCCCCGGGCACTTCCGCAGGTTTGCGGCGATGAGCCGGAGTCTCAACAAGGCGATGCTGATCGGGCACGTCGGCGCGGATCCGGAGGTCCGGACCACGGCCGGCGGTACGCGCGTCGCGACGTTCTCGCTGGCGACGAGCCGGCGGTGGACGGGGCGTTCCGGTCAGGACCAGGAGAAGACCGAGTGGCATCGGATCGTCGCCTGGGATCGCCTTGCCGAGGTCGTGGAACGGTTCGTCAGGAAAGGGGAGCGGCTGTACGTCGAAGGGCGGATCGAGTACCGGAGCTGGGAGGATGCGGCTGGCCAGACCCGGTACGCGACGGAGATCATCGCGCAGGACCTCATGCTCCTGGGGAGCGGGGGCGCGGGTACTCCGGAGGCGTCTGCGACGTGGGCCATCCGGGGCGGATCGGTCGGCGAGTCCACGGAAGGGGACCGGTCATCGCGGCGAACGGAAGGGGCATCGCGCGGGAGCGCGGGCTTCGATGCGGATGATGACCTGCCCTTCTGAAGGAGTCGCCTGCCGTGAACACCCTGATCCGAACGACGACACTCCCGCTGCTCATCCTCATCCTCGCGGGCGGGCTGGCTGCCCAGGAACGGCCGGACAGCGCGCGGGGATCCCAGTTCGAGACGCAGCACGTCGTGAGGCGCGGCGACACGCTGTGGGACCTGGCGCGCCGCTATCTCCGCAACCCGTTCCTCTGGCCGGACATCTACGATGCGAACCGGAGCCAGATCCGGAATCCGCACCTGATCTATCCCAACCAACGGCTCGCGATCCCTTCGCTCGCTGCGCCGCCGGTATCGACGGCGGTGGCGGTGAAGGAGGTGGCGGAGGTGGCGGAGGCCGAGGCGAGCGCGCCGGTGCCGGTCGCGGCTTACGAGCCGCGGCCGGGGGCGCGGACGCGGTTCTTCGCGGGCGCGGTCACGGTCACGGACGAGGAACCGGGCCAGGTCTGGCAGGCGTCGGACCGGGAGGAGGTCGAGGAGTACCCGGTCCAACCCGGCGAGTACTACTCGGCGGCCTGGCTCGCGGAGCCGGGCGAGCTGCCGGTCGTCGGCCGGTTCGTGGACAAGCCGGGGCGTGGGAAGCTCAAGCGGCATGAAGACCAGGGGGCGCACCCGCACGAGGCGCTGTACCTGAGCTATGAGGGCGGCGCGGCGCCGCAGATCGGGGACGCGCTGCTGCTGGTCCGGATCGGCCGGAGCGTGCGCTCGTTCGGCCGGGTGATCCAGCCCACGGCGATCGTGCGGGTGACGGAGCATGCGCCGGAAGTGATGACGGTCGTGGTGGAGCAGCAGTTCACCCGGGTGCAGCACGGGGACGTGGCCCTGCCGCTGGAGCGGTTCCCGCTGCGGCCGGGGGCGGAGTTGGGGCCGGCGCTGGCGGACCTGCAGGGTGAGCTGGTGGCGTTCGTCGAGCCGCAGGCCCTGTACGGTCCGACGGACCTGGCGTTCGTGAATCTCGGGGCCGCGAACGGGATCGGGATCGGGGATGAGCTGGTGGCTTATCTCCCGGAGCGGCGTTCGGGCGGGCTGGGGAGCGAGCGGCTGCCGGCAGAGCCGGTGGCGCGGATGATCGTGGTGCGCACGACGGACCGGACGGCCACGGTGCAGATCACGCGTCTGGACCAGCCGGTCCTGGAGGACGGGCTACCCGTCCGGGTGGTTCGGCAGACGCGGTGATCGCGGGCACGGACTGAAGCGCAGGGCCGGGTTGGCCGTGCGCGGTCGATCCGTGCACGGCGGCGTGCGGCTTCCACGGAACACGGGCGCCATGCGGCGCCCGTGTGTTCGTACGGGAGAGAGATGACGGTCGCGTTGCACATTGGGGCCCTGGCGCTATACGTCACGGCCGGTGGACTTCTCGGCGCCTCGCTGGTGAGGGGGCGGAGCGGTCTGCCGAGGTGGGGCGGCGCGGTGCTGCCGGTGGCGGTGGTGTTGCACGGGCTGGGATTGGGCGCGTACGCGGTGGTGCATCACGAGCTGCCGCTGGTGGGCCTGGCGCCATCGCTGTCGACGCTGGGATTCCTGATCGGCGCGTACCTGGTCATCTTTGCGGCGCTGGGCGAAGTCCGGGCGATCGGGCTGGTCCTGGCGCCGCTGATTGCGTTGCTGGTGGGCGCGGCGCTGATCATCGGGGTGCGCCCGACGGGCGAGCCGCTCACGTTCCAGGGGTGGTGGTTCGCGCTGCACGTGCTTCTCGGCTTCGCCGGTTGCGCGGGGCTGGCGGTTGCGTTCGCCTCCGGGGTGCTGTACCTCCTACAATTCCGGGCGTTGAAGGGGAAGCGATTCGGCCGGATGTTCCGGTTCTCGCCGCCGCTGGCGTTGCTGGACCGGGCCGGCCGGTTCGCGCTGGCCGTGGGATTTCCTGCATGGAGCCTAGCCCTCGTCCTGGCGTGGGCGTGGACGCTCCGGTTCGATGGCGGGATCCTGCTCGGTAATCCGCAGGTCAGGTGGGGGCTCGTGACGTGGCTCGTGTTCGTGCTGGCGCTGGCGGCGCGGTCCGGGCCCGCAGGCCGGGATCGGCGGGGCGCGTGGGCGAGTGTGCTGGGGTTCATGGTGGTGGTAGCGGTCTACGTGATCCTGCGGGTCGGTGCCGGGGAGGGGCGGGTTTTCCTCTGATGGTCGGTGATGTGCGAGCCCGCGGCCGGTGGCGCAGATTCGGGCGCAGGAACTCGGCCCCGATCGCGTGGGGTATGACGACGGCCGCGCGGGGCGCCGCGGGGGAGCCCGGACCGGGGCGGGGTGCGCGGGCCGGATCCGGCACAGCGGTGCACGCCGGGGACGCGTGGGCCCAGGGCGTGCTCGAGGCCCGCGTGGGGTGGTCCAGCCGGGCCCGGCGGCGGTGACGAGCGGGGAGCAATGACGCTCGCGGTCGTAGGGTTGAGCCATCATACGGCACCGGTGGAGGTCCGGGAGCGGTATGTCTTCGGGCGGAAGGAGGCGAGTGCGATCCTGGCCGCCCTGACGGCGGGTGGTGTGGCGGAGGAGGCGGTGCTGCTCTCGACCTGCAACCGCGCGGAGCTGTACCTGCGGCTCGGGGCGGGAAGAGGGCTCGATGCGGCGGTCGAGTTGTTCGCGGCGCGGGCGGGCTACTCCCGGGCAGAGGCGGAGGAGCATCTCTACCGGCACGTCGGCCGCCGGGCGGTGGAGCACCTCTTCCGGGTGACGTCGAGCCTGGACTCGATGGTGGTGGGGGAGGCGCAGATCCAGGGGCAGGTCCGGACGGCGTACGAGGCGGCGCAGGGGGGAGGAGGGGGCGAGCGCGCCGTAGGCCCCGTCCTGTCGCGTCTGTTCGAGATGGCGCTGCACACCGGGGGGCGGGTCCGGAGCGAGACGGCGCTCGGCGTGGGGGCCGCGTCCGTGCCGTCGGTGGCGGTGGAGCTGGCCAAGAAGATCTTCGGTTCGCTACGGGGCCGGCGGGCCATGGTGCTGGGCGCCGGCGAGATGAGCGAGCTGATGCTGGAGTGCCTGGTGGCGGAGGGCGTGGAGAGCCTCGTCGTCGCGAACCGCACGGAGGCACGGGCGCGGGAGATCACGGCGCGGTTCGGGGGGCGCCCGGTCCGGTACGACGAGATGCTGATGGCGCTCCCGGAGGTGGACATCGTGGCGGCGGCGACGGCGGCGCCGCACGTCGTGTTGACGCGGGAGATGGTGGAGTCGGTGCTGCCCGGGGGACCTCGCCATCCGCTTTGCGTCCTCGACATCGCGCTGCCGAGGGACGTGGATCCCGCGGTCGGCGAGATGGACAACATTTTCCTGTACGACGTCGACGACCTCCAGCAGATCGTCGAGGGCAACCTGGAGAGACGGCGGGCGGACATACCGCGGGCGGAAGCGCTGATCGCGGAGGGGGTGGAGGCGTTCTGGGCGTGGTACGTGTCGCGGGATGTGGCGCCGCTGATCCGGGAGCTGCGGGAACGCGCGGAGCGCGTGAGGCAGGCGGAAGTCGAGCGGGTCATGCGCAAGCTGGCCCATCTCGGCGAGGCGGACCGGGAAGCGGTCGAGGCGCTGACGAAGCAGATCCTGAACAAGGTCCTGCACGACCCGACGGTGCGGCTGCGGGAGGCGGCGGCGGACGGCAACGCGGTCCAGGTGGTCGAGGCGGCGAGATACCTGTTTCGGTTACGGGAACAACCAGGAGGTACCGTCGAGTGAGCCCGAGGCGTGTGCTGGTCACTGGCGGAGCGGGTTTCATAGGGAGCCACGTCGCGGAAGCGTACCTGGCGCGCGGGGATCGCGTCTGGATCGTGGACGACCTCTCGACGGGGCGGCTCGAGAACGTGCCCGAGGGGGCCGAGTTCATCCGGATGGATATCCGCGATGCGAAGCTGGATGACGTCTTCCGGGATGCGGGCGGGTTCGACCTGGTGAGCCACCACGCGGCGCAGATGGACGTGCGCAAGTCCGTGGCGGACCCGCGGATGGATGCATCGATCAACCTGGACGGGCTGCTGAACGTGCTGGAGTGCGGGCGGCGGCACGGCGTCGGCCGGTTCGTTTTCATTTCGTCCGGCGGGGTGATCTACGGGGAAGCGACGGAGTTCCCGACGCCGGAGGATGCGGTGAAGCGGCCGCTCTCGCCGTACGGTGTGGCAAAGCTCGCGTCGGAGTACTACCTGAACTGCTACCGGTCGCTGCACGGTCTGGACTACGTGGCGTTGCGGTACGGGAACGTGTACGGTCCGCGGCAGGACCCGCACGGGGAGGCGGGCGTGGTCGCGCTGTTCTCGCGCCGGATCGGCGCGGGCGAGCCGCTGATCGTCTATGGGACCGGGGAGCAGACGCGGGACTACGTGTACGTAGGCGACGTCGTCGATGCCCACCTCCTCGTGTCGGACGCCGGTTCGCTGGCGGCCGACGGCATCGACGAGCGCGCGTACAATGTGGGGACGGGTGTGGAGACGACGGTCAACGAGCTCGCGCACCGGTTGATGGAGGTGTCGGGGCGGGATGCGCGGGTCGAGCACGCGGCGCCCCGGGCGGGGGAGCTCCAGCGCTCCTGCCTGGACGTCGCGCGGCTGCGGGCGCTCGGCTGGGAGCCACGGACCACGCTCCGGGAGGGGCTGGCCCGGACATTCGCGTACATTCAAGGTGAGGGAGCCGGCAGGTAATGATACTGGCGATGCAGCAGCCGGGCGGGCGGCTCGGAGTCATGGAGATGGTGTTCGGCGGGAGCCCGGCGATCCAGGCGATCATGCTGGTGACGGCGACGTTCTCGCTGATCAGCTGGGTCATCATCTTCTGGAAGCTCGGCCAGTTCCGCAGGGTCAAGAAGCAGGGCGAGACGTTCCTGAAGACGACGGAGCGGGCGACGAAGCTGGAGGAGCTGGCGCGGTCCGCGCTCCGGCTACCGGATTCGCCGTACACGCGGGTCTTCCGGCAGGGCCTCTCGTTCTTCGGGGACCTGCAGTCGGTGGCGGCGAAAGGCGGTACGCAGGTCAGCCTGTCGCCCGCGCAGCTCCAGGCGCTCCAGTTGACGCTGGAGAAGGTGCAGATGGACGAGCGGGACGATCTGGCGGCCGGGCTCACGTGGCTCGCGGTCATCGGGTCGGTGTCGCCGCTGCTCGGGCTGCTCGGGACGGTGATCGGGGTGATGAACTCGTTCCTGGGCGTGGCGCAGGTGGGGAACGCGAGCATTGCGGCGGTGGCTCCAGGGATTGCGGAAGCGCTGGTCACGACGGTGGCGGGGCTGGCGGTGGCGATCCCCGCGGTGATCGCGTACAACATGTTCGTCAGCAGGCTGAACGGCTTCGTGGGCGAGCTGGACGGCTTCGCGAGCGAATTCATCGGGGCGCTGGCGCGGGAAGGGAGGCTGTGAGCGGATGATGCCGGGGATGCGGCGGAGCAGCCGGGACCTGAGGCTCAACGCGGACATCAACATCACGAACCTGGTGGACGTGGCGTTCGTGCTGTTGATCATTTTCATCATCACCGCACCGATCCTGCAGGGAGGGGTGGAGGTCGAGCTCCCGAAGGCGGATGCGGCGCCGATCACGTCGCCGGATGCGGTGATCGTGAGCATCACGAAGGATGAGAAGCTGTTCGTCGGGGACGTGCCGGTGGCATCGATCGAGGAGCTGGAGCGCGTCTTCCCGGAGGTGATGAAGAACAAGAACGCGAAGTTCGCGTACATCAAGGGCGACAAGGACGTGGTGTACGGCCGGGTGGTGCAGGTGATGGGGGCGCTGGAGCGGCTGGGCATTGCGGAAGTCGGTCTGGTGGCCGAACCTCGAGAGCTCCAGAGGCGGTAGCGGATGGCGCAGCTCGCGGCGTCGACACCGGTAATGCGGCGGAGGCCGGGGCGGGGTGCAGTCCTGGGCTCGGTCCTGCTCCACGTGCTCGTGGGCGTGGCGGCGTGGTACGCGAGCCGATCGGCCGCGCCGGATCTGCCGGATTTCATCGTCTACCGGGTGAACATCGTGTCGCCGCCGCCGCAGGTGGAGGGTCCTCCCGAGCCGGTGGTGCAGCAGCCGCAGCGGGTGGTCCAGCCCGAGCCGCGGCCGGCGCCGCAGCCGAGACCGCAACCGCAGCCGCAACGTCCGCAGCCCCGTCCGGCGCAGGAGGAGGCGAAGCCCGAGCCGCCGAAGCCGACGACGGGAGCGTCGGCGCGGCAAGACAGCCCGGGCGGGGAGAACCTCAACGTGCAGATCGACGGCGAGGCGTTCCCGTACCCGGAGTATCTGGAAAACATCACGAGACAGATCGCGCGCTTCTTCCGGTGGTCGGGACCCTCCGGCCTGACGGCGCGGTTGTATTTCGTGATCAATCGGGACGGCTCCGTCTCGGACCTGCGGGTCCTCCAGGGGTCGGGCAACGTGCATTTCGATTTCGAGGCGTTGGGCGCGGTGGAGACGGCGGCCGCGCGGGGGGCGTTCGGGCCGCTCCCCGAGGGGTACGTCCCGAACCGTCTTCCGGTCTCCTTCACGTTCTACCCGCCGCGCTGACCTGGCGGCCGACAATCCTCCACAGATGGATCGATAGCGATGCGACGGATTCTGGTGCTCCTCGTCCTATTCAGCGCGGCCCCGCTCGCGGCGCAGCAGGACCGTGAGCCGGTGGGCGTGCAGCTCGGACTCCAGTACACGGTGCCGCGGCGTCATGTCGCGGTGCGGCCGTTCGCCTCGAGTCCGGAGGTGGCGGAGGCGGCGAGGCTGATCCACGGGATCGTAGAGCGGGACCTGGACTACAGCGACCGGTACCAGATGGTGCTGGTGCCGGAGGGGCTCGCGGTCGGGCCGATCCTGTACGGGCCGTGGAACGACCTGGGCGTGGAGTTCCTGGTGACGGGGGAAGTGCAGCGGGACGGCGAGGGGTACGTCCTGCGGCTTGCGCTGCACGACGTCGTGTACAACGCCGTGAAGAACATCCAGGCGTTCTCGTTGCCGCCGGAATCGTCGCCGGACTTCCGGATGTCGGTGCACGCGGTGGCGGATGAGGTGGTCCGGTGGATCAGCAACGAGCCGGGTATGGCGGCGTCCCGGATCGTTGCGGTGAGGTCGTCGCGCGGACGGTACGAGCTCGTCGTCGTCGACTCGGACGGAGAGAACCTCCGGACGATCTTCTCGACGGACAAGATCCTGTACTCGCCCACGTGGTCTCCGGATGGGAACCGGATCGCGTACGCGGTGGGGGACGACGAAGGGTGGAACATCCACGAGCGCAACCTCCGGACGGGCGAGACCCGGGTCTTGCGGGTCCGGGCGGGGGCGCAGCTCCTGACGCCTGCCTACTCGCCGGACGGCCGGCGGATCGCGTTCGGGCTGTCCATGGGCGGGAACCCGGTGATCTACGACTACGACATCTCGCAGAACTGCTGTCTCCGGCGGCTCACGTCGGGGCCGGGGCTGGACGTGTCGCCGACCTACTCGCCGGACGGGCGGCGGATCGCGTTCAACTCCGACCGGATCGGGCAGCCGCACATCTACACGATTCCTGCGGATGGCGGGGAGGCGACGCTGATCACGCCCTACACCTACGGGCAGCCGGCCTACTTCACCTCGCCGGACTGGTCGCCGACGGACAGCATGATCGCGTTCCACGGGCGGTCCCGGGGGCGGTTCCAGATCATGGTCGTGAGTTCCCGTCCGGGCTCCATCGTGTATCAGTTGACGACGGAAGGCGAGAACGAGGACCCGAGCTGGGCGCCGGATGGGCGGCACCTGGTGTTCGTGAGTTCGAGAGGCGGGGGCGGGTTGTACGCGATCGACGCGAGGACCGGGCGGGAGCGCCGGATCGTCGGCGGGGGCGGATTCCGGCTGCCGGACTGGTCCCCGACGTTGAAGCGGGCGACGACGCTGGCGGCAGACAACCCCTGAGCGGAGCGGCGTGAATCCGGCTTCAGGCGAAGCGATACTTCGGAGGCGAGCATGAAGGAGATCGAGTCGGTGAGTCGCGCGCGTCGGTGCGGACGCCGCGAGGGGAGCGTGCGGCGAGTGGCCGGACGGGGATGGCGTCGCCTGACGTGGATGGTGGCGATGGCGGCCGCGACGGCGCCGCTGGCGGGTTGTGCGACGAAGCGGGACCTGAAGGATCTCCGGGCGGAGGTGGTGGCGCTCCAGGCGCGGCAGGATTCTCTCGTGCGGGAGCTGGCGAGGCAGAACACGGCGCTCATGGACACGATGCGGACGCTGAACGAGCTGATGTACCGTGTGCGGGGCGAGCTGGGGAACCAGCTGCTGCAGCTCGAGCAGCACATCCTGACGGTCCAGGAGCTGACGGGGCAGAGTCAGCGGCGGATCGCCGAGCTGCGGGCGGAGTGGGAAGCGCGGTCGCAGACCTTCGCTTCGGCGCCGGCGGCGGGCGAGGAGCCGGGTGTGGTCGTGGCATCGCACGGGGAGGCGGAGGAGCTGTACACGGCGGGGGTGGAGCAGCTGCAGCGCGGGAACGCGACCACGGCGCGGCGCGCGTTCGAGCAGATCCTGCGGGAGCATCCGACCCATGAACGGGCGCCGGACGCGCAGTTCCAGATCGCGGAGTCGTACGTGGTCGAGCGCAACTACGACCAGGCGCTGAAGGAGTTCGACAAGGTCGTGCAGATGTTCCCGAACTCCGCGCGAGCGCCGGCGGCGCTGTACCGTGCGGGCGTGATCCATGAGGAGCGGGGGAACAACACCGCCGCGCGGCAGTACTTCGAACGCGTCGCCTCGGGCTGGCCGCGGTCCGACGAAGCGCGGCTCGCGGCGGAGAAGTTGAGGACGCTGCGGCGTTGAGGCGAGCCTGCGGCCGAAGACAGGTCCCGCTCACGATTTCGCCCCATGCGCTGCCCGTACTGTCATCAGACCGAAGACCGCGTGGTGGACTCCCGCGTCAGCCGATCGGGCAGCGCGGTGAGGCGCCGTCGGGAGTGTCTGAGCTGCGGGCGGCGGTTCACCACGTACGAATACGTGGAGCAGCGGCCGATCCAGGTGCGGAAACGGGACGGCTCCGTGGAGCCGTTCGAGCGCCGGAAGCTGCTCCGATCGCTTCGGCTGCCGTGCGCGAAACGCCCGATCACGCCGGCGGAGATCGAGGCGATGGTGGACGAGATCGAGGACGAGATCATACGGCTTGCGACGGACGAGGTCCCGAGCCGCACCATTGGGGAGCTGGTCATGGAGCGCCTCAAGGCTCGGGACCACGTGGCGTATGTGCGGTTCGCGTCCGTTTATCGAAGGTTCCAGGACATCGACGAATTCCAGGAAGCGCTCCGTGAGCTGAGCGCGCGTAGGGCGCGCGAGGCGCAGGACGCGAGCCAGGTAGAACTTCCCCTCTTACCGTGATGCGATTCTTCCGGACCGCCCGGCCCAACGACGAGATGCCGTTCCTGGAGCACCTGGAGGAGCTCCGGTGGCGGATCCTTTGGAGCCTGGTGGCGCTCTTGATCGGCGCGGCGATCGGCTTCGTGATCGTTCAGAAGTTCCAGGTCCTGGACCTGCTGATCGAGCCGATCAGGCCGCTGTTGGGTGGAACGAAACTGAAGTATCTGAGTCCCACCGAGCCGTTCTTCCTCACCATCAAGCTGGCGCTGGTGGTGGGGTTGCTGCTGGCCTTCCCGATCATCTTCTATCAGTTCTGGGCGTTCATTTCTCCGGCGCTGACGGCGACGGAGCGGCGCTACATCGTGCCGGCGCTGTACATGGGGGTGGTGCTGTTCCTCATGGGCGTTGCGCTGGCGTACTTCGTGGCGCTGCCGATCACGCTCCGGTTCATGATGGGGTTCCAGGCGGAGAGTCTGGAACAAAACATCGTGATCGGGCCGTACCTGGGATTCGTGGTGAAGCTGCTGCTGGCGTTCGGGGTGCTCTTCGAACTGCCGGTGGTGATCCTGGCGCTGGCGGCGCTGGGGATCGTGGATTCGAAGATGCTGGCGGAGAAGCGGCGCCACGCGATCTTCATCATCACGGTCGTGGCGGCGGTGCTGACGCCGGGGGACGTGGTCCTGTTGACCCTGTTCCTGATCGCGCCGCTGATGCTCCTCTACGAACTCAGCATCGGGCTGGCGAAGTTCGTGGAGCGGAAGCAGGTGGAGGCTGCAAGTCAGGAGAGCCAGTGGGCCGGAGCGGATTGATGCGTACGGTGTGGGCGCTGGTGAGGATGGCGCTCGTGGTGGTAGGCCTACTGGGTCCGGGGGTCGAGTACGGCCTGGCTCAGGAGCCGCCGCCTGCATCGGCAGCGCAGCGGGAGCGGCTCCTGGCGAAGCTGCGGGGCGCGGACGCGGCGCAGGCGGACAGCGGTGCGGCGGGGGACTCGACGGCCGTGGCCGGGGGCGAGCGGCGCGGGGAACCCGGGGCGCCGGAGACCGGGCGTCCGGGGCAACGCCGGTCGGAGGGCACACCGGAACTCGCGTTCGACCGGGACTCGGTGATGACGGTGCTGCTCACACTGGAGGAGTTCATCGCGACCGAGTACACCGGTGCGGGTGTGCGGTACAGCGCGGACAGCGGACGGGTCGAACTCCAGGGGAGAGCGCAGATCCGGCGGGAAGGCCAGAGCATGACGGCGGACTCGCTGCTGGTCTTCGATGAGCGCACGAGCGTGGTCTGCGGGTACGGCACCCCGGTCCTGTCGGGCGAGGGCTCGCCGGTGGAGAGCGACCAGGTGTGCTACGACCTGAACCGCCAGGTGGGCACGGCGCTCGGCGCGCGTACGACGTTCTACGAGGGCGCGAACTGGATCGTGCACGGGGACCGGGTCTACACGGTGGGCACGGACCGGGTCTACGCACACAAGGCGCTGTTCACGGACTGCGAGCTGGACGAGCCGCACTACCACTTCGCGGCGGGTCAGGTCAAGATCATCCAGGACAACATCCTGGTGGCGCGGGACGTCACGCTGAATTTCCGAGATGTGCCGGTCTTCTGGCTGCCGTTCATGGTGCAGAGCATGAAGACCGGCCGGCGGAGCGGGCTCCTGACGCCGCGCTTCGGGATCAACGACATTGCGCGCACCAGTTCCAACTACAACCGCCGGATCGAGAACATCGGGTTCTACTGGGCGATCAACGACTACATGGGCGCCGAGGTGGCGCTGGACTGGTTCGCGGACAACTGGACGGCGCTGGCGGGCACGTTCGACTACCGGTGGCTGCGGCAGTTCCTGAACGGCACGGTGACGTTCCAGCGGTTCTGGCGTGAGGATGGGAGTACGGAGTTCACGGTCAACACGCAGAACAACTGGCAGCCGACGGAGCGGACGTCGGTGACGGTGTCCGGGAGCTACGCGTCGTCGTCGGACTTCGTGCGGCGGAACTCGTTCGATCCCACGGAACTGAACCGGACGGTCAACTCGGGCGCCAGCCTCAGTCATCGTTTCGATTGGGGTTCGATCAACATGGGCGCGTCGCGGCGGCAGCATCTGCTCACGGACCAGGTGGACCTGACGCTGCCGCAGTTCGGCGTGAACCTGTCGAACGTGACGTTGTTCCGGGCGCTGCCGGGGCAGGAGCGGTGGTACAGCAACGCGAGCTGGACGGGGAGTGCGAGCTTCACGCGGCAGCTCCGGCAGGTGAACGACACGATCCGGAACGCGCGGAACATGGACCAGGTGAACGCGAATGCGAGCAGCAGCTTCAATCTGGGCAAGTTCTCCTGGTCGCAGCAGGTGCAGGCGTCGCAGACGGTGAACCACGCGAAGGCGGTGCCGACGCCGGAGTCGCCGGATTCGGTGCTGCCGCGGGATGCCCGGCGGTCGGTGAGCTGGAATTCGAGCCTCAACTACCAGCAGCGGTTGATCGGGACGACGACGCTGACGCCACGACTCGCGCTCCGTGGGGAGATGGTGGGTTCGGACGCCACGGGGAACGAGCTGGTGGCGGCGCCGGTGCGGCTGGAGTTCGGGTCGGAGCTGAGGACGGACATTTTCGGGTTCTGGGGCGGCGTGGGGCCGTTCAGCAGGATCCGTCACAAGATCTCGCCGAGCATTTCGTACGCGTATTCGCCGGAGCCGACGGCGACGGACCGGCAGCGGGAGGTGTTCACGGGGCTGGACAACATCCGGGAGCAGAACCGGATCACGCTGTCGCTGAACCAGACGTTCGAGGCGAAGTTCCGGTCGAGCGAAACGGAGGGGCAGGGTGACGGCGGTGCGAGCGAGGGGGAGGGAGAGTCGGCGGCGGAGCCGGAGGCATCGCCGGACGGGGAGCCGAGGCGGCGTCCGCAGGAGCGGAAGATGACGCTCCTCTCGCTGTCGACGAGCGCGATCGCGTACGATTTCGTGAAGGCGCGGGAGGACCAGGCGGGTCTGGATACGCGGCAGATCTCGTCGCAGATCTCGTCGGACCTGTTGAGGGGGCTGCAGCTCAGCGTGACCCACGACCTGTTCCGGACGGACAGCACGAAGCCGGGGAACCGGGCGTTCGACATGCACCTGAGCGGGCTGAATGCGTCGTTCTCGATCGGGAGCGACTCGTGGCTGGCGCGGCTGCTCGGTCTCGGGCGCGGCGGACGGGAGGCCGGGGCGCCTCGCACGTCGGCGGGCGTGGAGGAGGCCGCGGATACGGAGCCCACGGAGGATCCGCTGGGGCAGCCATCGGAGACGGGGACCCGCATGGTGGACCGGCGCCGGTCGATGATGTCCACCGGGCCCCGGGGTTCCGCGGGGACGTGGAACGCATCGTTCAACTACATGCTGACGCGGCCGCGGGACGGTTTCGGGGACGAGCGGCAGGTGCTGAACGCGCGGGTGATGCTCCAGCCGACGGAGAACTGGAGCGTCACGTGGAGCACGGGCTATTCGATCACGGACGGCGATTTCAGCGACCACATCCTGAACCTGACACGCGACCTGCACGACTGGGAGGCGATCTTCAGCTTCGTGAAGGCGCAGAACGGGAATTTCAGCTTCACGGTGAACGTGCGGTTGCGCGCCAACCCGGACATCAAGGTCGACTACCAACAGCGGGGCGCGGGGTCGCGGCGGCCGGGCGCCTTCTAGGCCCGAGGGCGTCGGGGGGGGGCTCCGGGTCGGACGCCGCAGCCAACGTCGGTCAATCCATGGGTGAGATCCTCGAGCTGTACGGGCACCGGCTGCGCCTGGAGGACGTGGAGCGCGTAGCCGGGGGTGCATCGCCGCAGGTCCGGCTTTCGGAGGAAGCGCGGGCGCGGGTCGAGGCGTCCCGCCGCGTGGTGGAGCGGGCGGTGGAGGAGGGGCGGGTGGTGTACGGGATCACCACGGGCTTCGGGGCGCTGTCCGAGGTCGTGATCCCGCCGGACCGGCTGCGGGAGCTCCAGGAGAACCTGATCCGCAGCCATGCGCTGGGGGTAGGGGCTCCGCTCCCGGAGAACGAGACGCGGGCGGTGATGCTGCTCCGGGCGAACGTGTTGGCGCTGGGCTATTCGGGGGTACGGCCGGCGGTGATCGAGCTGCTGGCCGAAATGTTGAACCGGCGGGTGCATCCGGTGATCCCCGAGCGAGGGAGCGTGGGCGCGTCCGGAGACCTGGCGCCGCTCTCCCATCTGGCGCTGGTGCTGATGGGCGAGGGCCGGGCGACGTACCAGGGGGAGGAGCTCCCCGGTGGCGAAGCGCTGGCCCGGGCGGGGCTGGCGCCACTCCAGTTGGAGGCGAAGGAGGGGCTGGCGCTCAACAACGGGACGCAGGTCCACGCGGGGATCGGGGCGCTGGCGCTGCTGGCGGCGGAGCGTGCGCTGGACACGGCGGAGGTGGCGGGGGCGACGAGCCTGGAGGGGCTGCGGGGCACGCCGGACGCGTTCGACGAAGCGATCCAGCGTGCGAGGCCGCATCCGGGGCAGTTGGAGAGCGCCAGGACGCTGCGCGGCCTATTGAGGGATTCGGAGATCCGGGAGTCCCACCGGTACAACGACCCGCGGGTGCAGGATGCGTACTCGCTCCGGTGCATGCCGCAGGTGCACGGCGCGGCGCGCCAGGCGCTGGCCTACGTGCGGCAGGTGCTGGAGGTGGAGATCAACAGCGCGACGGACAACCCGTTGATCTTCGCGGACGAGGGGCGGATCCTGAGCGGGGGGAACTTCCATGGGCAGCCGGTCGCGCAGGTGCTGGATCTGCTGGCGATGGTGTGCGCGGACCTGGCGTCGATCAGCGAGCGACGGCTCGCGCGGCTGATCGACCCGGCGCTCTCGGGGCTTCCGGCGTTCCTCACGAAGAATCCGGGGTTGAACTCCGGGTTCATGATGGCGCAGATCGTGGCTGCGGCGCTGGTCAACGAGCTCAAGCTGCGGGCGGTGCCGGCGAGCGTGGATTCGATCACCACGGATGCGAACAAGGAAGACCACGTCTCGATGGGGGTAGCGGCGGCCCTGAAGGCGCGGGAGTCGGTTCGGCTGCTCGAGACGGTGCTGGCGCTGGAGCTCCTCGCGGGGGCGCAGGCGCTGGAGTTCCTGAAGCCGCTGCGGCCGGGCAAGGGCGTGGAGGTGGCGTACGGGCTGATCCGTGAGGTCGCGGAGCCGCTGGAGCGGGACCGGGAGCTGGGCGCCGAGCTGGCGGCGGTGGAAGGGATGATCCGGGAGGGCCGGTTCGCGGCGATCGCGCGTTCGGCGCGGGAGGTGGAGGCGTGAGCGCGCTGCTGTTCCGGGGCGCGTCGGAGGTGGTGACGTGCGAGTCCACCGCGGAGACGTCCGTGCTGCGGGGGGTGGCGGTGGTGGTGGAGGGGGGCAGGATCGCCGCGGTGGGTCCGGAGTCCGAACTCGTGGCGCGGCATCCCGCAGCCGAGACCGTGGACTGCGCCGGCGGCGTGCTCACGCCCGGGCTGATCGACTCGCATACGCATGCCGTGTTCGGCCGGTGGCGGGCGGATGAGTACATGCTGCGCTGCCGGGGGATGTCGTACATGGAGATCGCGCGGCGGGGCGGCGGGATCAATGCGTCGGTGCGGGATCTCCGTGAGCGTTCCGAGGACGAGTTGGTGGAGCTCACCCGGGTACGGCTGGCGGAGATGCTGTCGCTCGGGACCACGACGGCCGAGGTCAAGAGCGGCTACGGGCTCCGGACGGAAGACGAGCTGAAGATGCTGCGGGTGATTCGCCGGCTCGGCGAGGAGGGGCCGATGGACCTGGTGCCGACCTTCCTGGGCGCGCACGAGGTGCCTCCGGAGTACCGGGACCGGCGCGACCGGTACGTGGAGCTGGTGATCCATGAGATGATCCCCGCCGTGGCCGAAGGAGGCCTGGCGGTTTTCTGTGATGTGTTCATGGAGCCGGGCGTGTTCAGCGGGGAGGAGGCGAGGCGGATCCTGGAGGCGGGGCTGGAGCACGGTCTGATCCCGAAGCTGCATGCGGATGAGCTGGAGCCGTCCGGGGGCGCGGAGCTGGCGGTGGAATTGGGCGCGGCGTCGGCGGACCATCTCGGGCGGGTGAGCGACGAGGGGATCCGGGCGCTCGCGGGCTCGGACACGGTTGCCACGCTGCTTCCGGCCACGTTGTTCTTCCTGGGCAAGCGGGACTATGCGCCTGCGCGTAGGCTGATCGACGCGGGCGCAACGGTGGCGCTGGCCACGGATTTCAATCCGGGCTCCGCACCGGGTTCGGGGCTTCCGCTGGTGATGACGATGGCGTGCTCGCAGATGGGGATGGAGCCGCTCGAGGCGCTGGTTGCGGCCACGGCGGGCGGCGCGCGGGCGCTGCGGTTGGAGGACGGGCGGGGCACGTTGCGGGTGGGCGCGCCGGCGGACCTGGTGTTGTGGGGCGTGGATGACCATCGCCAGATCCCGTACCGGTTCGGCGCACCGCTGGTCCGCGGGGTGTGGAAGCGAGGCGAGCGGGTGCGATGAGTTCTTGTATTCGCGGACGGTCGCTGGTATCATTGGTCGGATGACCATGCGGGTCCTGGAATCGGTGCCGAACTTCAGCGAAGGCCGGGACCTCGGCGTGGTCCGGGCGATCGTCGGCGCCATCGAGGGAGCGGGCGCCGAGGTCCTCGATTGGTCCGCGGATCCGGATCATCACCGGTGCGTCATCACGATGGTGGGGCCGCCGGAGGTGGTGGAGGACGCAGCGGTCGCGGGGGCGCGGGTGGCGCGGGACGCGATCGACCTGCGGCGTCAAAAGGGCGTACATCCGCGGATCGGCGCGCTCGATGTCCTTCCGTTCGTCCCGCTCGCCGGCCTGGACCTCGAGGATGCGCGGCGGAGCGCCCGGAAGGTCGGGGCGCGAATCGCGGACGAGCTCGGGATCCCGGTCTACTTCTACGGTCAGGCGTCGGAGCCGAGGGGCCGGGAGCTGGCGGAGCTACGCCGCGGTGGATACGAGCGCCTGGTGCGGGGCTGGCCGGACGATCGGGTGCCGGACCTGCTGCCGGCCGGATGGCCCTATCCGGGCGCACACCCGACCGCCGGCGCGGTCTGTGTGGGTGCGCGGTCGTTGCTCCTTGCCTGGAACGTCTACGTGACCGGGCTCGAACTCGCGGAAGCGGCGCGGATCGCATCGGCCATCCGGGAGGCAGGCGGTGGATTCCGGGGGCTGCGCGCGCTCGCTCTGGAGCTCCCGTCGCGCGGGGAGATCCAGATTTCGATGAATCTCACGGAGGTCACGGAGACCTCGCCGCTCGCGGTCCTGCGTCGCATCGAGGAAATGGTCGAGGCGCGCGGCGGGAGGACGAACGGGGTGGAAGTGATCGGCATGATCCCGGACGAGCTCGTCTTCCCGGCGGCGGTGGAGCGGCTGTCGTTGCGGGATGCGACGATGGACCGGCTCCTGTCCCGTCGTCTTGCAGCATACCTGTCACGCGTCGAGCAATCCCCTGTCCCACGGTACGAATGAGGTCGATCACGAAGCTGAAGGAGAAGGCCAGGCTCCACGAGCAGGAGGAGCGCTGGGAGGAGGCCATCGAGGCTTATCTCCAGGTGATCCGTGCGGGAGATGAGCGTGAGGGCGAGGTCGAACTCAGCGTATTCAACCGGATCGGGGACCTGTACCTCCGGCTCGGCCGGGTGGCCGAGGCGGTGAACTATTACGAGACGGCGGCCGCGCGTTACGCGGAGGCGGGGCTGTACAACAACGCCATTGCGTTGTGCAACAAGGCGTTGCGGTACATGCCGGAGCAGACGCACCTGCTGCGGCGGCTGGGCGAATACTGCGCGGCGCAGGGCTTCATGCACGATGCGCGGCGCTGGTACCTGGAGTACGCGGAGCAGATGATGCTGCGCGGCTCGGACCGGGATGCGTTCTCGGCGCTTCAGGAATTCGCGGACCTGTCGGCGGATCCGACGATCCGGGAGATCCTGGGCCGGCATCTGAAGCTGCAGGGGCTGACGGAGGAAGCGCGCACCCAGTTCGTGCTGGCGTACGAGCAGCGGTACCGGGCGGGGGAAGAGGAGGAGCTGGAGAAGCTGAAGGCGGAACTGCTGGAGCTGGATCCGGAGATCGACTTCGCCCAGATCGAAGCGGAAGTGGCGGCGAAGATCGCGGAGGAAGCAGAACGCCAGGCAGCGGTGGCGGCGTATGACCCGCTGTCGCTGGGGGCGATCTCCCTGGAGGGTCCGGCTGCGGGTGCGGATGAGGAGCGCAGGGCGGCGGAGGAAGAAGGCGACGATGTCCAGGCCTCCGCCGCGGTGGAACCCGCCCCCGCGGCGTGGATGGCGGAGGCCGCGGAGGCGGAGCCGACCGCCGGGGCCGGGGTGGATGCGCCGGCGGCCGAGGACCGGGTGGAGCCGGAAGCCGCGGAGGTCGAGGCATCGGGCGAGGAGGAGTACGGGGACGACGTCGCCGAGTCAACGGAGCCGTTGCCGTACCTGGACCTGGACGATGGGCCGACGGTGGAGGCGGCGGGAATCGAAACCGGGACGGAGGACGCTCCCGCTCTGGAGGTATCGCTGGGCGAAGGTGCCGGGCTGCTGGACGTCACCGGTGAAGAGGAGATGTGGGCCGGGAGCGTCTCGCTGGACTCCGGGGAGGAGGATCCCCTCACCCTGATCGACGATGGCCGGGCGCTGGCCGCGGTCGGACAGATCACCGAGGCGGTGCGGCGGCTGGAGCGGGCCCACGAAGCGCTGGCGGCGGCGGAACGGTACGGGGATGCGCTGAGCGCCGCGGAAGAGCTGGTGCAGCTCGATCCGGACAACGTGAGCGCGCATCAGAGCCGCGTGCAGTACGCGGTCATGGTGGGGGACGAGCAGCGTCAGCTCGCGGCGTACATGGACCTCGGAGCCTGCCTGGAGCGGGCTGGCGAGGCCGCGAAGGCGGAGTCCGTGTACCGGCACGTCCTGGAGTTGTGGCCGGAGTATGAAGGGGCGCGGACCGCGCTCCGAGGGGTGGCGGGTGGGAGCGCGGTGCCGGAGGGCGGCCCGGCCGCGGCCGGGGACGAGGGAGATTACATCGACCTCGGCGGATTGCTGCGGGAGGAGGAGGGCGAGGCGACCACGCGGTTCGTGGTGCCGGACGAGGAGCCGTCCGGGGACGAGGAGCGGGACTTCGCGGAGATCCTCGAGCAGTTCAAGACGCACCTGCGGCAGCACGTCGCGGTGGATGACCGGGCCAGCCATTACGATCTGGGCATCGCGTTCAAGGAGATGGGACTGATCGACGAGGCGATCGCCGAGTTCCAGATCGCGCTGCGGGGCGGGCACGCGCCGCTCAAGGTGTACGAGGAGCTCGGCCATTGCTTCATGTTGAAGGATCAGCCGAACGTGGCGGTGAAGATCCTCCAGCGCGCCCTGGAGCTGGAGTCGGCGAACGAGCTGGAGCTCCTGGGCATCTACTACCACATGGGTCGCTGCTACGAGGCGTTGGGCAAGGCGGAGCTGGCCCGGGACGCGTACGAGCGGGTGATCAGCCTGGATCTGAACTTCGGCGATGTAGCGGAACGGCTGGCGCGGCTTTGACAATGAGCGGGACGGCCAATACCTTTGGGCCGTTCGTGATAACCCTTGACCCCCATAGGGAGTAGATGCTTCGCACTGCACCGCCGAAGCTCGCCCAGATCCAGCGGCCCGTGCGCGACCGGTTGGAAGCGGTCGTGGAGGAGCTGCGGCGCATTGTCGTCGCGGACTTCACGCCGATCGAAGAGGTGAACGAGTACCTCCTCAGGCTGCGCGGGAAGCTGTTCCGGCCCATGCTCGTGCTGCTGTCGAACGAGATCGGCGACCGGCCACGGCCGGAAGCGGTCACGCTCGCGGCCGTGGTAGAGCTGGTGCATCTGGCGACGCTGGTCCATGACGACGCGGTCGACCACTCGGTCCTGCGCCGCGGCATGCCCACGGTGAACGCGTTGTGGAATCACCAGACCGCGGTCATCATGGGCGACTATCTCTACAGCCGGTCGGTCACGGAACTTGCAGCGCTCGGGCGGATCGAGCTGATCCGCGTGCTGTCCCGAGCCGCGAACGAGATGAGCGTTGGCGAGATGCGCCAGCTCATGGCGAGCGACGTGCTGCGCTTCACGGAGACGGAGTACTACCGGCTCATTGCGTGCAAGACGGCGTCGCTCATGTCCGCGGCGTGCGAGATGGGCGCGCTGGTCGGCGATGAGACGTACCGGGAACCGCTCGCGCGGTTCGGCCACTATCTCGGGATGGCGTTCCAGATCGCGGACGATCTCCTGGACTACACGGAGACGGAGGCGGTCACGGGGAAGCCGTCCGGACACGATCTGCGGGAGCACAAGGTCACGTTGCCGTTGATCGCGGCGTACGGCGTGATGGAGCCACCGGAGCGGCGGGAGATCGAGGCGTTCTTCGCCGATCCGGAGCCGACGGACGAAGGGATCGAGCGGGTCGTCCAGCTGGTCCGGGAGCACGGTGGCCTCAAGTATGCCCGGGACCGCGCCGAGGAGTACGGGGCGCTGGCGGCGGAGTCGCTGGCGACGCTGCCGCCGTGCGAGGCGACGGACGCGCTCCGGGACGCGATCACCTACGTGATCGACAGACGACGGTAGCTGTGTTGTATGGAACCCCTTGAAGTAGGATCGGTAAGATGATCGGCCCGCGACGCCGGAGTCTGAGTCGGCTGGTCTGGGCAGCGGTCATTGGTCTGTTCATCGGGGCGCTGCTGACGCAGCTCGCCACGATGTACCTGCCGGACAGCGCGACGCGGCAGGTGCTGACGACCACCGTCTCCGCCTCCCTGGGCCCCCTGGGAATCGACCTGCTCGCGGTGGCGTTCGTACTCGGTCCATTGACCATCAATCTGAATGCGCTGAGCCTGGTCGGCGTCCTGATCGTGGCGCTGATCGTACGGAACTGGCTCTAGCCCGAACGCGGAGAGAAGCAAATGCCGTTTGGTAGCCTGGGCATGGGCGAGATCGTGGTGATCCTGGTCATCTTCTTGCTGCTGTTCGGCGCCCGCAGGTTGCCGGAACTCGGCGGGGCGCTCGGCAAGGGGATCCGGGAGTTCAGGCGGTCCGTTCGGGAGATCCAGTCCGAGCTGAACGAGCCGGTGGACCAGGTCCGGGAGCTCCAGCCGAGACGGGACACGGCGGCGGTCCCGCCGGCGGGAGGCTCGACGGTGGCGGCCAGCTCGGAGAGGCCGAAAGAGGCTGAAGCGCAGCAGGGCTGACAGGACGATTGAAGAAAGCGCCCGGCAACGGAGGTTGCCGGGCGCTTCTCGTTTCAGGTCATCCGGGCGCAGCCGTGGGATCCGCCTGGATCACACCCTGGTCATCACCAGCCCAACGCTCCCGCGGTAGCGGCCGCTGCCTGCTGGCGGTAGGTCTGTCGGTTGTCGACGATCTTCGCGCGATCGCGGAGATCGTTCAGGAACTGGTTGACCCGATCCTGCTCGAGATTGGCCATGACGACCGAGCGGAGCAGTTCCTTCTGGGCCTCGAAGGCCTCGCGGTCCGCCTCGACGCGCTCGACGGTCTGGACGATGTAGACCGCGTTGTTGGCCTCGACCACGCCGCTGATCTGCCCCTCGGCGAGACCGAACGCGGTGCCGATCACGGCGTTCTGCATGCCGATCCCGGGCACGAATTCGAAGCGCGAGAAGGGACCGGCCTCGCCGACCTCGAGCTGATGGGCGGCGGCGAGGTCATCCAGCGTCCGGCCCTGGCGGATCTCATCCACGTAGCCCCGGGCGATCTGACGCGTGCGCTCCAGCTTCTTCTGGTACGCGAGCGTCGTCCGGATGCTCGGGGTTGCTTCGTCCAGCGGCAGCACGGACGCGGGGAAGCGCTCGACGAGCTCGACCATGTAGAACGCGGACGGCGTTTCGAAGACCGGGCTCACGTCGCCGGGCTCGGCCTCGTTCAATGCCCACTCAACGGCATCATCCACGGGACCGACCCCCGGGACGAACGCGAAGCCCTCGACCAGCTCCGCCGGACGGACCGCAAGGCCGAGCTGCTGGGCGGCTTCCTCCAGGCTCGCGGCCTTCTCGCCCAGGGTCTCGAGCGAGTCCGCCAGGATGAGGAGGCGATCCTCGGACTCCGGCGTCAACTCGATCGGGATCAGGATGTGCCTGGCGCGGGCTTCGTCGCCGTTGCGGCTCTCGACCCGGATGAGGTGGTAGCCGAACTGCGTGAGGACCGGCTCGCTGACCTGGCCGATCGGGAGCGAGAAGACGGCCTGGTCGAACGGCTGGACCATCTGGCCCCGGGAGAAGGTGCCGAGGTCGCCGCCCTGGGCAGCGGAGCCGGGATCCGCGGACTCGCGCCGGGCGATCTCCTCGAAGTCCCCGCCGGCGAGGATCTCCTCCCGCAGGGCTTCAGCCCTGGCGCGGGCGGCCGCGCTGTCCTCCGCCGTCACGGCCTTCTCGAGCACGGCCATGCGGACCGACGCGCGGGCGTTCTGCCGGAATTCGTCCTCGTTGGCCTTGTAGTACGCCTCGATCTCCTGCTGCGTGACGGAGACGTCGGTGTCCGCCACGAGCCGGGCCGGATCGAGCACGAGGTAGCGGATCCGGACCCTTTCCTCACGGTCGCGCCAGAGCCGCCAGAGCTCCGAGTCCGGGACGTAGATCCCCGCCACGACCTGCTGGAAGAGCTTCGCGCGCGGGATGACATCCCGGTAATACGCCTCGAGCTGGAGGAGCAACTGCTCGTCCGCCGCGGGCGAAGCGAGGAACTGGTGGTACTTGGCGAGGTCGAACTGGCCGTCGGTGTGGAACAGCTCGTTCTCGAGGAACTCGGGCGGAGGCGAGAAACGGGCGGCCTGTCGGATCTCGGTCTCGGTGACCTGGATCCCGCGGCGGCGGAGCTCCTGCTGGAGAAGCCGCTGCAGGACGAGCTGGTTCCAAGCGGCATCCTCGATCTGCCGGGTCTGGGCAGTCGTGATGGGCTCACGCTGCTGCTGGGCCTGCTGGTCGTACAGGTTCTGATAGACCCGGTTGTACTCATCGGCGGTGATCGGGTCGCCGTTGACGCGGCCGATCTCACCGCCGGTGAGCGCGGCGCTGCTCCGGCCGCTGAAATCCATGCCCCACTCGAAGACCATGAGACCGACGAAGGCGAGCGCGGTGATCAGCATGATCACCTTCGTCTTCTCGCGGAGTTTGTGCATCATAATACCGCGTCTCCCGCCACCGGACGGTGTGGAAAAGGCTACCAGATCAAAGAATTACAAGTTAACGATGTGGAACCGGAGTTTCAACCCGATTGGGCGGGCGAAGTTCCGGCGCCGGAGGGGGGCGGGGCGGGGGAGGCGATGGCGGCGGTCGGGGTGGGAGGGGACGGCCGGCGCGGCCGGGGCAAGGGCGTTGGCGGCGGACGTTTGCGGCGATCGGGGGGAGTGCGGGGGTGACGATGGCTGCGTTGACAGCGGGGCTGCGCACGCTCTATCTTCGGCATCTCACCCACGCATCTTTCCGTAAGAACCTCCGTGGAGTTGGGTTCCATGGCCGAGTCCCGGCGCGATGAAATTGCGAAGCTGGAAGCGCTCTACTCCGAGAATCCGGATGGGCGGGTGTTCACACATCTCGCGGAGGCGTATCGGCGTGCGGGCGAGCCGGAGCGGGCGCGGGAGATATTGGAGCAGGGGCTCGGGCGTCATCCGGAGTACGCGAGTGCGCACGTCGTCCTCGGGCGGGTCCTCGTGGATCTGGGGAGGGCGGAGGAAGCGGAGCGTGCGTTCCGGCGGGTCCTGGAACTCGATCCGCAGAACCTGGTGGCGACGCGGGCGCTGGCGGATCTGGCGCGGGACGCGGGGAAGATCGAGGAGGCGCTGGGCTACTACCGCAAGCTCCAGGAGGTGGACGCACGAAACCCGGAGCTGGATGAGATCGTCCGGTCGCTCGAGGGGCAGGTGAGTGGCGTGGCGTGGGACGCGGCGGCTCCGTACGACAGCGAGGGGCCGGGGCACGGCGGGGACGCGGTGCCGGCGGACGGCGCGCCTGGAGGCTGGTCGGCCGACCCGGTGGAGGCCGTCGGTGCGGGATCGGACCCGTGGGGCCCGGCCGACGATTTCGTGGGCGGCTGGGAAGCGGAACCGATCGATTTCGAGGGCGATGCGGCGGCTACCGGGTTGGACGGCGTCGAGGCAGAGTACCCCGGATCCGAATAC
This sequence comes from uncultured bacterium, assembly GCA_937907535.1. Lineage (GTDB taxonomy): Bacteria > Gemmatimonadota > Gemmatimonadetes > Longimicrobiales > RSA9 > CALCID01. Next base: position 76,518 of record CALCID010000084.1, on the reverse strand, counting down.
TGGCCCGGACCGGGGCCGGACGAAGTCGTGGGGGCGGAGAGCGAGCCCGCGATGGGGGCTGACGGGGCGGGCTGGGAGGAAGCCGCCGAGGCCGGGGATGAGGAGTACCCGAGGCCGGTGGGATTCGCGCCGGGCGCGTTCGCGGGGTCGACGTCGCAGGATGATGCGGATGACCTGCTGGACGTGACGATCGGGAGCGGTGCATCGATCGAGTCCATGGACGCCGTGGCGAGCTGGGACGTGACCGGGATCGACATGGATGAGGTGGAGCCGGGCGCCACGGCCGCGGAAAGCGGGGGGGCGATCGACTTCGATCTGGCGGTGGTGGAATCCGGTGACGAACCGTCGGCCGGCGCCGCGGAGGGCGAGCTCGATGTCGCCGAATCCGGACCCGAGCCCGGCGGCTACGAGGCGGCCGAGCCGGCGGCCTCCGGTGCCGGGTGGGCCGGTGACGAATCCGGCGGCGCGGGTTGGGCCGAGGCGGAAGCTCTCGAGGCGGGATCGGGGGCGTCCATGGCGGGAGATGACGCCGGGGAAGAAGGCGCGGCGGTCGAGGAGCCCACTGCGGATCACGAGGCGGCGACGCCGGCCGGTACGACGTGGGAGGCGGAGGACGGGTGGGACGTGGACGACGTGGTGACCGCGGCCGATTGGGATGAAGGCGCCTACGACGACTGGACGCAGGAAGAGCCGACCGGCGGCGACTTCGAGGACGTCGGCGCCGAGGAGACCTGGGCGGTGGCGGAGCCCTGGACGGGAGGGGAGTCGGCAGGCGATGAGCCGTGGGCCGCTGCCTCTGCCGACGGGGCGACGGAGGGGGCGTCGGAGTTCGAAGCGTCGACGACGGATTTCGGCGAACCGGTGCAGGATGCCGGTGAACCGGCGTGGGAGCCCGAAGCGCCGGTGACGGAGATGATCGGGGAGGCGTCGGAGTATGGGGAGCCGACGCCGGAGGCCGAGGCGCCGTCGCAGGGATTCGAATCGGCCGGGTTCGAGGCCGCAGGAGGCGCGGCGGGGATCGCCGCCGAGGCCTGGGGGGTTGGCGAGGCGGCGCCGGATCTCGAGGAGCCGGTCGCGGCTCACGGGGAGCCTGCCCCGGAGTTTGGCGATGAAGTGGCCGAACACGTCGGGGACGAGGCGGAATCCGGAGAGCCGGTGTCGGAGATCGCGGAACCCTGGGCGGAGTTCGAGGAGTCGAGCGTGGAGGCGGCCGCGCCGGACGCGGAGGCCGAGCCGGCGGCGGACGAACTCGAGGCAGAGCTGGAAGCCGGCGAAACGGAGGAGGTCGTCGAGCCCGCGGACGCCGGCATCGCGGCAGTGGAGGGCTTCGCCGCGGAAGGGGTCGAGGAAGCGGACGTGGATCCGTTCGCCGGGCCGGGCGGCTACGACGAGGAGGACGCGTTCGGTGGCGAGGTGGTGACGGAGACGCTCGCGGAGCTGTATCTTGCGCAGGGTCTGAACGAGCGGGCCGTCGAGGTCTACGAGGAGCTCCTGCGGCGTCGGCCGGGCGACCCGGTGCTGGAGGAGCGGTTGAGGGAGGCGCTCGCGGGGACCGGCCAGGTGCGGGCTATGGGACCCGAGGCGGATGATCGGGCCGGTGGAGCGGCGGAGGCGATGGAAGACGAATCGGAGCTGGAGTCGGTAGAGTCGTTCTGGACGGGTGGCAGCGGAGCGGTGGTGGGAGACGCTGCGGGGGAGGACGCGCTCTACGGCCTGGACGAGCCGGTGGAGGCCGCCGCGGAGCCGGACGAGGCGCCGGTCTCGGCGTACCTGCAATCGTTGCTGGCGTGGCGGCCGGCGCGGGCGGTCGTGGAGGGGTTCGGGGTACCGGTCGGAGAGCCGGCGGGGATGGATGATGTGGATGCGCTGTTTGCGCCGCGGGCGGAAGGCCCCGGGAGCGGGATGGGCGGCGGACCGGCGCCGGCCGCGGATGCGGCGGGTGCTCCGCAGGACGGGTCCGGGAGCGGTTCCGACCCGGATGATGACGATGACCTGGAGATGTTCCGGGCGTGGCTCCAGAGCCTGAAGCGCTGAGGATCGGCGTCGTCCACGGCCCGAATCTGAATCTCCTGGGTCGGCGTGAGCCCGAGGTCTACGGTCGGGCCTCGCTGGCCGAGGTGAACGATGCGGTGCTTGAACTCTGCCGCCACCTGGGCGTGGAGGTGGAGACGTTCCAGTCCAACAGTGAAGGCGGGCTGGTGGACTACGTGCAGGAGGCAGCGGAGCGGGTCGCGGGCTTCGTGGTGAACGCGGGCGCGTACACGCACACGAGCATCGCGCTGCGCGACGCTCTGGTCGGCGTGGGCCGTCCGTTCGTGGAGGTCCATCTATCGAACATCTATGCCCGCGAGCGGTTCCGACATCGGTCGCTGCTCGCCGACAAGGCGGTGGGGACGGTGTCGGGATTCGGGGTGGAGAGCTACCTCCTTGGCATTCGAGGGCTGGTCAGCCATCTTCGAGGGTCGGGTTGAGGGGAGCGGGCACAGGAGTCGAGAGGGAGAGGACGGAATGGAGATTGGCGACGAGCAGGTCTCGGCGCAGCAGGAAGTCGAGGGAGCGGGGGAGAGCGGATCTGTGGCCGGGGTGGACGAGAAGCTGGACGGAGCGGGCGGGGCCGCGAACCCGATGAATGGACGGGAAGGCGCAACGCGCGGCGCCGCGCGCAACGGCGAAGGCGGGGGCCTGGGCGTGGTTGTGCCAACGGCAGCCAATGGTGCGATGATCGATCTCGATTTTGTACGTGGCCTGATCGAGGCGGTGGATGGGAGCGGGATAGATACGCTGGAGATCACGCGGGGCGGCACGCGGATCCGTATTTCGAAGACGCCGCCGTCGGCGGCGCAGGTGGTGGGCGCTCCCGCCGTGGCGCAGGTGCCGGCCGGGATGCCGGGCGCCCCGGTCTATCTGCCCGCGCCGCCGCAGCAGCAGCCGGCGCCGCCCCCCGCCCCGGCGGCAGGGACGGCATCCGCGCCTTCGGAAGCGGCCGCGGAGGCGGAGGCCGCGGCGCCTGCCCGCAACCTGGTGGAGGTGAAGTCCCCGATGGTCGGGACGTTCTACCGGGCGCCGGCTCCGGAAGCGCCTCCGTACGTCGAGGTGGGGTCGCACGTCACGAAGGGTCAGACGCTGTGCATCCTCGAGGCGATGAAGCTCATGAACGAGCTGGAGTCCGAGGTGGACGGCATCGTACGGGAGATCCTGGTCAACAACGCGGACCCGGTGGAGTACGGACAGGTGCTCTTCCGGATCGAGCCGACCGGCAAGTAACGAGAGGGGCCGAATCCTGGCGGGTGCGCCAGGGGTTCGTCCCCGCAGCCGGGAGCGGCAGCCACGGCGCCCATCGGCCGATGCCGGTGGGCGGTCGTGTGGCTGAGGGGATGGCCGGATCGGCCGGTGAACCACAGGGGCCAGAATCGGAATGTTCCGGAAAGTCCTGATAGCGAACCGGGGCGAGATCGCGCTCCGGGTGATCCGCGCGTGCCGGGAACTCGGGATCCGGACGGTCGCGGTATACAGCGAGGCGGATCGCGAGTCGTTGCACGTGCGTTTCGCGGATGAGGATGTGTGCATCGGTCCGCCGCTGGCGCGGGACAGCTATCTGAACATCCCGCGGCTGATCGCGGCGGCGGAGGTCACGGGGGCGGACGCGATCCATCCCGGGTACGGGTTCCTCGCGGAGAACGCCGAGTTCGCGGAGATCTGCGAGCGGTCGGACATCGTGTTCATCGGGCCGACGGCGGAGCAGATCCGGCTGATGGGAGACAAGGCGGTTGCGCGGCGGACGATGGCGGCCGTGGGCGTGCCGACGGTTCCGGGGACGGACGCGGTGAGCGATCCGGAAGAGGCGCTGGAGGCGGCGCGGGAGATCGGATTCCCCGTGTTGATCAAGGCGGCGGCCGGCGGGGGCGGCAAGGGGATGCGGGTCGCCCTCGACGAGGCGGGGTTCGTGGGCCAGTTCCAGCTGGCGCAGAACGAAGCGAAGGCGGCGTTCGGGGATCCGTCGGTCTACCTGGAGAAGTACCTGGCCCGGCCGCGGCACGTGGAGGTGCAGGTCCTGGGCGACAGGTACGGGCGGATCGTGCACCTGGGCGAGCGCGAGTGCTCGATCCAGCGGCGCCACCAGAAGCTGATCGAAGAAGCGCCCTCGCCCGCGGTGACGCCGGAGCTGCGGGCCGCGATGGGTGAAGCGGCCGTCCGGGGCGCCGAGGCGATCGGGTACATGTCCGCGGGGACGATCGAGTTCCTGCTGGATGAGGACGGCAAGTTCTACTTCATGGAGATGAACACCCGGATCCAGGTGGAGCATCCGGTCACGGAGCTGGTGACGGGTGTCGACCTGGTGAAGGAGCAGATCCGGATCGCGGCGGGCGAGCGGCTGAGCGACTCGGTGAAGAGCGGGATGGAGTTCCGTGGGCACGCGATCGAATGCCGGATCAACGCGGAGGATCCGTCGCGGAACTTCCAGCCGAGTCCGGGCACGATCACGACGTTCCATCCGCCGGGCGGGCCCGGGGTCCGGGTGGACACGCATGCGTATGCGGGATACCGGGTGCCGCCCTACTACGACTCGCTGATCGGGAAGCTGATCGTACACGGCAACACGCGAGAGGAAGCGATCGCGCGGATGCGCATCGCACTGGAGTCGTTCATCATCCAGGGCGTGCACACGACGATCCCGTTCCTGCTGGAGATCCTGGATACGCCGGAGTTCCGGGCGGGGCAGGTGGACACGAAGTTCCTGGAGCGGTGGGTAGAGCAGCGGGCGACGGCGGCGACGTGAGACTCGACGTATACTTCACCCCGGCCGAGCTGGGCGCGTCCGACCTGGAGGGGCGGACGGCGGTGGTCATCGACGTGCTCCGGGCGACGAGCACGATCATCGAGGCGCTCGCGAACGGAGCGCGGGCGGTGTGCCCTGCGGGGACGACGGATGAAGCGGTGGTGCTGGCGCAGAAGCTGGGGCGCGAGCACGTGCTGCTGTGCGGTGAGCGGAAGAGTCTGAAGATTCCGGGGTTCGACCTGGGCAACTCGCCGCTGGAGTTCACGGCCGAGCAGGTAGCGGGGAAGACGCTGGTCATGAGCACGACGAACGGGACGCCGGCGCTGCTGGCTGCGTCTGGCGCGCGGCGGGTGCTGGTGGCCGGGTACCTGAACCTGTCGGCGGTGGCACGGGAGCTCGCGGAAGAGGGCGAGGCGGTGAGCATCGTGTGCGCGGGGCGGGAGCGCCGGTTCGCGCTGGAGGATGCGGTGTGCGCCGGGCACCTGGCGCTCGCGCTGCGGGAACAGCTCGGACGGGGGCTGGTGTTGAACGATGCGGGCGCGGTCGCCGTGGCCATGGCGCGGGGTTTCGGCCGATCGCCGTTGGAGGCGATGAGGCGGACGGCGGCGGCCCGGCAGCTGGTGGAGGCGGGACTGGGGGCGGACGTGGAGTTCTGCGCGGCGGTGGACCGGGTCGCGATCGTGCCGGAGTTTCGCCAGCACCAGATCACGGTAGCCGGCTGAGGCGCTACGGAGGGCCATGCTGAATCCGTCGCAGAGGCAAGATCTGCTGGGGCTTGCGCTGCTGACGCTCGCGCTGTTCCTGCTGCTGAGCCTGGTGCCGGAAGCGGCGGTTCGCGTGGTGGACGTGTTTCCGTCCGGGAACGTCATGGGCGTTCTCGGCGGGCGGATCCGGGATTGGGGCTATCGGTTCCTCGGCGTCGGGATCCCCGTGATCGTTCTGCTGCCCGCCCTGGGCGGCGCGGTCTGCTTCGGCTGGCTGGACCGGGGGAAGGCGCTGCGGTGGGGCGGGCTGGGGCTCGGGCTCGCCCTGCTCGTTCCCATCGGGCTCTCGCTGATTCCGTGGTCCGGGGTCACGCCGGCAGGCTGGCTGGGCACGACGGTCGGCGAGCCGCTCCGCCAGGTCCTGGGGTGGCTGGGCACGGCACTGACGCTGGTCTTCCTCACCCTGGCGCTGTTCGTGGCGACGGTCGGGTGGAATCCGGGATCGGCGCTGGCCCGCGGCGGCGCGTGGGCCGCCCGGCTGCTGGCGGCGGGGGTGCGGTGGGGCTTTAACGCGGGGAAGGCGCTCGCGGAACGGCGGGCCAAGGAGCGGCCGGCCGCTGCTGCGGCCGAAGCGGAGCCGGACCCGGAACCGGAACCGGAGCCGGAGCCGGTGGCCGGAGGCGCGGCGGCGATCGCGGAGCCGGGGAAGCGACGGCCGCGGGCGCTGCCGGCGAAGCCGAAGCGGGCGCCGGAACTGGAGCTCGAAGACCCGGGCGACCCGGGCTCGGAGGACCGCCCACCGCTCGAGCTGCTGTCCGAAGCGCCGCCGTCGAGCTCTTCGCTGACCGAGCAGGAGCTCGACCGGCTGGGGAACGTGCTGATCGAGACGCTGCGCACGTTCAAGGTCGAAGGTCGCATCGGCGGCCGCACCACGGGCCCGGTGGTCACGCAGTTCGAAGTGATTCCGGCGCCGGGGGTGAAGGTGAACCGGATCGCGGCGCTGGACGCGGACCTGGCGCTGGCGCTGAAGGCGCCGAGCGTGCGGATCGTGGCGCCGATCCCGGGGAAGGGGGCGGTGGGCGTCGAGGTGCCGAATCCGGAGCCGGAAGTGGTCTATCTCCGGGAGATCCTGGAGACGCCGGAGTTCCGGCGCGGGCGCGCGCAACTCCCCCTGGCGCTCGGGAAGGATCTCACCGGTCGGCCGTACGTGGCCGACCTCGCCCGCATGCCCCACCTCCTGATCGCGGGTGCCACAGGGTCCGGCAAGTCGGTGTGCATCAACACGGTCATCACGAGCCTCATCTACCGGCATCCTCCCCAGCGGCTGCGCATGCTCATGATCGACCCGAAGATGGTCGAGCTGAGCATGTACTCGGATCTGCCTCACCTGCGGCATCCGGTGGTGACGGACCCGAAGGACGCATCGGTCGTCCTGAAGTGGGCCGTGTACGAGATGGAGCGGCGGTACGAGCTCCTGAAGGAGAACGGCTGCCGGTCGATCGCGGAGTTCAACCGGCGGGTCGCGGATGGGGCGGTGATCCGGCGGCCGGCGCCGGACGGCGAGGAAGGGGATCCGGACCGGTGGATCTATCGTGACGGCCCGCTCCCGTACATCGTGGTGGTGGTGGACGAGCTGGCGGACCTGATGATGGCGGTCCAGGCGGAGATCGAGAAGCCGCTGGCGCAGCTCGCGCAGAAGGCACGGGCGATCGGGATCCACCTGATCGTGGCCACGCAGCGGCCGAGCGTGAACGTGATCACGGGGCTGATCAAGGCGAACTTCCCGTGCCGGATCGCGTTCCGGGTCAGCTCGAAGGTGGATTCGCGGACGATCCTGGACCAGAACGGGGCGGATGCGCTGCTCGGGAACGGGGACATGCTCTTCCTGCCGCCCGGCCAGTCGGACCCGGTGCGGATCCAGGGCGCGTTCCTGCCGACCGCGGACACGGAGCGGATCATGGCCTGGTTCAGGGACGAGAACCGGGCCCGGCCGGTGGAGGAAGAAGAGGACATCCTCGAGTACGTGCGAGCGCGGGAGGCGGAGGAGGCCGGGGTGGAGGCTGCGGACGCGGCCGTGGAGGAGCGGGACCCGCTCTTCATGCAGGCGGCGGAGGTGTGCATCCAGTTCCAGCAGGGTTCGACGTCGCTGCTCCAGCGTCGCCTGCGAATCGGCTACGGCCGGGCGGCGCGGATCATCGACCAGTTGCACAACGCGGGGATCCTCGGGCCGCCGGACGGATCCAAGCCGCGGGAGGTGCTGGTCGGCTACGAGGCGCTGCACGCCCTGGAGGAACGAGAGTAGCGGGGTCGGGCCGAGGAGGATGCCGGAGCACGGCGTCCCGGCGCAGGGGGCGTCGCCCAGGAACGCAGGTTCCGTGACCGTGTACCACGATGGTCATCGGGACCTTTTTTCATGCGGTGACCATGAGGAAGATACTGATCGCAGTCGGGTCGGGGGTCGTGGCGGTGGTCATCGCGCTCGGCGCGCGGAACCAGTTCGCGAGCCGCGCGCAGCCCGGTGCGGCGGATGGGCCGGTGGAGGAGGCGCCCGCCACGCCTGCGCCGGGCGGCGTGGCGGGCGCGGACTCGCCCGTCGTGTTCGGCGATCCCGAGGGTCGTGGCGAGCAGGATGGGCATGACATCGACACGACGTCCCGGTCCGGTCCGGCGCCCGCCGGCGTGGGGGACGGGCCGACAGCCGGAGGAGCCGTTCCCCGCCCGGACGCCGATCCGGGCGTGCTGCCGGCGTCGGAGGTGAGCGAACGGGTGGGCGGCGCGGAGCCGGAGGCGACGGCGTCGGATACGCCGGAACCAGCCGCGTCGGAGGATGCGACGGAGATCCTTCGGCGGGCATCGGCGGCGTACGAGCGGGTCACGTCGCTCAGCGCGGCGTTCACGCAGCGGATGGACAACCGCGTCCTGGGCACCCAGGTGGTGAGCCGCGGGATGATGTACCAGCGCCATCCGGACCGTTTCCTGATGAAGTTCGAGGAGCCGGCGGGCGACATCATCGTGAGCGATGGCGAATACTTCTGGGTCTACTATCCGAGCGTCGACGAGAAGCAGGTGATCCGGATGCCGGTCCGGCAGGGGAACGCGGGCGCGGTGGACCTGCGGTCCCAGTTCGTCGGCGATCCGGTCCGGCGGTTCGAGGCGAAGCTGGAAGGGAAGGACGCGGCCGCGGGCCGGGAGGCGCACGTGCTGACGCTGGTGCCAAGGGAGCCGGTGGGGTACCGGCAGCTCCGCGTCTGGGTGGACGCGGCCGACCATCTGGTCCGGCGCTTCGAGATCGTGGAAGCGAACAGCAATACGCGCGCTTTCGAGCTCCGGGACCTGCGGATCAACCCGCGGCTGGACGATGACCTGTTCCGGTTCACGCCGCCGCCGGGTGCACGGATCGTGGACCGGAGCTGAGGCGTCGGGGGCCGGCCGCCCCGACGTTGATCCCCTCGGGCGGCGCCGGTATAATTCGCCGCGCGCCGCGTGGACAATCCCCTGAACAAGCGTAATGAAGAGGCGAGTGGAGAGCCGCAGCCTGCCGGTGCTTCCGGCGCGGCCGCAAGGAAGCGGGCCCGCGTCCGGAACGCCCGTGGACGCTGCGGGCAGTCCCCGTTCCGTGTCTGTCACCGAGGCGCCGCAGCGCGGGGCCGGCGGTGCGGGTGTGCGGATCGGGCTGGTCACGCTGGGCTGTGACAAGAACACGGTGGACAGTGAGCGGCTGCTCGCGCGGCTGGCGGCGTCCGGCGCGGAAGTGGCGCCCGGCCCCGAGGGCACGGACGTGGTCGTGATCAACACGTGCGGGTTCATCGACGTTGCCAAAGAGGAATCGATCGAGGCGGTGCTCGAGGCGACGCGGTGGAAGGCGGCCGGCCGGGTCCGGGCGGTGGTGGCGGTGGGTTGTCTGGTTCAGCGCTACAAGACGGAGCTGGAGGCGGAGATCCCGGAGGTCGACCTGTTCCTCGGCCTCACGGAGATGGACCGTCTGGTGCCGGAGCTGCAGGCGCGGGGGCTCCTGGGCCGGGGGGACGACGGGGTGCCGAACATGGAGCGGCCGCTTCGCCTGCTCACCGGGCGTTCCCGGCACTCCACGTTCCTGAAGATCAGCGAGGGGTGCGACCACACGTGCGCGTTCTGCGCGATCCCGCTGATGCGCGGGAAGCATCGGTCCACGCCGATCGAGCGGCTGGTGCGAGAAGCGCAGGAGCTCGAGGCGGCCGGCGTGGTGGAGCTCGGCCTGGTCAGCCAGGACACCACGTGGTACGGGCGGGACTGGCGGCGTACCGGCGGACCCGGCGGGGCGGACGGGGAGCTGTTCGTCGGCCGGGTGTTCCCGCGGATGCGGCACGTGGCGTCGGAGGCGGCGGATGTACGGGGTGTCGGATCGGGCGACGTCGCCTATCCACCCCCGGCGCGTGACCTCACCCTGCGCGGCGGGGACGGACGCCGCGCGGGTGGGCCGGGCCGACTCCCCGAGCTGCTCCGGGCGCTCCTCTCGGAGACGGGGATCCCCTGGTTCCGGCTCTACTACATGTACCCGTCGGGGATCACGCCGGAGCTGGTGGAGCTCATGGCGAGCGAGCCGCGGATCGTGCCGTACCTGGACATGCCGATCCAGCACGGCTCGGACGCGGTGCTGAAGCGGATGCGCCGGCCGGAGCGGCAGGCCACGATCCGGGAGCGGGTGCGCTGGCTCCGGGAAGCGATCCCGGACCTGGCGCTGCGGACCACGGTGATCGTGGGCTTCCCGGGCGAGACGGAGGAAGACTTCGAGGCGCTGCTCGAGCTCTTGGAAGAGATCGAGTTCGACCACGTGGGCGCGTTCCCGTACTCGCCGGAGGAGGGCACGCCGGCGGCGGCGATGCCGGACCAGGTGCCGGAGTCGGTGAAGCGGGAGCGGCTCGAGGCGCTCATGGACGTGCAGCGGGGGATCTCGCTGGCGCGGAACGAGGCCCAGGTCGGGCGCGAGCTGACGGTGCTGGTCGATCGGGTGGCGACCCCGGAGGAAGCGTCCCGGGAGCTGGGGCTGGACGAAGACGACGACGCGGGGCCGGTCCGGGATCGGCTGGGCGAGGTCGTGATCGGGCGGACGGCGCGGCAGGCACCGGAAGTGGACGGGGTCGTGCGGGTCCGCGGCGCGGCGGGCGCGCGCCCCGGAGAATTCATCCGGGCCCGGATCACGGAGGCACTGGAGTACGACCTGGCGGGCGAGCGAGTGATGGCATCGGGGGAGGCAGGCGCGTGAGGTCCGAGAGCGGTCGGCTGTATCAGCGGGCGCTGGCCCGGATCCCCGGCGGGGTGAACTCGCCGGTGCGTGCGTTCCGCGCCGTGGGGGGCGATCCGATCTTCGTGGCGCGGGCGGCGGGCGCGCGGCTGGAAGACGTGGATGGCAACACGTACGTCGACTACGTGCTGAGCTGGGGCGCCCTCCTGGCCGGCCACGCGGAGCCGGACATCGTGAGGGCGATCGCGGCGGCGGCGGAGCGCGGCACGAGCTACGGCACGCCGTGCCCGGTGGAGGTGGAGCTGGCGGAACTGGTGGCGTCCGCGGTCCCGTCGGTGGAGATGCTGCGCTTCGTGAACAGCGGGACGGAGGCCACCATGTCGGCGATCCGGGTGGCCCGGGGGGCGACGGGCCGGGATGTGATCGTGAAGTTCGCCGGCTGCTATCACGGGCACGCGGATTCGTTCCTTGTGCAGGCGGGGAGCGGGGTGGCCACGCTGGGGTTGCCGGACTCGCCCGGTGTGCCGCGGGCGCTCGCGGAGTTGACGGTGACGGTTCCGTTCAACGACCTGGCCGCGGTGGAGGACGTCTTCGCGGCGCAGGGCGAGCGGATCGCGTGCGTGATCGTGGAGCCGGTGGTGGGGAATGCGGGATACATCCCGCCGGAGCCCGAGTTCCTGGAGGGGCTGCGGGCGGTGACGCGCAGGTACGGCGCGCTGCTGGTGTTCGACGAGGTGATGACGGGATTCCGGGTGGCGCTCGGCGGTGCGCAGGAGCGGTTCGGGGTGGAGCCGGACCTCACCACGCTGGGGAAGGTGATCGGGGGCGGCCTGCCGGTGGGGGCGTACGGCGGCCGGCGGGAGCTGATGGAGCAGGTGGCGCCGGCGGGCCCGATCTACCAGGCGGGCACGCTGTCCGGGAATCCGCTGGCCATGGCGGCGGGGCTGGCGCAGCTCCGGCTGGTCCGCCAGGCCATGCCGTACGAGCGGCTGGAGCGTTTCGGCGAGGAGCTGGTGGCGGGGCTGAGGGCGGAAGCGGAGGCGCTCGGAGTGCCGTTCTGGGGTGGGGCGATGGGCGGGATGTGGGGGATCCACTTCGCCGAGGGCCCGGTCCGGAGTTTCGCGGATGCGAAGCGGGCGGACACGGCGCTCTACGGCCGGTTCTTCCGGGCGTGCATGCGACGCGGGGTGTACCTGCCTCCGTCGGCGTTCGAGGCAGCCTTCCTGTCCATGGCCCACACCCGGGCGGAGATCGACTACACGCTGGAGCAGATGCGGCTCGCGCTGCGGGAGGCGGTGGGGTAATGCTGCGGCGCGCCGGTGTATTCGCCGTCGCCGCGCTGATCGCGCTGGCGGGATGCAGGCCGGCGGGGCCGTTCGGAGGCGCGGCGTCCCCGGGGGGGATCCCGACGAGCGAGCCGGTGGTGCGGGTCGGCGTGGCGGTGGATGCGCCGCGGGTCGAGATCAGCGCTTCGTCGCCTTACGAGCTCGTGGTTCCCGGGACGGAGACCCGGATCTCGGCCGGCGCCGGCGAGGTGTGGACGTTCACGGCGGATGAGGCGGGGCGGGTGCTCGGACGGAACGCGGCTGGCCGGACGCTGGGCCCGGTATCGGCGATGGTCCGGATCGACCCATCGGAGGGCGGGCGCGTGCTGATCGACGGGCGGCCGTTCCGGGGCGGCGCGCTGGTGCGGAGCGCGGGGCCGGGGCGGTTGACGGCGGTCAACCTGGTGGCGCTGGAGTCGTACCTGCTGGGCGTCGTCCCGCGGGAGCTGGGCCCGAGGCCTCCGTCGGAGATCGAAGCGGTGAAGGCGCAGGCCGTCGCCGCCAGGACGTACGCGATCGCGACGCTGGGCAGCCGGGAGCGCTACGGATTCGACGTCTTCGCGACGATCGAGGACCAGGTATACGGCGGGGAGGAAGCGGAAGACTCGGTGGCGAGCCGGGCGGTGCGTGAAACGCGGGGCGAGGTGGTAACGTATCGAGGGACGCCGATCCTGGCCTACTACCATTCGACGTGCGGCGGGCGGACGGCGGCGGTGGAGGAGGTCTGGCCTCGCCCCCCGCAGCCGTACCTGAAATCCGTGTCCGACGAGATCGGACGGAGCGGGCGCTATTACTGCGACTTCTCGAACCGTTTCCGGTGGAGCGTGACGTGGAGCGGGGCCGAGCTGGTCACGGTGCTCGCGCGGACGCTGGTCGGCGTGGCGGGGGCGCCGCCGGAATCGGTGCGCAGGATCACGAACGTGAGCGTGACCGGGCGCACACCCTCGAACCGGGTGGAGGCGGTGCGGGTGGTGGTGGACGGGGGCGAGTACGTGATCCGGGGCGACTCGACGCGGTGGCTGCTGGCGCCGCCGAGCGGGGGGATCCTGAACAGCTCGAGGTTCGAGCTGCGGCAGGACCGGTCGGGAGGCGAGGTGGTACGGCTGGTGGTAGAAGGGGGCGGGTGGGGGCACGGCGTGGGGATGTGCCAGGTCGGAGCCATCGGGCGGGCCCGGGCGGGGCATGACTACCGGCGGATCCTCCGCGCGTACTACCGTGACACCGAGGTGACGCGGCTGTACTGACGGTCCCGGCCGAGCCGCCGCGATCCGCGTGCGCACACACTCGGGCACGTGCGCTCGCAGTGACGGACAATCCCAACGACAACCCTATGCGCAGCCGATGGAGCAGATCATGAAGGGCAGCCGCTCACTGGTGCTCGGTCTCGGCATCCTGTTCGCAGCCGCAGCAGGGGTGCAGGCCCAGTCGCTCGAAGACTACGATTACGAGAACCTGACCTTCCGGGGGCTGGGGGTGGACGTGGGCTACGTGTTCCCGAACAAGGTGAAGGGTGCGCCGGCGTTGGGGATCCGGGCCGATCTCGGGTACCTCGGGCCGGGCGTGCGAATCGCGCCGTCGCTCACATTCTGGAACTCGGAGATGCGGGCGGCGGAGCTGGACCGGTTGGCGGGACAGCTCAACCGCATCCCGCCGCTGCGGGAGCGGGGCGTCTCGATCACGGGGCGGGATCTGGGCACGGTGGAGTTGAGCGCCATCGGGCTCAACCTGGACGGCCAATACGTGTGGCTCGCACCGACCCGGTTGCTGGCCTACCTCGGCGCGGGTGCGGGGGTGTACGTGTTGAACGGCCGGGGGCAGGTCATCGAGGGGACGTTCGTGGAGGATCTCCTGGACTCGGTGACGCCGAGCCTCACGGGGCTCGCCGGCCTGGAGTACGCGCTCTTCGACCGGTTCCGCCTGTATGGGGAGGCCAGGTATACGTTCATGAGCGACGTACGCTTCGGCACGCTGCGCATCGGGGGCGCGGTGATGCTGCCGCAGTACGGGGATGTGGCGCGCATGGGCCGTCGGGACGGAGATGCCGGGCGGCAGGGGCGGCTGGCGCGCTGAGGGTGAGGAATCATGGATCGTGAGACGGGGCAGGCCATGAGCGAAGGGAACGAGATCCGGGTCGCGCTGCTGGGCACCGGCGCGATCGCACAGGTGGTGCACCTTCCCATCCTGACGCAGCTCCCGGGGGTGCGGGTGCGTGCGGTGTGCGACGCCGACCGGTCGAAGGCCGCGGCGATCGCCAGCCGGTTCAACGTGCCGGAGGTGTTCCGGAAAGATGAGGAAGTCTTCAAGTCGGATGAGATCGATGCGGTCCTGATCTGCACGCCGAGCTACCTTCATGCGGAGCAGGCGATCGCGGCGCTGGAGGGCGGGAAGCACGTTCTCGTGGAGAAGCCGCTGGCGCTGAGCGCCGAGGATGCCGGGAGGGTGCTGGACACGGCGCGCAAGACGGGGCGGCTGGCGAGCGTCGCGATGAACACGCGGTACCGACCGGACGTCCAGGCGTTGCGGCCGTTCGTTCGCGGGGGCGAGCTCGGCCAGCCGTTCCTGATCAAGGCGGGGTGGCTCAACCGCAAGGTGCGGGTCGTGCGGTCCACGTGGCGGCACAAGATCGAGACGGCCGGGGGCGGCGCGTTCATGGACCTCGGGGTCCAGATGCTCGATCTGGCGCTCTGGCTGCTCGGCTTCCCGCGGGTGCGGCGGATCGTGGCGCAGATGCACAAGGGGGAGCGGATGGAGGTCGAGGACACGGCGGTGGTGCTTCTCGAGGTGGAGAAGGGGCCGGTCATCTCGATCGAGGTCACGTGGAGCCTGTTCGCGGAGCGGGACCGGCATTACCTCGACGTGCTCGGGAGCAAGGGCTCTGCGTCGCTCTCGCCGCTCGCGGTGCACAAGGAGGTGGAGCACGGGCTGCTGGACGTGACGCCGCATCTCGAGCCGGGCCGTGAGAACCCGTACACCGCTTCGTACCGCGGGGAGCTGGTCCACTTCGTGGAGGCGATCCGCGGGGAGCGGCCGCTGGAGCCGCCGGCGGAGCAGGTGGAGCTGATGCGGCTCGTGGCGCTGGCGTACCAGTCGGCCAGAGAGGGGAGGGAAGTGGAGGCGTGAGTCGGGGTGCGCCGTACGGCGGTGGGTGGATACCCGCGCTGTCCGGCGCGCTGCTCGCGCTGGCGTTCCCGCCGTTCGAGCTGCTGGTCCCGGCGTTCGTCGGGCTGGCTCCCTTCCTGGCGTACTGCGCATCGCTGCCCGGCGGTCCTGCGGGGCGCCGGGCCGCCGCGCGTGGAGGGTGGATCCTCGGCGTCGCCTATTACGGGATCCTGCTGCACTGGCTCGCGGTTGCGCTCGCCCACGTGAGCCGGTTCGCGATCCCGGCGTACATTGTGGTGGTGGCGGGCATTGCGCTGTTCCCCGCTGCCGTTGGCGCCGCGTTCCACCTGATCCTCGAGCGGACCAGGATGCCACTCGCGCTCGCCGCCGCGGTGGTGTGGACGGCCATGGAATGGGCCCAGGGTCACCTGGGCCCGTTCTCTTTCCCCTGGCTCGGACTCGGCACGGCGCTGGCGCCGTACCCGCGGCTGGCCGGAGCCGCGGACCTGGTCGGATCGGGCGGCCTCACGTTCTGGCTCGCGCTGGTCAACGGGATGGCGGCGGGGATGATCGGGTGGATGGGGCGTTCCGGAGGGCCTCGCCGCCCGATGGTCAGGGCGGCCGTGGCGCTGGCCGTCACGGTGGCGGCGCCGGCGGTTTACGGGGCGTGGCGCGTCGCGACGCTCGAGATGCGTGCGGCGGCGCACGTCGCGTTGATCCAGCCGAACGTGGAACCGGGCGTGAAGCGGGATCGGGCGATCGCGGTCGACTCCTCGATGACGGCGCTGGCGCGGCTCACGAGGACGATCGAGCCGGGGAGCGCGGATCTCGTGGTCTGGCCGGAGGTGGCGATCCCGGCGGTGCTCGACCCCGGGGACGAGGACGGCCCGATCCGCCAGGTCCGGGCGCTCGCGGCCGGGGCAGGCGCGCCGATCCTCGCGGGAGCGTACGGCGCGGGCGTGGAAGGGAGCTCGCGACGCTACAATTCGGCGCTGCTGGTGCGCCCTGAGGGGGACGCAACGGCCGTGTACCACAAGCGCCGGCTGGTACCGTTCTTCGAGCACATCCCGCTGTTGCCGGGCGCCTGGGCCGAACGGGTCGCGGCACGGGACGGGCGCTACGCCTCGCTCCTCCCCGGGCCCCCAACGCCCTTGCCGATGGCGGCCGGGAACACGGGTTTCGGCGTGCTCATCTGCTTCGAATCGGCGTTCCCGGAGCTTGCGCGCGCGCAGGTCAATGCCGGCGCGGAGTTCCTCGTGAGCATCACGAACGATGCGTGGTTCGGCGGGACGCGGCTGCTCCCCCGGACGGGCGGATTTGAGCAGCACGCCGCACACCTGGCAATGCGCGCGATGGAATTGCGCCGGGGGATCGCCCGGGCGGCGAACACGGGGTATTCGATGGTGTTCGACCCGCTCGGCCGGGTCCACCGCCGATCCGCACTGGGCGAGCCGGCGGCGTACACGGCGGTGGCGCCGACGACGGACGAACGCACCCTCTTCGCCCGTACGGGCGCATGGCTCCCCGCGGCGTGCGCGCTGGCGACGGCGGCTCTGCTGGTCGCGGCGCGCGGCCGGGGGCGGCGGGGCGTTGCAATCTAGCTCGGGAACACCCCGGGCCTGGGGCCCGATTCGGACGAGCACCTCGTACGGCGGGCTCCTACGCCGGGCCGCTCGAGGGCGAGCCACCATGCCTCCGTCGCCCGGGTCATGATCCATCGCGGCTCGACGGGCGGTGGGGCGTTTTCGCTTGATCGCATGGCGAGATGACGTTATTTTAATGGGTTGACTGCCCGATCGGGGTGCTCAGATCCACAGGTGAGGCGGACGGTAATGAAGCAGGGGATCCATCCGGAATACGACGTGGCGACGGTCCAGTGTGCGTGCGGGCACACGTTCCAGACGCGCAGCACGGTGAAGGTGCTGAACGTGGAGATCTGCTCGGTGTGCCACCCGTACTTCACTGGCCGGCAGAAGCTGGTCGACACTGCGGGGCGCGTGGAGCGGTTCCGCCAGAAGTGGGGCGACACGAGCGGCGCGCGGAAGTCGTGAACCGGTGAGCCGGGGCGCGGGCGGGGGCGTGTTCCCGGCCGTGCGCGCCGCCGGCGGGTGACCGCCTGGTCGACGCGCGTAGCGGGCGTGGCGGTGGCCATGGTCCGGCGCGGGCGAGTCGGCGGGGCGGGCGCAGGACGGAGCATGGCCGTTGGCGACCGGGGCAGCCGGGCGCCATGGCGGTGAGCGGTTCGACGGCTGGTGCGCGATCAGCGCGAAGAGGGTATGATAAGGAGCCGGGGGATCCCGGCTCTTTCGGTGTAAGGGGGTGAAGCGTCGATGTGGCGAACGCGCGTACAGGAGGTCAAGCGGCGGTACGAGGCGCTCGAGGAGCGGCTCGCGGACCCGGCGGTGCTCGGCGATCCGGAGCGGCTGCGGGCGTACGCGCGGGAGCACGCGGAGCTGGTGCCGATCATCGAGGCGGCGGAATCGCTGGAGCGGGCGGAGTCGGAGCTGGAGTCGGCGCGGGAGCTGGCGCGGAGCTCGGATGACCCGGAGCTGGCCGAGCTGGCGCGGTCGGAGGTCGCGGAGCTGGAGGCGCGGGTCGAGGATCTGGAAGCCCGGCTGCGGCAGCTGGTCGTGCCGAAGGACCCGCTTGCGGATCGTGCGGCGGTGGTGGAAATTCGGGCCGGAACCGGGGGTGCGGAGGCGGGCCTGTTCGCGGGGGACCTGTTCCGGATGTACACGCGTTACGCGGAGTCGCGGGGCTGGACGGTGGAGCTCCTGGACGCGTCGGAGGGGGAGCTCGGCGGGTACAAGGAAGTGGTGTTCGTGGTGCGCGGCCGGGACGCGTACGGCGACCTGAGGAACGAATCCGGGGTGCATCGGGTGCAGCGGGTCCCGGAGACGGAGAGCCAGGGGCGGATCCACACGTCGGCGGCGACGGTGGCGGTGCTGCCGGAGGCGGAGGAGGTGGACGTGGTGATCCGGGACGAAGACCTGCGGATCGACGTGTACCGTTCGTCGGGTCCTGGCGGGCAGTCGGTGAACACGACGGATTCGGCGGTGCGGATCACGCACCTGCCGACGGGGCTCGTGGTGACGTGCCAGGACGAGAAGTCGCAGCACAAGAACAAGGCGAAGGCGCTGCGGGTACTCCGGAGCCGGCTGCTGGACATGAAGCTCGCGGAGCAGGAGGCGGAGCGGGCGCGGACGAGGAAGCTCCAGGTCGGGACCGGGGACCGGTCCGCGAAGGTGCGGACGTACAACTTTCCGCAGAGCCGGGTGACGGACCACCGGATCGGGCTCACGCTGTACCGGCTGCAGGAGATCCTGGACGGGGACCTGGACGAGCTGGTGGAGGCGCTGAAGCTCGCGCGGGAGGCGGAGCAACTGGAATCCACGCAGGTGGCGTGAGGTGGGTGGGGCGTCGGTGCGTGTCGGAGCGGCGCTGGACCGGGCGGCGTCGGCATTGGAGGCGAGCGGCATCCAGGATGCGCGGTTGGAAGCCGGGGAGCTGCTGGCCGGGGTCCTGGGTTGCAAGCGGCTGGACCTGCTACTCCGGCGGGAGGAGGAGCTGACCGGGGAGCAGCTCTCGGCGCTGGAGGCCGCCGTGCGGCGTCGCGCAGCGGGCGAGCCGCTACAGTACATCGTGGGGTGGACGCAGTTCCGGGAGCTGAAGCTGCTCGTGGACCGGCGGGTCCTGATTCCGCGCCCGGAGACGGAGGTGCTGGTGGAGGCGGTGTTGCGGTGGGCGTGGGAGCGGGTGCGGAGCGGACGGCGCGACGCCGGATCGCTGACCGCGCTGGACGTGGGGACGGGTTCGGGAGCGATCGCGTTGAGTCTGGCGCTGGAGGGGCCGTTCGGCACGGTCGTGGCGACGGACGTATCGGCGGATGCGCTGGAGGTGGCGGCGGAGAACGCTCGCCGGGCGGGGCTCGAGGGCCGGGTCGACCTGCGTGTCGGCGCGCTCTGGGAGCCGGTGCGCGGGGAACGGTTCGACGTGGTGGTGTCGAACCCGCCCTATGTTGCGGAGACCGAGCGGGACACGCTGCCGCGGGAGGTCGTGGATTGGGAGCCGGCGGCGGCGCTGTTCGGCGGGCCGGAAGGCCTCGACGTGCTGACGGCCATCATTGAGGGTGCGCCCGCGCACCTCAAACCCGGGGGACTGCTCGCGCTTGAGGTGGGGTACGGGCAGGCGGGGACCGTTGCGGACCTGATCCGGGAAACAGGAGTGTTCACCCCCGCGCGAATCGTGCGGGATCTTGCGAATCGGGAGAGGGTCGTACTGGCCGAGTACGGATCTCTTGCCAACGGGAAGGAAGGGCGCGAGCATGCTCGATAACACGTTCGAGAAGGCCCGGGAGCTCGGCCGTCTGCTCGGACAGACGGAGGAATACCGCGCACTGCAGCGGGCACGGCAGCGGATCGGGGAAGACCGGGAAGCGAACGAGCTGATCCAGCGTTTGAGCGTGCTGGAGGTGCAGATCACGCAGGCGCTCCAGCGGGGCGAGACGCCGTCGGAGGCGCTCCAGGCCGAGTACGAGCAGGTCTTCAACGAACTCCAGGCGAGCCCCGCGTACCAGCAGTTCGTTGCCGGTCAGGCCAATTTCGACCGGCTGCTGGCGCGCGTGAACGAGGAGATCGGCAAGGGAATCGAGGCGGGCGCGCAGTCGAGGATCATCCTTCCGTCCTGAGAAATCGATCGATGATCCAGCTGGAGTCCTTGCGTGGCGGCGCGTACCGGGTCCTGCAACCACTCACGGACTGGTTGACCCGGCATCGGGTACATCCGAACCTGCTGACCACGATCGGATTCGTGGTCACGGTGAGTTCTGCGATCGCGTTCCACCAGCATCGGGTCCATCTGGCGGGATTCCTGGTCCTGCTGGGTGGACTCTTCGACATCCTGGACGGCCGCATTGCGCGGCTGACGCGTCTGGGGAGCAAGTTCGGGGCGTTCTACGATTCGACGCTGGACCGGATCAGCGAGATCGCCGTGTACTTCGGGATCCTGTCGCTGTACAACGACTACCGGCTGGAGCTGGGCGATGTGGGCATGATCTACCTGATCATGCTGGCCATGGCGGGGTCCCTGATGATCAGCTATACTCGTGCTCGCGCGGAGGCATTGGGGCTCGACTGCCGGGTCGGGCTGATGCCGAGGGCGGAGCGGGTGGTGCTGATCGGCGGCGCGTCGCTGTTCTTCGGCGAATCGTGGGATGGCCTGGTCCTCAAGGTGGTGATTTTCCTTCTGGCGATTCTGACCAACATCACCGCGTTCCAGCGGATCGTATGGGTATACCAGCACGCGCGGGGCGTGCCGCTGGAGGATGAGCCGGCCACGGTAGGTACCTTAACGAACGAGGACGAGCGTGAGTAAGGGAGTGAAGATCGCTCCGGCGGAGGGCAAGCTCGGGGTCCTGCTGCCCGGCCTGGGCGCAGTTGCCACGACGTTCATTGCGGGTGTGGAGGCGGTGCGGCGGGGGTATGCGAAGCCGATCGGCTCGCTGAGCCAGATGGGGCACATCCGGCTGGGGAAGCGGACCGAGGGCCGTCAGCCGAAGATCAAGGATTTCGTGCCGCTGGCGTCGCTGGAGCAGCTCGAGTTCGGGGGGTGGGACCCGATCCCGGACGATGCGCTGGAGAGCGCTCGGGCGGCGGGGGTGCTCGAGGAGCGGGACCTGACGCCGATCGCGGACTTCCTGAAGTCGATCCGGCCGATGCCGGCGGTGTTCGACAAGGCGTACGTGCGGCGGCTGGATGGGACGAATGTGAAGCAGGGCCGGACGAAGCGGGACCTCGGGGAGCAGCTCCGGGAGGACATCCGGCGGTTCAAGGAAGAGCACGGGTGCGCTCGTCTGGTGATGGTCTGGTGCGGCTCGACCGAGGTCTTCATGAAGCCGACGGAGGCGCACGCGTCCATCGAGGCGTTCGAGCAGGCGATGGAGCGGAACGACCCGTCGATCGCGCCGTCGATGATCTATGCGTGGGCGGCGCTGATGGAGGGGGTCCCGTACGCGAACGGGGCGCCGAACCTGACGGTGGACATTCCGGCGCTGACGGAGCTCGCGCGGGAGCGCGGCGTTCCGATTGCGGGCAAGGACTTCAAGACCGGCCAGACGTTGATGAAGACGATCATCGCGCCGGGGCTGAAGGCCAGGATGCTCGGGCTCTCCGGGTGGTTCAGCACGAACATCCTGGGGAACCGGGACGGCGCGGTGCTGGATGACCCGGATTCGTTCAAGACGAAGGAAGAGTCGAAGCTCGGGGTCCTGGAGTACATCCTGCAGCCGGATCTGTACCCGGAGCTCTACGGGGAGGTCTACCACAAGGTCCGGATCAACTACTACCCGCCGCGTGGAGACAACAAGGAAGGGTGGGACAACCTGGACATCTTCGGGTGGCTGGGCTACCCGATGCAGATCAAGGTGGACTTCCTGTGCCGTGACTCGATTCTCGCGGCGCCGATCGTCCTGGATCTCGCCCTGTTCCTGGACCTGGCGCATCGCGCGGGGATGTCGGGGATCCAGGAGTGGCTGTCGTTCTACTTCAAGAGCCCGATGACGGCGCCGGAGCTGTATCCGGAGCACGATCTGTTCATCCAGCACATGAAGCTGAAGAACACCTTGCGGTATCTGATGGGTGAGGAGCAGATCACGCATCTGGGCATCGAGTACTACGAGTAAATGAGCCGGGGCATTTTCCTGGCGATCGAAGGGATCGAAGGATCGGGGAAGACGACGCAGACGCGGAAGCTGGTGGAGTGGCTGGAGCGCCGTGGCATCCCGCACGTTGCCGTGCGGGAGCCCGGCGGCACTCCGGTGGGTGAGGAGATCCGGAAGATCCTATTGGAGGGCGGAGCAGTGGACGCGCGTGCGGAGCTGCTCCTCATGCTCGCGGCCCGGGCGGCGCTGGTGGGGGAGGTGATCGTCCCGGCGCTGGAGGCGGGGAAGGTGGTGGTGACGGACCGTTTCGAGCTATCGACGCTGGCGTACCAGGGGTACGGGCGGGGGCTGCCGCTCGACGAGGTGCGCCGGCTCAATTCTTTTGCGACGGGAGGAGTCCGTCCGGACCTGACGGTGGTGCTGGACGTGCCGCAGGAGGAGGGGGAGCGGAGGCGGGCGGCGGCGGGCCGTGGTCCTGACCGGATCGAGCGTGCGGGCCGGGAATTCCACCGGCGGGTGGCGGAGGCATACGCCTTGCTTTCGAGCGAGGAACCGGCCATCGAGCGGGTCGACGGAACGGGGCCGGCGGACCGTGTGCACGAGGAGATCCGGGCGCGGCTGGCTGCGCGATTTCCGGAAACATTCGCATTCGGGCCGGGTTAGTAGACGATGTCGGCCGAGTCGCGGCCGGGTTCCGATGCATGTGGAGGGCTCATGAGAATGCGGCGTTCGATCCTGGCTCCCGTGGTGGTGGCGCTGGTGGCGCTGGTCACCGGCGGGTGGCTGTTGCAGCGGGGGGTCAGCCAGGAGCGGAACGTATACCTCCAGATGCAGCTCCTGGAGGACGTGCTGCGCCACGTCTCGGAGAAGTTCGTGGATGAGAAGGAGCCGGCGACGCTGTACCGGATGGCGATCGACGGACTCCTGAAGGAGCTGGGGGACCCGCACACGAGCTTCATGACGCCGGAGGACTACGAAGGGCTCCGGGTCCAGACGCAGGGGGAGTACGGGGGGCTGGGCATCCACATCGACGTGCGCGACGGCTGGGTCACGGTGATTTCGCCGTTGCCGGGGACACCGGCGCAGCGCGCGGGGCTCCAGGCCGGCGATAAGATCATCGAGGTGGATGGCGAGTCGACACGCGGGTGGACGGCGGACGACGCGGTGTCGCGGCTGCGGGGTCCGAAGGGAACGGCGGTGGAGATCAAGGTCTCGCGGGCCGGGGTGGATGAGGCGATCCCGTTCCGGATCGTGAGGGAGGAGATCGAGATCAAGTCCGTTCCGGCGGCGTACCTGATGGATGGCGGGGTGGGGTATGTGGAAATCCGCCATTTCAGCGAGCGGACGACGGACGATCTCCGCCAGGCCATCGACCGGCTGCGGAGCGAGGGGATGCGGGGCCTGATCCTGGACCTGCGCCACAATCCTGGCGGGCTTCTGGACCAGGGCGTGTCGGTGGCGGACCTGTTCCTGGACCGGGGGAAGGTGGTGGTGGAGACGCGGGGCCGGATGGCGATGCTGAACCAGAAGTACACGGCGGTGAGTCCGGACATGTATCCGGACCTGCCGATCGTGGTGCTGGTGGACCGGGCGAGCGCGTCGGCGTCGGAGATCGTGGCGGGCGCGCTCCAGGACCACGACCGTGCGTTGGTGATCGGGGAGACGACGTTCGGGAAGGGGTCGGTGCAGTCGGTGTTCCCGCTGGCGAACGGGAACTACCTGAAGCTAACCACGGCGCGGTGGTACACGCCTGTGGGGCGGTCGATCCAGAAGCCGTACGGCGCGAACGGGCTTCCGCTCGCGGTCGCGGACGAGTCGGAGGAGGCGGACAGCGCGTCGCTGGGCGAGCCGTATCGCACGGATGGCGGGCGGATCGTGTACGGTGGTGGTGGGATCCGGCCGGATGTGCCGGTGCCGCCGGATACGCTGACCACGCGTGAGGTGGAGTTCATGCGTGCGGTACAGCGGCACGGTTCGAAGTACCGTGACGCGGTCTACGCGTACGCGCTGCGGTACGGGCGGGAGCGGCCGAACCTGCGGCCGGGCTTCGAGGTGACGGGGGCGATGCTGTCCGAGCTGTATACGGAGCTGGTGGCGGCTGGGGTGGAGGTGGACCGGGAGCTGTACGACAGCGCGCGGCGGCTCGTGAGCCGGGATCTGGGGATCGAGATCACGCGTTCGAAGTGGGGCGAGGAGGAGTGGCGGAAGCGGCTGAACGCGGAGGATACGAAGGTCCAGCTCGCTGCACGGCTGCTCCGGCAGGCGAAGGATGTGCGGTCGCTTTTCGCGCTGGCGTCCGCGTACGCGGCGGAGCAGGGGGCGTCCGCGGCGGTCGAGGGCGGAGCGGCCCCGGCGGTGACGCCGCCGGAGCGGTGAGGCGGTGGGTGGGCGAGAGCGCGACGCGATAGACGAGCGTTGAGCGTATTCGCGTTTCTCGCCCTCGTGGGCGTCGGGCTCGCGGCCGGGTTCCTGGCCGGGCTGATCGGCATAGGAGGAGGGGTACTGATGGTACCCTTCCTCTATTTCTTTTACGGCAGTGGCGTCTGGTCGGGGGTGGAGGTGGCTCCCTCCCTGGCGCCGATCGTGGCGCACGCGACGAGCCTGTGCATCATCGTGCCGACGGCGGCGTTGGGAGCGTGGTCGCACCACCGTGCAGGGCTGGTCGTATGGCGGGTGGCGATCCCGATCGCTGTGGGCGCGATGGTTGCGGCGGTGTTCGGGGCGCGGCTGGCGCCGGCGTTGCCGGGCGAGGCCCTGAAGCTGGGGTTCGGCGTGGTGCTCGTAGCCGCGGGGCTGCAACTCATCTTCGGACGTCGGGTGGAGTCGGGGACGGCGGAGCGGCGGGTCGGCCTGGCGGTGACCGTGCCGGTCGGCATGGCGGTCGGGTTGCTTTCGGCGCTCATGGGGGTCGGCGGCGGGCTGGTCGGGGTTCCGCTGCTAGTGTACGTCGTGCGGCTCGATCTCCATCGGGTTGCGGCGACGTCGCTCGCGGTGGTGGCGTTCGCGGCGGCGGCGGGTGCCGGGACGTACATGGTCAGCGGCGCGGGCGTGTTGGGCCGTCCGGAGGGGAGCGTGGGCTACGTACACCTGTGGGCGGCGCTCCCGCTGGCGATCGGGGCGCTGGCGGCGGTGCGGGTCGGCACGGCGGTGAACTGGCGCATGCCGACGCAGCGGCTGCGGTCGATCTTTGCCATCTTCTTCATGCTGATGGGCGTGAATCTGATCGTGGACAACCTGCGATCGATCCTCTGACTATGGGCGGGTACGGCGGGTGGCGGGCGGGCCGCCCCGGGGAAACGCTGCGAGGATGGCGACGGACCGGCTCGTGATCCTGGCGGCGAGGCCGGCGGCGGGATACGTGATGCACGGTCTCACGCCTCCGCTTCCGCCGGATGATGCGGCTGCGGCGTACGAGGCGGGGCTCCGGGATGTGGTTGCGCTCGCGGCGCGGGAGCGCGCGCGGGTGGAGATCTGGTACGAAGACGCGGCGCGAGCGGGCCGATATTTCGAGGCGGAGTTCCCGCACGTGCCCCGGGTGGCGCAGACGGGCGGCGAGCTCGGGAAGCGGGTGAGGGATGCGCTGGCGTGGTCGTTTGCCGGAGAAGCGCGGTCGGCGATCGTGCTCTGGAGCGATGCGCCCACGCTGCCGGACGGTCTCCTGACGGCGGCGCTGTCCGATCTGCGAGAGGCGGACGTGGTGGTGGGCCCGAAGGAGGGCGACGGGTATTACCTGATCGGGGTGCGGGCGGCGGCCTGGTCGATGGCGGAGCCCATGCTGGAATCGCTGCCCCTCACGGAACGGCCGCCATACCGGAGGATGATCGAGCGCGCGGCCGAGGTGGGGGCGGATCTCCGGATCCTTCCGGCGTGGTACGGGATCGATGGGATCGAGGCGCTGCGCCGGGCGCGTCTCGATGCGGGGCCGTCCACGCACCTCGGGCGGTGGTTGGCCGGTACTGCGGCGCGGCGTTATATTGGCGACCAATGACGGTTGCCGGGGAACCGAGGGCACCGAAGCTGCGAAACGAATCCAGGGCCCGGACTCGGCCGACGCCGAGCCCCGGGCTCATATTGTTCGTGGCCGTCCTCGCCATGAGCTGGGCGGGCCCGCTGGTGCGATTCGCGACGGCGCCGGCGGTGGTCATCGCGGCGTGGCGGCTCGTGTTGTCGGTCGCGATCATCGGCTCGATCCTGGCCCTGCGAGGCGACGCCCTGCGGGCGGCCAGGGAGCTGGCCCCTCGGGACTGGGCGCTCGCCGGACTCTCCGGGCTGCTCCTGGCAGGGCATTTCTGGACGTGGATCGCGTCGCTCGAGCTGACGACCGTGGCGAGCTCGGTGGTCCTGGTGTCCACGCAGCCGGTGTTCGTGGGCGCGTTCTCGGCTGCGTTCCTGGGGGAGCGTCCGGCGCGCCGGCAGTGGCTCGGGATCATCATCGCGGTTGCCGGCGCCGTGGTGATCGGGTTCGGGGACTTCGGCACGGGCCGCGCGGCGCTCCTCGGCGACCTGCTCGCCGTGAGCGGGGCGGTGCTGGCCGCGGGGTATTACGTGATCGGCCGACGGCTGCGCCAGCGGCTCGACCTCTGGACGTACACGGGGATCGTCTACGGAATCGCCGCGGCGCTACTCGTGGCGGCGTGCCTGGTCCAGGCTGATGTGTCGCTGACCGGCCATGGCGCGCGGGACTGGCTGGTGTTCACCGCCCTCGCCCTCGGGCCGATGCTGCTCGGCCATACCGGTGTGAACTACGCACTACGGTATGTCCGAGCGTACGTCGCGAACCTCAGTCTGCTGGGCGAGCCGATCGGCGCGACGCTGATCGCCTGGCTCCTCCCGTCGATCGGGGAGGTGCCATCGGCGCAAACGGTCGTCGGTGGGGCGCTGATCCTCGGGGGGATCGCGCTGGGCACGTGGCGGGTGGGGCCGGGGCGGGGCGGAAGCACTCGCTAGCGGCCTGAGGGGGCGAGACCGGAGCGCCGGGGCTGGCCCGCACTACGATCGTATTGGCCGCTCGATCCATGGACAATCGGGGAGAAAGAGCGTTGATTGCGAAGGTCGCGGGGAGGCGCCTCGACTGATGGCGGCGCGGGTCGAAGTCTGGCGGGGCGCGGTCGTCGAATCCCGCCACGACGTGAGTGTTGCCGTCGTGGATGCGGCGGGCCGGCTGCGGGCGTGGGCGGGTGAACCGCATCTGGTCACGTACGCCCGATCGGCGATCAAGCCGTTCCAGGCATTGCCGCTGGTCACCGATGGGGCGGCGCGGCGGTTCGGGTTCGGGGCCACGGAGCTCGCGGTGTGCTGTGCCTCGCACAACGGAGAGCCGGGGCACCTGGAGGCGGTGTCGCGGATCCTCGAGCGGATCGGTGCGGACCCCGGAGAGCTGGCGTGCGGTCCGGCGCAGCCGCTGGGGGAGGCGGCGGCGAGGCGGTTGCGGGAGCTCGGCGAGACGCCGGGGCGGCTGCACAACAACTGCTCGGGCAAGCACGCCGGGATGCTGGCGCTGGCGCTGCACCATGGCTGGCCGCGCTCGGGCTATCACCGGGCGGATCATCCGGTCCAGCGTCGCATACTGGCCGAGGTGGCGGATTGGGCCGGGATCCCGGTGGAAGATCTCGGCGTGGGCGTGGATGGTTGCGGCGTGCCCACGGTGAGCATGCCGCTCGCCGCGCTGGCGGGTGCGTTTGCGCGGTTCGCGGCGGCGGCGCGGGCGGGGGACGGCGGAGCGGCGGTCATCGCGGATGCCATGGTGCGCGCCCCCTGGTACATCGGGGGGACGGACCGGCTCTGCACGGAGCTCGTGGACGCGGCAGGGGGGCGGATCCTGGCGAAGATCGGGGCGGAGGGGGTCTATGTCGCGGCGATCCCGGGCGCGGAGCTCGGCGTTGCGTTGAAGGTCCATGACGGTGCCCGGCGGGCCGCGGAGCCGATGCTGATTGCGGTGCTCCGTGCGTTGGGTCTGCTGTCGGAGGACGAGGTGGCGCGCCTGGCGCGGCACGCGCACCCGGAGGTAGCGAACACGCGAGGGGAAGTCGTGGGCGTCATCCGGGCGTCCGTGGCGCTGGAGTCCGGCGTTGGATAAGGAAACGCGTGCACTGGTGACGTTGTCCGCGGCGCTGGCCGCAGAAGATCCGGAGGCTTTTTCGGCAGCGGTGGATCGTGCGATCGCGGATGCGGATCCGGTCGCGGTCGAGGAGGCCCTGCTCCAGAGCTATCTGTTTCTCGGCTACCCGGCGGCGCTCGGAGGGCTGGCGGTCTGGCGGGAGCGTTCCGGGCGTCCGGCAGGGGATCCGGCACCGGAGGATTGGGGTGCCTGGGCGGATCGTGGGGCGAGGGTCTGCGCAGCGGTCTACGGAGGGCAGTACGAGCGGCTGCGTGCGAACATCGCCCGGTATCACCCGGACATGGAGCGGTGGATGGTGGTGGAGGGGTACGGGAAGGTGCTGGGCCGGCCGGGATTGGCGCTGAAGACGCGGGAGTTGTGCATTGTGGCGATCCTCGCGGTGCGGGGCGCGCGAGTCCAGCTCTATTCTCACCTGCGCGGCGCGTTGAACGTGGGGGCGGAGATGGCCGAGGTGGAATCGGCGCTGGCGTGCGCACTGGACTACGCGAGCGAGGATCGGGCGCGCACGGCGTGGGAAGTGTGGTCCGAGGTGCGGCGGCGGCGCGAGGGCGCCGCCGCGCTGGAGGGTAGGGGCGGCAACAATGTTCGTTGATTACGTCGTCATCAACGTGTATGCGGGCACGGGCGGGTCGGGCGCGGTCGCGTTCCGCCGGGAGAAGGGCGTGCCGCGCGGCGGGCCATCGGGTGGGGATGGGGGGAAGGGGGGCGACGTCAGGATCCGGGCGGACAAGAACCTGGCCACGCTCCTGGACTACCGTTACCAGCAGCACTACCGGGCGGAACGGGGGCAACACGGCCAGGGGAAGAACCGCGCGGGCCGCGACGGCGAGGACCTGATCCTGCGCGTTCCACCGGGCACCGTGGTCCGGGATGCGGACACGGGCGAGCTGCTCGGGGAGCTGATCGAGGACGGCGACGAGATCATCGTTGCCCGGGGCGGGCGGGGCGGGCGCGGAAACGCGGCCTTCGCCACGCCGACGCGGCGGGCGCCGACACACTGGGAGCCGGGGGAGGAAGGGGAGGAGCGCCGGGTTGCGTTGGAGCTGAAGCTGATCGCGGACGTGGGGCTGGTCGGCGAGCCGAACGCCGGGAAGTCCACGTTGCTGGCGGCGATCTCGGCGGCGAGGCCGAAGATCGCGGACTATCCGTTCACGACCCTGACGCCGAACCTGGGCGTGGTGCAGCTGCCCGGCCACCGGACGTTCGTGGTGGCGGACATTCCCGGGATCATCGAGGGCGCCCATGAGGGCCGTGGCCTGGGGTTGCGATTCCTCCGCCACATCGAGCGCACGCGAACGCTGGCGTACCTGGTGCCGGCCAACTCGGACGACGCGGATGCGGAGTACAAGCGGCTGCGTCGCGAGGTGGCGGCGTATTCCCGGGAGCTGGCGGAGCGTCCGCACTGTCTGGTGATCACAAAGATGGACCTGCTCGGCCCCGACGAGCCGGCCCCCGCGGTCGATGCGCCGGAGGCGTGGGGGCGATTCGAGATCTCGGCGGTCGCGCGCCGCGGGCTGGAGGAACTGCTGGAGGGGCTCTGGCGGAAGCTGGCGGAGACGGCGGGGTTCGGGGCGGCCGAGGAGCCGTGGGCGGACACGCCCGAGCCGTAATGGCGTAACCGGGGCGGCCGGGCGAGGGGGCGACCGGTTCGCGGGCGAGAGCGGTCGGTCGCAAACGCGGCGGCACCGCGCGAGCACCGGCAGTCGTCGCGGTGTGAGCACGTCGGTCCGTAACGCGAGATCGAGGGACGGAGCTGCGGCCCCATGAATCCGATGGATGAGGAACTGCGGGCGCTCCTCCACCTGCGCCTGCTGCCAGGCATCGGCGATCTCCGGTTGTGGCGACTCCTGGAGCGGTACGGGTCGGCGCGAGCGGCGCTGGAGGCCCCGGCGGCGGAGCTCGGTGCGCGGGCGGCGGAAACGCGCGACTCCCGGCGGTTGCTCGAGCGGCTGGACCGGGCCCTGGCGACGATCGACCGGCTCGGCATCCGCGTCCTCGTCAGGGGCAAGCCGGGTTATCCCACCCGTCTCGAGCGCTTGCACGATCCTCCGGCCGTGCTGTTCGCACTCGGGCGGGCCGAGCTCCTCGATCGGGTCGTGGTGGCGGTCGTCGGAACGCGGCGGTGTACGGAATACGGTGCGGCGATGGCCAAGGCGATCGCCGGGGAGCTGTCCCGGATGGGCGCGGTGGTCGCGAGCGGCCTCGCCCTCGGGATCGACGGCGCCGCCCACGTGGCAGCGCTGGAGGGCGGCACGGTTGCGGTACTCGGGTGCGGGATCGACGTCCCCTACCCGCAGCAGCACGCCCGGCTGCAGGAGAGGATCGGGGTGGAGGGGCTGCTCCTGTCGGAGTTCCTGCCGGGTGAGCCGGCGATGCGGGGGCATTTCCCGAAACGGAACCGGGTCCTGGCCGCGATCTCGCACTGCGTCGTCGTGGTGGAGGCTCCCGCGAAGAGCGGCGCGCTGATCACGGTCGATCACGCGCTGGACCTGGGGCTGGAGGTATGCGCGGTACCCGGGCCGGTGGGACGGCGGACGAGCGAAGGGACGAACCGTCTGATCCAGGAAGGCGCACATCTGGTCACGAGCGGCGCGGACGTGGTGCAGTATGGGAAGCTCCATGCGCTGATGGGTCCGTGGGCGACGAAGGAGGATCGGGCGACGTCGCCTCCGCAGGAAACCGGGCCTGTAGCCCGCCGGGTGTGGGGCGCGCTCGGCTCCGAGCCGATCAGCGTGGACGAGCTGACCACGCGGACGGGTCTGGCTGCGGGCGAGGTCCTGGCCGCGCTCCTGGAACTGGAGCTGGTGGGCATGGCGTGCCAGGTGGCCGGGCAGCGGTATGCACGGGTTTGAGCGGCGCAGCCGGGACTGGGACGGCGGCGGGAGGTGCTCGGGGGAGCGCGCGACGGAATGGACGCCGCCAGGAGCGGGCGGGTTCGGGTGAGTCGGCAGGGGATGCGTCGCCTCCGATCACCGGTCATGGAGTGCCGGGTCCGGAGTCGGAGGATGGTTTTCCGGTGGTTCCGCGTCGGCGCGCGGAGGGGGATGGCGCGGGCCCGCAGCGGGGAGGCGCGCGGCAACCGCAAGATCGGTAAGGTGTATAAGTTGCCGTGAGCCCGCGATTCCTGTACGTACACGTTCCGTTCTGTGCGCGCCGGTGCAGCTACTGCGATTTTGCGGTGCACGTCGCGCGCACGCCGCCGGTGGACGCCTGGCTGGCCGCGATCGAGGCGGAGCTGGCGGGGGTCGTGCGCCGGGAGGGGTGGACGGAGAAGCCGGTGCTCCGGACGGTGTACGTGGGCGGGGGCACGCCGTCGCTGCTCGGGCCGGGCGCAATGAACGCGCTGCGGGAGCAGCTTTCCCGGTACGTGGAGCTCGACGGGGTCGAGGAGTGGACCGCGGAGGCGAACCCGGAGAGCCTGACGGCGGAGCTGGCGCGGGATTGGCGCGCGGCGGGTGTCAACCGGATCAGCCTCGGAGTCCAGACGTTCCATGAGCCGGCGCTCCGCTGGATGGGCAGGTTGCACGGGCCGGACGGGGCGGAGCGTGCGGTGCGGGCCGCGCGGGAGGCGGGGATCACGAACGTGAGCGTGGACCTGATCTTCGGGCTCCCGGCCCGGCTCGGGCGGGACTGGGGATCGGATCTCGCGCGCGCCCTGGAGCTCGAACCCGAACACATCTCCCTGTACGGTCTGACGGCGGAGGCGGGCGCGCCGCTGGGGCGGTGGGTGCGGGCGGGGAGGGAGGTGCTGCCGGACGAGGAGGCGTACGCGGAAGAGTTCCTGCTGGCAGCGGAGCGGCTGCCCGCCGCCGGGTTCGTGCACTACGAGGTGTCGAACTTCTCGAAGCCGGGTCGCGAGTCCGTGCACAACCGGGCGTACTGGACCGGCGAAGCGTACGTGGGTCTGGGCCCGGGCGCGCACTCCTACCTGCCGCCGCGGCGCTATTGGAACGTCAGGGATTGGAATGCGTACGTGGCCATGCTCGGTCGCGGCGAACTGCCGGTGGCGGGCGAGGAGCGGGTCACGGGGAGCGCTGCGGCACTGGAGCGGATCTGGCTCGGACTCAGGACCGCCGAAGGGATCGAGGGCATGGCGTGGAGCGCCGGGCAGGAACGGCTCCTGCGCAGATGGCGGTCGGAGGGGTGGGTCCGCGAGGATGCGGACGCCGTGCGGTTGACGCCACGAGGCTGGCTGCTCCTCGACCGGCTCGCGGTGGAACTGGAGGGGGCCGCTTGACGTAGCTCCGCCCCGCAAGGCACATTCGAATCGGAAACGGCCCTGACAGCCGGAGTGCAGTACCATGAGCGCCGACGTGCTCAGCGACAGGGAACGACAGGTCCTCGACGCGGTCATCCGCACGTACGTGGAGACGGCGGAGCCGGCGGGGAGCCGCACGGTTGCGCGGCGGTTCTCGCTGGGAGTTTCCGCGGCCACGGTGCGGAACACCATGGCCGACCTGGAGGAGAAGGGGTTCCTGTACCATCCCCATACGTCGGCGGGGCGCGTCCCCACGGATCGGGCGTACCGGTACTACGTGGATACGCTGATGCGCCCGGTCCGCCTGACCCCGGCCGAGCAGCGTCGGTTGCGGCGTCAGCTGGAGGATGGGGGCGACGGGGGCAACGCCATCGAGCGTCTCATCCGGAGGTCCGCGCAGGTGATCGGTCTGCTCACCGATGAGCTCGGCCTGGCGATCACGCCGCGGATGGACCAGGCGATCCTGGAGAAGCTGGAGCTGGCCTCCATTGCCAGCGACCGGGTGCTCTTGGTACTGACGCTGAGCGGGGGCGTGGTCCGGACGGTGTACGTGGACCTGCCGATCAGCGTTCCGCTGGAGGCGTTGGTCTCCGTGACCATGATCCTGAACGAACGGCTGGCGGGGCTGAGCCTCGACCAGGTGAGGCAGACGTTGCCGGAGCGGTTGCGGGACTCGGCGAACCCGGATGATCCGGGGACCACGGAGCTGCTCAACATCTTCATCCAGTCGGCGGACGACCTGTTCGATCTGCCGCCGTTGACGTCGGACGAGATCCATCTCGGCCAGGCGAGCGTACTGGCGAACCAGCCGGAGTTCTCGAGCGAGAGCCAGCTCAAGAGCCTGATCGAGCTGACGGAGCAGCGGCAGCTGCTGGCGGATGTGTTGAGCAATCGGGCGCACGAGACGAAGCTCACGATCACGATCGGATCGGAGCACGGGCATCCCGCGCTGCAGGGTTTCACGCTGGTGACGTCGGCGTACAGGATGGGCTCGCTGTCCGGCGTGATCGGAGTGATCGGTCCGACGCGGATGCCGTACGAGAAGGTGGCGGCGATCGTGGAGTACACGAGCGCGCTGGTGTCGGAGTTGACGGCGCTGCCGGGGCATTCGGAGCGGATCGATCGGGGTGGAGATCTGAGGTCGTGATGCCGCGGGTGTGCGGCGAACGTACTCCAGAGCGCGGCACGCGCGATCGAGGACGAGTGGATGCGGGACTATTACGAGATCCTGGGCGTACCGAGGGACGCTGACCAGGAGACCATCAAGAAGGCGTACCGGAAGCTGGCGCTCCAGTACCACCCAGACCGGAACAACGGCTCGCCGGAGTCGGCGGAGAAGTTCCGGGAGGCGACGGAAGCGTACGAGGTCTTGCGCGACCCGGAGAAGCGGGCGGCGTACGACCGTTACGGCCACGCCGGGGTGAAGGGTGGCGTCGGGGCCGGCGCGGGGTTCAGTGGGTTCGACTTCGCGGACGCGCTCGAAATCTTCATGCGGGATTTCGGCGGGTTCGGCGCGTTCGAGGATCTCTTCGGCGGGCGCGTGGGGCGGCGTGGGTGCGGAGCGAGCCGTCGGGGTTCGGATGTGCGGGTGAGCGTGGGCCTGACGCTGGCGGACGTGGCGGCGGGCGTGCGGCGCACGATCCGGGTTCCGGTGATGGATCCGTGCGAGGCGTGCGCTGGCACGGGGTCGGCGGGCGGCGCGCCGCCGGTCCGTTGCGGCACCTGCGGCGGGACGGGAGAGCTGCGGCGGGTGCAGCGGTCGATCCTGGGGCAGATGGTGAGCGTCACGCCGTGCACCACGTGTGGTGGGGACGGCGAGGTGATCGAGCACTTCTGCGAGGAGTGCGGTGGGCGCGGGGTCGCGCCGGTGGAGAAGACGGTGGAGATCGAGGTGCCCGCGGGCGTGTCCACCGGGGATTACATCACGTTGCGCGGTCAGGGCAACGCCGGCCCTCGGGGCGGTGCCCGGGGCGACATCGTCGTCGTCCTGGAGGTGGAGGAAGACCCGCGGTTCGTGCGGGAGGGCAACGACCTGGTGTACGATCTGCGGATCACGTTCAGCCAGGCGGCGCTGGGCACGGAAGTCGAGGTGCCGACGGTCACGGGGACGGCGCGGCTCCGGGTGCCGCCGGGCACGCAGTCCGGGCGGCTGCTGCGCATGAAGGGTCGCGGGCTGCCTCACCTGAGAGGTGGTGGGCGGGGCGACCAGATCGTACGGATCACGGTGTGGACGCCGACGGACCTGACTCCGGAGCAGGAAGCGCTGTTCCGGGAGCTGGCGAAGCTGGAGAGTCCGCCGCCGCAGCGTGACGCGGAACAGAACCGGGAGCGCGGATTCTGGAGCAGAGTCCGCGGGGCATTCAGCGCGTGACCATGGACCCGCGGCGCTGGTTCGTGATCACGGTCCAGGCCCCCTCGGAGGAGCTGATGGATGAGCTCGCCGGGGGGCTTGTCGCGTTGGGGGGTGCTGCGGTCGAGGTGAGGGGGACCGAGCTGGAGACGTACCTGCTCCCGGATGGAGAGCCGGAGGAGATGCTGGCGCGGGCCCGGGAGCTCCTGGAGGGGATCGCCGGCGGCAGGCGCCTGGAGATCGGGTGGCGGTGGCAGGAGGATCAGGACTGGTCGGCGCTCTGGAAGCAGGGGTTGCGGCCGCGGCGGGTGGGGCGGCGGCTGATCGTGGCGCCGAGCTGGACGCGGCCGAAACGGCGGCGGGGGGACATCGTCATCGTGATCGACCCGCAGATGGCGTTCGGCACCGGAGAGCATGCGTCCACGCGCGGGGCGCTCCGGATGCTGGAGGACATGGTGCGGCCGTCGGACCGCGTGCTGGACGTCGGGACGGGGAGCGCGGTGCTGGCGATCGCGGCGGCGAAGCTCGGGGCGGCGGAGGTCCTGGGGGTCGACAACGATGCGGACGCCATCATCAACGCGGCCGAGAACGTGGAACGGAACGGGGTGGCCGGGCGGGTGGTGGTGGAGCACGGGCATGTGGACCCGGCGTATCTGGACCACCTGGGTTCGAACCGATTCGACGTCATCGTGGCGAACGTCCTGAGCGGCGTATTGATCCCGCTGCTTCCGGCCTTCCGCCGATCGCTCGCGGAAGGCGGGCGGCTGATCCTCGGGGGGATCCTGGAGCAGGAGGCGCCGGACGTGGTCGCCGCGGCTTCCGATGCGGGTCTGGTGCTGCGCGCGAGCGATACCGAGCAGGAG
Source organism: uncultured bacterium (assembly GCA_937907535.1). Lineage (GTDB taxonomy): Bacteria > Gemmatimonadota > Gemmatimonadetes > Longimicrobiales > RSA9 > CALCID01. Next base: position 41,145 of record CALCID010000084.1, on the reverse strand, counting down.
TGGTGGACGGGGCTTTTCGGGCGCCTGGAGGACATGCGTTGAGGAGGCGGGAGAGGGGCCGGCGCCCGGCACGCGGAGCGTGGCGGCGCGCTTTGGCCGGGCGGAGGTGAAGCCGGGGGAACGCCGGACGTGCGATCAGGTCGGGGCGGCCAGGCCGAGCGCACGGCGGAGCTCGTTCGCCTCGCGAATCGCGTCCAGCACGTCTGCCCGCGCGGTGGCGTCGGAGGCGGCCGAGTGCCATAATCCGAGGAGCGTGGAGTCCAGGTGCTGGAGCGTCTCCTGGGCCGTGTGCGCGGTCCGTGGGGTGGCGTCGTCGTTCGGATCGGATCCTGGGGCGAGTGCGACGAGGGGCCCGAGCTCGACGCCGGCCGCGGAGAGCGCGGCTTCGTATTCTTCGCGGACCTCGAGGGGCCAGGACGCATCGAGGGCGGGGTGCTCGGGCTCGAGGAGGGTGAAGAGTTCCGGACGCCGGCGGACGCGCTCGCGCAGGCGGGAGAACGCGCGGGGTCCGGAGCCGACGTCGTCCTGGAGCGCGCGGTAGATCCTCGTGAGGGGCACGAGGGGTGCCGACTCCGCGCGCAGGAGATCGAGGATACGCTGGTCGAGGTCGGACATGGGCTCTACCCTCCGGAAGGCTTCTCCCGGGAAGGTGTAGGCATGGGCGGGGCGAAGCCATAGCTAGGTGGGTGGATATCAGGGCCGAGTCGCATGACGGGTGCTGCGAGCGCGATGGAGAGGAGGTCGGATGAGCGCGTCAACGTGTGTGTTCTGCCGAATCGTCGCGGGTGAGCTCCCGGCGAAGGTCGTGGCCGAGGATGATCTGGTGCTGGCGTTCCGGGACATCAATCCGCAGGCGCCGACGCACGTACTGGTGATCCCGCGGCAGCACATTCCGTCCGCGAACGCGCTGACGGCGGATCAGGCGGAACTGGTGGGCCACATGCTCATGGTCGCGCGGGACGTTGCGGCGGGGGAGGGGCTCTCGGAGAACGGGTACCGGCTCGTGATCAACACGGGCCCGGACGGCGGCCAGACGGTGGACCACATCCACGTGCATGTCCTTGGCGGGCGTCCGTTCGGCTGGCCGCCGGGGTGATCGCCCGGGGCGAGAGGAGAGGAACGGGCGAAAGGAGGGAAGAGGATGGCGGAGTCGCTGAAGGAGCGCCTGCGGGAGGATCTGAACGCGGCGAGGCGGGAGCGCGACCGCGGGCGCACGATTCTGATCACGACGACGCTGGCGGAGATCCGGAACCGGGAGATCGAGGTCGGCCACGAGCTGTCGGATGCCGAGGTGGTGGAGGTGCTGGCCGGGGCGATCAAGCGGCGCAAGGAAGCGGCCGAGCAGATTCGGGCCGGTGGCCGGCCGGAGCTGGCGGAGAAGGAGGAAGGGGAAGCGGCGATGCTCTCCGCGTACCTGCCGCCGCCGCTCTCCGAGGAGGAGGTGCGCGCCATGGTCCGGGAGGCGATCGCCGGCGGTGCGAACACGGTGGGCGCGGTGATGGGGAAGATCATGCCCCGGCTGAAAGGCCGGTTCGATGGGCGGGAAGCGAATCGGATCGCGCGGGAGGAGCTGGGCTGAGGCCGGTTGGGGCACCAGGGCCGGGCAGTCCTGTGGATCGGGGCGCCCGGATCCGCTGAAGTTGGCCAGGGCGAGGGAATGAATCGCCACGCGTTGCAGGTACTGGAGTTCGAGGAAGCGCTCTCGGTGGTGGCGCGGTACGCGGCGAGCGGACCGGGCGCCGAAGCGGTGCGCGGGCTGGAGCCGTCGGACGCGCGTGCATGGGTGGAGCCGGAGCTGCGGCGCGTGGATCAGATGGCCGCGTACCTCCTGAGGCGCCCGGACTGGGGTGTGCCGGGGATCCCGGACGTGCGCCTCCCGCTCCGGCGGCTGGGGATCTCCGGCTTCGTGCTGGAGGGAAGCGCGCTGCGCGACGCCGCGGCGATGCTGCGTTCCTCGCGGGCCGTCCGCCGCGCGATCCTGCCGGTTTCCGAGGAGTACCCCCTACTTTCCGAGATCGCGTCCCGCCTGGCGAAGCTGGAGGCGGAGGAGTCGGCCATCAGCCGGGCGATCGACGACGCCGGAGAGGTGCGGGACGAGGCGTCGCCCGAACTGGCGCGCCTCCGCCGGGAGGCGCGGGCGATCCGGAGCCGGATCGTGGAGCGGCTCGAGCAGTACATGGAATCGCTGCCGGAGCGGATCCGAGTACCGGATGCTTCGGTGAGCGTCCGGGACGGCCGCTACGTGATCCCGATCCGCCGGGAGGGCCGGGCCGAGGTGGGCGGGATCGTCCACGACGAATCGGCCACGGGCCAGACGTTGTTCGTCGAGCCGCCAGTCGCGATCGAGGCCATGAACCGGCTACGGGAGCTGGAGCTCGCGGCGGCGCGCGAGGTCCAGCGGATCCTGAGGGAGCTGACCGACCTGCTCCGTCCCCACGCCGATGACCTGCAGCAGACCTTCGAGTCCCTCGTCGCCATCGACTCCCTGTACGCGCGGGCGCGCTACGCGCTGGAGTACAACGGGCACCGCCCGGAGCTACTGGACCCGGCCGCGGGCGGGTACGCCGTGGTCCGGGGCTATCATCCGTTGTTGCTGGTGGGGAACGAGCCGGTGGTGCCGTTCGACCTGGTGCTGGAGCCGGGGGAACGGACGCTCATCGTCTCGGGCCCGAACACGGGCGGGAAGACGGTGCTGCTCAAGGCGATCGGGCTGATCAGCGCGCTGACGCAGGCGGGGGTGATCCCGCCGGTCGGCCCGGGCACGCGGATCCCGCTGTTCCGGGACATCTTCGCGGACATCGGGGACGAGCAGTCCATCGAGGCGAGTCTATCCACGTTCTCGGCGCATCTGAAGAACCTGAAGGAGATCCTGGAGCACGCGGATGCGGGGTCACTGGTCCTGATCGACGAGATCGGGAGCGGAACGGACCCGACGGAGGGCGCGGCGCTCGCGCGGGCGATCCTGCTGGAGCTGACGCGGCGGGGTACGTTGACGGTGGCGACGTCGCATCTCGGGGAGCTCAAGCTGATGGCGGGCGAGGAGCCGGGCGTGGTGAACGCCTCGCTACTGTTCGACGCCCGGGAGCTGCGGCCGACGTACCGGCTGGTGAAGGGCGTGCCCGGGCGGAGCTACGGGCTCGCGATCGCGCGGCGTCTGGGATTCCCGGACGACCTGCTGGCGCTGGCCGAATCGTTCGTGCCGCAGGCGGACCGGGATGTGAGCCAGCTGCTCCTGGAGCTGGAGGAGAAGGAGCGGCGGCTCGAGGAGGCGCTGGAGGCGGCGGAGCGAGCGGCGCGGGAGGTCGCGGAAGCGCGGCGGGCGCTGGAGGCGCGGGAGCACGAGGTCCGGAAGCGGGAGCGGGAAGCGGAGCAGCGGGCGAGGCAGCAGGCGAGAGACCTGCTGCTGCACGCACGGTCGGAGGTGGAGGCGGCGATCCGGGAGCTGAGGGAAGCGGCGGCGGCCGGGGCGTCCGGGGCATCGTTCGAGGAGGCGGCGAGGCGCGCGCGGCGGAAGGTGGAGGAGGCGGCGCTCCGGCAGCGGGAGCGGCTCGCGGCGCGGCAGGTGCGGGAGCGGGCGCGTCCGGTGGGGCGGATCGAGCCGGGGACGCGGGTGCGCATTGAAGCGACCGGCGCAACGGGCACGGTGGTGGAAGTGCGGGACGACCGGGCGACGGTGGAGACCAGCGGCCTCCGAATGCAGGTGCCGCTGTCGGGGCTCGTGGCGCTGGTGGCGGGTGAAGCGCCGAAGACGCCTGGCCGCAGGGACAGGGAGGCGATCGTTCCGGGCGCGAGCGGGTGGACGGGGCCGGCGGTCGAGGCCTCGCCGGAGGTAGATCTGCGCGGCTTGCGGGCGGATGAGGTGGCGAGCCGGCTGGAGCCGGCGCTGGACGCGGCGGTGATGGCGGACCTGCCGAGCCTGCGGATCATCCACGGCAAGGGTACGGGCGCGCTGCGGCAGGTGGTTGCCGATCTCCTGCGCGAAGATCCACGGGTCCGTGCATTTCGGGTCGGGACGCCGGGGGAGGGTGGCGCGGGCGTCACCATTGCGGAGCTGGCATGATCCCGGACACGATCGTGGAAGCGGTTCGGGCGCGAGCCGACCTGGTGGAGCTGATCTCGGAGCACGTGGTGCTGAAGCGGGCGGGGAAGGATTACAAGGGTCTCTGCCCGTTCCACCAGGAGAAGACGCCGTCGTTCTACGTGGTGCCGAGCAAGGGCTTCTACAAGTGCTTCGGCTGCGGCGAATCCGGGGACCTCTTCTCGTTCGTGATGAAGCGGACCGGGCTCGGCTTCCAGGACGCGGTGCGGTACGTGGCGCGGCGGGTGGGGGTCGAGATCCCGGAGCCGGGCGCGGCGCGGGAGGTGGAGGAGCGGCACCGGCCGCTCTACGAAGCGCTGGCGTTCGCGGCGGATTTCTACCACCGGCAGCTCTGGGACGAAGCGGGGGGTGAACGCGCCCGGAGGTATCTCGCGGCGCGAGGGATCCCGGAGGACGTCGCCAAGCGCTTCATGCTCGGCTACGCTCCGGACGACTGGCGTGGGGTGCGGGGCGCCGCGGCCGCGGTCGGGATCGAGGACGCGGTACTGCTGGAGGCGGGGCTGATCAAGGAGAGCGAGCGTGCGGAGGAGCCGTACGACCGCTTCCGGGATCGGATCATGTTTCCCATCACGGACCTGGGCGGCCGGGTCATCGCCTTCGGCGGGCGCACGCTGGAGCGCGCGCGGGAAGGCGTCCCGAAGTACCTGAACTCGCCGGAAACGCCGCTGTACCAGAAGGGTAGGGTCCTTTACGGGCTTTACTGGTCGAAGTCGGCGATCCGGCGGGAGGGCGCGGCGCTCATCGTGGAAGGGTACATGGACTACGTGACCCTCGCCGCCCACGGGTTCGAGAACGTGGTGGCGCCGCTCGGCACGGCGTTGACGGGCGAGCAGGCAGAGATCCTGCGCCGCTACACGAAGCAGGCGTTGCTCCTCTACGACAGCGACACGGCGGGGCTTCGGGCGACGTTCCGGAGCGGGGATGCGCTGCTCCAGGCGGGGGTCCATCCGCTGGTGGTGACGCTGCCGCCGGGCGAGGATCCCGATTCGCTGGTGAGGTCGGACGGGGGCGCGCGGCTGCGGGCGCTGCTGAGCGACGCGGTGGACGTGCTCGACCGGAAGCTCCAGATCCTGGAGGAGCGGGGTTATTTCGACGACGTCGACCGGACCCGCCGGGCGGTCGACAGCCTGCTCCCCACGCTGCGTGCGGCGTCCGATCCGACGTTGCGGGACATTTACGTGGCGCGCGTGTCCGAGCGGACCGGAGTACGGAGATCGACGCTCGAACGGGAACTGGAGGGGGATGCCGGGGCGCTGGCCCCCGGCCGCACGAAGCGTGGCGATCGGGTCGCGTCGGCGGCGGAGGCGGCGGAGCGACCCGCGGCGGCCGCGGTCGAGCGGCTCATCCTGCTGCTCATGATCCAGGCGCCGGACCGGATCCCGCGGGTCGCGGAGGTGGTGGATCCGGCAGCCATCGAAGATCCGGTGAACCGTGAAGTCTTCGAGAAGCTGGCGGCGGCCGGATTGTTCGATCGCCACGACCTGTCGGGGCTCGGGCTTTCGCCGCAGGGGCTGGCGCGGCTGGAGGCGCTGCTGGGCGACCCGGAAGTGCTGTCCGACTGGGACCGGGTCCTGAGCGACACGGTGAGCCGTCTCGAAGCGAACCGCCTGTTCGCCCGGCTCGACGAGCTGGACAGGGAGCTGGACTTCGAGGTGGACGAGGAACGGGGCAAGGCGCTGCTCCAGGAGTACGCGAGCGCGGCGCAGAAGCTCCGTTCGATGGGCTATCGAGTGAGCAGGCGGTATCGGACGTATCTCGAACGGGCGCGACGGGCGCGTCCTGGACTTCCAGCGCAAGAAGGTTGAATGAACGAACTGTATCAAGGTCTGCTCCAGTTGCAGGAACTGGATTTCGAGATGATGAGGGCCGAGGCGCGGGTCAGGGAATTCGATCCCCAGCTCGAGGAGCTGGACGCGCCGATCCACGGGCTGGAGCGTGAGCTCGAGGCGCTGGGCGCGCGGCTCCTGGAGATGCGGGCGGATGTGCGTCGGCTTGAGCGGGCGGCGGAGGAGAAGCGGGAGCGGCTGCGGCGCTATCAGGAGCGGCTCGATCGCGTGCGGAACATGCGGGAAGAGGCTGCGGCGCGCACGGAGCTGGACCTGATCCGGCGGGCGGCGGAGGCGGACGAGAAGGAAGCGCTGGAGCTCATGGACCAGATCACGCGCACGGCGCTCAAGGTGGAAGAGCTGGGGAAGGAGCTGGAGCAGCTGCGCGCGGATGTGGAGCCGAAGCGGCAGGCACTCCTGGCGGAGCGGGCGGCGGCGGACGAGGCGCTGGCGATTCTCCGGGATCGACGCAACAACCACGCGATCCGGCTGGAGCCCTCGGCGGTGCGCCTGTACGAGCGTGTGAAGGCGGGGCGCACGCGGGTGGTCCTGGCGTCGCTGATGCCGGATGGGGCGTGCGGTCACTGCTTCGGGATCATCCCGATCCAGCAGCAGATGGAGATCCGGCGGGGGAAGACGTTGATCCGTTGTGAATCGTGCGGGGTGATCCTGTACCCGGAAAGCTGATGGGCCGCGTCGCGCTAGCGATGCGGCCCGTTTTCGCCTTGCCGGGGCCCGTCGGAGGCCGCTACCTTTGCGGTCAATGACGAGTCCGACGACGGTAGCTCCACCTGCGCGACGTTGGGTCCTGCGCGGCGGTCCGGCGCCGAGGGATGCGGTCACCGCACTGGAATCGGCGTTGCGGCTCCCGCGGGTGCTGTGCGAACTCCTCGTGCTGCGGGGGCACGCGGACCCGGAAGACGCGAAGCGTCACCTGCGGCCGCGGCTGGAGCGTCTGGGTGATCCGTGGGAGCTGGCGGGGATGTCGGCCGCCGTGGAGCGGCTGGATCTCGCGCTGAGGCGGGGGGAGCGGATCCTGGTCCACGGGGACTACGACGTGGACGGGATCTGCGGTGCGGCGCTGTACACGCGGGTCCTGCGGTCGCTGGGGGGGCGGGTGGAGCCGTTCGTGCCGCATCGCTTGCAGGACGGGTACGACCTCGGCGAGTCGGGGATCCGGGCGGCGCAAGAGGCGGGTGCGACGCTGATCCTGACCGCGGACTGCGGGATCGTGGCGCACGGCGCGGTGGAGGCCGCCGCGAGGGCGGGGATCGACGTCGTCGTCACGGATCATCACACGCCGGGCCCGACCTTGCCGCCCGCGATCGCGGTCGTCAACCCGAACCGAGCCGACTGCCCGTACCCCGAGAAAGTGCTTTCAGGGACGGGGGTGGCGTACAAGGTCTGCCAGGCGCTCCTGTCGGCGCGGGGGGTGGATCCGGCCCCGCTGGGCTATGAGCTGGACCTGGTGGCGATCGCGACGATCGCGGACCTGGCGCCGCTCGTGGGGGAGAACCGGATCCTCACGCACTACGGGCTGCGGGTGCTGGCGGTCACGGAGAAGCCGGGGCTCCGGGCGCTGCTGCGGACGGCGGGGCTGGCGGATGTGGAGCGATTGCAGTCGGGCCACGTCAGTCACATCCTCGCGCCGCGGATCAACGCGGTGGGCCGGATGGGCGCGGCCTCCCGGGGCGTGGAGCTGCTCCTGGCGGAGGACGCTGGGGAGGCGGAAACCATTGCGTGGGAGCTGGAGGAGCAGAACCGCGAACGCCGGGACGTGGACCGGCAGACGCTCGCGGAAGCGACGGCGCTGCTCGCCGCCGATTACGACCCGGAGCGGGATTATGCGGTGGTGCTGGCGTCGGAGGGGTGGCATCCGGGCGTGATCGGGATCGTGGCCTCCCGGGTGGTGGAGCTGGTGCACCGGCCGACGGTGCTGATCGCCCTCGAGGCCGGGGGCGGGCGGGCGCGGGGGAGCGCCCGGTCGATTCCGGGGTTCGACCTGTACGAGGCGATCCGGTCGTGCGAGGAGCACCTGGAGCGGTACGGCGGGCACAGGCAGGCGGCGGGGCTGGAGATCCGCCCGGAGCGGATCGACGCGTTCCGGATGGACCTGAACGAGCACGCGCGGTCCGTACTCACGCCGGAGGACCTGGTTCCCGAGGTGGAGCTGGACGTGGAGGTCCGGCTGCCGGAGGTCAACGCGGAGCTGTTCGGGCTGCTGCGGCACTTCGGGCCGTTCGGCGTAGGGAACCCGACGCCGGTGTTCTACGCGCGGCGGGTGGGCGTGGTCGGCTACCCGCGGATCGTGGGTGACGGGCACCTCAAGCTCGACCTGGTGCAGGGCGGGGCCCGCCTCGGCGCGATCGGGTTCGGGATGGCGGACCGTCTGCACACCGTGAACCTTGCCCGGGGCCCCATCGATGTGGCGTTCCAGCTCCAGGAGAACCGGTGGAACGGGAGGGTGGAGGTGCAGGCGCGGCTCATCGATGTGAGGTCCTCGGATTGAGGATCATCGCTGGGATCTGGCGCGGGCACCGGATCCAGGCACCGCCGGGGCGGGGCGTGCGGCCCACGCCGGACCGGGTGCGAGAGGCCTGGATGAACGCGCTCCAGCCATACCTGCCCGGCGCCAGGGTACTGGATCTCTTCGCGGGATCGGGCGCGCTGGGGTTGGAGGCGCTGTCCCGGGGCGCGGCGCACGCGACCTTCGTCGAGCGGTCGGGCACGGCCCTGCGGGCGCTCTCGGCGAACGTGGCCAGACTCGGTGCGCAGGACCGCACGACGGTGGTGCGTGGCGACGCGCTCGCGTACGTCGACCGGCTGGAGCCGCTGGCGTTCGACATCGCGCTGGCGGACCCGCCGTACGGCGTGGGGCTTGCGGAGCAACTGGCCCAGCGGTTCATTTCCAGGCCGTTCGCCCGGTGGCTCTGGATCGAGCATCCGGCCAAGGAACGGCTGCCCGACGCAGCCGGCGTGCGCACGCGACGCTACGGCGATACGGCGCTCACCTCGTACCCGGCACCCCAATGACGGCTCCGAAAGCAGAGCGGCTCGCGATCTACCCGGGTTCGTTCGATCCGATCACGAACGGACATGAGGACATCATCCGGCGAGGCCTCGCCCTCGTGGACCGGATCGTGGTCGGCGTGGCCCATCGGGCGACGCATGCGAAACGCGGCCTCTTCAGCATTCAGGAACGGGTCGAGATGATCCGCGAGGTCTTCCGGGACGAGCCGCGGGTGGAGGTCCAGGAATTCGAGGGCCTGCTCGTGGATTTCGCGCGGAAGGTGAACGCGACGGTCATCATCCGGGGGCTCCGGGCGGTTTCGGACTTCGAGTACGAGTTCCAGATGGCGTTGATGAACCGGGAGCTGTATCCGCAGCTCGAGACCGTGTTCCTTGCGCCGGACGTGCGCTACTCGTTCCTGTCCGCGTCGCTGGTGCGCGAGATCGCGTCTCTCGGAGGCGACGTCTCGGGGTTCGTGTCGCCGGGGGTGCGCAAGAAGCTCGAGGCGGCCTTCCGCGGGGACGCTGCCTGAGCCATGACGGGCTTCCTCGCCTCGGTGCGGGCGCGGGCGGCGGAGGCGAACCGCCGGATCGTCTTCCCGGAGGGGACGGACGAGCGGACCGTTGCCGCCGTCGTGCGGATCCAGCGCGAGGGGCTCGCGCGGCCGATCGTGCTCGGGCCGGTGGACAAGGTGCGCCGCGCGATCGATGCGGGGGGCGGCGATGGGGAAGGGGTCACGGTGCTGGATCCGTTCCGGGACGCGCGTCGCGACCGATTCGCCGCCGAACTGTACGAGCTCCGCAGACACAAGGGCTGGTCGCGCGCGGACGCGGATGAGCGGGTGATGGACCCGCTCGTCTTCGGGGCCATGATGGTGAGGGCCGGCGAAGCGGACGGATCGGTGGCCGGCGCGGTGCGGACCACGGCGGACGTGCTTCGCGCCGCGCTGTGGTGCGTTGGCGCCGCGCCGGGGATCCAGACCATCTCATCATCGTTCTACATGGTCCTGGAGCCCCGGGACGCAGCCGGTTCCGAGACGGTCCTCACCTTCACGGACGCGGGCGTGGTGCCGGATCCGACCGCGCGCCAGCTCGCGGACATTGCGCGGGCGGCGGTGGAGGCGCGGGTCAGGATCGTCGGGGATGAGCCGCGGGTGGCGTTCCTCTCGTATTCGACGCGAGGGAGCGCCGAAGGGGCCAGCGTGACGAAGGTGCGGGAGGCGGTCGCACTGTTCCGGGAGGCGATGCCGGACGTCATCGCGGACGGCGAGCTCCAGGCGGACGCGGCCCTGGTGCCGGAGGTCGCGGCGAGGAAGGCGCCGGACTCGCCCGTGGAAGGCCGCGCGAACGTGCTCGTGTTCCCCGATCTGGACGCGGGCAACATCAGCTACAAGCTGGTGCAGCGGCTCGGTGGAGCGACGGCGATCGGCCCGATCCTCCAGGGCCTTGCCCGCGCGTGCAACGACCTGTCGCGCGGCGCCACGGCGGACGACATCGTAGACGTGGCGTGCATCACCGCATTGCAGTCGTGATGCCGGGGCGGCATCGAACTTGCCCCGGTGCGGGTTGTTCGGTAATACCACTCCTGTCATGGGGGGGCAAATGAACTTCGTTGTGACGCGGGTCGACGATGTGACGGTGATCGACGTGGAAGGGCAGCTCATCGTCGGCAACCGGCAGGAGTTGAAGCAGAAGGTATTGCAGGAGCTGGAAGCGGGTGGGCGCAAGTTCCTGATCGACTTCGCGAATACGGGGTACATCGACTCATCGGGGTTGGGCGTCCTGGTGAGTCTGAGCAAGAAGATCCGCGAGCAGGGCGGGGAGCTCCGGCTCGCGAACCTGAACGAGGATCTGCGGACGCTCTTCGAGCTTACGAAGCTGGACACGCTGTTCCAGATCTCCGCCACCCGGGACGAGGCGCTCAAGTCGTTCTGATCCTACCCCGTGCCCTCAGCGGGCGATATCATGAAGGACGCGGCCGGCGCGCGGCCGGCCGCGGCTGCTCCACGTTGGAAAACGAGATAAAGGGCGCTGCTGCGAACGACCGTCGACACAGGCAGTGAGCGGCGCCGAGATCCGAGATGCAATCGTATTACGCCATAGAGTTACCGAACGACCTGCGCGCGATCGAAGGCGCGGTCGAGGCGTTGACGGCCCGTTGCCGGGAACACGGGTTCGATGACGAGCGCGTGCGGCTGAATTTCCGCGTTGGCGTCAGCGAGGCGCTGGCGAACGCGATGCTGTACGGGAACGGGCGGGATCCGGAGAAGCGGGTTCGGCTGGAGTTGACGCTCACGCCGCGGTCGGTGCTGGTACGGGTGACGGACCAGGGGCGGGGGTTCGACCCGAGCGCGATCGAGGATCCCACGTTGCCGGTGAATCTGCACCGTTCGGGAGGACGGGGCATTTTCTTGATCCGCAAGCTGATGGATCGTGTCGAATTCAACGAGTGCGGGAATTCGATCACGATGGAACTGTACATGGGTCCGCGCGAAGGTGCCGGGAACGGAGCCGACGGTGAAGACGGGAGTGGCTCGGAGCGAGAGTGAGCTGCCGGCGGCGGTCGGGGAGCTGGTAGACGCGTTCAGCCGGAGCCACGGGGGCGCGGTGGTCCGGATCTGGGCGAAGCGGAACGGGGGTTGGGAGCCGTTGCTCGCGGTCCCGGCGGGTCACGAGGCGGGCGCGGGCCCGGAGCGGCCACGCTTGCTGGGCCGGGAGTCGGAATGGCCGCTCGCGGTGGAAGTGGATGGGGTGGTGGGCGAAGCGCAGTCGGAGTTCCTGGCTGTGGCGCTGGACCGGCTCCTCGATTACGAGGCCGAGACGCGCCGGGCGGCGGAGGAGCTGGCGGAGCGGTACGAGGAGATCAACCTGCTGTATTCCATCAGCGAGATCCTTGGCTCGGTGCTGCCGCTGAAGGCTGCGGCGTCGCGGATCCTGGAGGAGGTGGCGGACGTGCTCGGGGCGCGCCGGGCATCGCTGTGGGCGTACGAGCCGGAGACGGATCTGCTGCACCTGACGGCGGCGGTCGGGGTGGAAGGGTTGAAGGGACCGATCCCGGTGGACCATCCGGACTCGGTGACGGCGCGGGTGTTCCGGGAGCGGCAGGCGCTGAACCTGCCGCGGGGGTCGCGGGCCCCGCGCGGCACGCGGCTGGAGCCGCAGCCGTTCCGATTGGACCCGTTCCTGTCGGTGCCGATCAATTACACGTCACCCGAGGGGGACACCCGGACGGTCGGGGTGATCACGCTGGTCGGCCGCCACAGCGGGGAGGACTTCGGCGCGGGCGATGCGCGCCTCCTGTCCGCGATCGCGAGCCAGATCGGGGCGGCGATCGAGATCCACCGGCTGATCCAGGAAAGCCTGCGGCAGGAGCGGCTCGAACGGGAGCTGGAGCTGGCGCACGATCTCCAGTTGAAGCTCCTCCCGGACACGGCGCAGTTCCAGAACGTGGCCCGTGTCGCGGCCCGATGCGTACCGGCGGATTCGGTGGGCGGGGATTTCTTCTACCTGTTCAACCTGAGCGGCGGCCGCCTCGGGGTGATCATCGGGGACGTGTCGAGTCACGGATTCTCCGCGGCCCTGATCATGGCGCTGACCATCAGCGCCATAGCCATCTATGCCCAGGAGGGCGGGTCGCCGGCGGAGGTGCTGCGGGGTGTACACCGCGCCATTACGGACGAGCTGGAGACGACGGAAATGTTCGTCTCGCTCTTCTACGGCGTGCTGGATCCGGCGTCGGGGACCCTCGTCTACTCGAACGCGGGGCATCCCCAGGCGTTCATCGTACACGGCGATGGTACGGTCACTCGCCTGAGGCCGGGCCGCCCGCCGCTGGGTACGCCGACGGAGGAGGATTACGGCGAGGCGGTGTGCAACTGGCAGGGTGGCTCGGATCTGCTGTGCCTGTTCACGGATGGCCTGTCGGATGCGTTCGCGGACGCCCGCGGCGCCAACGGAGAGGCGAACCTGCTGGCCGAAGTCGTGAAGCTGCGCGATCGGGCGCCGGCGGAGGTGCTGGACCACCTCTTCAAGCGGGCCGATCGCGCGAAACTCAGGGTTCCGCCGGACGACCGGACTGCGGTCCTGGTCAGGAGCTGAATCGGAGCATGCGCGCCAAGAAGTCGCTCGGCCAGAACTTCCTCGTGGATCCGAACCTGCAGAGGAAGATCGTCGACGCGCTGGAGCCGGGCGAAACGGATGTGGTGGTCGAGATCGGGCCGGGGACCGGCGCACTGACCCGGCACCTGGCGGGGCGGGTGAAGCGCCTGGTGGCGGTCGAGCTGGATGATCGGCTGGCGGACGCACTGACCGAGGAGCTGGGCGGGACGCCCGGCTTCGAGCTCTGGAAGCTGGACGCGCTCCGACTGGATCTCCGGGACGTGACGGACGATCCGAGCGTCCTCAAAGTCATCGGGAACATCCCCTACAACATCACGACGCCGCTCCTCTTCCATCTCCTGGATCGCCGGCACCGGCCGGGGCGACTCGTGGTCATGGTCCAGAAGGAGGTGGCGGACCGGATCCTGGCCGCGCCGGGGTCGAAGGAGTACGGCGCGCTGTCCGTCGGCGTGCGGGCGGTGGCCGATGTCGAGCGGCTGTTCAACGTCGGGCGGCGCGCGTTCCGGCCCGTGCCGGACGTGGACTCGACGGTGCTGCGCATCACGCCCCACCACCCGCCGCGGCTCGAGGCCCAGGAGGAGGAGGATCTGCGCGAGCTGACGAGGGTGGCGTTCAGCTGGCGTCGCAAACAGCTCCAGAAGACGCTCCGCTCGGCCGGGGAGTACGGGTTGGGGCCGGAAGCGCTCGATGCGTTGCGATCGGCGACGGGGCTCGACCTGGACCGACGCCCGGAGACGCTGTCCCCGGACGAGTTCATCGGGCTCGCCCGGGCGCTCCGGCGGCTGGGGTACCCGGAACGCCGGGACTCACCCCCGCGCGACGAAACGACGTAGGCGACCGGGAGACCGCATGGGTCCCGCAACATCCGACCTCCGGACCGCGCCTGGATCGGACGCGCGCATCTCCCGGCTTAGCGTGGCGAGCTGGGTGCTGTACGACCTGGCGAACACGATCTTCTCGCTGAACATCGTCTCGCTCTACTTCTCCCTCTGGGTCGTCAACGTAATGGGCGGGTCGGACACCGCCTACGGCCTCGCGAACAGCATCTCCATGGCGGTGGTGTTCGTGGCGTCGCCGCTGCTCGGCGCGTTGACCGACCAGGCGCCTCGCCGCTTGCCGTTCCTGATCGTCTCCACGCTGAGTTGCATTGCATTCACGCTCCTGCTCGGGCAGGGCGGCCTGTTGTTCTCGCTGGTCTTCTTCGCGATCGCGAACATCTCGTACCAGGCGGGGCTCCAGTTCTACGACGCCCTGCTGCCCGAGGTCAGCGCCGAGTCGAATCGGGGGTGGATCGGAGGGCTCGGGGTCGGATTCGGGTACCTGGGCTCGCTGATCGGGATCAGCGTGGGACGGGCGCTGCTCGACGGCGTGGAGGCGCTCCCGGTGGCGGAACAGACGGCCCGGTACACCACGGTCTTCCACGCCACGGGGATCCTGTTCCTGATCTTCGCGCTCCCCGCCTTCTTCTTCGTGAAGGAACGGGTGCGGGCGGATCGCCACTTCTCCCTCGCCTCGGTGGGTGCGGCGGCGCGACAGGTCGTGGACACGGTGCGGTCCACCCGGCGATACCCCGGCCTGGTGCGCTTCCTCACGGGCAGGGTGTTCTACACGGATGCCGTGAACACGGTGATCGCGTTCATGGGCATCTACGTCACAAACGAGGTGGGGTTCAGCGCGGACGAGGCGTCGCTCGTACTGCTCGTCGCGATCGTGTTCGCGGCGGTGGGCGGGTTCGCCTGGGGCAAGGTGGTGGACCGGATCGGGCCCAAACGGTCGCTGAACCTGGTGCTCACGCTCTGGGCCATCGTCTTCGCCTGGACCGCGCTCGTGGGCTACCTCGGCCTGCCGGGCTCGACGTTCTGGCCCGTACCATGCCTGGCCGGAATCGCGCTCGGCGGCACGTGGGCCGCCGACCGGCCCTACATGCTGCGGCTGACGCCACCCTCGCGGGTGGGCGAGTTCTACGGCCTCTACGGCATGGTGGGTCGATTCGCGGCCATCACCGGCCCGGCCGTCTGGGCGCTAGTGGCCGACGTGCTCGGCTGGGGCCGGCCCACGGCCGTCCTCACACTGCTCGGCGGAATCGTGATCAGCTACTTCATCCTCCGCCCCGTATCGGACTCGCCTCGCGAGTGGCCCGATGAGGAGCGGGCCGGTGCCTGAGGAGGCCGGAAGGCGGCGGGATCCGGCACGCGGCCAAGGACGGCGGGGGGCTCCAGGCGACGTCGCATCCTCCACGACCCGGCGCACGCCACGTCCACCCTCCGAGGAGCTCAGCCTCCTCGCCGGGATGGGTCACGAACTGCGCACCGTGATCAGCACGCTCCTCGGATACCACGAGCTCCTGGAGGACGGCGTTCTCGGACCGGTCCCGCCCGGCGCCGCGGAGGCGGTCGGACGGATCGGGGACGCCGCCCGGGAACTCCAGTCCATGCTGGGCGGCATCCTCGAACTCGTGGAGCTCGAGAGCGGGCGCCTGGACCTGGTCCACGAGCAAGTGGACCTCCCGGCGTTTGTCCAGGAAATCTCCGCAGCGCACGGGCTTCGAATCGCGGCTGCGACCCAGGACGGAGCCGCGGCCGGAGGCTCCGGGTTCACCGCCTGGACCGACCGGGAACGCCTGCGGCGAATCGTCGAACTGCTCGTGTCCGCGAACCGCCGGCTGGCGCCGGACAGCCGTCCCGGGATCGGGGTGCGGCCGGACGGGTGCCGGGCCGTGCGGATCGAGCTCGAGGGCGCGGCGCCGACCCTCGTGGTCGCGGCGCGGCGGGGTCCGACATCCCTGGACCGCGACGCGGACGCAACCGGACTCCCGGAAGGCGTCCTCGCCCGGATCGTCGTGGCCCACCGGATCGCGCAGGGGCTCGGCGGTGCGCTCGTCGGCGAGGGTGCCGGGGCCGGGGCGCGGGTCGGCGTGCGACTCCGTAGCGGTCCCGGCGCGGTGGAGGCGACCCGGCCCCCGGGGTGACGCGCGGCTTCCGGTCCGCGATTGACGCTCTGATTCCGGTCGCGTAGGTTGATTGTGAATGGTTTCACAAGGGACGGAAGCAGTCGGGAAGCCGGGTGATGAAGAAGGTATCGGAGCCGACGGTCGGGCGTTTGTCGCTCTATCTGCGCGTGCTCACGGAGCTGGGCGAGTCTGGGGTGGGGACGGTTTCGAGCGAGGAGCTGGCGAGGCGCGCGGGGACGACCGCGGCGCAGGTGAGGAAGGATCTGTCGATCTTCGGGACGTTCGGGAAGCGGGGGCTGGGGTACCCGGTCGATGCGCTGACGGAGGAGCTGCGGCGGATCCTGGGTCTCGGGCGGAGGTGGCGGGTCGCGCTGGTGGGAGCGGGGCGGATCGGGCGGGCGCTGTTCGGCTACCAGGATTTCCGGCGGCAGGGGTTCTACATCGAGGCGGTGTTCGACCGGGATGAGGCCAAGGTGGGGCAGGAGTGGAACGGGTTGGTGGTGAGGTCGGACGCGGAGCTGGAGAAGGCGCTGGCCGAGGAAGAGATCGACATCGTGATCGTGGCGGTGCCGGCGGAGGCGGCGCAGGGGGTGGTGGACCGGGTGGTCCGCGCGGGGGTGCGCGGGATCCTGAACTTCGCGCCGGTGAAGTTGCACGTTCCGCCGGACGTGGCGCTGAAGACGGTGAACATGGCGGTGGAGCTGGAGAGTCTGTCGTACGCGCTGGCGAACGGGTTGGCGGTGTCGCGGAGGCGGGGTCGGGCGAATCGAGAGTGAAGAAGGACGGGGTGCGACCATGAGCGGATCGAGGGTGCGTGTAACGTCCGAGATCGGGCCGCTGAAGCGGGTGATCTGCCACACGCCGGGGCCGGAGCTGCTCGCGGTCACGCCGACGACGCGTAAGGATTTCCTTTACAACGACATCATCGACCTGGAGAAGGCGCGGCGGGAGCACCATCGTTTCAAGGCGATCCTGTCCCGGTTCTGCGAGGTCTATGAGGTCCGGGATCTCCTCGAGGAGGTGGTGGACCTGCCGGAAGTCCGGGCGTTCCTGATCGAGCGCGTGATGGACGTGGCGCAGTCGGAGCCGCTCGGGCGACAGTTGCTGGAAATGCCGGCGGCGGAGCTGGTGAGCATGTTCATCGAGGGGCGGGAGGTGGAGGGCGGTCCGTTCCAGCAGATGCTGAACAGGACGAGCTACGAGCTGCCGCCGCTGCCGAACCTCTATTTCACCCGGGATGCGGGGATCGTGGTGGGGGAGGGGGTGATCATCGGGTCGATGCGGTACACGGTGCGGTGGACGGAAGAGATCCTGATGAAGGTGCTCTTCACGTACCATCCGCTGCTGAGCAACCGCGGCCTGATCTACGATGGGAGCGAGGAGCGCCGGGCGGACTACACGGTGGAGGGCGGGGACATCCACGTGCTACGGCCGGACCTGGTGGTGATGGGGCTGTCAGAGCGGTCGAGCCCGGGCGCATTCGACGTGATCACGGACCGGCTGGTGAAACAGGTGGGGGTTCGGGACGTACTGGTGGTGGTGCTGCCGACGGACCGGGCCATGATCCACCTGGACATGATCTTCACGATGGTGGACGAGCATCACTGCGTGGTCTACCCGCCGACGTTCGTGGGGCCGACGCGCTGCGCGGTGCTGCACTATCAGGCGGGGCGCGCGGGGGTGCGGGAGATGCCGAACCTGTTCACCGCGCTGCGGGAGCTGGGGCTCCCGCTGGAGCCGGTGTACTGCGGCGGCACGAAGCGGGTGTTCCAGGATCGTGAGCAGTGGTCGAGCGGCTGCAACTTCGTGGCGGTGCGGCCGGGCGTGATCCTGGGGTATTCGCGGAACGAGCACACGTACCGGGAACTGGAGCGGGTCGCGGGGTACCGGATCGTCGACGGGATGGATTTCCTGACCGGAGACGTGGAAATCGAAGCCGGCGAGCGGGTGGCCATCACCTTCAGCGGCGGGGAGCTGGTCAGGGGCGGGGGCGGCGGGCGCTGCATGACGTTGCCGGTCGAGCGGGAGGACATCTGGTGAGTTTCGAAACGAACGGGGCGCGGCCGGGGGGCGGGGGTTGGAACGGCGCGGGTCGCGAACGGAGCGTGCGGGGGGACGGGCTGGCGGACCTCCGGCTCCGGGACCTGGAGTACGTGGTGGTGGATGTGGAGACGACGGGCGGCTCCGTGTATCGCGGGGACCGGATCACGGAGGTGGCGGTGGTCCGGGTGAACGGCCGGGGCGAGATCCTGGAGGAGTTCCAGTCGCTGGTGAACCCCGGGCGGCCGATCCCCCCGTTCATCACGGCGCTCACGCGGATCACGAACGACATGGTGCGGGACGCGCCACCGTTCCGGGAGATCGCGCCGGAGGTGCAGCGGCTGCTCGCGGGGCGGGTGTTCGTTGCGCACAACGCGGCGTTCGACTGGCGATTCATTTCCACGGAGCTGGAATGGGCCACGGGCGTGCCGCCGGAGGGGCAGGTGCTCTGCACGGTCCGGCTTGCCCGGCGGCTGGTCCCGGAGGTGAGCAGCCGGTCGCTGGATTCGCTGTCGCTGTACTTCGGGGTGGAGAACGAGGCGCGCCACCGGGCCATGGGAGATGCCCTGGCGACGGCGATGATCTTCCGGGGGCTCCTGGAGCGGATCGAGGAGCACGAGGTGGAGTCGTGGGGCGGGTTGGAGGCGCTCCTGAGCCGGCGTTCGCCGAGGCGGAAGCGGCGGTCCATGCCGACGTCGATGGATTGAAGTGGTGACCGTGACGGCAGGCGAGCAGAGACTGGTGCGGACGGCGCGGGTGGGTCGTTTCCGGATCCACGCGCTGGAGGCGGGGCTGCAGCGGCTGGATGGGGGCGCCATGTTCGGCGTGGTGCCGAAGCCGTTGTGGGAGAAGCGGATCCCGGCGGACGAGCGGAACCGGATCCCGCTCGCGATGCGGTGTCTCCTGGTGGAGACCGGGGACGCGCTCGTGTTGATCGACACGGGGGTGGGGAACAAGGAGACGGAGAAGTTCCGGACGATCTACGGGATCGAGAACGAGGGCGCGCCGACGCGGCTCGAGGATGCGATCCGGGCGGCGGGGTGGTCTCCGGAGGATGTGGAGGTGGTGGTGAACACGCACCTACACTTCGACCACGCGGGCGGGAACACGTTCCTCGACGGGGAGGGCCGGATCCGCCTATCGTTCCCGCGGGCGCGGTACGTGGTGCAGCGAGGCGAGCTGGAGTTCGCGCGGTCCCGGAACGAAAGGATCCGTGCCAGCTATCTCCCGCACAACTTCGAGCCGGTGGTGGAGGCGGGGCGGTTCGAGCTGGTGGAGGGGGAGCGGGAGGTGGTTCCGGGGATACGGTTGGTGCCGGCGCCGGGTCACACGCCGCACCATCAGTCGGTGCTCGTGGAGTCGGAGGGCGAGCGGGCGTGTTTCCTGGCGGATCTCGTGCCCACGTCCGCGCACCTGCCGCTTCCGTGGATCATGGCGTACGACGTGGAGCCGCTGGTCACGCTGGAGACGAAGCGCGAGCTCCTCGAGCGCGCGAAGCGGGAAGGGTGGCTCCTGGTGTTCGAGCACGATCCGGTGGTGGCGTGGGGGCGCCTGGACCCTGGGGAGGAGCGGCCGACGTTGTCAGAGATGGGGTGAGCGGAGTTTTATCGGGCATGGCGGGGGCGATGCCGGGGGTGCCCGGGCGCCGGGGGCCGGTCGGGATCATCGGCGCGGGGCCGGCGGGGGCGCGGGCCGCGGAGCTCCTGGCCGCCGGCGGGTGGGAAGTGCTGCTCTTCGACCCGAAGGCACCGTGGGAGAAGCCGTGCGGGGGTGGGATCCCGGCGCACGGCTTCATACATTTTCCGGAGCTGCGGGAACTGGAGGGGCGAGGGCGGTGGGCGCGGCGGGCGCGGCTCATCGGGCCGGACGGGGCGGAGCTGGTGGTGGAGACCGGCGCTCCGATCCTGCTCGTGGACCGGCGGATCCTGAGCGCGTACCAGCTCGGTCGGGCGGAGGTGGCGGGCGCGCGGCGGGTGCGGTGCCGGATCCTGGACGTGACGCGGGCGGAGCACGGGTGGCGTCTGTCGGGCGACGACGGTCGGGCTTACGACGTCGCGTACCTCATCGGCGCGGACGGAGCCACGTCCCGGATGCGGCGGCTGCTCGCGCCGGATTTCCGGCCCCGGCTCACGCCGACGCGAGGCCGGTTCGTACCGGTGGGTGCGGGTGCCGACCCGGAGATCGTGGTCTGGTTCCCGCCCGACTTTCGCGGCTACGTATGGGAGTTCCCGCGGGGGCGCATGTGGTCGGTGGGCGTGTGTCATCTGGACCACGGGGTCGGGAAGTCCCGACTGGAGGGCGTGCTGGGGGAGCACGTGGCCGCGCGCGGGGGGTCGATGGAGCACCGGGTGTACGGGCATCCGATCCCGCTGCCGAACCCCGGGGACTACGACCGGCCGGAGTGGTTCGGCGGGGAGGACTGGGCGCTGTGCGGCGATGCGGCGGCGCTCGTGGACCCGATCTCGGGAGAGGGGATCCACCACGCGCTGCGGTCGGGGCAGCTCGCGGCGCGGGCGCTCCTGGAGACCGGGTCGCTGGCGGCGTACCGCGGGTTCCTGGCGGCGGAGGTGCTGCCGGAGCTGCGCAAGGCGGCGGAGTACGCGTCGCGCTTCTATGAGCGTGGGTTCGTGGAGGCGCTGCTCCGGGTGTGCGGGCGGGGGCGGCGGATGCGCGGCGTGCTGGCAGACGTGATGACGGGGCTCCAGAGCTATCGGACGTTGCGGTTGCGGACGGCGTGGGCGTACGTGCTGGACGGGTTCCCGGCCCCGTCCACGCTGGTTCCGCTGGTGAAGTTCTTCCGGTGAGCCGGTCCGCGCGTGGCGTCGCGGCCGGCGGGCCTGGCCCGGATCCCGGCATGGCGGTATCTTAGGCCGGCTACCCTGGATGGCGTGCGCGGCGAGCGCAGGGGAGATAGACAATGGACAAGGAACGGACGGCAGTGATCGTGGGGGCGGCCCGGACGCCGATCGGGCGGTTCCTGGGCGGCCTCGCGCCTCTGAGTGCGACCGAGCTGGGCGCGGTGGCGATCCGGGCGGCGGTCGAGCGGTCGGGCGTGGAGCCGGGCGAGATCGAGGAAGTGATCCTCGGCAACGTGGTCTCCGCGGGACTCGGGCAGGCGCCGGCGCGGCAGGCGGCGATGCGGGCGGGGCTGCCGGAGACCGTGGGGGCCATGGCGGTGAGCCGTGTCTGCGGCTCCGGGCTCCAGGCGGTGATGCTGGCGGCGCAGGCGATCCGTGCGGGGGACGCGAAGGTGGTGGTCGCCGGGGGCATGGAATCCATGTCCAACGCGCCGTACTACCTGAAGGGGTACCGGGACGGCGTGAAGTTCGGGAGCCAGACGGTGGTGGATGGGCTGATCCACGACGGGCTCTGGTGCTCGTTCCACGAGTGTCACATGGGCGGCCACGCGGAGTACACGGCGTGGAAGGCGGGGATCACCCGGCAGGAGGCGGACGAGTTCGCGCTGGAATCGCATCGGAAGGCGATTCGGGCGATCGATGAGGGGAAGTTCGCGGAGGAGGTGGTGCCGGTCGAGGTGCCGGGGCGGAAGGGCCCGACGGTGGTGAGCGTGGACGAGCCGCCGCGGCGGGACACGTCGCTCGAGGCGCTCGGCCGGCTGCAGCCGGCGTTCCGCCAGGACATGCCGCCGGAGGTGGAGACGCCGGTCGTGACGGCGGGGAACGCGCCGGGGCTCAACGACGGCGCGGCGGCGCTGGTGGTGGTGAGCCAGGCGTACGCGGAGGCGCACGGTCTCCAGATCCTGGCGCGGATCAACGCGTACGCGACGGGCGCGGTGGCGCCCCGGGAGCTGTTCTTCGCGCCGGTCCGGGCGGTGCGCCGGGTGATGGAGAAGGAAGGCAAGCAGATCGGGGATTACGACCTGATCGAGGCGAACGAGGCGTTCGCGGTCCAGGCGCTGGCGGACGGGAAGGAGCTCGGTTGGGATTGGGACCGCGTGAACGTGCACGGTGGCGCGATCGCGCTCGGCCACCCGATCGGTGCGTCGGGCGCGCGGATCTTGACCACGCTGCTGTACGCAATGAAGGACCGGAACGCGCAGACCGGTCTGGCGACGCTCTGTCTCGGCGGCGGGGATGCCGTCGCACTTTCCGTGGAGAGGATCTGAGATGGGTGAAGCGATCGTGAAGGCGCGCGCGTGGGCGGCGGAGGCGGTGGCCCTGCGGGGCGCCCGGCAGGCCATCGGGGTGGCTGTTTTCGCGGTGCTGACCGCGTTGAGCGCGTACGTGGTGGTGCGGCTGCCCGGCATTCCCGTGCCGGTGACGATGCAGACGCTGGTCGTGATCCTGGCGGGCGCGCTCCTCGGGCCGCGGCTCGGGGCTGCGTCCCAGGTCACGTACCTAGCCGCGGGCGTCATGGGGATCCCGGTCTTCCACGGGGGCTTCGCGGGGTTCGCGCACTTGCTCGGTCCGACGGGCGGGTACCTGCTGGCCTTCCCGGCCGCGGCGTTCGTGACCGGGGTGGTCGCCGGCCAGGCCCTGAGGGCGGGGCGTGAGGAGAGCGGGTTCGCGCGGGCCTGGGGCGTGACGCGGGTCGCGCTGGCGCTGGCGGCCGGGGCGGCGACGATCCTGGCCGGAGGGGTGGCCCAGCTCGCGATCCACCTGGGCGATCCGGTGCGCGCGGTACAGCTCGGCGTGGTACCGTTCCTCCTCGGCGACGCGCTCAAGGTAGTCGCCGGGCTTCTCGTAGCGCTGCGCCTGAGGTCTCGGACCCTCGGTCTGGTTTGACAGACCGAGGGTTTTTCGTGTCCGGTCAAGGGGAGCGCCGCGGGGTGGGCGGTCTCGTCCGGACCATCTGGCGGGTCCTGCTGTTCGCCGGCCTCTTCGTGGCGTTCGTGGTGGCCGGGGCGATCCCGCTGACCGTGCTGCGGTTGGAGACGCCGGCGGTCCAGATCATCTACCAGGGGCTGGTCACCCTGGCGGCGGCGCTCGCCGCGGGCTGGCTCCTGCTCCGCTGGCAGGACGGGCGCAGGCCCGGAGCGCTCGGGTTCGCGTGGACGTCCCGCACGCTCCGGGAGCTCGCGGGCGGAATGGTGGTGGGTGCGGGGGCGCTGGCGGCGGTGGTGGTGCCGCTGGTGCTCCTGTCCATGATCCGGTTCGAGCCGGACGCCGGCGGCGTCGGAGAACTGCTCGGCACACTGCTGGTGGACCTGTTGATCCTGGGCGTGGCTGCGGCCGCGGAGGAAGCGCTGTTCCGGGGCTACGCGTTCCAGGTGCTGGTCCAGGGGACGGGGCCGGTCGTGGCGACCGTGCTGAGCAGTGCGGCGTTCGCCGTGGCGCACGGTTGGAACCCGAATGTCGGGATCTTTGCCCTCGTCAACATTTTCCTTGCCGGAGTCATGCTTGCCATCGGGTATCTCCGGACGCGGAGCCTCTGGTTCGTGACGGCGGTCCATCTGGGCTGGAACTGGATGATGGCGAGCGTTTTCGACCTGCCGGTGAGCGGACTGGAGTACTTCGACGGCCCGGTGTACACCGGGGTGCCGGTGGGGCCGGAATGGCTGACGGGCGGCGCGTTCGGGCCGGAAGGCGGGTTGGCGGGGACGATCGGTTTCGTACTGGCATTGATCGCGGTGCTGCGGGTTCCCGGTTTCCGGCCCGCGCCGGAGATGCGGGAGCTGGCGCCGCTGGTGGACACGCGTCTCGGGTAGTAGGGCGGCGCCGGAAGGCGCGTGGAATGGGGTGAAGGCGGGGGTGGCCCGACGACGGGCGTCCGTTGCGATAGCCGATTGCCGTGGAGGCATCCGGCCGACGTGGAAATGAGCGAACGGAGCCCCTGCAGGGGCGAGGAGTGAGCGATGGCACGGGAACGGGTCGCCGTGATCGGCGCGGGGACCATGGGCAACGGGATCGCCCATGTGTTCGCGCAGCACGGGCATGAAGTGGTGATGATCGATGTGAGCGAGGACCGGCTGGAAGCGGCGAAGGCCACGATCAGCGCCAACATGGACCGCCAGGTCAAGAAAGGCGTACTGACCGAGGAGGAGAAGGCGGCGGCGCTGGGGCGGCTGACGACGGCGGTCACGCTGGAGGCGGCGGAGGGGAGCGGGCTCGTGGTGGAGGCGGTCCCGGAGCATTTCGACCTGAAGGCGGAGATCCTGGCAACGGTGGGCGACGTGGTTCCGGAGGGGATCGTGGCGTCCAACACGTCGTCGATCTCGATCACGGCGCTGGCGGCGAAGACGCGGCGGCCGGAGCGGGTGATCGGGATGCACTTCATGAACCCGGTGCCGGTCATGAAGCTGGTGGAGGTGATCCGGGGGCTGCAGACCGCGGACGAGACGACGGCGCGCGTGATGGAGATCGCGCGCGATCTGGGGAAGACGCCGGTGCAGGCGAACGATTTCCCCGGCTTCGTGTCGAACCGGGTGCTCATGCCGATGATCAACGAGGCGGTGTACTGCCTGATGGAAGGGGTGGCGGACGCGGAGGCGATCGACACGGTGATGAAGCTGGGGATGAACCACCCCATGGGGCCGCTCGCGCTGGCGGACCTGATTGGGCTGGACGTCTGCCTCGCGATCCTGGAGGTTCTGCATCGGGAGCTGGGGGACGACAAGTACCGGCCGTGTCCGCTGCTCCGGCAGTATGTGGCTGCGGGGTGGCTCGGGCGGAAGACGGGCCGGGGCTTCTACCAGTATTGACCGGGATTGACGGGGCACCGCGGGGAGCCAGGAGAAGAGGGCGATGACGGAGGAACGTCAACAGGTCCGGGAGCTGGCGCGGCAGTTCGCGGAGTCCGAGTTGAGGCCGCATGTCGAGCAGTGGGACCGGGATCGGCGGTTGGACCCGGGGGTGCTCGAGCAGCTGGCGGAGCTCGGATTCTTCGGGATGCGAGTCCCGGAGGAGTATGGCGGCATGGGCTTCGACCTGGGGATGTACGTTGCGGTGCTGGAGGAGCTTGCGTGGGGCGAGCCGAGCGTGGCGCTGACGGTATCGATCCACAGCGCGTTCGCGGTCGGTCTGCTGCTGGCGCACGGCACGGAGGCGCAGAAGCGGGAGTGGCTGGGGCGTCTCGCGAGCGGGGAGGTGATTGGGTGTTTCGCGCTTTCCGAGGCAGGCGCGGGCTCCGATGCGGCAGCGGTGGAGACCCGTGCGTGGCGGGATGGTGACGGGTGGGTGCTGAGTGGGGAGAAGAAGTGGGTGACGAACGCGCGGCTCGCGGGTCTCGGTCTGGTGGTGGCGCGTACGGCGGAGGATCCGGCGGGCGGGGAGCAGCCGAAGTCCCGGGGGCTCTCCGTGTTCCTGGTGCCGATGGACTCGCCGGGGGTGGAGATCGGCGAGCGGAAGACGACGATGGGTCTGCGGCCGATCGAGGTGGGGGACGTGCGTTTCCGTGACGTGCGTGTCCCGGGCGATGCCCTGCTCGGCGAGGAAGGGCGCGGGTTTGCGCTGGCGATGGAGGCCCTGGACGTGGGCCGGTTGGGGATCGCGGCGCAGGCGGTGGGGATCGCGCAGGCGGCGCTGGAGCACGCGAGGTCGTACGCCGACGAACGGGAGCAATTCGGGCGGAAGCTGCGGGAGTTCGAGGGGATCCAGTTCAAGCTCGCGGACATGGCGACGCGGGTTGCGGCGGCGCGTGCGCTGCTGGAGGCCGCGTCGGCGGAGCCGTCGACGTCGCGTTCGGCGATGGCGAAGCTCTTCGCGAGCGAGACGGCGATGTGGGTGACCACGCAGGCCGTGCAGGTCTTCGGCGGCTACGGCTACATGCGGGACTATCCCGTGGAGAAGCTGATGCGGGACGCGAAGGCCACGGAGATCTACGAAGGGACGAACGAGATCCAGCGCGTAGTGATTGCGCGCGGGCTGTACCGGTCGTAGGCGGCGGGCGCCGCGGTGTCGGAACCGCGGGGCGACGCCGGCACGGGCCGGTCCTGGAACGAGGAGATATCATGGAGATCTTTGAGCTCATCAGCGAGCACGATCACGAGCAGGTGATCTTCGGGTACGAGCCGGCGGCTGGCTACCGGGGCATCATCGCGATCCACAACACGACGCTGGGCCCGGCGCTGGGCGGGACGCGGTTCTGGATGTACAAGTCGGATCGCGAGGCGCTGATCGACGTACTGCGGTTGTCCCGGGGGATGACGTACAAGGCCGCGGTGACGGGGCTGAATCTGGGCGGGGGCAAGGCGGTCATCATCGGCGATCCCAAGACCCGCAATCGCGAAGCGATCTTCCGTGCGCACGGCAGGTTCGTGGAGTCCCTGAAGGGCCGGTACATCACGGCGGAGGACGTGGGGACGAGCGTGGAGGACATGGACTACGTCCACATGGAGACGGAGTACGTGACCGGGATCGCCGGGCGCTCGGGGGACCCCTCGCCGGTGACCGCGTACGGCGTGTTCCGTGGGATCAAGGCGTGCGTGAAGGAGCGGTTCGGCGCGGACTCGGTGGACGGTCTGACGGTGGCGGTGCAGGGCGTCGGGCACGTCGGGTACCACCTGTGCAGCCATCTCGCGGCGGAGGGCGCGAAGCTGATCGTCACGGACATCGACGAGGAGAAGGTGCAGCGGGTGGTCCGTGACTTCGACGCGGAGGCGGTGGCGCCGGACCGGATCTACGGCGTGGACGCCGAGATCTTCGCTCCGTGCGCGCTGGGCGCGGTGGTCAACGACGAGACGATCCCTCAGTTCAAGTTCCAGATCATCGCGGGCGCGGCGAACAACCAGCTCGCGGAGGAACGGCACGGCACGGAGCTGATGCGGCGGGGGATCCTGTACGCGCCGGACTATGCCATCAACGCCGGCGGTCTGATCAACGTGTACGGTGAGCTGAACGGGTGGTCTGCGGAGCGGTCCAAGCGGAAGGCGGGCGAGATCTACGACACGCTGCTGCAGATCTTCGAGCTGGCCAAGGAGCAGGGGATCCCGTCGTCGGAGGCGGCGGACCGGGTGGCCGAGCGCCGGATCGAGCAGATCGCCAAGCTCCAGCGCACCTGGGTCTGAGCACGGGGCGAACCGAATGAACGTGTTGAGGCGAGCGGATCCCGAGGTCTTCGGCGCGATCCGCCAGGAGATGCGAAGGCAGCAAGAGACGCTCGAGCTGATCGCGAGCGAGAACTTCGTCTCCCGGGCGGTGCTCGAGGCGGCGGGCTCCGTGCTTACGAACAAGTACGCGGAAGGCTATCCTGGCAGGCGCTACTACGGGGGTTGCGAGTGGGTGGATGAGGTGGAGCGGCTCGCGATCGACCGTTGCAAGGCGCTCTTCGGGGCGGAGCACGCGAACGTGCAGCCGCACTCGGGCTCGCAGGCGAACATGGCGGCGTACCTGGCGTTCCTGCGGCCCGGGGACACGATGCTGGGGATGAACCTTTCGCACGGAGGGCACCTGACCCACGGGTCACCGGTGAACTTCAGCGGACAGCTCTTCCGGGTCGTTGCGTACGGGGTTCGGGAGGACGACGCTCGCCTCGACTATGATGCGATCCGGGAGCTGGCGCTGCGGGAGCGTCCGCGGGTGATCGTTGCGGGAGCGAGCGCGTACCCGCGGATCATCGACTTCGCGGCGTTCGGCGAGATCGCGCGGGAGGTCGGCGCGGCGCTGGTCGTGGACATGGCGCACATAGCGGGGCTGGTGGCGGGCGGTGTACATCCGAGCCCGGTGCCGCACGCGGATGTGGTCACGTCCACGGCGCACAAGACGCTCCGTGGGCCGCGCAGCGGCTTCATCGTGTGCCGGTCGGAGCACGCGCGGGCGATCGACAAGCAGGTGTTCCCCGGGACGCAGGGTGGGCCGCTCATGCACGTGATCGCGGCGAAGGCGGTGGCGTTCGGGGAGGCGATGACGGATGAGTTCCGGGCATACGCCCGCAGGATCGTGGCGAACGCGGCCGCGCTCGCGGAGACGTTGCTGGAGCGTGGGTTCGACCTGGTGAGCGGCGGGACGGACAACCACCTGGTGCTCATGGACCTGCGCAATCGGGAGATCACGGGGAAGGACGCGGAAGAAGCGCTGGAGCGCGCCGGGATCACCGTGAACAAGAACACGGTGCCGGGCGAGACGCGGTCTCCGTTCGTGACGTCCGGGGTACGGATCGGCACGGCGGCCCTCACCACGCGTGGGATGGGGCCGGAGGAGATGCGGCGGATCGGTGGCTGGATCGCGGACGTGCTGAGCGCGCCCGACTCGGAGGCCGTGATCGAGCGGGTTTCGAGGGGGGTGAAAGAACTCTGCGCCGCGTTCCCGATCTATGGCGACCTGAGCGCCGAGGCGGACGCGACGGTGGCGATCGGCGCGGCCGCGCTCGAGGAGTCGCTCGGGCGGTAGCGCGGGAGCGGCGGGGAACTTGCAAGGAGGAAGAGCCGGCCAAGGCCGGCTCTTTCGATTTTCGGCGATCAGGCCAGGCGGGCATGGCCGAGAGCCGGCAGTCGACCGGGCGGGAAGCGCCGACAGCCGGCCGCCCGTAATGACCCGCCCCAGGCCGACGGGACGGGCCGAGCGGACGCAGGGGAGGCCCATGAGCGAGCCGAACGCGGGACCGAGCGAGAACGGACGGGAGAACGTACCCGCTCCGGCGGAGGAGCCGCTGCCGGAGCGCCTGCCGATCCTGCCTCTGAGCGAGATGGTTTTCTTCCCGAGCCTCCTCGTCCCGATGTCCATCCGCGACCAGCCGGCGGCGAAGATCGTGACGGAGGCGTTGCGGACGGACAAGCAGCTCCTGCTCCTCACGGTGCGGCCGGGCCGGAACGCCGCCGAAACGAATCCTGCGGACCCGCCGTTCTTCCGGGTCGGCACCCACGGGGTCATCGTCCAGATGATCAAGCTTCCCGACGCGTCGGTGCGTTTGCTCCTCCAGGGACGGCGGCGGCTGCGGGTACGGGAGTTCACTTGCGACGACGGGCGCTGGTACGGCGTCGTCGAGCGATTCGAGGAGGAGGCCGGGGACCGGGCGCGGATCGATGCCCTGCAACGCAAGGTCCTCGCGCTCTTCCAGGAGATCGCCGCCCGCACGCCGGGCATCGGTGCAGAGGTCGGCGAGCTGCTCCAGGAGATCGGGAGCGCCGGGCAACTCGCGGATGTGATCGGCGCGAACCTGAACCTGGAGGTGGAGCGGAAGCAGGCGCTGCTCGAAGAGCCGAGCGTGGCGCGACGGCTGGACGTGATCGCCGGGCTCCTGGGGAAGGAACGGCAGGCGCTGGAGTACGGGCAGGAGCTGGAAGGGAAGCTGAAGAGCGAGCTGGAGAAGGCGCAGCGGGAGCTCTGGCTCCGGGAGCAGCTCCGGGTGATCCAGGAGGAGCTGGGCGAGGGCGAGCAGGGAGATGTGGCGGAGCTGCGCCGGCGATTGGAGTCCGCCGGGCTCCCGGAATCGGCCAGGGAACACGCGGAGCGGGAACTGCGCCGATTGGAGCGGACCATGCCGCAGGCGCCGGAGTACCACGTCATCCGGACGTACGTGGAATGGCTGGCGAGCCTGCCGTGGTCGGCGGAGAGTCCGGAGGAGATCGATCTCGAACGGGCCCGGGAGATCCTCGACCGGGACCATTACGACCTGGACGAGGTCAAAGAGCGGATCATCGAACACCTGGCGGTGCGGAAGCTGAACCCGGAGCAGCGGGGCCCGATCCTCTGCTTCGTGGGCCCGCCGGGCGTGGGGAAGACGTCGCTCGGGCGGAGCATTGCGGAGGCGCTGGGCCGGAAATTCGTGCGGGCCTCGCTGGGCGGCGTGCGGGACGAGGCGGAGATCCGCGGGCATCGGCGCACGTACGTGGGCGCGCTTCCGGGGAGGATCATCCGGGGGCTGCGGGACGCCGGGGTACGGAACCCGGTGTTCATGCTTGACGAGATCGACAAGATCGGGCAGGATTTCCGGGGCGATCCGTCCGCCGCGTTGCTGGAAGCGCTGGATCCGGCGCAGAATCACGGGTTTTCGGACCATTACCTGGAAGTCAGTTTCGACCTGTCGCGGGTGATGTTCATCGCGACGGCGAACTCGCTGGCCACGGTGCCGCCGGCGCTGCGGGACCGGCTCGAGGTCCTGGAGCTCGCCGGGTACACGAGCCAGGAGAAGTTCGAGATCGGGCAGCGATACCTGATCCCCCGGCAGGTCGAGGCGGCCGGTCTGTCCCCGGAACGGGTCTGCATCACGGATGCGGCCCTCCGGCGACTGATCGCGGAATACACGCGGGAAGCGGGCGTGCGCGAGCTGGAGCGGCAGATCGCGCGCATCATGCGGAAGGTGGCGCTGCGCCTGGTGGAGGACGAGGGGACGGGGTGGGTGCGGGTGAGCTGGCGGAACCTGCCAGATTACGCGGGTAAGCGTCGTTACGAGAGCGAAGTCGCCGGGCGCGCGGACGAGATCGGGACCGCGATCGCCCTGGCGTACACGCCGATGGGAGGCGAGATTCTATTCGTCGAGGCGGTACGCATGCCGGGGCAGGGGAAGATCCACCTGACCGGGCATCTCGGCGGCGTGATGAAGGAATCGGCCCGTACGGCGTTGAGCTACGTGCGGGCGAACGCTGCGCGCCTCGGCGTGCCGGACGACACGTTCCAGGGGGTGGATGTGCACGTACACGTGCCGGCCGGTGCGACGCCGAAGGATGGGCCCTCCGCGGGCGTTGCGCTCGTCGTCGCCCTCGCCTCCCTGTTCACGGGCCGGAGCGTGCGGCACGATGTGGCGATGACGGGTGAGGTCACGCTGCGGGGGCATGTGTTGCCGGTGGGAGGGATCAAGGAGAAGCTCGTGGCGGCATCCCAGGCCGGGATCCGGACGGTCCTGGTGCCACGCCGGAACGAGGCCGACCTGGAGGACCTGCCCCCGGAGGTGGCCGGGACGATGGAGTTCATACTCATGGATGACGTGGCGGACGCCATCGGGCGTGCCCTGGTGTCTGATCCGGCCGGGGGCGAGGAGGACGCTCGTCCGCCGGAGCGAGCCGCGTCCTGAGAGCCGAGGGATGAGCAGCATCATCTTCGGACAGGAAGTGATGGAGCGCCTGAGGGAGCGCCATCCGCGCTACCACGAGACGGCGTATCTCTTCGTGCTCTCGGCGCTGAACTACGTATTGGAGCGCCTGCCGGAGCCCCGGCACATTTCCGGCCGCGAGCTGGCCGAAGGCGTGCGCGACCTGGCGATCGAGCGGTTCGGGCCGATGGCCCGGACGGTGCTGGAGTACTGGGGGATCCGATCCACGTCCGACCTCGGCGAGATCGTGTTCGCGCTCGTTGACTGCGGGATCCTGATCCGGCAGGACGATGACGTGCCGGAGGACTTCGAGGACGTGTTCGACTTCGAAGAGGCCTTCGAGCGCAACTATCCCTGGGGGGCCAACCTCTGACGGGGCGGGTTCATTGGTCGCGCGGTGCGCGTCGGGGAGGGGCGCGTCCGGGGTCCGGTGCCCGGCGCCGGCCTCGGAGCGTGGAGGGTACGGGGGCGGTGGCGTGTCGTGGAGAGACGCGGTGGGGGGGCCGGCCGGGAACCCGGGCGTTTCCGGGCAACGAGGGGCGGGGCGTTCGCGAACGCGGACCACGCCCGGCGAGACTCCGGTCCGAGTCGGACGGCGGGGCGGTCGAGCCGCGCCGGATCGGCTTCGGACCCAATCATTACTCCGTGAAGTAGCGGTATCTGAATGGCGCGATCACTCGTTCTCGGAAACGGCCGGTTCCTGCTGAACTTCGACGACCTGTGCCGCATACGAGACATTTACTATCCGCAGATCGGGATCGAGAACCACACCGAGGGTCATCCGTTCCGGTTCGGCGTCTGGGTAGACGGTGCCACGTACTGGGTGGATGAGGGGTGGTACCGGAGGATCGAGTACGAGGAGGCCACGCTGGTCGGCCGCATGGTGGTGCGGAACGACGGACTGGGCATCGAACTGGTCTGCCGGGACGCGGTCGATTTCGAGGTCGATGTCTTCTGCCGGGAGCTGCGGGTCCGGAATCTACGCCCGCACTGGCGCAAGGTGCGGGTGTTCCTGCACCACGACTTCTACATTTCGGGGAGCGAGGTCGGGGACACGGCGCTGTACGACCCGGAGCTGGATTCGATCATCCACTACAAGCGAGACCGGTACTTCATGATCGGCGGCGGGGCCGCGCCAGGGTACCGGATCAGCCGCTTCGCGACGGGGAAGAAGCGGGTGCACGGTGCGGAGGGGACGTGGCGGGACGCGGAAGGGGATGGGGTGCTGAGCGGCAACCCCATCGCGCAGGGGTCGGTCGATTCAACGATCGCGCTGGACCTGGAGCTCGAGGCGGGCGGTGAGGCCACGGTCTACTACTGGATCGCGGCAGGCGAGCGCTATGGCGAGCTCCTGCAGCTCGATGCGCTGATCCGATCGGAGGGGCCGGCGGCGCTGATCGAGCGGACCGCGAGCTATTGGAAGCTCTGGCTGGAGCGGCACAGCATCGATTTCACGGGCCTGCCGGACGAGATCGTCAAGCTGTACCGGATCAGCCTGCTGATCATGCGCACGCACGTGGACCGCGGCGGCGCGATCATCGCGGCGACGGACTCGGACATTGCACAATTCGCGCGGGACACCTATAGCTACATGTGGCCCCGGGATGGGGCGCTGATCGCCGAAGCGTTCGACCGGGCGGGGTATGGCACGCTGGCGTACCGATTCTTCAACTTCGCCGGGCACCTGATCAAGCAAGAGGGCTACTTCCTGCACAAGTACAACCCGGACCGGACGCTGGCGTCTTCGTGGCACCCCTGGGTGGATGCGCACGGGCAGAAGGTGCTGCCGATCCAGGAGGATGAGACCGGGTTGGTGGTGTGGGCGCTCTGGCAGCACTTCGAGCTCTTCGGCGACGTGGAGGAGGTCCAGCCGCTGTACCGGTCGTTCATCGTCCGGGCGGCGGACTTTCTCGCGGAATACCGGGATCCGGCCACGGGACTTCCGCTCCCGTCGTGGGATCTCTGGGAGGAACGGCGGGGGGTGCTGACGTTCACGTGCGCGGCGGTGTGGGCGGGGCTGGACGCGGCCCGACAGTTCGCGAACGCTTTCGGCGACACAGAACTGGCGCTACGTTATGGGAGGGCCGCGGAGGAGGTGCGCCGGGGGGTGGTGGAGCACCTGTGGGACGAGGAGTCCGGCCGGTTCCTGCGGATGCTGATCCCGGCGGACCCGCAGACGGGGAGTCCGGTGGGGCGGGACTCGACGCCGGACAGCTCGCTGTTCGGGCTCCATTTCCTCGGAATGTTCGACGCGGACGATCCGCGGCTGGTGGCCACGCTGGAAGCGGTGGTGGAGGCGTTGACGGTCCGGACGGACGTGGGTGGCCTGGCCCGATACCGCGGCGATTATTATCATGCAGTGACGCACGACTGGGATCGTGTACCGGGCAACCCGTGGTTCATCGCGCAATGCTGGCACGCCCGGTGGCGAATCGCCCGGGCGAAGGAGCCGACCGCACTGGACGCGGCGCTGGAGCCGCTGATCTGGGTAGCCAAGCGGGCGGTGTCCTCCGGATTGTTGCCGGAGCAGCTGCACCCGCACACGGGCCAGCCGATGTCCGTGACGCCGTTGATCTGGAGCCATGCGTCGTTCGTGACGGCGATCCAGGATTATCTGGCGAAGCGGCAATCTTTCGAAGTGTGCCCGAACTGTGGAACGATTCGGGCGAACGTGGAACGCGCATTGCGCTAAATAGGTCGAATTCCGGAGTTGGAATAGGGCCGAACCGGGAGGTGGCCGGCGGCTCGCGTTGTCCCTGCTGAGGGGAGGGGATGAATGATGGCGGCAAGTGTGGAGTTCCCGCAGTGTCGGAAGTGTGATCATGGGGTGATGCTCCCGCTCTCCGACTATGGTCGAGATGGGGCGCCGATCACGTACAAGGCGTGGGTCTGCTCCAATCCGGAGTGCGGGTTCAACATCCGGATCGACAACGGCGAGATCAGCTTCGGCCGTACGCTCAGCCAGAGCTACAAGTAAGCCGACCTTCCGAACCGAGCCGAAGGATTGGCGGCGTGTGCCGCCAATCCTGTTGTAGGCATCGCCTCCTGAGGCCAGGCGACGCGTGGGCCGGTTGCGCGCGGCGTAGGCGAGACGGGTTCCGTGAATCGAAGATTGGTGGAACGGACGGCAGCCGGGCCGAGCGTGCGAGGCGCGCGCTGGGTCTATGGTCGGGAGCACGTGGCGCTGGTGAGCGCGGAGGAGTCCGCGCGGCTGGATCGGGTAGCGCGGGAGGAGTGGGGGGTACCGGAGCGCGTGCTGATGGAGAATGCCGGCCGGGCGGCTGCGCTGGTCATCAGCCGGTTGTTCGGGCGTGGCCGGGTCGTGGCGGCGGTGGGCGGAGGGAACAATGGCGGCGACGCGCTGGTGGCGCTCCGCGCGCTGGCGACGTGGGGCCGGGAAGTGGCCTATGTCGCGGCGAGCGAGCGGGAGCCGGACGCGGCGCTGTTGCATGGCCACGGGCTGAAGCGGCTGAGCGGGGATCCCGCGGTGGCGTTTGCGGAGGCGGACGTCATCGTGGATGGGATCCTAGGGACTGGTGCGTCCGGAGCGCCGCGGGCGCGGGCGGCGGCGGTGATCGAGGCGATGAACGGGAGCGGTCGTCCGATCGTGGCGCTCGACCTGCCGTCCGGGGTGGATGGGACGACGGGCGCGGTGCCGGGCGCGGCGGTGAACGCCGTGGTGACGGTGACGTTCGGCTGGCCGAAGCGGGGGCTGCTGCTGAACCCGGGGCGGCAGCACTGCGGGCGGATCGTGGCCGTGGAGATCGGGTTCCCGCCGCCCGCCGGCCCCAGCGGGGCGGAGCTGATCACGCCGGCGTGGTGTGCGGCGCGGCTACGGCCGAGGGGGCCTGCGGCGCACAAGGGGAGCGTCGGGCGTGTCCTGGTGCTCGCAGGAAGCCGCGGGATGGCGGGGGCGGCCGTGCTGTCGGCCCGGAGTGCGCAACGGGCGGGCGCCGGGCTGGTGCGGGTGGCCTCGGACGAGGCGAACCGCCACATCCTGCAGACCGCAGTGCCCGAGGCGGTGTTCGTGGACCGGACGGACGGCGCGGCGCTGGCCGAGGCGGTGGTCGGGGTGGAGGCGGTGGTGGCCGGCCCGGGCTTGGGCAAGGACGCGTCCGCCCGATCGGCGCTGGAGGCGGTCCTGGAGGCGGGTGCGGGGCTCCCGACGCTGCTGGATGCGGACGCGCTGACGCTGCTGGCCCGGGAGCCGGGCCGCCTGAGCGAGCTCGCAGCCGGTCGGCCCGTGGTCCTGACGCCCCATCCGGGCGAGATGAGTCGGCTCACGGGCAAAGCGCCGGGGGAGATCGTTGCGGCTCCCCTGGAGGTCGCCCGGGAGCTGGCCGAGGAGACGGGCTGCGTGGTCCTGCTCAAGGGATCGCCGTCGGTGGTGGCGGCGCCCGGCGAGCCGGTGCTGGTCAACACGGTGGGCTCGTCGGATCTCGCCACCGCGGGGATGGGGGACCAGCTCGCGAGCGCGATCGGGGCGATGCTGGCCGCCGGTTCTCCGGCCCGGGAAGCAGCGGCGCTCGGGCTCTTCTACAGCGGCCGTGCGTCCGAGCTCGCCAGTCGAGGCAGGTCGTTGTCCCCGCTGGACGTGGCGGAGCACCTCGCCCGGGCGTTCGCGGACCCGGGCCCGCAGTCCTCACCGCTCGGACTCCCCTTCGTCATCTTCGATCAGCCACCGCGGTGGTGAACGCTGCACTCATTGGACCCGACGAGGGGGCACGGTGCGGGTTGGTGAGCCTGCGCCGATCGGCGTGGGCTCCGGCGGCGTCGGACCTCGCGGAAAGCCGCGGTCACACGCCGATCCGGTGTCGTCCCGAACCTTCCACCGGGTGGGCAGGTACAACACTCGGTCGTCCTGCGCCGTTGGGCGCCGCCCTCCTCGTTCCCACGTGAGTTCCGTGACCGGTTACCGAAGCCGCCGGTTCCTGCCACTCGTCAGCGTGTGCTGCCTGCTGTTCGCGGCATTTGCCGGGAGCATTGCCGGACAATCCGGGCGGCTCTGGCGGCCCGGCGAGCGGGTCCTGGTCACGGCGTACCATCGGGTCGCGGCGGTGGCGACGGACATGCGTCGGGTCTATGCCGCGTCCGAGCACGGAATCGAGGTCTACGACCACGTGGCCGGCCGATGGGAGCCGCCGATCGCGTTCGAAGAAGGCTACCCGATGGGCGAGATGCCCACGGCGCTGGCGTACGACGGGGCGACCGACGCGCTCTGGCTGGGCACGGCCACGGGATCCCTCTACATGTACCGGCTCGCCATCGGCCGTTGGGAGTCGATGGGGGTAGTGGGCGCGGGGCCGGTGCTCCGGATCGTGCCGGGCGGGGACGGATACGGTGCGGGCGTGTACCTGGCCGTGCCCGGGGGGTGGTACCGGCTCGACCGAGGCGCACTGATCCCGGAGCCGGTCATGCCGGGGGAGCTGCCGCCCGGGCTGCGGACCGCGGCCGGTGACCCGATGGAACGGATCGGACGGCGGGACCCGTTCTTCGAGGCGTTCCGCGGCACGCTCTCGACGGACCATCGGCTGCGGCGCTGGCCGATCACGGATGTGGTGCCGGCGGACCAGCCGTCGCGCTATTGGGTCGCCACGGACGGGGGCAACCTGTTCCTGTTCGATGGCCGCTTCATGAGCGTCGACCAGTTCACGTTCGGGACGCTGACGCGCGGCGTGAGCGCGCTCATCTCGGACGGGGGCTGGCTCTGGTTCGGCGGGGATGGGCGGGGACATCGGCGGGGGGTGACGCTCGCGGACGAAGCGCTCCAGGACTGGCAGTACTTCGAGGCGGCGTACGACGGCGCGCCCGCGGGGTTCGTGCACGCGATCCTGCCCACGACGGCAGCAGTCTGGTTCGCTGCGACGGACGGGCTTTACCGCTTCGATCGAAATACATCACGCTGGCGCAGGTACACGGAGTCCGACGGGCTTCCCGCGGTGGAGGCCACGGCGCTGGCGCCCGCGCC
The DNA here is from genome assembly GCA_937907535.1 of uncultured bacterium. Taxonomy (GTDB): domain Bacteria; phylum Gemmatimonadota; class Gemmatimonadetes; order Longimicrobiales; family RSA9; genus CALCID01. Next base: position 4,210 of record CALCID010000084.1, on the reverse strand, counting down.
GGGCGGCGTCTGGGTCGGGACCACGCGGGGGTTGACGTGGGTCGGCGACGAGGGAACCATTGGCAGCGGCACGCTGTTCCGCGCTCGTCGCGTACACCGGCTCGTCGCGAGCGCGGACACGCTCTGGATCGCGGGGGACTTCGGGCTCTGGATGCTGCCGGGCGTGGGAGCCGCGGGTCTCGGCGGGAACGTGCAGCGGCCCGTGGTCGAGCCGGTCCGCGCGCCGCTGGCGGAAACGCAGCCTGCCCTCCTGGGCATGGTGGTCGACGTGCGTCCGGCGTTCGGCGCTCTCTTCGCGTTGACACCGGACGCGCTCTACCGCTTCAATGGCTCGCGCTGGCAGGGGCCGATCCGTGACGCCCGCGGTTCCCTCGGCAGGCTGCACGCGCTGTCCGCCGCGGGCGGCCAGCTTTGGGTGGCGGGCGACCGGGGGGTGGCGCAGTGGGATGAATCGCAGCGGCAATGGACGGTCTTTCAGGCAGGCCGGGACCTGCCGGAGGGGCCGATCACCGGCGTGCTGCCGACCGGCGACCACATCTGGGTAGCGACGCCGGCCGGCGCAATGCGGATACCCTGGCGACCTTGACCGGCGGCCATGGAGATCACGAGCTCGCGGGCGCGGGCCGTGGGACGGGCGGCGGACGGATGAAGGACGGAGCGCCACAGTTCGGTCCCGGACGTGAATTCGACTTGATCCGGCGGATCCTGCGGCCGGCCGCGGGCGGAGGCGATCACGGTGGGCCTGGCGGCGACGCGAGTAGGGCCGATGTGGAGGTCGGGCCGGGGGATGACTGCGCCGTGGTGCGGGGCGACGGCATCGCCCTCAGCGTGGACCTTTCCGTGGAGGACGTCCATTTCCGCCGCGATTGGCTCACCCTGGAAGAGGTCGGCTATCGGGCGACGATGGCGGCGCTGAGCGACCTCGCCGCTGTCGCGGCGCGGCCGGTCGGGGTGCTGACGTCCGTTGCCGCTGCGGGGGACCGCGGTCCCAAGGAGATCGAGCGGCTCATGGCCGGTGTGCGGCGGGCGGTGGAAACGGTCGGCGGAGCGCTGCTCGGCGGGGACGTGGCGCGATCGCCCGGGCCGCTCCTCGTCGACGTGACCGCGATCGGCGAGTGCCCGCGCCCGGTCTTGCGCAGCGGTGCACGGCCCGGCGATGCGCTCTGGGTCACGGGAACTCTCGGCGGAGCGGGCGCGGCGGTTCGGAGCTGGCTCACGGGGACGGTACCCCACCCGGAGGCGCGGGCGGCGTTCGCGGCGCCAGTGGCGCGCACCCGGGAGGCCCTCTGGCTGGCGGACAGGGCGCCCCTGCACGCCATGATCGATCTTTCCGATGGGCTCGCGGGCGACGCGGCGCACCTCGGGGCGGCGAGCGGCGTCCGGATCGTGATCGAGCTCGACCGCGTGCCCGTCCACATGGGGGCGCGCCGCGGCGAGGCGTCCGACGACGAGGCATTGCGCCTCGCCCTCACCGGCGGCGAGGATTACGAACTCTGCTTCAGCGCCCCGGAGGAGCGCATCGAGCCGCTACGAGCCGAGTTCGAGACGATCTTCGGAGTTCCGTTGACGCGCGTGGGGTACGTGGAGGAGGGCGCCGGCGTGTACGGCGTCCGGGAGGGCCAGGCGGCCCAGCCCCTCGCGCTCACAGGTTACGGTCATTTCGAAGGGGCCGACGAGTGATTCGTAGTCTCTGGGCCGGGTTGAATCTGCTGGTTTCGACGCTGGTGATCGGGTCCGCAGCCATCATCGCGGGCGTGCTCAGGATCCAGGGCAACTTCTACGACTGGTGCGCGCGGACCTGGGCGGCGTGGATCCTCTGGGCCAGCAACACGCCGGTGCAGGTGGAAGGGTTGGAGCACGTGGATCCGGGGCGGCCGCAGATCTTCGCGTCGAATCACGTTTCGTGGTACGACGTGTTCGCGCTCGCGGTGGCGATCCCGAAACGGTATCGGTTCGTGGCCAAGAAGGAGCTGGCCAAGATTCCGGTATTCGGAACCGCGTGGAAGACCGCGGGGCACATCGCGGTGGACCGGTCCGACCGGGCCGCGGCGATCCGCGCGCTGGACGAGGCGGGACGGCTCCTGAAACAGGACAACAGCTCGGTGGTCATCTTCCCGGAGGGGACCCGCTCCCCGACGGGCGAGCTCCTTCCCTTCAAGAAGGGCGCATTCATGCTCGCCATCCACTCCGGGGTGGATATCGTGCCCACGGTCGTGGTAGGCACATCACGGATCCTTCCGAAGGGCGCCTGGCGCGTACGGCCGGGCCCCATTATCGTACGCTTCGCCGAACCGATACGCGTCGAGCAGTACGACGAGAGCACCCGGGACGAGCTGATCGAGAAAGTCCGGGGAGCGATCCAGCGGATGCTCGACGAAATGAGCGGACTCCGCCGCGTGTCCTGATCGGATCCGGAGCGCGGCGCCAACGGAACGGGGCCATGTCAGCCATTGAACAGATCCGGGCAAGGGAGATCATAGATTCGCGAGGCAACCCGACCATCGAAGCGGACGTGATCCTGGAGAGCGGCGCGCGCGGCCGGGCGGCGGTGCCGAGCGGCGCGTCCACGGGCGAGCACGAGGCGCTCGAGCTGCGGGACGGGGATGCCAGCCGGTACGGCGGCAAGGGCGTCCGCCAGGCGGTCAAGAACGTGAACGAGATCATCGGCGTGGCCCTCGTCGGGATGGAGGCGATGGACCAGGCCGGTGTGGATCGCGCGATGATCGAGCTGGACGGCACGCCGAACAAGTCCAAGCTGGGTGCGAACGCGATCCTCGCCGTGTCGCTCGCCACGGCGCGGGCGGCGGCGGAGGAGGCGGATCTGCCGCTCTACCGGTACCTTGGCGGGCCGTACGCCACGCTCCTGCCGGTTCCGCTCATGAACATCCTGAACGGCGGCGCCCATGCGACGAACAACGTCGACCTCCAGGAGTTCATGATCGCGCCGGTCGGCGCGGACACCTTCACGGAGGCGCTCCGGATGGGCGTGGAGGTGTTCCACAGCCTGAAGAAGGTGCTCCAGGAGCGGGGCAAGAGCACCGGGGTCGGCGACGAGGGTGGTTTCGCCCCGGACCTCGCCTCCAACGAGGAAGCGCTCGATTTCATCCTCATGGCCATCGAGCGCGCCGGGTATCGGCCCGGAGAGGACGTGGTTCTCGCGCTGGACGCGGCGGCCAGCGAGCTGTACCGGGATGGGGCGTACGTCTTCCACAAGTCGACGGGCGAGCGGAAGAGCACCGAGGCGATGATCGAGTTCTGGCGCTCCTGGGTGGACCGCTACCCGATCGTCTCCATCGAGGATGCGCTCGATGAGAACGACTGGGAGGGCTGGACCGCGCTGACCGCAGCGATCGGCGACCGGGTACAGCTCGTGGGAGACGACCTGTTCGTCACGAACACCGAGCGGCTCGCGCGGGGGATCGAGGGTGGCGCGGGGAACGCGATCCTGATCAAGGTCAACCAGATCGGTACGCTGACCGAGACCCTCGCCGCGATCGAGCTGGCCCGCCGGAACCGGTTCCGGTACATCATCAGCCACCGGTCCGGGGAGACGGCGGATACCTTCATCGCGGACCTGGCCGTGGCCACGCGGAGCGGGCAGATCAAGACCGGGAGCGCGAGCCGGACGGACCGGGTGGCGAAGTACAACCAGCTCCTGAGGATCGCAGAGGAGCTGGGCGACTCGGCGGAGTACCCGGGCCGGAACGCCTGGTAACGGCGCCATGAGGCTGCGACGCTTCCTGCTCCCCGCGGTGGTCGGCGTCGCCGCGTACTTCGCGGTGTTCGGCGGAGAGTACAGCCTCTACGAAGTCTGGCGGCTGGCCCGGCAGCATGAGCAGGAAGCGGCGGCCCTCGAAGCCCTGCGCGATTCGGTGGCGGCGCTCCGCGCGCGCGCGGACTCCCTGGAGTCCGATTCCGTGGCGCTGGAACGGCTCGCCCGCGAGCGGTACGGGTTGATCCGGCCGGGGGAGCGGTTGTACCGGTTCGTCGAGACGAGCGACTCGTCGGACGCGGAATCCGGCAAGCGGCGCTGAGCGGACGGGGCGCCGGACGAGCGGCCGGAACGCGGCCGCGGATCGGATCCGGCGGGGGCGCGCAGGGCGGCCTCCGAAATAGCCCTGGCACATCCTGACCCACCTGATCGAGGTGTGGGGTTGGTGTGTTGGGGGAGGGTGGGTGGGAAGCGGTTCTGGGCGGTGTGGAAGGAGTT
>CALCID010000083.1 GCA_937907535.1 uncultured bacterium | reverse complement strand
CTCGCGCTCGACCCGGTAACACCGCCCAGCCGCGACGGCTGCCCCGTGCTCGTGCACGTACTCGTGCTCGTACTCGACCCGGCAAGGTAGCCCTGCCGCGAAGGTTGCCCCCGTACTCGACCCGGCAAGGTAGCCCTACCGCGAACGTGGCCCCATACTCGCGCTCGACCCGGTAACACCGCCCAGCCGCGACGGCTGCCCCGTGCTCGTGCTCGTGCACGTGCTCGTGCACGACCCGGAAAGGCAGCATTGCCGCGAAGGTTGCCCCCCCTCCCTACCACCCCGGCGCCAGACTGAACCCGAAATGCCCCCCCTTCTCCGGCCTCTGGAACGGATACGCATAATAGATCTCCGCCACCGCGTACCCGAGCAGGTTGATCCGCGCGCTGAGCCCCGCGCTGAACACCGGGATCCGGTCCAGGGACCGCCGCGCCAGCGTGAGCGACGGCGACTCGTCCGCGGTCCAGGCCGCGCCCGCGTCCACGAACGCCGCCAACTCCGTGGGCAGGAACGGCACGTTCAGCAGCCCGAACTCCGACGTGCCCAGGAGCGGTACACGCAGCTCCACGTTCGCCACGCTCATGCGCGTGCCGACCAGCCGGTCGAACTCCACGCACCGGCCCGCCTCGTCTTCCACTCGCGTGCACTCCGTCGGGTCGAACGAGCCGAGCCCGTAGCCCCGGACCAGTGTCGGCTCGCCCAGGTACAGCGACGTCAGCCGCGGGCTCTCGCCGTCCCGGCCGTAGCGCCCGTAGTGGAGCCCCCGGACCGCCAGCGTGAACGGATTCCGGAAGAAGTAGCGCCGGTAGTCGGCCAGCACCGTGTGGAAGTTCAGTGACCCGAAGCGCGGCGAGAGTTCGAAACGGAACCGCTGGCCCGTCACCGGCGAGGTGAACCCGAAGTACGAGTTGTCGCCCACCAGCGCGAACGCGGTCTGGACCAGGCCGAACCCGTCCGGCGCCTCCAGACTCTCCACCGTCCGGTCCGCCTCCCGGCCGCCCACGAACAGGACTCGCTCGATCTCGCGGTCGAACCCGTAGCGCGTGTACCCCCCCGATACCTCGAGCCGCCGCGTGGTGCTGAACGGGTACTGGGCGGTCACCAGCGCCTGGTCCAGGTAGATCCGGTCCCGGTAGGTGCCCACGACCCGGCCGCGGGTCGGCGCGCCCCCGACCACCACCGTCGTGTCCCGTATGTACGTCGCGCCCGTCAGGTACGGCACCCGGCCGGCGCCGACCAGCCAGTTCCAGCGGTGCGCCCGGTTCGTGTAGATGACCTGCCCGCCCACGTCCTTCAGCGTTCCCTGCGCCTGCACGCCGACCGCGAGCTGGCGGTTCCCCAGCAGGTCCCCGAAGTAGAACGCCGCGCTGCCGCCGAGCATCGTGCTGGACCGGTCCACCGCCACGCCCACCGTCGGCGGACCGATGTAGTCCAGCCGGAGCGACGGCCGGTAGCGCGAATCCGTGAACTCCTCCGCCGGCTGGAGTCCGGTCGCCGCATCGGCGAGGTACGAGTCCACGAGGGACTCCTCGGACGGTTCCACCGGCGGGAGCATCCCGCCCACCGCGCCCAGCCCCGCCACGGGCTCGACCCGCGTCCCCAGCGCGGCCCCGGGCTCCAGCGCATAGATGGCGTAGCCCCGTTCCTCGAAGGCCACGTACGCGAGCCGCCCGCTCCGCGACGCCACCGAGAGCGGCGTGGACATCCCCGAGATCCCGCTCACCCCCGTGGCGAGCCGGGTGACCTGGTGCACCGCGTCCGTTTGCAGATCCAGCCGGTACACGTCCGGCGTCCCGTCCCGGACCGCCACGAAGTACAGCGACCGGCCGTCCGGCGAGAACTGCGGGCTCGTGTGCCTCGCCCCCTCGAACTGCCGCGGCCGCCGGACCTCCCCGGTCTCCACGTCCAGCAGTGCGAGGCCCGTGGGCGCGAAGTCCAGCCACCGCCGGTCCGTGCCCGGAACATCGTCCGTCACGTACGCCAGCGTCCGCCCGTCCGGCGACCACGCCGGTTGGAGCTGCGCCTCCCGGTCCCGGGTCAGCGCCCGCACGCTCCCGTCCTCCACGTCCACCACGTACAGGTCCGAAATCCCGCCGGACATCCCCGAGAACGCGATCCTGCGCCCGTCCGGAGACCAAGCCGGGCTCGTGATCGCGCCCACGCCCGGCACGGCCAGCCGCCGCAGCACCTTCCCCGTGGCCACGTCCGCGATCGCCAGCTCGTTCCGGCCCTGCGCGAAGACCACGTACACGAACCGTGTGCCGTCCGGGGACCACGAGCCCGCCGAGTGGGTGAAGCTCAGCGCGTCGAAGTGCGGATCCGTGCTCGGGCTCGCCAGCCGCCGCAGGACCTTCCCCGTCTCCGCGTCCGCCAGCCAGAGATCGATCGTGAACAGCCCACGCTCCGAGTAGTAGGCGACGTAGCGCCCGTCAGGGCTCAGCGCCGGCGCCAGGTTCATCCGGCCCGGCCCTTCGCCGCCGATGACCCGCCGCCCCGCCTCCGCCGGCGGCGTGCGCTCGGACACCACCGTCCCGTAGGTCTCCCGCAGCGCCGCCGCCCACTCCTTCGACAGCGAGTCCGCGCTCAGCCCGAGCGTCTCCAGAATGCCGCCCTCCAGCCCCCGGCGCAGCGCCGAGCGGTACAGCGGGCCGATCACCTCGTCGCCCCAGCGCCCACCGATATATGCCCACACCGCGTGCCCGAACCGGTACGGAAAGTAGCGCGAGTCCCGCGAGAGCTTGTCCAGCGTCGGGATGTCGTCCCGCAGCACCGCGTCCCGCAGCCACATGGCCGTCTGCGCATCCTCCCGCCCCAGCGACAGGTACTCCGCCAGCCCTTCCACGAACCAGAGCGGCAGCCGGCTCATCCCCGAGAGCCCGCCGCCGTTCGGCGCCTGCGCAATGTCGTACTGGAACACGTGCACGATCTCGTGGCCCAGCACGTGGTCCGTTTCGCCGTCCAGACCCGTGAGCGGCAGCACCACCCGCTCCCGCAAGGCCGTGGTCACGCCGCCCGTCGACTCCCCGATCGAGCCCTCCACCACGTTCGTCTGCTGGAAGTCCGGATGGTCCGCGTACAGGATGATCGGCCTCCGGCCGTTGAACTCGTGCCCGAACAGCTTCGACAGCCGCGCGTACCACCGCTCCGCCATCCTCGCCGCGTCCCGGGCCGCCTCCGCCTCCTCCGGGTAGTAGTGCACCTCGAAGTGGTCCGTGCGCAGCACCCGGAAGTCGAAGGACTCGTACTGCACCTTGTTCTGCCCGAAGTACTGCGCCGCCGCGCCATCGGGCACCAGGGCCAGGCCCAGCGCCACGATCCACACGGACCAGATGCGCCGGTTCCGCCCCGTCTGGTTCCGCCTCGTCGTCTCCCACATCATGGCTGTCTCGCTCGTCCGCTCGTCGCTCCGCCACGCGGCCGGTCCCGCCCGAGCCCGGACCGGAGCCCTGTCCCGGCTGGTGGTGCTGTCCAATCTACGCGCCGGCACGGACCGGCGTTCCCCGGCGGCCTGGCCCGCGCCAAACCCCTGCCGCACCGGGACTTCTCCCACCGTGCAACTCTGGCGCGCCGCCGTTCGTCATGATAGTATGGACACCGTGGCGACGTGCCCTTGCACACGCCCCGTTCGTCGGCCCGCACCGGGCGCCCGAGCGCCCCTGGAGTTCGCCGTGCCCCGCTGGTTCCCGATCCTGATCCTCGCCCTGGCCGCATGCGCCGAGCCGTTCGCGCCACCCGCAGAGCTCGAGTATGGCGTCGGGTTCGGGACCATGCCCGCCGCCACTCGAGACGCCCCGGCCGTGTCCGGTCGGCGGGGCGAGATCCTGATCAGCGGCGTGGTGCCCACGCCGAACGGCTGCCAGGGGCTGCGCGGACACGTGGAGCGGGACGGCCGCGAGCTGCTCGTGCGCATCATCGCGCGCTCGCGCGCAGGAAGTCCCTGCGAGGAAGGAAGCACCGGCTTCGCCTACCAGGTCATGGCCCGCGGGCTCGAGCGCGGCGCGTACCGGGTCCGGATCTTCCATGTGTATGAGGACGTGGAGTGGCCGGCGTCGCTCGCCTTCGATGAAGTAGTGTCCGTCCGCTGAGGTAGTTCCGCCTATGGTCTCCGCCGTTGCCGCCGTCGGATTCGCGGCCGCGCTCGCGGTCATCCCCGCCGCGCCGGCCCTGTCGGCCGCCTCTGTGGCCGTGTTCGCCCCGACCGTCGCCGCTGGTCGTCCGGCCGAGGACCCCGGGAAGGGGCTCGCCGAGATGCGCCGTGGGATCGGACTCAGCCGCGCCGGGGACGTGGCGGGCGCGCTGGAGGCGTTCGACCACGCGGCGTCGCTCGCGCCCGCGCTCGGAGACTGGTCCCGGGCCCTCGCCGCGGAGACCGCCGCGGACGCCGGGGACACGGCCACGGTGCGTCGCCTCCTCGCCGCCATGGACCCGGAGCTCGTCCGGGAGCGGGGCTGGCGGGCGCTGGTCAAGGCCCGGCGCAAGGCGGCGGACCCGACGGGTGCGCTTGACGCGGCCCTCCAGTACGCCCGGGAGCTGCCCTCGGCGGCCGCCCGGGCCGAGGCCTGGGTCCAGGTCGGCGAGCTGCGCCTCCAGCTCGGGGACACCGCCGACGCGCGGGCCGCGTTCCGTACCGTGCTCGAGACCGCGCCGCAGACGCGGGTGGCCGTGGACGCCGCCCGCACCCTCAACGGGCTGCCGGGCATCGGCCCGGAGGACCGCCTCCTGATCGGCCGTACCTACCTGCGCCACGGCAACGTCGACCGCGGGGTGGCCGGGGTGGACGCCTACCTCAACGCCGGGCGCGGAACGCCCGCGGAGCGCGCGGAGCTCCGCCTCGAGGTCGGACGCCGGCTCTTCCAGGCCCGGCGGTACGAGCAGGCCGAGCGGCGGCTCAGCGCGCTCGCCAACGAGGAGCCGACCCGACGCATCGCCGCGGACGCGCTCCTCCTGGCCGGCCGCTCCCAGTTCCGCCAGAACAAGGTCACCGCCGCCCGCAAGACGTTCGAGCGGGTCGCTGCGGAGTACCCGCAGGAGCCGGCCGCGGCCGAGGCGCTCTACATCCTCGCGGACCTGGAGCACGACGCGGGGAATCTGGACCGCGCCCGGGAGTACTACCGCCGCGCGATCAACGACCACCCTGAGATCGCGGAGGCCGGGCTCGCGGCCATGCGGCTGGGCGGGCTCGCCCACATCGAGGGGAACTTCGACGAGGCCGTCTCCATCTTCGAGCGCTACCGGGCGCACACGGATCCCGGCCGGGCCCAGCAGGCCGCGTACTGGGCCGCACTGAGCTATCTGCGTCTCGGCAACCAGGCCCGGGCCGAGGATCTGCTCCGGGAGGTCGTGCAGGCGGATCCCATCACGTACTACGGCATGCGCGCCGCGGACCTCCTGGGCGAGTCCGTGTGGCGCACGGCGCTCGCGCCCGAGCCGCCCCCGGCCCCGGCGTCGCCCGAGCTGGATGACGTCATCTTCCGCGTCACCGCGCTCCGCGAGCTCGGGCTCGACGACGCCGCCTCCTTCGAGATCGACCGGGCCCGGGAGGTCTACGCCGAGAACCGCGAGGCGCTCTACAACCTGGCCGAGGCCTTCCACGAACGGGGCGAGACCTTCGCCGCGATCCGGCTGGGCCGGCAGCTCCACCGTGCCGAGGGCCGCTGGAACGCGCGCCTGCTCCGGATCGTGTATCCGTTCCCGTACCGGGAGATCATCATCCGGGAGGCCCGGCGCCGGAAGATCGATCCGTACCTGGTGGCCGGCCTGATCCGCCAGGAGTCCATGTTCCTGCCCGGCGCGGTGAGCCCCGCCGGCGCCGTCGGGCTCATGCAGCTCATGCCCGCGACCGCCCGGCAGCTCGCCCGTCAGGCCGGGCTCGGCAACATCACCACGGCCCGGCTCAAGGACCCCGAGATCAACATCAAGCTGGGCACGATGTACCTGGCCGCCATGCTGGAGCGGTACGGCGGCAACGTGACCGAGGCGCTGGTGGCGTACAACGCCGGTCCCACCCGGGTGGTCCGCTGGCGTGGGCTCCCGGAGTATCGGGACCTGGAAGTGTTCACCGAGCGGATCCCGTTCGCCGAGACCCGGGACTACGTGAAGATCGTGCAGCAGAACGCCCGGCTCTACGCCGCCCTCTACGGCGGGTTGGAGAAGCTCGGGGACGAAGAGGATTAGCCGGCGGGGAGGAGCGACGACGTCGCCTCCTCCCGCTCCCGGTCCCGCAGCCCGCCCCGCGGCGCGGACTCCGCCGGCCCGACCCGGATCCGGGCGTCCAGCGCGAGCCCGCCGACCTCGAACGCCACGAACGGGTTGATGTCCAGCTCCTGGATCTCGTGGTGCTCGCCCACGAGCTGGGAGACCCGCTGGATCACCTCGACCAGTAGCGCCTGATCCGCCGGCGGCTCGCCCCGGAACCCTTCCAGGAGCCGCCGGCCCCGGATCCCGCGCACCATCTCCCAGGCGTCCACGTCCGAGACCGGCTCCACGCGGAACGCAACGTCGCCCAGCGCCTCCACGTAGATCCCACCCAGCCCGAACATCAGCACCGGCCCGAAGCTCCGGTCCAGCGTCATGCCGATGATCGTCTCGCGGCCGCCCTTGATGAACGGCTGGACCAGGACCCCGTCCACATCCGCGCCCGGCGCCACCTCCGCGATCCGTTGCATCATGCGACGGTACGCATCCCGGACCTCCTCGGGTCCGCGCAGGTCCACGGCCACGCCGCCCACGTCGCTCTTGTGCACGATGTGCCGCGACAGGACCTTCAGCACGACCGGGAATCCGATCGCCTCCGCCGCCGCGGCCGCCTCATCCGCGCTCCGCGCCAGCCGGCACTCCACGGTGGGGATCCCGTACGCGCGCAGGATCGCCATCGCTTCCATCGTGGTGAGATGCATGCGCCCCGCGGCCAGGGCATCCTCGATCACCCGCCGGACCGTGCCCCGGTCCACCTCGAAGGTCCGCACCACGCCGAGCGGCCGCTCCAGCCACCGCCGGTACGCGTCCATCGCCGCGAGCGCCCGGGCCGCGGACTCCGGGAAGATGTACGCCGGCACCCCCGCCGCGCCCAGCTCCGCGCGCCCCTCCGGCAGCCCCTCCCGCCCCATCAACACCGCCACCAGCGGCTTCCCCGGCCGCGCCCGCCGCGCCTCCACGATCGCCGCCGCCACATCCTGCTGCCGCACGCCGAGCGGCGGCACGAACGCCGCGATCGCCGCGTCCACCCGCGGATCCGCCAGCACCGCGTCCAGCGCGATCCGGTAGCTCTCCGCCGTGGCCGAGGCGATCATGTCCACCGGGTTCCGGACGCTCGCCTCCTCGGGCATGCTCGCCCGCAGGCGCGCCTGCGTCTCCTCCGTCAGCTCCACCACCTCCAGCCCCGCCGCCTCGCACGCGTCCGCGATCATGATCCCCGGCCCGCCCGCGTTCGTCACGATCGCGACCCGGTTCCCCCCCGGGATCGGCAAGTGGCTGAACGCCAGCGCCACGTCGAACAGCGCCTGCACCGACTCCACCCGGATCACCCCGCACTGCGCGAAGAGCGCGTCCGCCGTCGCGTCCGTCCCCGCCAGCGCCCCCGTGTGCGACGACGCCGCCCGCGCGCCCGCCGCCGTCCGCCCCGACTTCACCACCACGATCGGCTTGCGCCGCGTCACCCGCCGCGCGATCCGCGTGAACTTCCGCGGATTGCCCAGGCTCTCCAGGTACATCAGGATCACCCGGATCGCCTCGTCCTCCTCCCAATACTCGAGCAGATCGTTGCCGCTCACGTCCGGCTTGTTCCCCACCGACACGAACTGCCGGATCCCGATCCCCAGCTCGCGGGCGTAGTCCAGGATCGTCACGCCCAACGCGCCCGACTGGCTCATGAACGCCGCGGGCCCGGCCGGAGGCATCGTCGGCGCGAACGTCGCGTTCATCGACATGTCCGGCGCCGTGTTCAGCACGCCCATGCAGTTCGGGCCGATCAGCCGCATCCCGTGGCGACGCACCCGCTCCACCAGCGCGCGCTCCCGCTCCACGCCGCTCCCGCCCACCTCCCGGAACCCCGCCGAAATCACCACCAGCCCGCGCACGCCCTTCGCGCAGCACTCGTCCACCACTTCCAGCACCCGCTCCTTCGGCACCACGACGATCGCCAGATCCACCGGATCCGGGATCTCCAGCACCGAGCGGTACGCGCGGATGGAATGGATCGAGGCGGCGCTCGGATTCACCGGGTACACGGCGCCGGTATAGCCGTGCTTGACCAGATTGTCGATGATCTGGTACCCGATGGTGCCCGGCTTCCGGCTCGCGCCGATCACCGCCACCGAAGCCGGCCTCAGGATCGGGTCCAGCGATTCGTTTCGCATCGGAGATTCCGGTTCGGGGTCCGTTCCAGACATCGATCCGAAAAGTAGCGTCCCCAGGCCCCCCGGCCAACCGCGTCTGGGCCGCGCTCCCCGCGAGCCCTGCTTGACGCCCGTCCGACCCCGCAGCACTCTATCCCCGTCCCCCAGGGGCGCGTCCCGGTGCAGACCGCTCGCGCCCGGCGCGCGCTGTCATCCTCGAGCCGCGCTCTCCCCGCACACCCGCCGCGAAAGGAGGCCACCATGATCCTCATCGCCGGCGCCACCGGGCAGCTCGGTGGCACGATCGCCCGTCGCCTGCTCCAGGCCGGCCGCCCCGTCCGCGTGCTCGTCCGACCCGGCTCGGACCACCAGGCCCTCCTGGACCTGGACGCCGAGCTCGCCTTCGGCGACCTCAAGGATCCCGCCTCCCTCGCCCCCGCCTGCCGCGGCATCGAGGCCGTCATCACCACCGCGAATTCCGCGGCCCGCGGCGGCGAGGACACCGTGGAGAGCGTGGACCGGACCGGCAACCGCAACCTGATCGACGTCGCGGCCGCCGCCGGCGTGCGCCGCTTCATCTTCGTCTCCGCCCTCGGCGCCGACCCGGCGAGCCCCAGCCCCTTCATGCAGGCCAAAGCCGCCTCCGAGGAGCACCTCCGCAACAGCGGAATGACCCATGTCATCCTGCGGCCGAACATCTTCATGGATGTCTGGATCCCGATGATCGTCGGGATGCCCCTCGCCAACGGGCAGCCGGTGACGATCGTGGGCACCGGCGCCCGCAGGCACTCGTTCATCGCCGTGGACGACGTCGCGTCCTTCGCGATCGCGGCGCTGGACCACGACGCCGCCGCGAACCGGACCCTCGTCCTCGGCGGGCCTTCCGCCGTGTCCTGGCTGGACATCATCGGCATCTTCGAGCGGGAGCTCGGCCGTGAGATCCCGGTCCGGCACATTCCGCTCGGGGAGTCGATCCCCGCCCTCCCGGACGTGGTCTCCCAGCTCGCGGCCGCGTTCGACACCTTCGACTCGCCCATCGACATGACCGAAACGGCGCGGACGTTCGGCGTCACGCTCACCCCGGTCGAGGTCTTCGTGCGCCGCCAGCTCGCCGTCGCGGGCGGGTGAGTCGCGGGTCCGACGGAATGAACGGGCGGCTCCACCGGCGTGGCGGAGCCGCCCGTTTCCGTTCGTGCAGCCGCTGCCGCGAGGCCCCTGGCGCCAACGCACAGGTTAGCGGCCGGCGCGCATGCCTTCGGTCATCGGTCAGCCCTCCGGGATCCGCCTCGCCGAGGATCTGCCGTCCTCCGGCGGCAGACGATCGGAGCGCGCCGTCACCGGCCCCGGTCGGCCGCTCGGTACCGGAAAGTCGCTGCAGCCGAAATGGGCCGTGAGGTCTCCGTGGTGGTGGAAGGGTAGGGCCGCATGGCGTTCAGGGAAGCCGAAGGACCCGAACGACCCGAGGTCGTATGGCGCCGCCGGATCCCGGACGGACCGTACGGAGAGCATGGACCACCGGAGACCCGGGCAGCCGCGCGACCCGGCCGACGGCCACGCCGGCACGGGCGAGGTGCTTTGGAAGGGTGGGGCAGGGGGGCGGCGCCGGTTCTCGGAGCTCGTGGCACCCGGTCCTTCGGACCCTCGCGGGAGCCGCCCGCCCGAACGATCCGACGTGGTCGCCATCCGCGGCGGCGGAACGGGCGAGCCGGTTGCGAGGGATAGGGTCCGGTCATGACCGGACGAGGCCGTCCGGGCGGTTCGGCTCCGCGGTCGGTCCCGCGTTAGCTGCGTGCTCGCGCGGTCCGGCCCGGCGCCCACCGCCCCTCAGCCCCATAACGAGCCGGCAGGCGCGGGCAGGACGGTCGGTCCGGGCCGCGCGAACGGCCCACGCCCAAACGTCCAGGCCCGCGTCCCTACCCCGGCCCGCCGCTCAGATCGTCGGGTCCCCGTCCGACGCCCGGCGCAGCCACAGCGACCGATGCCCGTCCAGCGGGAGCCCCTGCCGGTGGCGCCACGCCAGCTCCGCGAAGCGCTCCGCCAGGTGCTGCACCACCTCGTCCGGCGGGCCCGCCGGGTCCACGCTCTGCACCCGCAGGTCGCACTGGTCGTTCACGTAGTCGATCACGTAGAACGGCCGCCCGCCCGCCTGGTACAGCGCGTCCGGCGCCGCCCGCTCCGCGGCCAGGCAGATCTCCGTGGAGAAGAACTGCATCCCGGTGATCCGCGCGATCTCGCCCGCGAGCCGCGCCAGCGGCAGCAGCTCGTGGGTCCACATCTCCCGCAGGCTCACGAGCCGGTAGTACCCGTCCTCCGGGCTCCACCAGCACGGAATGATCTCGCCGAACACGTACAGGACCCGCCACCACGCCGGCCTCTCCACCCCCAGGTCGTCCACGAGACGCACGTAGTCGACCTGCTTCTGGATGAGATAGTCGTCCGTCCGGTCGTAGTCCCGCGCCCGGGCGATCTCCGACAACTCCGCCCGCGCGTCCATCACCACGCCCTGACACCCCCAACCCCGCGCCGGCTTGATCACCACCCGGTCGCCGAGCAGCTTCCGCTCCTCCCGCGTCGGCTCCCGGTCCGGCATCCACCGGCGCAGCACCAGCGTGGGCGGCACCGGGATCCCCGCGCGCACCAGCCGATGATGGGTCACCGCCTTGTGATCCGCCATCATCGCCGTGTCCGGGTCCCCGATCACCAGCCCGCCCGCGTCCTTCACCGCATAGCAGAGCTGGACGTACGGATCATCGAAGTGCCACCACCGGGCCGTGAGGTCCAGCAGGAACCCCACCCGCAGGCGCCCCGCGCATACCGCCGCGTGCGCCGCCTCCACCACATCCTCGTGCAGGACCTCGCAGCTCAACCCCCTCAGCGCGCTCGCCTCCCGTACCCACCGCGAGAATGCGTCCCCGTCCGCGCGCTGCCCCACGCACAGGTCCACCACCCGCCGCACCCCCGCACCCGCCCTCCGCTTCGATGGCTTGCCGTCCTCCTCCATCTCGCTCCTCCGGTCCGCGTCGCCGCCCCGCACCCCGCCTCCTCGACCCCGAAAAGCTGCAACCTTCGCGCCCCATCGGGCCCTTCCTCGAATCTTGCAAATCGTGGGTCTTGCAAAGTGCAACGCCTCCTGTTACCTTGTGCGCGCCCTCCCACCGGCGTCCCGCCGGTCCTCTCTCCCCGGGGCATTGGCCCGATCCACGCCCCATGAACTCGTTGCGCTTACTGCGCTGGCTCTTCCTCGGCCGTCTGACCCTCGCCGCAGGCGTATTCACCGGCGCGGTGCTCGTCTGGCCGGCGACCGTCCCCGAGACCACGCTCCTCGTGACGATGCACCTGCTGCTCGCCGTGCTCGTCACCGCGTGGGGGTACTGGCACACCGAGATCCGGTACCGCGTCCCGGGGCGGACCTTCCTCTACGCCCAGATCCTCTTCGACGTCCTGGCCGTCACGCTGGTCGTGCACGTGACGGGCGGCGGCGAGAGCTCGTTCCCGCCACTCTACATCCTGGTGATCGCGGCGGGCGCGCTGCTCCTCCCGAAGCCGGGCGGCGTGCTGATCGGCGCGCTCTCGAGCAGCCTCTACATCGCGGACCTGGTCTGGTTGCAGCCCACGCCGCCCACGGCCGCCGCGCTCCTCCAGATCGGCGTGTTCGTGCTGGTGGCGCTGGCCACGGCGGCTCTCGCGGACCGGCTGCGGCAGGCGGGCGCCGAGCTGGGCGAGGCGCGGTTGGAGCTGAGGCAGCTCCGGACCGAGACCGCGGACATCCTGGGCGCCATGGAGACCGGCGTGGTCACCGTGGACGGGGACGGCCGGCTCGTGTACCTGAACCCCGCCGCGGAGTCGCTCCTGGCCATGTCCGGCGCGCGCTGGCTCGGCAAGCCGGTGCTGGACGAGCTGGACCGGGTCACGCCCGGCCTCGGCTCCCTGATCCGTTGGAGCGCGGAGACCCGGATCCCGGTGCGCCGTCACGAGACCCGGGTCCGGCCCCGGGCCGCAGAGGAGGGAGGCGACGTCGTCCCGGCAACCTCCCCGGCGCCGGCGGCGTCCGCGGCGGTGGCCGCCAGCGGCGGGCGCGCGGCGCGCGCGACGTCGCTTGCCGCCAACGGAGCGCCGGCCGGGACGCGGACGGGCGCGGCCGGCGGTCCCGGCACGGAAGAGCGCGTCTTCGGCATCCGGACCACGGTCCTGGAGCGGGACGGCGCGCCGTGGGTCACGGCCGTGTTCCAGGACATCACGGACGGGAAGCGGGTCGAGGCGCTGAACCGCAGGGCCGAGCGGCTCGAAGCGGTGGCGGAGCTCGCCGCGTCCCTCGCCCACGAGATCAAGAACCCGCTGGCGTCCATCCGGAGTGCCGTGGAGCAGCTCGCGGCCGGACACCTGACGCCGGACGAGGTGGCGCTCCTCGAACGCCTCGTGCTGAGCGAGTCCGACCGGCTCAGCCGCCTCCTCTCCGAGTTCATCGAGTTCAGCCGCGTGGAGCTCCGGGGCCGGGAGCCGGTGGACCTGCTTCAGGTCGTGCGGGGCGCCGTCGGGCTCGTGGAGCAGCACCCGGACGCCGCGGAGGTGGGCGGGATCGAGCTCCGCGCCCCGGACTCGCCCGTGGTCCTCGAGGGCGACGCCGATCTGCTCCACCGCGCCGTGTTCAACCTCGTGCTGAACGCGGCGCAGCACACCGGCGTGGGCGGACGCGTGCGCGTCGAGCTCGCGGCCGTCGGCGAGGACCGGCTCCCGATCGGCGTGCACCTGGAATCGCCGGTCCGGCTCGTGGTCGAGGACGAGGGGCCGGGCATCGCGCCCGAGGACGTGCCCCGGATCTTCGACCCGTTCTTCACCACCCGGAAGGGCGGGTCCGGTCTCGGCCTCGCCCTCGTGCACCGCGCCGTGGAGGCGCACCAGGGCGCCATCTTCGTGGACTCGGCACCCGGCCGCGGCGCGCGTTTCACCGTGTACTTCCCCGCGCGGCTCACCGAGCCCGCGGTCCGCGGGAGGCTCGTGTCTTGAAACCGAGAATCCTGATCGTAGACGACGAGAGCGCGATCCTCGACACCCTCCAGATCCTGCTCCGGCGCGAGGGATTCGACGTCGACGTGGCCCATACCGGCCGCGAGGCGCTCCAGAAGATCGACGGCGACACCCCGGACATCGTCCTCACGGACATCCGCATGCCCGGCATCACCGGGCTCGACGTCCTGGCCGCGGTCCGCGAGCGCGACCCCGAGGTCCCGGTCATCCTCATGACCGCCCAGGCATCGCTCCAGTCCGCCGTGCAGGCCGTGAACCAGGGCGCGTTCTACTACCTCCAGAAGCCGTTCAGCAACGCGGACCTCATCGCGCTCTGCCGGCGCGCCGCCGAGACCCGCGTGCTGAAGAAGGAGAACCGGGCGCTGAAGCGCGAGGTGCGCCGCCGGGACCAGTCCCGGGGCATGCGCCCGGTCGGCAAGAACCGGGCGTTCCTCGAGGTGCTCCGCCTGGCCGAGACCGTGGCGCCCACGGACTCCACGGTGCTCATCACCGGCGAGAGCGGGACCGGGAAGGAGATCCTCGCGCGGTACATCCACGCCCTCTCCGAACGGGAGTCCGGCCCGTTCGTCTCCATCAACTGCGGCGCGCTCCCGGAGAACCTCCTCGAATCCGAGCTGTTCGGCCACGTGAAGGGCGCCTTCACCGGCGCGGTCCGGGACAAGGAGGGGCTCCTGGTGGCCGCCCGGGGCGGGACCTTCTTCCTGGACGAGGTGGCCGAGATGTCCCCCACGCTCCAGGTCAAGCTGCTCCGCGCGCTCCAGGAGCGGGAGGTGATCCCCGTCGGCGCCACCGAGCCGATCGCCATCGACGTGCGCGTCATCGCCGCCACGAACCGGGACCTGGAGCAGGAGATCCGGCGCGGCACCTTCCGCAGCGACCTGTACTACCGCCTCAACGTGATCGCGCTGCACCTCCCGCCGCTCCGCGAGCGCGCGGATGACATCCCGCTCCTCGCCGAGTACTTTCTCCAGAAGCTGAGCGCGGAGCGGGGGGGCGGGGAGAACGGGGATGGCAAGGCCAGGCCGCCGCTCCGGCTGAGCGACGAGGCGCTGGCCATCATCCAGCGCTACGACTGGCCCGGCAACGTGCGCGAGCTGGAGAACGCCCTCGAGCGGGCCGCGGTGCTCACCCGGGGCGACGTCATCGGGCCCGAGGCGCTCCCGGCGCGCATCGTCGATGCGCCCGCCAGACCGCTCGTCTCCGACCGCGACCCGGTCAACCCGACCCTCGAGGTCATCGAGCGCGCGTACATCCTCTGGGTCCTCCAGGCCGAGGGCGGCAACAAGACCCGGGCCGCCGAAGTGCTCGGCATCGACCCGTCCACCCTCTACCGCAAGCTCAACCGATACGGATTGGCCGAGTCATGAGCCTCGAATGGAACCGGATGCGCCTCAGCGTCCTCATGCCCGTGTACAACGAGTCGGCGACCGTTGCGGCGGCGATCGAACGCGTTCGCTCCGTGCCGCTCTCGTTCGAGATCGTCTGCGTGGATGACGGCTCCACGGACGGGACGCGGGAGATCCTCGAGCGGCTCCACGCCAAGGGGCTGGTGGACATCTACGTGGCCCACGGGCGGAACCGGGGGAAGGGAGCGGCGGTCAGGACCGCCATCCAGCACGCCACCGGGGACATCATGGTCATCCAGGACGCGGACCTGGAGTACGACCCCCACGACCTGCCCAAGCTCCTGGAGCCGATCCTGGACGGGCGCGCCGACGCCGTGTTCGGCAGCCGCTTCCTCGGCGGCCCGCACCGGGTCCTGTACTTCTGGCACCGGATGGGGAACGGGCTCCTCACCCTCCTCTCCAACATGCTCACGGACCTGAACCTGAGCGACATGGAGACCTGCTACAAGATGGTCCGGGCGGACCTCATGAGGAGCCTCCCGCTGCGCACCGACCGGTTCGGGATCGAGCCCGAGCTGACCGCCCGTCTGGCCCAGGCCGGAGCCCGCATCTACGAGGTCCCGATCAGCTACAGCGGCCGCACGTACGAGGAAGGGAAGAAGATCACGTGGCGGGACGGGGTGGCCGCGCTCTGGCACATCCTGCGGGCGAACCTGCTCCCGCCCCGGGCACCCCGGTACCGGCCGCCCGCCCACGAGAAACGACCGGGCTCGGCCCTCGCCATGTCCGTCGGGCCGGGGGCGGTGGAGGTGGGGGCGCGGCCCGCCTCCGACCCGATTGCCGAATGACCTTGGACAGATCCCCATCTTCGAGTGACGCGCGGATCCGCGCGGATCACGGCCCGTCGAACGGGCCCCTGAGCCGGGTGCTCGATCTCCTCCGCCGCGCCGTCGGCCTGTTCCTGATCGCGGTGGTCGCCTTCCCGGTCTACCGGCTGCTCGCGGGGAGGGAGACGGGGTTGGCAGGCGAGGGCACCGTCGCCTTCGGTGACACCACCTACTCCCTGATCTGGTCCGGGATGCTCGTGGTGGCGATCCCGGCGCTCATCTGCGCCCGGGTCGTGGATGTGCGCGCCCTGGAGCGGCGCCTGGCCCGCCTCGGCGACCGGCTCGCCGGCTTCCACGGCCTCCGCTTCGCCTTGCTCTGGGCCGCCATCGGCGGCGCGCTGACCGCGGCGTTCACCCTGTTCGTCGTGGATGGCAAGCCGAACCTGATCGATGCCATGAGCCAGCTCGTCCAGGCCCGCTACATGGCCGAGGGCAGGCTGGCCGGGCCGGTCTCTCCGTTCGGGGCGTTCTGGCACATCCAGAACACCCTCGTCGTGCCGAACGGCTGGGTGTCCCACTTTCCGCCCGGCCACACGGTCCTGCTCGCGCTGGGGTTCAGGGTGGGGGCGGTGTGGCTGGTCCCGGCCCTCCTCATGGCGACGACGGTCTTCTTCACCTCTCTCGCTGCGGACCGCCTCTTTTCCGACCGCCGGTGGATCGCCCGCACCGCCACCGTGCTCGTGGCCGTGAACCCGTTCCTGATCGGGCTCGCGGGCGTGTACATGAACCACATCACCGCCGCCGCGTTCGCCATGACGGGCCTCTACTTCGCCCTGCGGGCCCGGGATGGCCGCTGGTCGTGGGCCGTGCTCTGCGGCGCGGCGTTCGCCACCGCGTTCTCCGCCCGGCCCCTCTCCGGGCTCGTGCTCGCCGCGGTGACGCTGGTGGGGATCTGGATCCTTGCGTCTCCGGGGCGACGTCTCCCGTGGCTCGCCGCCCGCTTCGCCGCCGGCCTCGTCGGCGCGCTCCCCCCCGGGCTCGCCGTTGCCGCGTACAACCTGCACTTCTTCGGGAGCCCGTTCC
This sequence comes from uncultured bacterium, assembly GCA_937907535.1. Lineage (GTDB taxonomy): Bacteria > Gemmatimonadota > Gemmatimonadetes > Longimicrobiales > RSA9 > CALCID01. The sequence goes on along the minus strand of CALCID010000083.1, from coordinate 4,633 downwards.
GGTTCGGATACGATGCCGCCCTCGGACCCGCGGTCCGGCTCGGCTTCGGCCGGGATCCCTGGGGGAACGTCTACGGCCCCGTGGAGGCGCTGGCCTACACCGCGTCCGATCTCCTGGCGCTGAGCCTCCAGCTGTTCGAGACCCCGGTGCCCGTGGCCGCGCTCGTGGGCGCGTTCCTGCTCTTCGCCCGGCGGTTGTCCGGCGCCGAGCGGTTCGTCGCCGCCCTCGCCCTCGCGCCCGTCCTCGCCCTCGCCTTCTACTGGCACCACGACCTCTTCATGGGCCCGAGAATGTTGAACGAGTTCGCCCCGGCCTGGGTCCTCCTGACCGTCGTGGCCGCGGCCGGGCTGGTCTCCAGGGCGCCGGCAGCCCTCCCGCGGCCGGACGGCCCGTACTCGCTCCGGGCCGCCCTCGTGGCCGCCATCGCGGCGGGGATCCTCCTGGGGTGGGTTTACCTGCTGCCTCAAACGGTCTACGCATACGGGACCGGCTTCAGGGCGAGCACCCGGACCCCGGCGCCGCGAACGGACGAACCATCCCTCGTTTTCGTCCATGGAGCCTGGACCGGCCGCATTGCCATGACGCTCGCTGCCACCGGTATGCGACTCGATTCGGTCGAAATGGCCATGCGCCTGAATCCCACGTGCGACGTGCATCGGTACGCCATGGCCCTGGGGGGATCGTCGAAAGCGGGGGGCGCCGGAGTCCCGGCGGACCTCGATTTCACACCCCGGGCAAGGAACCTCCCCCCGCGCATCGAGCTGAGCCCCGACAGCTGGATCATCCCGGGCCCGGACCACGCTCTCAATGGCGACTGTGCCCGCGAGGCGCGCTCCGACCGGTACGGCGTGATCGACGTATCCCCGCTCCTGTGGCAGGGGGATCTGCCCGGCCTCACCGTGCGCGGTGCCATGTACGTCCGGGATCTCGGACCGGAAGCGAACCGGCGCCTGATCGAGAGCATGCCGGATCGAAAGCCGCTGCTCTACATGATCCCGGAGCCGGATGGCGAGCCGGTGCTCGTCGGGTACGAGGACGGCATGGCCCGCCTCTGGGGGGAGGCCGGTTCCGTACACGACCTCGCGGAGCCCCCCGATTCCGTCTCGCGCACCGAAGCCGTCGGGGCGCCACGACGGCTCGACATGCTCAGCCAGGACGCACTGCAACCTGATTCCCACCGGGGGTACCCCTAATGTCGACTCTGGAAACCGTCGGGATGGACCGCTCGGGCCGGTTTCCGCCGTTGCCCGTGGCGCTCGTCGTGCTGGTCGCCCTGGCGGCGTACGCCACCTCGCTCGGGAACGGCTACGCGTACGACGACGTGTGGATCATTCAGAACAACGCGCGCGTCCACGAGCTCTCGAACCTGCGGGAGATCTGGCTGACCTCCTACTGGCCGGAGTTCGGCGACGAGCTCGGCGCATATCGGCCGCTCACCATTTTCCTCTTCGCCGTGCAATGGGCATTGGCTGGCGGCAAGCCCTGGATTTTCCACGCCATCAACGTCGCGCTCCACGCCGTGGTCTGCGTTTTCGTCCTGTTCCTCCTGCGCCGTTTCGTGGGGCTGGCCGCCGCCGCCTTCGGGGCCGTGGTGTTCGCGGTCCATCCCGTGCACGTGGAAGCCGTGGCGAACGGCGTGGGTCAGGCGGAGCTCACCGCCGCCGCGCTCGTGCTCGGAGCATGCCTCATCCACCTGGCGAGACCCCGCACCATTGCCACCTCGCATCGGGCGATCGTGGGCCGGCTCCTGAGGAGCGCGGCCGTTGCCCTGCTCTACGTCCTCGCGGTCCTTGCCAAGGAGTCCGCGATCACCCTGCCCGGGCTGCTCCTCATCCTGGATGTCGCGGATGGGCGCGTCGGCCGCACGCCCGCGGACTGGCTCCGTTACGGGCGGTCGGTGCTCGCTACCTTCGGGTTGATGGCCACTGCGGTGATCGGATATTTCGCGCTCCGGGCCTCCGTCCTCGGCTCGATCACGGCGATCGATCCGACCTCTGAATATCCTTTCCTCAAAGGGGAGCACCGCGTCCTGAACGCGTGGCGTGCCTGGCCGGAGTACGTCCGCCTCCTCTTCTTCCCCCGGGAACTCTCGTCCGATTACTCGCCCGCGGTCATCCTCCCCGTGGAATCCTGGACCCCCATGGTCCTGCTCGGATTCGCCCTCTTCGCCGCGACCGTTGTCCTGGCCGCTATGCTCCCGGTGCAGCGGGTCTCCGGACTTCCGGCGGCGTGGTTCCTCGTGTCGATCCTGACCGTGTCGAACCTCCTCTTCCCGGTCGGGATCCTGGTCGCGGAGCGCACGCTGTACCTGCCGTCGGTCGCTGTCGCGTTCATCGCCGCATTCTGCTGGCAGACCGCATCCCGGCAGCTGTCGGCTGCACGCGCCCGCACCGCCCTCGCCTTCGCCGTCGCCGTGGTCGTGCTCCTCGGTGCGAGGACCGTCATCCGGGCTCCGGAATGGAAGGATACGCCGACGATCCTCCGCGCGCAGATGCGCGATCGACCCGAGTCCTACCGCTCCCAGTGGCGAATCGCGAAGCTCGCGTTGCACCACGGCGACACGGCGGTTTCGATCGACCATTGGGAGTTCGCTTACCGGCTCTGGCCCCACTCGCCGACTTTCCGCGTGGAATTCGCCACCATGAACTACGTGCTGGGCAATTACGAGCGGGTGGTCGAGCTCCTACAGACCCTTGTCGACGAGCGCCCCAGCTACGAACTCGCCCGGATCCTGCTCGTCCAGTCGTACGCGCACATGGGGCGCTACGAGGAGGCACTCGCCCTGGCGGAACGGTCGCTGGCGACGAATGGCCCGTCGGTGTTCGATTTCGAGTGGCGTGGACGGTCCCTGATGGCCCTGGGCCGTCACCAGGAGGCGGTGGCGAGCCTGCGCGCGGCGATCCGCCAGGAAGAGGGCGACGGCTGGGTGCCGTGGCTGCTGCTCGCGCGGGCACTGCATGATGCCGGAGGTTCCGCACTCTCCTGGGCGGCGTTCGACACCGCCCGGGTCCGGGCCCACGGCGACTCGTCTGCGCTTGCCGTGATCGAAGACGTTGTGAGAGGCGTTCGCGAGGACGCTTCCTTTAACATAATGGACGCGCCGATCATGAGGATCGAGCTCCGGCCCGGTCCGAAATGACCGCCGCATACGCGGCCATCACGCCGCAGCTGACGTCGGGAGTTGCGCCGGTTTCCGCCAGGTCTCGGGCGACACGGGCCGGCGGACGTCCACGCCGGCCTAGTGGACCGGCTTCCGCGCTACCAGCAGGACGTTCTTCCCGATCGGCGGCGTGATCGCCCCCTCGAGCCGCCGCATCACCGGCACAACGTACCGGTCGTAGTGCTGCACGTGGCCGCTCGCGAGCGTGCGGCCGAGCAGCCGGTACACCACGAACCACGGAAGCACGCCGGCAAAGTCGAAGTATCGCGCTTTCCGCACCTCGAACCCGGCGGCCCCCACCTTCCCGATCAGCTCCTCTTTCCAGTAGCGGCGGTGGTGTCCGATCGATCGGTCGAACTCGCTGTAGAGCCACGGGAGCGCCGGGACGAAGATGCACACGTGCCCGCCCGGTCGGAGCGTGCCGTGGGCAAGCGACAGCTCCGCCCGGTCATCCTGGATGTGCTCCAGGACGTTCACGTAGACCAGCGTATCCACCTTTCCGGTGTACGCTTCGGCGACTTCCGCCAGAATCGCCCGCTCGGTCACGAGCCGCTCGTCCGAGCCGAGACGGCGTTCCAGGATCCCGAGCATCCGGGCCGAGGGTTCGATCGCAACCAGGCGCTCGATCGGCTCGTTCAGCAGGAGCTCCGAAAAACCTCCGCTGCCCGCCCCGACTTCGGCGATGGTCTTGCCCAGAAACGGTCGGAATTCATCGAGGATCCAACGGTGGTACCGCTGGGCGAAATCCATCGCTTCCAGGTCTCGACCGGCGTACTCCGGGTTGCTCACCTGAGGACCTCGGTTGGATCGTGGCGTGATCTGATATGATTTAGGAAGACTTCAATAGAGTGAATGACGATGAATTGTAACATTATTCCTCGCGTGCCCGCGGCCGATGCGCGCGCCCGGTCAAAGCAACATAGAGATCGGAGATCGCCGCCGAAAGAGGATCGAAATGGATGCGCGCCGCGGGCGCGACCGGAGTTGAACGTCGAACCGGCCCGCTGCGCGGCCCGCTCCGCTTTTCCGTGTGCCCGCTCCCCGGCGATCCGCGTCCGGGCGTTCCCTGCTCGTCTGGAGCGAACGTGCCGCAATCTGCCAACGAGTTGCAGTTTGCAACACATTTTTCCATACCGCGGCCCCTTCCATGCTCCGCTGGTCTGGTCAGAAGTGTTTGCAGTGACGAGCGTTCCGTACTGTGCCGCACAATGGGAACACCGCTTGCCTTCCTACCGGGCGTCCGTCGCAGCAGACCCACAACAAAAGGAGCAGAGCATGTACAAGGATCGGAAGGGCTTCACGCTGATCGAGCTGCTGATCGTGGTGGTGATCATCGGCATCCTGGCCGCGATCGCGATCCCGAAGTTCAGCAACACGCGTGAGAAGGCCTACATCTCGGCCATGAAGTCCGACCTGAAGAACCTGATGTCGCAGCAGGAAATCTACTACTCCAACTATTACACGTACACGACA
>CALCID010000082.1 GCA_937907535.1 uncultured bacterium | reverse complement strand
TCGAATAGTCGATGAACGACTCCCGCATCTCATCTTCGATCAGCCGGGGAATGACCTTCTCGCGCGATTCGGACGTCGACATTCGGCAAGGTCCTGACAGAGGAAAACACAAGAAAGCGGGCCCGTCTCCCGGAGCTCGCTCCCAGATGATGTACAGACGTGGTGTGGTACCCCGAAAAGGCCGAACGGTGCCGTTCGACGCGGGCGTGAGGTCCGGTCGGCGCCGCGCCGGGGCCCGCGGAACAGGAGCGTACGCGGTAGCCTACGATTTCGGAAAAAAGGCGTCCGTTGCCGATACCGGGAAACGACGCCTCCGGCGTCGGCCACGGCCCGGTCGCCGGTGTCGGGGCCTACCAGGGAGGCGGCACCGCCGCCCTGCGTCGGCCGCCGGGCGCCCACCCGCAGGAACGCTGCGGCGCCGGGCCCGGCGGACGATCCGCGGTCCCGGCGCCGTACGCCGATCGTGCTGTCAGGCCCGCCGCGCCGGCAGAGCGCACGGGCGCGGCCCAGCGCATTCCGCTCCTGCGGCAGCCGGCGCGGGGAGTCGCTACGGCTGGGTCTCCGTCTGCGTCTGGGTTTCGGGCCGCGGGTAGTAGATCGCCAGACCCTCGGCGATCATGAGGTCCTGGCGGTTCATGTCGAACGTGACCGCCCCCTCGGTGCTCGTGCGGACCCTCTGCAGGATCACCGCATCCGCGCCCAGCTTCGCGGCCTCTTCCCGGAGCTTGAGCAGGAGGTCCGGCACCGACGTGCCCAGCGGCATCTCGACCTTGACGGGCCCGATGGTCTTGTAGCCAGGCTCCGGGTAGTGGCCAGCCTGCGGATCGTAGAGCTGGACCTCGTCCGGGCTCTCCTTCGGGGGGAGGCGGGGTGCACTGGCGCACGCCGCGCTGACCAGCAGCGCGGCGACGGGAATGAGAGCGATAACGCGCTTCACGGGCTCCTCCGATCTTGCGGTTCCACGACCTCGCGCGCGCGAGCGCCCGAGGCGCCCCGACGACCTCCCGGCATCCTTCCGACCCGGGGGCCAGCGATCGACGGCGGGTTTCCCCGCACACGGGGCCATTGAGATCCGTTCGACTGGCCGGAAAATAGGACCATTCGCGTGATGCGGCAAGCACTTGGACCCGCCTACTACGCCACCGCGGCGAAGTCCTCCATCTCCCGCCATCCTCGGCGCTCCAGCTCGTGCCGGATCTCCTGGCGAGCGTCGGCAGAACCCACGGCGGCAAGGGCAAGGGCGCCCCGGAACCGGTCCACCTCCTCCGGCCGGATCACCGGCGCGCCGTGGATCGTCTGCCCGATCTTGCGGGGGTCCAGGTCCACGAACGCCCTCACCCGCTCACCCTGCCGGAGGAGTTCCCGGGCGAACATCTTGCCCACGGGTCCTGCGCCCCAGACCACCGCGCCCGCGCGCCCGCGGAGGAGCGTCCGGCGGAGGTGGTGCACCTTGCAACGGCGGAACGCGGCGGGCGAGTAGCGGGGGTCCGTGCGAGACGCGCGATCCGGACGCTCCCGCCAGCGGTGCAGCACCCGCGGCACCTTGGCCATCCGGTGGCCCGCGGCCCAGATCCGCAGCACGAGATCGTAGTCCTCCGGCCACCCCATGTCCCGGTACCCGCCCAGCTCCACGAGGACCGCCCGCCGCGCCATGAGGGTGGGGTGCGGGATCGGGCACTCCACGAAGATGTCCCGCTCGATCTGGTCGGGCTCCACCAACCCGTTGATCCACTCCTCGTAGCGCCGCGCGCCGCCGAGCACCACCTCGTCCGGGAAGTAGCGCACCAGGGTGCCGCAGGCGACGACGTCCGGGCTGCCCTCCAGGAGCGCGACCTGCTCCCCGAGCCGGTCCGGCTCCGCGATGTCGTCCGCATCCATGCGGGCGATGTACTCGCCCTCCGCCGCCTCCAGCGCCAGGTTCAGCGCCGCGGCGATTCCCTTCCCCGGGCCGCGCAGAACGCGGACGCGAGGATCGCGGCGTGCCCAGGAGGCGAGCTGCGACGACGTCGCATCCCGGGAACCGTCATCTACGGCGAGGACCTCGAAGTCCGTGAAGCGCTGCGCCTCCAGCGAGGCGATGGCGTCCGGCAGGAATGCCGCGGCATCGCGGCAGGGGAAGAGGATCGAGACGCGCGGCACCGGGTTACGCGTGACCGCCATCGACCGCTGTGCCCACCGGCGCGACCGCCAGCCGCTCCCGCAGATACCGGCCCGTGTGGCTCTCTGGCGCGGCCGCGATCCGCTCCGGCGGGCCCATGGCCACGATGCGCCCCCCGCGATCCCCCGCTTCCGGGCCCACATCGATGATCCAGTCCGCGGCCTCGATCACGTCCAGGTTGTGCTCGATCACCACCACGGTGTGCCCGGCTTCCACCAGGCGGTTGAGGACGACGAGGAGCTTCCGGACGTCGTCGCCCGAGAGCCCCGTGGTGGGCTCGTCCATGATGTAGAGCCGCCGGCCCCGGCGCTTGCCGGCCTCGATCAGCTCCCGCGCGATCTTCAGCCGCTGCGCCTCGCCGCCCGAGAGCGTGGGCGCCGGTTGGCCGAGCCGCAGGTACCCCAGCCCCACCTGCTGCAACTGCCAGAGCGCCTGGCCGAGCCGGTCCTCCTTGATGAAGAACCGGATCGCCTCGTCCACCGTCAGGTCGAGCACCTCGCGGATGTTCATGCCCTTGTAGGTGACCTCCAGGGTCTCGGGCTTGTAGCGCTGCCCGCCGCACACCTCGCACGGGACCAGCACGTCCGCCAGGAAGACCATCTCGACCTGCACGCCCCCCGCGCCCTGGCACGCTTCGCACCGGCCGCCCTTCACGTTGAAGGAGAAGTGTCCGGCCGTGTACTTCCGCTGCTTCGCCAGCGGCTGCCGCGCGAAGAGCTCGCGCACGTAGTCGAACGCCTTGATATACGTGATCGGGTTCGAGCGCGGCGTCCGGCCGATCGGCGATTGGTCGATGAGCGCCACGGCGTCCAGGTGGGCCGCGCCCTCCAGCCGGTCGTAGTGCCCCGGCACCTCCCCCAGGTGCTGCTTCGCCGTGGTCTCACCGTTCCCCAGCTCCCGCTCCAGCGCCCGGAAGAGCACGTCATGAACCAGCGTGCTCTTCCCCGAGCCGCTCACGCCCGTCACCACCGTGAGGGTGCCGAGCGGGATCTCGATGTCCACTCCCCGCAGGTTGTGCATCCGCGCGCCCACGAGCCGGAGCCGGAAGCCGTCCACGGGCCGGCGTCGGTTCGGGGGGCGCCCGCTCCCGAGCGCGCCCGAGAGGTACCGGCCGGTCACCGTGTCCGCGGATTCGAGGCCCGCCGCCGGCCCCTCGTAGACTACCGTGCCGCCCCGCTCCCCGCTCCCCGGGCCCAGCTCGACCACGTGGTCCGCGGCCCGGATCGCGGCGGTGTCGTGCTCCACCACGAGCACCGTGTTCCCGGCGTCCCGCAGCTGGCGCAACAGCCCCAGCAGCCGGTCGGTGTCCCGGGCGTGCAACCCCACGGTCGGCTCGTCCAGAACGTAGAGCGTGTCCACCAGGCTCGAGCCGAGCGCGTTCGCCAGCGAGATCCGCTGCGCCTCGCCCCCGGAGAGGGTACGCGTCTGGCGGCTCAACGTCAGGTAGCCCAAGCCCACGTCATCCAGGAACCGAAGCCGCGCGTTCAGCTCGCGCAGGATCGGCGCGGCAATGGCACGCTCCTGTTCGCCCAGCTTCTCGCCCACCCCGGCCATCCACTCCCGCAGCCGCTCGATCGGGAGCTCCGCGGCCTGCGCAATGTCCAGCCCGTCGACCCGCACGTACAGCGCCTCCGGCCGGAGCCGCGCGCCGCCGCACGACCGGCACGGCTGCGCGCTCTGGAACCGCCGCAGGAACACCCGGATGTACTGCTTGTACCGCTTCTCCTCCCTCGACCGCAGGAACGGGATCACCCCCTGGAACCCCCGGGTGCCCTCCAGGACCGCAGCCCGGAATTCCTCCGGCAGCTCGCTCCACGGCCGGTCCGTCGGTACCTTCCGCGACGCCGCGAAGTCCAGCAGCCGACCCCGGTACTTCCGGTACCGCGGCATCTCCCACGGCACGACCGCGCCTTCCCGCAGCGATCGGGACGGGTTCGGCACGATCAGCTCCGGGTCGTACTCCAGCGTCGCCCCGAACCCGGTGCAGGTCGGACACGAGCCGTACGGGTTGTTGAAGGAGAAGAGTCGCGGCGTCGGCTCGAGGAACCGGACCTCGGGATGATCCGGACAGCGGAACCGTTCGGTGAACGAGAGCCGCGGACCATCCCGCACGATCACCACCACCTCGCCGTCGCCTTCGACGAACGCGGTGCCGAGCGAGTCCGCCAGCCGCTCCCATATCTCCTGGCCCACCACCAGCCGGTCCACCACCACGAGCACTTCGTCGGCCCCGGCCAGGTCGTGGCCGAGCCCGTCGGGCGTGACCGCATCCGGAGCGTCCAGGTCGAGGAGTTCGCCCGCCACCATGACCCGCATGAAGCCGAGCGCGCGCAGGTTCTCCACGACCCGCTCGTGGGCGAGCCGCGCGCTGCGCGGCAGCCGGAATGCGACGACGATCCGCGCACCCTCCGGGAGCTCCAGGACCTCATCCGTCGCCGACTGTACCGTGTCCGGCTTCACCCGTCGGTCGCACGCCGGGCAGTGCGTCTCCCCGACCCGCGCCCACAGCAGGCGCATGTAGTCGTAGACCTCGGTGGCCGTGCCGACCGTGGAGCGGCTCGTCTTGGTCGGGTTCTTCTGCTCGATGGCGACCGCCGGGCTGATCCCTTCGATCACGTCCACCGCCGGCTTCTCCATCCGCTCGAGGAACTGCTTCGCGTACGTGGAGAGCGACTCCACGTACCGCCGCTGCCCTTCGGCGTAGAGGGTGTCGAACGCGAGCGACGACTTCCCCGACCCGCTCGGGCCCGTGATCACCACGAGCGCCCGGCGGGGCAACTCGAGGTCGATCCCCTTCAGATTGTGCTGCCGCGCATTGCGGATGATGATGCGGTCCTTCACTCCCGCCGTCCGGCGAATCGCTGCTTCGTTGGGTATGCCCGATATGAGAATGTACCCCGCTGGTCCGGCGGTGGTCTAGCCGGGGCGTGGGGCATCGAGTGGACGGGTGGGCGGCGGCTCCGGCGAATGTCGATCTGGGCCGGTGCCGGTCGACGTACGGGGTGGAGGCGGTGCGGGCGTCGGCTGTTGCACGGGCGCATGTCGATTCGGGCCGACGCCGGCCGACGCCACGGGTGGAGACGGTGCATACCCCTGCCTCGTCGGCAGCGCCGCCCAAACGAACCGGCTGGCCGACCGGAGCCACATCGAGGCGGCCCGGATGCAGCGTGCCGGCCCAGCACACACCCGATGCCCAAGGAGAGGACATCATGCCGGAGATGTCGGCTCCAGTCGTCCGCCATTCCCCTTCGGCCCGGATCCTCGCGATTGCCGCGGCGCTCGCGACCACCGCGCACGCAGCGAACGCCGGGGCCCAGACGCGGCCAACGGGGCGGTATGCGGAAGTCAACGGGATCCGGCTGTACTACGAGATCCACGGGCCCCATGCCGCCGCGTCGGCCGACGCGTCCACCGCTCCACCCCTCGTCCTGCTGCACGGCGGGCTCACGGCGATCGAGATCTTCGAGCCGATCCTCCCGGCCCTCGCCGCGGGGCGCACCGTCGTGGCCGTGGACCTCCAGGGTCACGGCCGCACCGCGGACATCGACCGTCCCCTGGACGCCCGCTCCATGGCCGATGACATCGCCGCGCTGATCGAGCACCTCGGCATCGGCCCTGCGGACGTCATGGGCTACTCCCTGGGCGGCGCCGTGGTGCTCCAGACCGCGATCCGGCACCCGACCGCGGTCCGGCGGCTCGTCACGGTCTCCACCGTGTTCCGGCGGGACGGCTACTATCCCGACGTGTTGCAGCAGCAGGGATCCATGAGCGCGGCCGCGGCGGAGGCCATGAAGCAGACGCCCATGTACGGGCTCTACGCCGCCGTGGCCCCGCGCCCCGAGGACTGGCCGCGACTGCTCGACAAGGTGGGAGCCGCGCTGAGGGAGGGTTACGACTTTTCCCGCGAGATTCCGGCGATCCGCGCCCGGACGCTGATCGTGGCGGGCGACGCGGACATGTTCCCGCCGTCGCACGCGGTGGAAATGTTCGCGCTCCTCGGCGGCGGCCGGCGAGATGGCGGCTGGGACCGGTCCGGCGTCGCGAACGTCCGGCTCGCGATCCTGCCGGGCCGGACGCACTACGACATCGCCGGCGATCCGGCGCTCGCGGCCACGGTCATCGCGTTCCTCGACGAGCCGGAGGGGCCGGGGCGTTGAACCGGTCCGCGGCCTGGCGAGCGAATGCAGCCGTTCACGGGGGCATGCGTAACGGAGCGCACGAGCCGGTCACACGGACGGTAGCGTGCGGCCGGCGGTCCGGAAGCCACTGTCGGACCGCCGGCCCGTGCCGGGCGAGTCTCCGGCCTGGGGATCGGCGTCGGCCGACAGGGTGCGGGCGCCGGGGACAGGGCTTACGCGACGTCGCCTAGCAACCTGCGGCGCGTACCGCCCACGCCGCGGGCAGGCCGCGCCCCCCGGCCTCCGCGGGCCTACGCCTGCGCCCGCAGGACCTCGTACTCGAGGAGCACGATCCCGCTCGGATAGCCCCGATGGCCGGTGAGGGCGAGGCGGCGCCGGACGGCCGGAGCGGGAAGGAACGGGATGCCGCCGCCGAGCAGGATCGGGACCACCGCGGGCTCCACCGTGTCCACGAGCCCGAGCTCGAGCAGGCCCCGGAACAGCTCGCCGCCGCCGAAAAGCCAGATGTCCTTGCCCGGCCGCTCGCGGAGCGCGTTCACGGCGCCGGCGAGGTCCTCGGCCACCACGGTCACGCCCGGCTGCTCCTCCGGCCGGAGCGTGCGCGAGGCCACGACGACCTCCTTGCCCCGGAACCACGACTCGGAGCCGCGCATCGCCTCGTACGTCCGGCGCCCCATGAGCAGCGTGTCGAACTGCGCGAAGAGCGCTTCGAAATCGATCGCCGGATCCTCCGGGATCCAATCGATTTCGCCGTCCGGGCCGGCGATGTAGCCGTCGAGGCTGCACGCCACCTGGTAGCGGATGCGCCGCATGGGTCACTCCTGGAAGGGATCCCGCCGAGTCACGCACCGCGTGGAGCCGCGGAACGGGTGAACGCTGTCGCGGGCCGAGCTCAGCCGGTGTGCTGTCGCTGCCGCCGGACCAGGGCGTAGACCACGCCGCACACGGCACTCCCGAACGCCACGCCCAGCAGGTACGGCCCCACCTCTCCGCCCGTTGCCCGGATCATGGCCGCCATGGCGATCACCACGACCGCGCCGATCAGGAGGGTGAGGGTTACACGGCGTTTCGTCTGATTCACCGTATACTCCTTGGATCGGTGGATTGGCCTCCGCCGCGGCGCACCCGGATCGCCCGGGCCGCGGCCCGACCCGAAGGTCGGCCCCGGCCGACCGGCAACACGCGACGCGTGACACGGCACGACGCGGCGGTCGACAACGCGCGAACAGTCCGGCGCAGTTTAGCGATTCGCTGCCGTTCGCGCCAGCAGGCCGGGAAGGGATCCGGGTGCGCCCTGCGGAGCATCCCCGGTGTTCGATTCCCCGTGCTCGACGGCTCGCGCCCCGCCTTTTCTGCATTGCGACCGCTCCACCGCGGAGCATGGGGGAAAGCTCCCGTCGACGACTCCCTGGCGCCACCCGTCGAGCGGCGGCCGCCCCGATCCGGCTGCCCGTGCGGCTGTTTGCGCTGACAACCGTCCACGCCGTTTGGCGCCGGTGCTTTCGGGAACATGCGTGAGGGTCGACGCCACAGCCCGCCGAATCGCGTGGCGGAAGCGGGACCGGAGTCAGGACCACAGGTTCACCGGGATCCCGGCGCCGGGTGCGGGACCCGGGCCGGGATAGGAGATCGGTGCGTCGTCGAGGGCGAGGCTCGCGCCGCTCAGGGGCTCCGTCGCCACCGGTTGCGACGGCATACGGTTACACGGGCAGCGCGGCCTGCCCGCCGACGCCTACGCCTGGGTCCGCAGACCGTACCGCCTGGTGAAGGACACCAGCACTGCCAACGGATTCACGCCTCGCGCTCCGTGTCGTCCACGGCCCTGCCCCCGGCGCGCTCGTCGGCGGACTCTTCCACATCTCGCCGGTGCGCCCCCGGCTCGCCCTGCGCGCGGCCTCCCGCGCCAGCATCGCCAGCATCGCTTCGAGCGCCGCGAGTTCGGCCTCGAGCGCCTCGGAGCGGTGGCGAGGAAGCCCGGAAACCGGCTCTCGCCCGCCAGCGGGCGGCGCCCGCTCCTCACGGTCTGTGTCGCGGCCGCCGGCCAGCGGCTCCGCCGGCCGCTCGGGCACGCGGGACTCCATCATCGTTCCTCCGCCATTGTGTGAGTGCGTATGATGCGCGCCAGCCGACGGAGCCGGGGGCGGAGCGCACCAGCACGCGGCCCGGTGCACCCCACACCGCACATATCCACACCCGGCTTCACTCCAGACGGATCGCCCCCACCCTCTCTCGGGCAGGGGCGATCCGGACTTGTCGCTACTTCTCGAAGTGGAAGACCGCGGTGCGCATCATCCCCTCGCCCAG
>CALCID010000081.1 GCA_937907535.1 uncultured bacterium | reverse complement strand
CCGATAAACCCGGTGCGGTTCAAAGGCCGCCCCGTGCTCGTGCTCGTGCTCGTGCTCGACCCGGAAAGGTGGCATTGCCGCAAAGGCTGCCCTCCTTGACTGCCGCCGCCCCCTTCGCGACACTTCGCGCATGATCCGGAAGATGCCCGTTTCGCGCGCGGACGCGCACGCCCGGCCGGCGGCCTCGCCCGGCCCCGGGCCCGCCCACGCCCCGGCCCGGCCCACCGGCCCCGTACGCCCATGCGCCCGCTGATCCTCGGCGTTGCCGGCGGCAGCGGCTCCGGCAAAACCACCGTCGTCCGCGAGATCGTCCAGGCCATCGGCCCGGACCGCGTCTCCGTCATCCACCACGACAGCTACTACCGGGACCAGTCGGACATCCCCCTCGAGGAGCGCGCCCTCCGCAACTACGACCACCCGGACGCCCTCGAGACCCCCCTCCTCGTCCACCACCTCCAGGAGCTCCTCGCCGGACGCCCCGTCCAGGTGCCCGTCTACGACTTCACCTCCCACGCCCGCAGCCCCGAGACCCGCACCGTCCAACCCCGCAAGGTCATCATCGTGGACGGCATCCTCATCCTCTACGAGCCCGAGCTCCGCGCCCTCATGGACATCAAGGTCTTCGTCGACACCGACCCCGACATCCGCTTCATCCGCCGCCTCCAGCGCGACATCCTCGAACGCGGCCGCAGCGTCGAGTCCGTCATCCGCCAGTACACCGACACCGTCCGCCCCATGCACCTCGAATTCGTCGAACCCTCCAAACGCTACGCCGACATCATCATCCCCGAGGGCGGTCACAACCGCGTCGCCGTCGATATGCTGCTCACCAAGATCAGGGCGGTGGTGGAGGAGGGGTGAGGAGGATCAGAAATGGGTCTGGCTGGCTACTTACACGCCGAATCGCCCCTTCACTTCACGCTCGCGTAGCCAACGCTACTCGATAAAAGGCCGCCCACGATACGGACATGGTTATCAATCGGTCAGCTCTACCTATCACCGATCCACATAGTATCACCGAGCAGGCGCGACGTGCTCCTCTTCCCTCCACGCCCAGCAATACTTTCCGAAAACGAAAAGCGGCCACCAACTTTTATGGCCGTCCCTTTGCAGTTCATTTGGCACTCGAAGCACTAAACAAGTCCGATAGACAACATCACATCAACTAACTACCAACGGGTTTAGCCGCCTGATACTCAGGCATTGCTCCGTTGCGGGCGCCCGACTTCTCGATGATCTCCAGTGCACGCTCTAGAGTGTTGTTCCGCAATATTACATCAACAACCTCTGGGTCAAATTGCGTACCACTGCACCTGACTAGTTCGGCCTTTACGACATCCAGGCTAAGCGCACGCCGATACGGGCGATCCGACAGCATTGCATCGATCGAATCGCACAACATGATAATTCTAGCAGCAAGCGGAATTTCCTTGCCCTTTAGCCCATCTGGATAGCCTGTCCCGTCCCACCGCTCATGGTGGTGCCTTACGCCCCGAATGATCTCGTCGTCAAGCGAGCTCAGCGTTCGTAGCAACTCCGCACCCTTGGTGGCGTGGCTTCGAATGACCGCACGCTCCTCCTCAGTCAGAACCGATGGCTTACGAATGATAGGTACATAGATCATGTCAATCTTGCCAATATCGTGCAACAGCGCTGCTTTTTCAATTTTCTCCGCATTCCTCCTTCCAACATTCAGGTCGTCCGCAATGGCTCTAGCAAGCGTGGAAACGCGGACTGAGTGACCGGACGTATATGGATCCCGGGTCTCGATCACCTTGATCAAAACACGCAACAGATCTTGGTTGGCCTGCGTCAGCTGTACCTTCGAGAGATACGAGTACCGAATCAGCATGATTGGCAACAATATCATGAACAAACCGCCGATATAGAACCGATCATACAACAATGCAGCAGCCAACGCAACTGGACTTGCCAGCAAACCATAGAAGAGATTCACGCCACCCGACCCAACAACGTATCCGAGCGTTTTCAAGAACGGCTGCCTATTGCGAACAGCGAAAAATCCGCTTACTAGCCCGAAGTTCACCCCGAATGAAGTAACCGCGAGAGCACCAAACGCCAGCACCGTTCCTAAGGTCCCAGACTCTACGCGACCGAATGAGTTATAGACCAGAGAAGCGAATCCGATCGCGAGAGCGGATTGAGAGATATTGAACGCCGCTCTCCAAAGCACTCGCCTTTTCAGGAACAACTCGGAGAACGCCTCGACGACTGCTGCCGCTGCCGCCGCTGCTATGGGCGGGAAGATCACAGCGCTGGCAAGGAGGGGAAGGAAGGCAACGGAAGATTTCGCCGTGCGATCCGGGCCGACGGCGAAGTCGATCGCCAATGCCTCCGATAGAATGGCAACCGCAACGAACGTTGCAAGACCAAAGGATTGTGCAGAACCTAGACTTATTAAGTCTGTTGTTGGCAGTACAACAAACAGAGCTACTGCTGACGCGGTAACCGCCCCTACGTAGATGTAAGCTTGTCGATTCATTATAAGGTAGGAGCCCCCAGCCGACGTCTCTTTAGTTGCCAACGGTCACCCAACCGGCGCCCAGCAAGCTCAGCAGGCTGCTGATGAAGTCAAAGAGCGCAGAAAGCACCCAGCGTCACCTCCTTCCGGGCTTCGTCGACCGGTGAATGCGCTAATGGATTGGTCGCGACGCTCCGCTATTACTGCTACTGGGTCTCCGCTTTCCGTCGTCGGGGGCTCCTTTACTGTGAGATTTCTGTAGACGGGCTCCTGGCCCGTGCTCCTACCTCTTCTCCGGGGCGCGCCGCCGCAGGGGGCGGCGCGGGGGGTCTATGGTTCGTGCGCGGCTCCGCGCGTTTCAGATCGTGTTCATGGGTGATTCGGCCCAGAGCCTGCCTCCGAGCCAGCGGTTCGTGGCCTGGAGGAGGGCGAGGGCCGCGGTGTATTCCGGGGACGCCTCGACGGCGGCGGCGCCGGCCAGGTCGCGGGCGGACCGGCCGTGGACGAGCCGGGCCGCGGCCACCACGTAGGTCCGGCCGGCGATGTAGACCTCCCGGGCGCCCTCGAGCTCGATCGTGTCCGCGGCCCCGCCGGCCGCCTTCCGGAGCGCGTCGAGGGTGGCCAGGGCGGCGGTCTCGAGCCGCCCCTCCGGCGTGTCCAGCCCCTCCGCCTCGCCCAGGTACGCGTGGGCGCCGAGGGTGAGCAGCACCCGGCAGTGGACCCGGTTCGGGTGCTTCCGCTCCAGCTCGAAGTTCTGGAGTCCGACCCGCGGCTCCGGGCGCGGGAGGTAGCTCGCGCGCACGGCGGCCCGTTCGGCGAGGGGGGAGGCCGGTGCCGTCGCCCGGGGCTCGCCGGCCGGGCGGACGCCGTCCATCTCCGCCGGGGAGATTCGGGACGCCCCGGGCACGCACCGCACCGAGACCGCCTCCGGCGGGAGCACGACCCCGAAGCGGGCCAGGAGGGCGGAGCGGATGTTCCGCCTCACCGCCTCCGGGTCGTAGGCGTCGCTCGCCACCACGTGGACCGAGCCGATGCCCCCGCGCCCGTCGGGATGCACTTCGACCGCGAGCACGCCGGTGAGCGAGCGCACGACGTCCTGGGCGCTCCTCAGCAGCGTGCTCCCGTCGGCGCCGTTGCCGTTGGTGTATCCGGTCATGGAGGCTCCCCACTCTCCCGTCGAGGCGAGCCGGCCCCATCGCCGGCGCGAGCCCGTGTGTGTCCGCCGCGCCGTTGCGGCGGCCGGCCTCCCTGCCTTCGGGTCCTCGGTCCGGGGCGTTCCGCGAAAACGCGGATATTGCGGCAGGTGCGATCATAGATGCGCGCGTCCCAGGGGGTTGTCAAGATCGTCAATGACGGCGGCGGCGCCAGGAGGGCCGGTTCTCGGCGGAAATTCGCGCAATTCCGGGGGTATCCACCGATACGCCTGCCATACCCGTGTCATGGAAATCGCAACCGGAAGGGGGACCGGCGTGGGGGACGGAACGAGACGGCGCCCGTACGTGGACGTGGACGCCGCCGGCGGGGTGGAGCCCGGGCGGCTCGAGCGGTCGCTCGGGCTCAGGGTCCGGCGGGTCGGCCGCGGCCGCTACCTGGTGTGGGGCGGGCGGGAGCCGCACTGGGTGGACCTCTATACCCGCCGCATGCCTCGCTGCGACTGCGGGGACCACATCTGGCGGGAGCGGGTCTGCAAGCACATCCTGGCGGTGCTGCTGCGGGAGGGGGACGAGCGGGTGATCGGGGAGGTGGCGCGGCTGGTGTCCGGGCTGCGGCGCCGGCTGGGCGGCGCCCGGGCCCGGGACGCGGCCTGACCCGTCGCCCGCCGGCGGCGGCGACGCCGGCCGCTCCCGCACCGTGCGGGGAGGGCCGCGGGGATGGCGAATCCCCGTGACGTTGCCGTCCCGCTGGCGACGCCGCCGGCCGACCGGGCTGCGTCCATCGTTCCCGGAGCCTGGTCCTGGCACGGCATTCCCGCGCCGCCGGCGGGGCTCCCGCCCCACGACACTTGTTTCCGCGAAACGCCGGATGTATATAGGAGATGGCGCGTTCCGGGCGCGGCGCTGGCCGCGGCGGGCGCGCCGGGCGCGGTGAGGTGAAGGAGCCCGCCGCGGCGGCCGGCGCCCGTCGGCCGCCGGGTTTCGACTGGCCGTCGTTCCCCCATCCGCGACCTCCGTTTCCCCGCCGCCGGGTCTCCGCGGGCCTCCGCGCCCCCGCCGGCGGGGCCCGCGTCGACCTGCAGTCCGGAAGCCGAAGATGTACGCCCTCATCGCCCTGCCGGCGTTGCTGACCCTGGCCGCCCCTCCATCATCCCCGGCGCCATCCCTGCCGGATCCCGATCCGGCGGAGGCGTGGGTCGAGCGCACGCTGGCCGGGCTGAGTCTGCGCGAGAAGGTGGCGCAGATGGTGATGCCCTGGATCCCCGGCGGCGCGCTGAACGGCGCGGAGGCGAGGCGCGCCCGGGCGCTCGTCGCGGAGCAGCGGGTCGGCGGGCTGCTCATCGGCGTCGGCGATGCCCGGGAGACGGCGAAGCGGCTGAACGAGCTCCAGCGGGCGTCCCGGATCCCGCTCCTGGTCGCCGCGGACCTGGAGTGGGGCGCGGGCACCCGGCTCGAGGGCGCCACGGTCCTCCCGGTGAACATGGCGCTGGCCGCGGCGGGCCCGGCGTCCTTCGCCTTCGAGGCGGGCCGGATCACGGCCGAGGAGGCCCGGGCCGCGGGCGTGCACATGGCGTTCGCGCCCGTGGCGGACGTGAACATCAACCCGCTCAACCCGGTGATCAACACCCGGTCGTACGGCGCGGACGCGCTGGCGGTGGCGGACCGGGTGGCGGCGTTCATCCACGGCGCGCGGGCGGGCGGGCTGCTCGCCGTGGCGAAGCACTTCCCCGGGCATGGCGACACCGAGGTGGACTCCCACCTGGCCATGCCGTACCTCCTCGCGCCCCGGGAGCGGCTCGACGCCGTGGAGCTGGTCCCGTTCCGGGCCGCGGTCCGGGCCGGCGTGGCCGGGATCATGAGCGCCCATCTGGCGGTCCCGGCGCTCGAGCCGGACGGCGAGCGGCGCCCGGCCACCCTCTCCGGCTCGATCCTCACGGACGTGCTCCGCAGCGAGCTGGGCTTCCGGGGCCTGATCGTGACGGACGCGCTGAACATGGACGGGGTGCGGCGGGGCCGGACCGCGGGCCAGGTGGCGGTGGACGCGGTGCTGGCCGGGGCGGACATCCTGCTCATGCCGCCGTCGGCGGCGGAGGCGATCGACGCCGTGGTCGCCGCGGTCGAGGCCGGGCGCATCCCCCGCGTCCGGATCGACGCGTCCGTCCGCCGCATCCTTTACGCCAAGGCGGAGGCCGGGCTGCACCTCGAGCGCGCCGTGGACCTGGACGCCCTGGAGCGGGTCCTGGCCGAGGGGGAGGGGCGGAGCTGGGCCGAATACGCGGCGGAGCGCTCCCTCACCCTGGTCGAGAGCGCGCCGGACGCCCTCCCGATCCTCGCCCGGGGCCGGAACGTCCTCGTGGTGGCCTACGACGACGGGCGGAACCGCGTGCTCGGCGAGGACTTCGACGCGCTCCTGGCGCGCCGGGGCGCCACGGTGAAGCGCGTCCGCCTCTGGCGCCGCTCCACCGCCGCCGAGCTCCGCGCCGCCGAGCAGAGCGCCCGCCGCGCGGACGCGGTCATCTTCGCGTCCTACACCCGGGCGCTCCCCTGGAAAGGGGAGCTCGGCCTCCCGGACGCGATCGCGGGCTTCGCGGACCGGCTCGCCGACGCGGGCGCGATCGTGATCAGCTTCGGGGACCCGTACCTGATCCGCCAGATCCCGCGCGCGCGCACCTACCTCCTCGCCTGGAGCGACGCGCCCGCGGCCCAGCGCGCCGCCGCCCGCGCCCTCCTCGGCGAGGTGGACATCTCCGGACGGCTGCCGATCCCGCTCCCACCCCGCTACGCGATCGGCGACGGCGTGGACCGGCCCGCCACCCTGGCGGACGCCGACGCCGAGCCGGACGCCTCCCGGGCCGCCCCGGCCGGGCGCGCGGACCGGCCGCGCTGACCGGATCCGCCCGGCGTATCCCCGCGGAAACAGTCACGCCCGGCGGGCGAGACGGCCCGCCGGGCGTTCCCGTCCGCCCGCCCCGGCCTACCGGACCGGCGCGGTCACCGCCGCGTCCAGCGCCCGGTCGATCCGCACCCGGATGTCCTCCAGGTGCGCCCGGGTGTACGCGTCCAGCCGCGCGGGCGAGTCCAGCGCCCTCCCGATCCGCTCCGACAGCCCGCGGAGCTCCGCCCGCGCCAGCGCCCGCGCATCCTCCGGCGGCACCAGCGAGAACGGAGCCCGCACCTCCAACGCGGTCCGGATCAGATGGTCCGTGTACATCCGCTGCAGGTTCCGCCGGAACGGGTCGATGTTCCGGGGCGCGGTCTCCAGCTCCGCCCAGATCGCCCCCGTCAGCGTGGCGAGCAGCTCGTGGACCCCGTACGCCTCCTCCCCCGGCCGCGTCCGCAGCTCGTTGTTCAGCATCCGCCGCAGCCGCGCGCCGTCCAGCAGCGCGCCCAGCAGCGACGCCTGGATCGCCCCCACCTGCTCCAGCACCGGGTAGTCCAGCGGCGCCACGAGCCACGGGTCCGACCACCCGTCCGCCACCAGCCGGTTCGGCGCGAGCTTGTTGAGCAGCTCCGGGTCGAACCGGAACGCGCCCTCCGCGAACGCCTGCTCCACGAGCAGCCGCACCGCCTCCCGCTGCCGCGCGGCCGGCACCGGCGTGAACGGCGGACGGCCGTTCGGGTCTCCCGCGTGGTCCCGGGCCGTGTACAGCCCGCCCACCAGCTTCGTCAGCGGATAGAGGGAGCTGTACCGCTCGAAGAGCAGCGTGGTGAACGCGCTCCGGAGCCGCTGGTAGCCCTCCCCCGGCCGCACGAGCCGCCGCTCCAGCCCGGGCAGCACCCGGGCCACGATCGTCGCCCGGTCCCGGGCGAACCGCAGCGGGTCCGAGCCCAGGTCCCACGCGTTGATCTGCGGATCCACCGCCCACGAGCCCAGGTAGTTGTCCTCGTCCGTCCCGTACGCGTGGAGCGGCTCCGCCGCCTGCGCCGCGATCCGCCGCAGCGCCTCCCGCTCCGCCTCCACCGCCGCCGACGGCCCGCCCGCGAACGCCAGCGCCCCGTCCGCCGGCTCCGCCGCCACCGGCTCGTACGCGTACCGGATCGCCCACACGTCGTACGCGCCGACCTCCACGTTGAAGTAGTGCCCCTGCCGCCGCGGGTCCGGCGACAGGTTCACCGGCGCGTAGTCCATGACCGAGACGGTCAGCCCGTGGCGCCGGGTGTACGTGGTGTCGTTCAGCCGCTCATACGGCATCGCCGAGGACGCCTTGAAGTTGTGCCGGAGCCCCAGCGTGTGCCCGATCTCGTGCATGACCAGGTCCCGGATCGCCGCGCCGATGTACTCCGGCGGCGCGTTCAGCGCCCCATCCGGGTTCGGGGCGACGTCATCCCCGGCACCCTCGCCGGCCTCGTCCAACCCGCCGAGCACGGACAGCACCGTGTGCTGGAACGCGAGCTGGTGCGCCTTCCCGAGCTGCGCGAAGCAGAGCCGGTCCGCGAGTCGCGGCGGGAGCCGCCGGATGAGCCGCTCCGCCTCCGCGAACGGCCCGAACGGCGGCGACGGCGCGAACGGCCCGAGGGCGGACGGGCCCATGGCGCCGGATCGCGCCGGGGACCCGGCCGACGCCGCGTCGCCCGGAGCGAACCCCGGCAACCCCCACGCGTCCGGCCCCGCGAACTCCCGGTACTCCAGGTTCAGGAAGTTCGTGAACCCCGACGCGATCACCACGTCCGCGTTCAGGATCTCCCCCGTCCGCGGGTCGATCTGCGACGGCCCGATCGCCCACGCGAACCGGTCCGCGGACCACCGCACCGTGGAGTACCGGATGTCCTCCGCGCTCCACGTCTCGTCATCCTCCGGCGCCTCCCGCACCACGATCGCGTTGCGGAACCCCGCCGCCTCGAACGCCTTGTTCCACGCCTCGATCCCCTCCCGCACCCAGCGCCGGTACTCGTGCGGCACGCTCCGGTCGATCCAGTACACGATCGGCTGGACCGGCTCCGAGACCGCCGCGTTCGGGTCCCGCTTCTCCAGCCGCCAGCGCTGCACGTAGTACGTGCGCGGGTTGTCCGACCGGGTGTCCGAGTAGTCCCAGACCGCGGTCAGGAAGTGGCCGACCCGGGGATCGCCCTCCCGCGGCCGCATCGGCTTCTCCGGGAGCGCGAAGAAGGAGTAGCGCAGCGTGATCGGCACCGCCCGGTAGTCCGCCACCCCGTCCGCCGGGAGGAGCGGCGGGTTCGACGCCCGGTAGGTCAGCGCCGCGTCGATCTCCACGTTCCGGGGGAAGCCCTGCACCCGCTCCACGTGGCTCCGCTCCTTGTCCAGCGAGACCGGCCGGCCCGCGTACACCGCCTCCAGCCACTCCTCCACCTCCCCGTAGTCCGAGAGGAGGAAGTCCGTCACGTCCAGGAGCAGGTGCTTCGTCTCCCGGTGCTCGCTCTCGATCCGAAACGACTGGACCGGCGAGTGGGCCACGTTCGCCTCGAGCGCCACCCGCATCGGCGAGCCGTCCGCCGCGGTGAAGCGCGGGTTCAGCCGCTCCAGGAACACCCGGTCGTTCACCCGGCGGAAGCGGAGGAGCTGGGTCTCCCACGCCTGCGGGAGCCCGGCGTTGATCCCGAAGTCCGAGACGCCCCGCGCCACATGGATCGTGAGCCCGAACTCCTGGCCCAGCCGGTCCGGCGGGAGCTCCAGGTAGACCGTGCCGTCCCGCTTCCGGTGGAAGGTGAGCCACCCCTCCACCGCGCGGGTGTCCTTCAGCACGTCGTCCCAGGGCTTGAACGGGTCCCGCTCCGCGGAGTCGGCGCCCGACGCGGCCCCGGACCCGGACGGCGTCGCGGCGGGCGAGTCCGGCGAGCGGCCGACCCACTGGCCCGGCGGATCGATGTGCAGCCGGCAGCCGGCGAGGGCGAGGGCGGCGGCGAGGACCGGGAGGAGACGGGGGAACGACCTTGCCATGGAACGACCTCCGGGGTGCGGCCGATGACCGCGCCCGGCCCCCCTCGGGCGGCCGGGCGCGCGCGTTGTGCCGATCTCCCGACCATAGCCACGGGTACGAAACCCGTCAAGCGGGGGCCGCGGCCGCGGAACGACGCCGGATCCGCCCGCGCGTTCCCCCGCGCCGCCCCGGCCGCCGCCGGCGTAAGATGGTTGCTTTTCTCGCGTTGCGCGTTGAACTTTCCGAAAGGGCGGGGACGGGCGACGGGCGCGCGGCCCCGCCCGGACCGCGCGGCACGCATCTTCCGTGGCCCCGGCGCCGCGCGCCGCGACGCCGCCAGAAGGGACCTCAGACAGGCGAACCCACTCCGATGTCAGCCAGCGCCACGCGCCGAGCCGCAGTCCACGGGATGCTCGGCCTCGCCACGTTCCTCGCCGCGTGCGGAGACCCATCGGGCCCGTCACGGGTCGCCACCATCGTGCTCGACGCGCCGACCACCGAGCTCGCCGTGGGCGGCACCGTGCAGCTCTCCGCCACCGTCCGGGACCGGGACGGCAACCTCCTGACCGACGAGCCCGTGCGGTGGTCCACCTCGAACCCGGCCGTGGTCTCCGTGAACGCCGCGGGGCTCGCCACCGCCGTGGCGCCGGGCTCCGCCTCCGTCACCGCCTCGGCCGACGGCCGCTCGGCCAGCGCACAGCTCACCGTCTACGAGGCGCCGCCCGAGATCCAGCTCGGCGAGACCGTCATCGAGTTCCTCGCCACCCAGGGCGGGGGGCCGCCCGCGCCCAGGACCGTGACCGTGCAGAACGCCGGCGCGCTCCCCCTCACCGACCTCTCTGTTCAGGTCAGCTACCCGCCGGGGCAGCCGGGCGGATGGCTGAGCGCCCAGCTCAGCGGGACCACGGCCCCGGCCACCCTGACCCTGACCGCGTCCCCCTTCGGGCTCCAGGCGGGCGTGTACACCGCCGCCGTGCGGGTCAGCTCGCCCCGGGCCGCGAACTCGCCGCGGACCATCGAGGTCGGGTTCACCATCGCCCCGCGCGCCCAGGAGGAGTTCAACGTCTGGATCGACGGGCTCTACCTGACCCAGGTCGTCCAGAACTACGCCGGCACCGTGCCGCTCGTGGCCGGAAAACCCGCGCTCCTGCGCGTCTTCGTCCGGACGAACCGCCCCAACGCCCTCCAGCCGCCGGTCCGCGTGCGCCTCTTCCTCGACGGCGTGGAGGTCCTGACCCAGACCATCCCGGCGCCCGGCTCGTCCATCCCGGAAACGGTCCTCGAGGGACAGCTCGGCTCCTCCTGGAACCTGACCGTCCCCGCCAACCTGGTCCAGCCCGGACTGGCCGTGCTCGCCGAGCTCGACCCGGACGGCGAGATCGAGGAGGAGGACCGGGCGGACAACGTGTTCCCCCCCACGGGCACGCCCCGGCCCATCGACGTGCGGCCCGCCCCGCCCCTCCGCATCCGGTTCGTCCCGATCCACACCGTCGCGACCGGCCGGACCGGGAACGTGAACGCCGCGAACGTCCAGCAGTTCCTGACCGAGACCCGGCGGCTCTACCCGATCCTCGAGGTGGAGGCCGACGTGCGCGAGCCGTTCACCACCCACGCCGACTCCCTCAAGTCCGACAACTCCAACGACGCCTGGGGGAGGGTGGTCACCGAGCTCCGCGCGCTCCGCGCCGCCGAGTCCCAGACCCACCACTACTTCGGCGTGGTGAGCACCACCTACGCGAGCGGCGTGGCCGGGATCGGCTTCGTCGGCTCCCCCGTCGCCCTCGGGTGGGACCGGCTGCCCAGCGCCTCCGGCGTGGTCGCCCACGAGCTCGGCCACAACTGGAACCGCTGGCACGCACCCTGTGGCAACCCATCCAATCCGGACCCGAACTACCCCTACCCGGGCGGCACCATCGGCGTCTACGGCTACGACATCGAGCGCAACCTGCTCCGCCCGCCCACCTTCACGGACATCATGGGCTATTGCAACAACCAGTGGATCAGCGACTACACGTACACGGCCGTGATGAACTACCGGGGCACCGCCACGGCCGCGGCGTCCGGGCCCGGCGAGCCGGGACCGTCCATCATGCTCTGGGGCCGCATGGATGAGAGCGGCGCGGTCCTGGAACCGGCCTTCGAGCTCGAGGCCGCGCCCACGCCCCGGCCCGAGCCCGGACCCTACACCCTCGAGGGGTACGACGCCGCCGGGAACCGCCTCTTCGCGCTCCCCTTCACCCCGGACTCCGTGGCGGACCACGGCCGCGTGACCCGCCACTTCGCGTTCGTGCTCCCGAGGGACGAGGCCGGCGGCGACCGCCTCGCGTCCATCCGCCTGACCGGCCCCGGCGTGGACCGGATCATCACCCCGGCCCCCGCGGCCATGGCCGCCCGGACCGCGCCCACGCCCCAGGCCGGCGCCCGGGCCGCGCTCCGCCGCGCCTCCGCCCGCGCCGTGCGCCTGACCTGGGACCGGGACGCGTACCCCATGGTCGTCGTCCGGAGCGCCCGCACCGGCGCCATCCTCTCCTTCGCCCGCGGCGGCGACGCCACCGTCGTCACCTCCGCCGGCGAGAACGAACTGGAGCTCGTCTTCTCCGACCGCGTCCGCAGCCGCGCCGCGCGGCTGAGGGTGGAACCATGAGCGCCCGGCCTCCTGCGGCCCGCGGCCTCACCGCCGCCTCCCGCCTCGCCCTCGGACTCGGACTCGGGCTCGGACTCGCCCTCGCCGCCTGCGCCGGCAACTCCTCCGCCGACGCCGGCGCCGCGGACCCCGCCCGCGCCGGCGCCGCGAACCCGGCGGACCGCGTCCCCCAGGACCTGCGCCTCACCCTCGAGCGCGGACCCTGCTTCGGGACCTGCCCCGTCTACTCCCTGGAGATCGACGCGACCGGCGCCGTCCGCTACCTCGGCGAACGCCACGTCCGCGTCCCGGGCGAGGTCTCCGACTCCATCCCGGCCGAGCGGGTCGCCGCCCTCGCCGACCAGCTCCGGAACTCCGGCTTCTTCGACCTCGCCGACCGCTACGCCTACGGCGAGCCGAACTGCCCGGAGTACATCGCCGACCTCCCCAGCGTCACCCTCACCGCCCGCATGGACGGCAGGACGAAACAGGTCTACGCCGACTACGGCTGCCGCCCGATCCCCGCCGCCGTCACCGACCTCGCCCGCGCCATGGACGAGGCGGCAGGCACCGCCCGGTGGACGGGGGTGGAGGAAATGTAGGACCAGCGCCGCGGGAGCCAGGCGCGCACCGGGAGGAACGCGCCGCGGGGACGGGAAGGGGCCCGCCTCTCCCGCCGGGTCCGCGACGGCGGCGGACGCGGGACGACCGTTCCGGCGACCAAGAGGAGGAGTCCGGCGCGCCGTTACGGGCCATCGGGCCCCGTGACGGCGATCCCGCACCCCGGCATGATCGCTCGGCCACCGGCGCTCGATTGCCGGAAGGGCCGGGATCGGACGATCGCCGGCGAAGCCGATCGGCGGAGAGGGAGGCCACGGGCCGGGCGGTCAACCCGGATCGGCGCGCGGGGCGCGGCCCCACGACCAGTAATGATACAATTCTATGCGATTGTGACGTAGCGGATTTCATCAAACTGTATCATTATTGACCACGCCCCTTCCGGGCCCCGGACCGGACCCCGGGCGGACGGCTCGACCCGCGCCCCCGGGATCACCGGTGGAACCGGACCCCGTGGCGCAGCCCCCATCCAACAGAGCCCCCTCGGCCCTGACTCAGAGCTCCGCCCGCTTCCGCTCCGCCCGCGGCGCCAGGCCCGCGAGGAAGACGCCGATCGGGATCGCCGGGATCTCCTCCGGCTCGAACACCCGCCCCGTGACCACGATCCCCCGCCCGAAGCTCCGACGCATCGACAGACGCGCCGCCGAGATCCCACGCCTCGAGTCCCCCTCCACCTCCACCGGGATCCTGTCGTATCCGCGGCCGTCCCCATGGATCGGAACCACGGAATCCGTCTCCCGCCCATCCCGCGACTTCCAGTACCCGATCGCGCCCGGGAGCGGCTCGGCCTGCGTGAGGCGATCCGAGGCCGAGGCGTACAATGCGGCGGCGACCAGGTTTTCCGGCAGGCCGTCGCCCGCCGGCTCGCGGCCGCCGGGGGTCGCGTTCCCGGATCCGTTCCGCGAGGCGCGCCATACCCCCGGCCTTTCGT
Source organism: uncultured bacterium (assembly GCA_937907535.1). Taxonomy (GTDB): domain Bacteria; phylum Gemmatimonadota; class Gemmatimonadetes; order Longimicrobiales; family RSA9; genus CALCID01. The sequence continues at coordinate 79,823 of CALCID010000081.1, read as the reverse complement.
CAGCCCACTGACAGTATCCCCCATTTATTGTCAGCCCACTGACAAATACACGGGGGTTTTCGAGCGGGTCAACGGGCCTCGCGCGCCGGGTCACCCCATTGCGACGGGCCCGGCGGTTCGGGCGGGGACCCGCTCGTTGCTTCGTCGCCTCGCCCGCTCCGGGTGATGAGCCGGATATCATCGATCGCCTGTAGCCAGCCGCCCGTTCCGGACCGGGGCGCCGCCCGGAGGCTCGGGTGCGCCGGGCTGTTGACCGGGCCCGACCTGCGCGGGAAGGCTCCACCGCCGACGGGGACCATCACGGCCGCCTCATACCGCGTCGCTGCCCTGGTGCTCGGGGGTCCTGCGTCGTACTCCACCTGCCGGACCGCGGCCAACAGGCCCACCGGTCACTGATCCGCCTCCACCGTGCGCACTCGCCACCCACCCTTGCATCCCGCCCACCCCATCCGCATTGTCCGCCCCGAACCCAGTACGGATCGTGGCACGGGCTCGCGGGCGTCGCGGGCCGTGCGGAGCCGGGTCGAGGAGGCCTAGCCGATGCGGGAAGCGCCATCCGCCACACGGGCCGTGGTCACGCGCGGGCTCCGGGAGGTCGTCTCCATCGAGACGCCGGAGCTCGTGCGGTTCGAGTACACGCTGGCCGGCGTGGGCTCCCGGGCGGCCGCGGCGCTGATCGACCACGCCATCCTCCTGGCCGTGACGGTGGCGCTGGGCGTGCTGCTCGTGCTCCTGCTCCGCTACTCGGCGGGCTTCGGCGCCGCGGTGACGGACCTCGCGCAGCGGGCCGGCGGGTGGTTCCTCGCGCTCCTGCTCCTCGCGCAGTTCGTCCTGCAGTGGGGCTACTACGTGCTGTTCGAGGCGCTGTGGGACGGCCAGACGCCGGGCAAGCGGTGGCTCGGGCTGCGGGTGGTGCAGGACGGCGGCTACTCGGTCTCGTTCGGCGCGTCCGCGGCGAGGAACATCGCGCGGATCCTGGACATGCAGCCGCTGTCCACCTACGGCGTGGCACTCCTGGCCGTGGGCGTGTCGAAGACCGGCAAGCGGCTGGGAGACCATCTCGCGGGGACCATCGTGGTGCGGGAGCGGCTGGTCTCGGGGCCTGCACGGCGCGGGGCGTTTGCTCGGGGCGACGTCGCTCCGTCCACCCTCGCGGCGGACCCGGCCGGGCCCGGGGCCGGGCCACGCGCCGGGGACGAGCCCCTCCCCGTCGTCGCCTCCCTCACCGAGGACGAGCTGGAGTTGCTCGGGCGCTTCCTGGAGCGCGCGGTCACGATGGCCCCGGAACGCCGGGCCGCGCTGGCCGGGAAGCTGGCCGAGCGGCTCGCCCCCGCGCTCCGGGACCGGCCGCCCTCCCCCGACCTGGAGTCCGCGCTCCGGGCGCTGTACGAGAGCGAACGGGCGCTCCGGGCCCGGGGCGTGGCCGGGCGCGGCGAAACGGGCGTGGCCCGGGAACGCTACGCGCTGATCCTGGAAGGCGAGGAGCGGTGGAACCGGTTCGCGGCGATGCTGGCGGACGCGCAACGCCGCGGGCTCGCCCGCATGTCCGCGGACGAGGTGGCCGCGTTCGTCGCCGAGTACCGGGTGATCGCCACGGACCTGGCGCGCCTCTCCACGGCCGCGGCCGGCCGGGACCTGGACGCCGTCTTCCGCCTCAGCCGCCTCGTGGCCGGCGGCCACAACCTCCTCTACCGCCAGGACCGGCTCCGGGGGCGGGACGTGGCGCGCTTCCTCTTCCGCACCGTGCCCGCCGAGCTCCGCCGCTCCGCCGCGCCGATCCTGGCCGCGGCCGCGCTCCTGTTCGGCTCCGGCGCCGCCGCGTTCCTCGGCGTCCTGCGCGACCCGCTCCTGGCCCAGGAGATCGTCCCGCCCGCGCTCCTGGACCGGGCGGAGCTCGCGGTCGAGCGGGCGAAGGCCGGCGACACCCGCTACATCGACGTCCAGGACTACACCCGCCCGATCCTGGCCAGCGCCGTCATCCGCAACAACGTCCAGGTCTCGTTCCTGGCCTTCGCGTCCGGGCTCTCCGCCGGGATCCTGACCGCCGTGCTCCTCCTCTTCAACGGGATCTCCATCGGCGCGGCCATCGGCGTCTTCGCCGCCCGGGGCGTGGGGATGAACATCCTGGACTTCGTCATCGCCCACGGGGTCTTCGAGCTGAGCGCCATCGCCATCGCCGCGGGCGGCGGGTTCGTGATCGCCCGGGCGCTCGTGCTCCCCGGGCCCCGGACCCGGCGCGAGGCGCTCGTGCTCCAGGGCCGGCGCGCGCTCCGCCTCCTCGCCGCCGCGACCCTGCTCCTCCTCGCCGCGGGCGCGATCGAGGGGCTCATCTCGCCCCGGGCCGACCTGGGCTTCGCCGCGAAAGCCGCCGTCGCCGCCCTGAGCGCCCTGCTCCTCGCCGGGTACGTGGCCCTCGGCCGCGGAGGAGGCGAGGATGACGTCGCGTTCAGAGAACGGATGGCCTACGGCGAGAACGCCCCCGCCGGCCGATAGACGAAGCGCCTCGCGCCGCGGGCGGGAAGCTCCCCACCCCCACCGGAGTCATGAGCCGGCGCGAACCGCTCTCCGGGAGCGAACGGCCGCGCAGGCCGGCCCCGCCCTCACCGCCGCCGCGATGCACGCCCCGGCCGATCGCAGAGCCGGTAGCGCTCGACGTACTGGATGCCGAATTCGTCCCGCACCACGCCGTAGATCCCGTCCTGGCGGAGCGTGTGGATCTCGAGACCGGCCGGGACCGCCACGGCGCCGAGGTGCCGACCGTCCCGGCCGAAGAGCTCCCAGAATACCTGCCGGTCATCCGGACGCTTCGGCCGCTGGGCCCAGAGCCGGCCGCCGTCATCGAAGCGGAGGTCCACGTACGCCGGCCAGGTCCGCGGGTAGCCGTCGTAGCGGTCCAGCGCCTCCCGGACGAGGCGAGCGTATTGCCGAATCCGGGCGTCCGCCCGTTCCGCGGACTCCAGGTTGCGCTCCCGGAACTCCCGCCGGTCCGCGGCCGTGACCGGCGCCGCCGACCGGTCGAGGCGGATCCGCGCCTCCGGCTCCCCCAGCCCCGGCCGCCGCGGATCGATCCGGTAGAGCCCGATCTCGAAACGCTCCGCGTCCCCGTACGCGACCCGACCGTCCGGCGCCACCACCCCGACCCACGGGAAGCGGCCGAACGCCTGCCGCAGCGTGACACATTGTCGGCCCACGAACACGCTCACCCGGCTCGTGACCGGCGCGGAGTGCACATCGTCCAGCCGCGCGCCGTCCGGGGAGAGGAGCGTCAGGTACCACCGGTTCTGCCGCTCCGGGTTCGGTGGATAGCTGCACCCCAAGCTGGATTGGAGCAGGTAGTTCCCATCCGGGAGCAGGTGCGCCCTGAGGATGAGGCCGTGGGTGAGACCATTGATGGGTACGCGGACCGTCTCCAGGAGCCGTCCTTCCAGGTCGAACCGGACGACCTACCAGTGGCCGAGGTCGAAGACGTCACCGTGTCCCGCCTCAGGACGCCCGTGATCATGTTCCGGAACTCCGCCGGCCCGTCGCCTCGCCGCCCCGAACTACCGCAGGAACTTCCCTTCCGGAGAGAACACCCGGATCGTGCCGTCCCCGGCTTCCAGGACGACGATCTCCCCGCAGTCGCTCACGAGCACGCCCCTCACCCGCCCGAACGTGTACGCCTCCGGGCCATCGAGCATGCCGATGGACAGATCCTCGCGCACCGTCCAGCGCACGGTGTCGGCCGCCGTGGCTCCGCCGGGCACGTCCGCGCGGGAGCTGACCGATGCCGTACCGGCCGGCTGGGACCCGCCTCGCTCCCCACGGGCTGGATCCGCGAGCAGAGCCAGGGCCATGACACATCCCGCGAGCCCCAGCGCCGACGGCCCGATCGCGCTCGGCCTCCTCCGCGGACGGATCAGCGCGAACGGCGGATCCCGTCCAACACACCGAACATCGTGCGACATACGGGAAGCCCGCATGATCGCACCCTCCTGGCCACCACCATGGATCGTGGTTGGGTCAGGATCGGGGACCACGGCCCCGCTTCACCTCCGCACCGCCAGCGCCGATCTGTGCCCGGATCGTCACCGCTATCCTCTGGACGACGCCGCGTCATTCCACGGCAGCACCCCTGACGACCCGGTACACGTCGATGCTCGGCAACTCGTACCGGTAGACGTCGCCGAGCACGTAGACGAGGTCGCCATCCACCGCCAGACGCCTCCCGGCGCGGTCCAGCGCGAACGCGTTCACGGGTCCGCCATCGGCGTCGTAGATCAGGATCTCCGAATAATCACGACCGTTGTCATCCGTCTGACGGGCGAGGACGTAGAGCAGCCCCCGATCGTCCACCGCGATGTCGTCGGCCACCGGAAGGCGGACGATCGCGAAGACGTTCGGGTCGTCCGGCGATTGCTCGATGAACGGGCCGCCGGCTGGCCGCCCCTTCGACGGCGGGAGCTCGAACCGCCGAACGAGCGCGCCCGTGGAGTCGCGGTGCTCCACAATGCCCAGGTACGCCCAAAGGACCCACACCCCGCCATCCCGGGCGGCCGCGAAGCGGACCTGGTTGGCCATTCCGTCGGCGAGGGGGTGGTCCTGCGGCTGGTAGTTGCCGTACGTGAACAATCTCTCGCCGTCCGGGGACAGCACCCCGATGGTGGGCGCGCCCGGCTCCCTCGGCCCATCGAGCGGCCTCATGAAGTCCACGTGCAAGCGCCCGGCGGCGTCGAATGCGACCGCTCCGAAGGACATCCGGACCGGGACTTCCCGGACCAGCGACCCGTCCAGGCCGAACACGGAGATCCGGAGATTGCGCGGGTCGCCTACCGCGATCTCGCCCGACCCGTGCACATCGATGTCGCTGATGCCGCGGAGCTCGCCCGGTCCGCCTCCATGCCTGCCGATCACCCGTACGAGGCCGCCGGCCCGGTCGATGACCCGTACTGTCGGATCGGCCTCGTCGGCGATCACCAGGTCCTCGCCGGCAATGGCTAGGTTCGTGGGTCGTAGAACGGCGGAATCCTGCGCGCTCCACTCCATCCGCCGTTCGTGGCGGAGCTCCGAGACGGCGGCTTCGCCCGCTCCACCGGCTCCCCGGTCCCGGTCCGCCGCCGCGCACCCGTGGAGGAGCACCGCCATCGAGAGGATGAGCCAGCGGTTCATCACATCGCCTTCCGGATGGGGGTCGCAGGGATCTGTAGAAGAATCGCCCGGGCGGGCCGCCACTCTTCGCTCGGGGGATGGGCGCGCGTCCCCTCAGCCGTGGCGCGGCGGCCCTGGCGGACGATCGGCCGCACGTCCGGAGCCCGGCGACGACGGCCGGATCCGGCATGCCGGGCGCGGCGGCCGCCGGACCGGTAACCGCCGCCGCCCGCCCCGGAGCCGCTCGTATCTATTGGATGGTCGGCTCCGAACTTCTCCTGCGGGGACCCGGGGCCGCCCGTCAACCCCGCCGGATCGAGAACACCCGAATCACCGGGACGTCGAGGGAATCCCGGTCCACCACGATGGCGCGATCCGGGCCGGCGAACGCCGCCGGGAAGGGCGTGCCGACGGCAACGTCCCCGGGAGCGGCCGTCGGCATCGAGGACGTCGATCACGTCCCGCTCGCCCCCCGCGATCTCCCGCGGCACCCGGAGCCTCCCCTCCGGGTCGAACGAAACGGCGCCGACCACCGGCGGGACCTTGGACCGGCCATGCGTCCCGCTACGGCCGCCGGGTCCAGCCCTGCCCGAGGGCGAACCCCTCGAGCACTTCCCGCGCCTCCGGGTTCGGGACCAGATCCCGCTCGTAGAGCTCCTTCAACAGCGCCCGCGCCTCGGGACGATACAACCGCGTCCCCTCGTAAGAGCGCATGATGATCTGGCTCACGGCGTCAGCCGTTTCCGGCTGGTCCGAGGTCACGAACGCCCGCACGTACGGCAGCACCCGGTCGATGTCCTTCTGATCGAGCAGCGCCCCGAACGCGAGGATCCCGAGCGTCCGGTCGCGGGCTTCCCGGTGGATCCGCATGAGGCGCTCGGCGGCGCCGTCGTAGGGAACGCGTGCGGTCGGACCGTCGGCGTACTTGAGCGCCACGATTGCCTCGCGCCAGATCCCGCTGCGCACGTGCGAACTCCGCAGCGATGGCCATAACCGCCAGGCTGTCCGCCAGCTCGTCGAGGACGGCCCGTGCGTAGACGCTGTCCCGCTGAGCCAGGATCCCGTCGGCGACACCACTTCCGTACGAGGCATGGGTCCGTGCCGCGGCCATCATCTCCGGAACGGCGCGCCGGCCCGGCGCCTGCGCATGCGCCGGCGAGGCGAAGCCGAACAGCAGCAGCGCCGCGCCGAAGACGGCCGCCGGAGCACGGTGCCCCGAGAACACATCCGCCCAGGGTCGGGATACACCGCGCCGACCGCTCACAACGCACCCCTGGAGGAGCTCACCGTATGCCGTGCGCGAGGGCGCCGCTCCCGGCCACGAGCACCGCGAATCCCGCCGCGGGCAACGGTGTGCCGATGCTGAAATCCACGCCGCCGAGCAGCGCGCGTCCGACGGCGTGGCCCGCCGCCGTGCCCACAATCACCTGAACCGGCCGGATCCCTTCCCGCGACGCCGTGGCCGCGAGGGCCGGAGGGTGCTCTCGCGGACCATACCCTCAACGGGATCCGGATCCCATCCGTGCGTCTCGCGCCGGAGGCGCCCCAATCGACAATTTCCCGCCGTTTGCTGGATTGTGCAAGATTTTTCTCGGATGATCTCCCGGGCCTCTCCCCACGTCCCGCCATCTGTTTCCACCGATGGCCGTCCTACAACACCCCCCTCGCCTTGACCTCCAGGTACCGGTTCACGACGGCGGCGGCGAGCTCGCGGGGGGAGACGTCGAGGACGGACACGCCGGCGCGGCGCATGCGGGCGAGGGCCTCCTCGCGCTCGAGGAGCAGCTCTTCGGCCCCGGCGCTCTCGAACAGGGCGAGGTCGCCGGCGTCGGGGCGGGGGATCGCGGCCTCGGCCAGGTCGTCGTTGCGGAGCGCGACCACGAGGGGCAGGTGCCGGGCCGCGCTGCGGGTGGTGTAGGCGATCAGGGCGCGGGACGCCCGCGGGTCGACCACGTCCGTGAAGAGGACCAGGAGGGAGCGCTTGCGGTGGCGCCGGGCCAGGGCGCGGAACGCGCCGGTGTAGTCCGGCTCGGCCATGTTCGGCGTGACGTCGAGGGTCGCGTCCCGGATCAGCCGGAGCGCGAGGGCGCCGCGGGTGGGCGGGACGAAGGCGCGGACCGCGTCGTTGAAGACGAGGAGCGCCACGTGGTCGCCGGACCGGGTGGCCACGTCCGCGAGCACGGTGGCGGCGGAGAGCGCGTGCTCGAAGCGGGGCACGCCGCCGGCGAGCTGGGTCATCATGCGGCCGGCGTCGATGGCGATGACCACGGTCTGGCCCTGCTCGTGGGCGTACTCCCGGGCGATGAGCTTCCCCCGGCGGGCGGTGGCCTTCCAGTCGACGCGGCGGGGGTCGTCCCCCTCCACGTACTCCCGGAGGTTCGCGAAGCTGGAGCCGTCGCCCCGGCGGCGGATCGCCCGGATCCCGGCATCCCGGAGCCGGTGCTGGATGGCGAGGAGGCGGAGGCGGCGCACGCCGGCGAGGGAGGGGAGCACCCGGACCGTGGCCGGGAGCGGGTAGGTGAGGGTCCGGCGCATAAGCCCCATGGGTCCGGCCACCCGCAGCACCACCGGGCCGATCTCGTGCTCGCCCCGTTCGCGCCCCGTGAGCTGGTATTCGATCCGGGCGACGTCGCGGGGCCCGATCCGCGCGCGCCCGACCCTCCACGGCGCGTCCGGGTCCGGCGCGGGGCGGGTCCGCTCGAGCCCGCGCACCGGCGGCTCGTTGACCTCGACGTGGAGCCGCACCGGCCAGGCGGATCGCACCTCGATCGCGGCGGACGCGACGTCGCCCAACCCCACCGCCTCCGGGAGCGTGCGCCGCACGGCGAGGTGGGCGCGGCCCGGGATCAGGAGCGCGTCCACGACCGCGGCAACGAGCACCAGCGCGCCGGCGATCAGCGCGGGCCACGGCCCGGCGCCCGTGGCCGAGAGCAGCCAGAACGGGGAGGTTAGGGCCACGAGCCCGGCGAGCCGGCGGCCCGGCAGGTACCGGAACGATACCCGCCACCGCCCGCCGGGGCCGCCGGGAACGGGATGGGGTACGCCTGCCAGAGGCCGCGAGCCGTTCGTGCTCATTGGGCGGCCGGCTGGACCCCGGGCTCCGTGTGCCGCTCGAGCCCGATCCCGAGCGTGATCGTGAACGCGACGAGCGCGGCCGAGGTCCAGAACGGGACCCCGACGCCGAGCCGGTCCCAGGCGAGCCCCGCCCAGATCGGCGCCAGCACCCTCGCCGCGCCGCCGAACGTCTGCTGCACGCCCATGTACAGCCCCCGCTCGTGGTCCCCGATCACCCGCGAGAGGAGCGCGGTCACGCACGGGAAGGTGAACGCGGTGCCCAGCGGGATCAGCGCCACCGCCACCGCGAGCGCCCTCAGGTCATGGGTGACCGGCATGAACACGAGCCCGGCCGTGAGGAGCGCCATCCCCAGCCGGGACAGCCGGATCTCGCCCAGCCAGTCCACCATGCGGCCGAGCACCACCGCCCGGGTCACCACCGAGATCGCGCCGATGTACATGAAGAAGAACCCGATGTGGCGCTCCGTGACCGAGAACTCCTGGGCCAGGAAGAGCGCCAGGATCGCGTTCATCCCCTGGAAGGCGCCCATGGTGATGGCGTACATCCAGATCAGCCGGTGCGGCGCCTCCCCGGACCGGGTGATCACCCGCCACACCGCGTGCCGCGGCCGGGTGCGCGCCACGCCCGGGTCGGCGGCGCGCCGCACGTTCGTCTCCGGGAGGAAGCGGAACGCGAACAGGATGTTCAGCGTGCAGAGCGCCGCGGCGAAGAGCCCGGGCGCGGACGGGCCCCACGCATGGGTCAGCGACCCGATCACCGGCCCGATCGTCACGCCCAGGTTCGTGGCCGCGGAGAGCCAGCCGAGCCCCTTCGCCCGGTCCTTCGGCTCCAGCGCGTCCGCCACGTACGCCTGGATCACGCCGACCGTCCCGCCCCCCGCCCCCTGCACGATCCGCGACAGGAAGAGCAGCCAGATCGAGTTCGCGAACGCGAAGACCAGGTACGCCACCGCCGCGGCAGCCAGCCCGGCCAGGAGCGCGGGCCGGCGACCGTAGCGGTCCGAGACCCGCCCCCACAGCGGCGCGGCGATGAGCTGCGCCACCGCGTACGACGAGATCAGGAGCCCGATGACCAGCCCGTTCGCGCCGAAGCGCAACGCGTAGTACGGCAGCAGTGGAATGATGGCCAGGAGGCCCACCATGTCCACGAACGCCGTCACCATCAGGACGATGAGTTTCCGCACCTCGTGCCCTGCCCCGAAAACCTGCCGCTGCTCTGGCCGTGACCGACTGAACATAAACGGGCGGCGGCACGCCGTCACGGTGGCGCCGGCGCCGCGGGCCCGCTGGCGGCATCGCCTCCGGGCGTGGTCAGCGCGGCGCACCCCGACCACCACGCCACCCCACCCCGTCGGCCGGTACCCGCGCCTCGAGGCCCGGCCGGCACGGTGCGGCCCTGCTCACGGCCGGACCCGTGGAGGCGCAATGGCCATGTTGAGCGCTCGACTCGCCCGCCCGGCCGGGCCGTCCCCTCCACGACCGCAGCCCGGTCGTTCTGGCCGGGCGGCCCCACCGCCTACCAAACGGCCGCACGACGAGCGGGTTTCCCCACGACCGCCGCCGGCGCGACCCGCCGCCCGCTGACGAGCTCCACGATCGTCTTGATACCACGCTCCGGCCCGGGCGATCGCGTCTGCGGCCCCGGACAGGCCGCCCGGGCAACAGTTTGCGCGCCATCTACTAGACTTATAGTTGACTGCGGCGAGCCCACGACGTATCGTGGGTGCGGCCGGCCCGCGCGGTCGGCCGCGACCCGGGCGGGAGGGCCATCGGGGCGCGATGATGCCCGGTGCGGACGGGAGTCCGGCGAGAGCGATCACGTCGAGGGAGGCGCGGACATGGCGAGAAATCGAACGATGGTGGACCCTGGAGCGCCGCGGGCGGCGGTCCTGGCGGCCGGGCTCCTGGCCGCGCTGCTGGCCGGGGGCTGCGAGCCGGACGCGACCGGGGCCATGCGGGAGCCGGAGCGGTGGACGCTGGTGGAGGAGCTCCGGATCGGGAGCGTTGAGGACACGCTCACGGGCTTCAGCCGGGTCGCGGGCGTGCTCCCGGCGCCGGACGGCCGGGTCTACGTGGCGGACGCGCAGGACCAGCGGATCCGGGTGTTCGACGCGGACGGCGGCTACGTGGGCGCGTTCGGCCGCCGGGGCCAGGGACCGGGCGAGACGGAGGCGATCCGGGAGCTGGGCTGGGTGTCGGACACGCTGTACGTGACCGATCCCCGTCTGCGGCGGGTGAATCTCTACGAGCCGGACGGGCGGTTCGTGGCGTCACTCACGCTCGCGCTGACCTCCCGGGATCCGGATCTGGTGGGGAGCGTGCCCGCCCGCCTCCTGGCCGATGGCACGGCGATCGGGGCGCTGGCCGTGTCCCCCGCGGCGGCGGACGGTTCGCCGCGGCCGGCGCCGGTGCTGCGCGTCGACCGGTCGGGGGAGGTGGTGGACACGGTGACCGTGCCGCAGTACCGGAGTGAGCAGGTCCTGATCCAGGCGGGCGAGCGGGTCGTCATGCTTCCGCAGGCGTTCGTGTCCGACCCGTTGGTGGCGTACTCGCCGGATGGCCTCGTGGTGTACGTGGTCGAGCGGCCGGCGGCGGAGTCCGAGCGGGACGCGGCGTTCCGGGTGACGTGGCTGTCGGCGTCGGGCGACACGATCCGGACGCGCACCTACCCGTACGTGCCGGTGCCCCTGGACCGGGACTGGCTGGAGGAGCGGATCAGGGTCTCGGCGGCCGGGCTCGCGCGTATGACGGGGTTGTCGGAGCGGGAGGCGGAGCGCACCCTCTTTGACAAGCTCTACCTGCCCGCCCATTACCCACCGGTCACCCAGGCGGTGGCCGGCGCGGACGGCACGCTCTGGCTGCGGCGGGAGGACCGCCCCAACGTCGATCGGCGCGAATGGCTCGTCCTGGACGCCGAGGGGGAGCCGCTCGGCGCCCTCGAGCTGGCCTCGTCCATGCGCCTCTGGCACGTCACGGCCCGGGAGGTCTGGGCCTCGGTGCCGGACGAGCTCGATGTACCGTTCGTGGTGAGGATGCGGGTGGAGAGGGTCGACGGCCGACGGAGTTGACCGCCGGCCTGCAGGGATCAGCGGCCCGCCCGGCGGCGCGGTGCGGGGCCGGGCGACCGGCTCCGGCCACGGCGGGAAGGCGCGGGGGGCCCCGGCCCCGAGGATCATCCCCGGGGCCCGGCGCGGCGAAAACGGACGTCCCCGACGCCCCTTCTGCTCGCGCACGCCGCCTCCACGGACCGACTCGCCCTCGACGCGGTGGGTGACGGCGGCGGCCGCCCCGGGGCCGGAACGGCGCCGGGACCGGGCCCGGCGCGACGTCGCCTCACGACCCCGTGTAGAGCCGCTCCAGGTCCACCAGTTCGACGTCCTCACGCCCCCTCGCTGCGGCGACCAGCTCCGGCTCGAACGCCGGGCCGAACAGGAGCAGCTTCGCGTGCGCGGCGCGGGACCCGAGGGCGGCCCGGGCCAGCTCCAGCCGGCGCAGGTCCCCGGGCCCGAGCGTCTCGCCCGCCTTCGCCTCCCCGATCGCGCGGATCGCCCTTTCCGCCGGGACGGCCGCGCCGTCATCCGCGGCCACGACCACGTCCAGCTCGTGCTCCGTCCCGTCGATCGCCACGGACGACGGGCCCACGTGGTCCGGCTCGCCGCCCAGCGTCTCCGGGTCCGCGAAGTGGCGGACCCACGTCCGCGCCTGCTCCTCGAAGACCGGACCGCGCACGCGCGAGTCGAAGACCCGCTTCAAGCACCGCTCCCACACCTCCCCGGGGTTCCGGGCCCTGAGCAGCGACCCGTGCGGCTCCAGGATCGCGTAGTGGAACTGGAGGAACGGGTCCGCCAGCGCGTACGTGGAACGCTGCTCCCGGATCGGATCCGCGTGCCGCACCACGAACCCGGCGGAGATGAGCCGCTTCAGGACCGGATCGATGTTGGAGACCGGGCGCTTCAGCCGCTGGGAGATCTTCCCCGCCGTGACCGCTCCGTTCGCGATGACGCCCAGGATGCTGTGGTGCATCGCCGTGCGGGACGCGGCCACGGTCGGGTCCTCCGCGAGGAGCGTCGTGGCCTCGTGCCGCAACGCGGCCGCGCCCGCGAGGATCCTATCCACGACCCAGCGGTCGAAGTCCACCTCGTCCCGCGGGAGATCGTGATCGACCATGTCGGTGGCGTAGCCGATCACGGCGCCGATGACCGCGTACACCCTCGCCGCGAGCCTCCACGACGCGTCCTCCCCCAGCCACGCCGCCGCCTGGCGGTAGTCGTGGGGCTGCATGACGATCTCGAGCGCGGTCCGGCCGCGCAGCGCCGCCTCTCCGGCCGTGAGCGCCGTCATGACGGCAATGGCGGACCCGCAGAGGATCAGCCGGGTCTGCCCCGGGTTCGCCCGGCGGCCGGCCGGCCCCAGCGCCGACGCGATCACCGAGTCCACCCTGGGGTCGGCCTCCAGCACGTAGCCGAACTCGTCCAGCACCACCGGGACCGGGCCCGCGGCGCCCAGCTCCAGCAGCCGGCGCAGCGCCTCCTCCCAACTCTCCAGCGAGAGCCGGCCCACGCCCAGGTGCGCGCCCAGCGCGTCCCCCAGCCTCGCCAGGTGGATGGCGGCTTCGCCGCGGGTCGCCTCCCAGTAGAATCCGCCGCGCTCCTCGACGAGCGAGACGAGCATGGTCGACTTACCGATGCGTCGGCGTCCGTAGACGAGGGCGAGGGTGTCGTGTTCGACGCCGGACTCGATGAACGCTCCGAGTCGTTCGCGCGCCTCCAGGGGTCCCATGGGGTCCTCCCGGCCAGGAGACACGATACTCAATCACGCAATACTATTGCATGATGTAGTATTGTGTCCAGTAGCACGAACAACCTGGAGGGCCCAGCCGACCTCGGTGACGGCCGTCGCACGTCGAGACCCGACCTCGGACCCGACCGCCCCGGCGCCCGGACACCGCGCGGCGCACGCCACGCCCGGCGCCCGGGACCCGGCGCTCACCGCGGCGCCGGGACCCGCGCGAGGAGCTCGGCCAGCACGTCGTCGGCGGACCGGCCCTCGATCTCCAGCTCGGGCGCGATCAGGATCCGGTGCCGGAGCACCGCGGGCGCGAGACCCTTCACGTCGTCCGGGGTGACGAACCCTCGACCGGCGAGGAGCGCGCTGGCGCGGGCCGCGCGGAAGAGCGCGACCGTGGCCCGGGGCGAGCCGCCGAGGGTGATGGAGGGATCCTCCCGCGTGGCGCGCACGATGTCCGCGATGTACGCCCGCACCTCGGGCTCCACGTGCACGGCGTCCACGGCGCCCCGCAGGGCGAGGAGCGTGTCGGCGTCGAGCACGGGCTGGGGGAGCGCGGCGTCCGGCCGCTCCGCGTCGAAGCCCCGGGCGTAGTTGTCCAGCATGGTCAGCTCGGCCTCGTAGGGCGGGTACTCCACCCGGATCTTGAGGAGGAACCGGTCGAGCTGCGCCTCGGGGAGGGGGTAGGTGCCCTCGTACTCGACCGGGTTCTGGGTGGCGTAGACGGTGAAGAGCGGGCCGAGCGGGCGGCTCTCGCCATCGACCGTGACCTGCCGCTCCTGCATGGCCTCGAGGAGCGCGGCCTGGGTCTTGGCGGGCGCGCGGTTGATCTCGTCGGCCAGGAGCAGGTCGGTGAAGATGGGCCCGGGCCGGAACTCGGTGGTGCGTCCGCCGTCCCGGAGCACGGTGGTCCCGGTCACGTCCGCGGGCATGAGGTCCGGCGTGAACTGGATGCGCGCGAAGCGGGTGTCCAGGGCGCTGGCGAGGACGCGGACGAGGAGCGTCTTCGCGGTGCCGGGCACACCCTCCAGGAGCGCGTGCCCGCGCGCGAGGAAGGTGACGAGCGCCTGGTCGATCACCTCGTCCTGCCCGACCACGCGCGCGGCGACCTCCTCCCGAACGCGCGCCAGCTTCTCCGCAATGATTTCCGGCGTCATGGATTCAGGGTCCGTTCGATGTTGCGTATGGCCGTGGCGACGGCCGCGGGTTCCGGCTTCGCTCCTTCGTGGCCGAGCGCCGCGGAGACCGTGGCGATGTCCGGGGCCAGGTCCGGGTGGCGCCGGGCGAGGGCGTCGAGGTACGCGGCCTCGTCCTGGGGCGCGCCGTATCCGCCGTGGCGGCGCCGGAGCCCGCGCACGAGCAGGCGGGCGGACCGCTCCACCGCGCCCACCGTTTCGTAGGCCCGGGCCAGGGCGTGCACGTGCTCGAGCGGGGAGCGTCGCTCGATGCGCACCGGTGGCCGTGGCCGAACCGGCCGCGCGCCGATCGCCACGAGCAGGAGCAGCCCCGCCACGCCGAGCTGGAGGAGCATCCTGCCGGGCGGCGTTTCGGCCAAAGCCCGGCGGGTCACCCGGGCCACACCGCCCTGCCGGCCGTAGCCGTGGTGGAACTCGTCGAACACGATGGGCAGGTCCCGGCCGTCCGCGAGCCATTCCACGAGCCGGACCGCGCGCACGGCCGCGTCCCCCCGGCGCAGGAGCTCGTTCGTGAACTGCTCCGGGTCCGCGGCGACGACGACGCGGCCGCGTCCCAGGGTGAACCCGACCATCGCCGGCTCTCGGCCGCGTTCCGTCTCGTGGGAGAGGAAGACGACGGCGCCCGGGGGCGGCCGGTACACCGTGCTGCTGTCCCCCGGCTCCGGTGGGCGGCGCAGCACCGAGCGGGTGAAGCGGGAGGTCCGGGGGATGGGGAGCCCGTCGTCGCCCAGCTCCACGGAATCCGTGGCGAGCGCCCGGACCAGCGCGGAGCCGCGGGCCACACCAAGCGAGTCGGCGAGCCGGGTGCCGGGCGTGGGGATCGCCAGCAACCCCGCGCCGGCCCGCACCGCTTCCAGGAGGTTGTGCACCTCGGCCGCGGTCGGCGCCTCCGTCGGGTCGAGCACCAGGTAGATGGCTTCGCCGTCCAGCGCCTGGCGCATGGGCGTGAGCCGTCGCTCGACCCGGAACCCGAGCCGGTCCAGCAGGTCGTACAGCCCGCGGGCGCCGTGGGGCCCCGTCCCATAGGAGCTTAGCGCGGGCGTCCAGTCCTCGCGGCGGGACCAGGGCGAGAGGAGCACGACCGCGAGGGTGATCGCGGCGAGGAGGCCGAGGGCGCCCTTGGGCGTGAGCAGGCGGTCGAGGCCGGACCGGCGCATGGCTCAGCTCCCCCGCCGGGCCCGCTTCCCCCAGCTGCGGTCGGGAGGCGACGTCGGCATCTCAACCTCCGCGGCCGGCGAGCCGGCCCGCCAGGCCGAGCAGCCTGCCGTACCGGTCCGCGTCGCACCGCACGCCGCCGTACGCCACGAGCTCGTAGCCGCGCGCGAACTCCTGGAAGACGCCGCGCCACGGTACGGAGCGGGCGGCCAGCTCCCGGAGGTAGTCGCCCACGGTCTTGGACTCGTGGAGCTCGACGTAGCCGCCGCCGGCGAGGGCGTGGAGCACGGCGGCGTAGAGGGCGTGCACCGCGGCGTCGAAGTTCCCGGCCGCGGCGAGCCGCGCCGCGGCGGCCCACGGGTCCGCATCCTCGCCCGGACCCGCGAGCGCGGCGGCGCCCGCCGTCCGGGCCCGCCGCAACGCCCTGGCCGCCCACGCGGCACGGCCGAGGAGCGCAAGCAGCAGCGCGGCCGTCAGGCCGACCAGCGCCCAGAACGCCCACGGCGGCATCCCGCCCGGGTCGAGCCGCAGGAGCAGCGACTCGATCAGATCCAGGATCCAGCCGCGGATGCGGCTCAGGAGCGACTCCGAGCCGTAGGCCGGATCGCTGAAGACGGCGGCGACCGCTTCCCGGATCGTGGGCTCGGGAATCTGCACCCCGGCAGGCCTCCTCCCCCGTCCCGCCCGTCACCCGGCCGCGGCCGGGGAGGACTCGTCGGGCGAGCCGAGCGCCTTCGCCAGCAGCTCGATGTCGAGCCCTTCCCGCCGCACGCGCACGTCGTAGTACATGAGCGTGGCGATGACGCCGGCCAACGGGTACGTCACCGCGTTGACCGCCTGCTGGCCGACCGCCGTGAGGGCGAGCGGCATGGGCAGGAACTCGAAGATCGTGCCCAGCACCATGTTCAGGATCATGATGACGAGGAGCGGGATCCCGAGCACGAGCGCGATCTTCACGCGGAAGCCCTTCGACAGGTCGCGGGACCGGCGCATCGCCGCCAGCGCGCCCAGCCCCTCGATCATGACCGCGGCCGAGACCGCGAAGTACCGGGCGAAGAAGTGCGCGCCGGCCAGCAGGGTGAAGGCCATGGCTCCGAGGCTGAGGATCACGGCCAGGACCGCGGCGAGCACCGGGCTGCCGAGCACGCCGCCCACCACGCCGGTCACGGTCGCGACGGCCAGCCCCCCGAGCATGGCCGCGGCCACGACCACCGCGACGATGACGAACCACTTGAAGAGGGACGCCACGATGACGGTGCCGAGGCGCTTCAGGGTGCGGCGGAGCGCGCCGCCCACGTCCGGGTCGCTGTGCAGGTAGCTGTTCGAGACGGCGAGCACGATGGCGGCTTCGGCCAGGGAGCCGAACACCCACGCCACTGCGATGAGGCCGAACATGCCCACGACCTGGGCCGCCTCGAGGGCCTCCGGGTCCGCCTCGGCCACCAGGACCGGGCTGAGCACGAACAGCGGGAGGAACGCGATGGCGGTCAGTGCGACGAGCGGCCCGAAATGGCGCCGGTACAGTTGGAACGCTGCGTCCACGATCTCGGTCCCGCTGCGCGGCTGCAGGTCCATGCTCGGCACGGGTTCGCTCCTGTCCAGGGTTGCTCGGGGGCGGGTGCGGGCGGGGGCGGCGACGCGGTCCGGGAAGCAGGACCACCAGGCCGTTTCCCGTCCGGCCGCAAACTAGGCCGGGAGTGCGGGCGGGTGCAAGAGGGGACCGGGCCGTGGTTTGCGTTGGATTGGCGCGTCCCCGGCGGGCATTGCCGCGCCGGGTCCGCGGTAGGAGGCGCGACCGCCGTACCGGCGGAATCTTGTCGCGTCCGGGCGCGAGCGTTATCGTGGACCGCCAGTCCTGGCGATGGGGTTCGCCGAAACCGCGGCCGTGCGGCCGCTGATGACTCCTCCCCTCGGGCCCGGCCCGACGGGAGGTTTCTGTATTCACGGCGTTCAGCCTCGATCCGGAGCAACCACAACGTGCTCGTCCTCTACATCGCCGTTGGCGGCGCGCTCGGCGCCGTGGCCCGTTACGCCCTCGGCGGCTGGATCCACTCCTGGGCCGGAGCCGGTTTCCCCTGGGGCACCTTCGCCGTCAACGCCATCGGCTCCCTCCTGATCGGCTTCTCCGTCCATTACCTCGACGCGACCGGCGCCGCCCCGGAGCTGCGGGCCTTCGTCGCGGCGGGGATCCTCGGCACCTTCACCACCTTCACACGTTCACCTACGAGGCCATCGTGCTGCTCCAGCAAGGCGCCTGGGCGCGTGCCGCGGCGTACACGCTCGAGAGCCTGCTGGTCGGTCTCCTGTCCGCTGGCGGCGGACTCTTGCTCGGCGCGCGGGTGTGGCCGTCGGCCGGATAGGCCCCACGGGAATACTCCCGGACGGCGGACGACTTCGCCGGCCATCGGGCGCGGCGTGCGCCTCTCCCCGGGCTGCCCGCGGAAGATCGCGGCCGGGTGGTGCGCGTCGGATGGCTGTGGGCGCCGGCATCGCGGCGCGCGGGCGGAGCGTGCATCGCGCCCGCATCGGTCGGGACGGAGGCGCCGCCCAACGGACGCCCGCTCTTCCACGGTGTCGCCGCCCGGGAGTCGGGCGCGGGCGGTGGACGGCAGTAGCGGCCGTCCGCCCGAACGACAGGGTTGAGACGCCGGGGGCGGAGCGATAGTATGGGGAAACGAACGGATCGGACGCTTGCGCGCGTGGGCGCGAACGGGTTGGCGGGCGTGACCGGGGCGGCTCGGGGGGCGGCCGGGGGTCGCGCGCGGCGACGGGGCTGCGTTCCTCGTGAGACCGGAGGCAACCATGAAGCGAGCGTGGGCAGTGCTGCTGGCCGCGGTGCTGGGTGCGTGTTCCGGGGACGTGGAGCGGCCGGGGCCGACGGGCCCGGCGGGGCCGAAGCTGGACACGCGGGTGGTGCGGGTGCTGAGCCCGCGGCCCGGCGAGGTTCTGTCCGTGGATGCGGTCGTGCGAGAGCCGGGGCTGGTGGTGGTGGCGGATGTGTCGCGGCTGGCGGAGGGCGGGGCGGTCCGGTTCTCGGTGGCGACGGACCTTGGGTCGACGCCGTTCTTCGAGCGGGACGTGATCCGCGAGCCGGGGCGCCTGACGGCCAACACGCGGGTCCCGGTGGACGTGTCGGTGCTCGAGCATGCCTCGTCGCTACGGATCGTGGCGACGGCGCTCGGGCCGGGCGGCGAGACGCTGGGCAAGGACGCCGCGACGGTGGTGCTGCGGTGAGTCGGACGCGCTGAGGCGGATCCGGGCCGGCGCTGCAGCGGAACGGAGGCGAGATGGCTTCGAAGAAGGAGCTTCGACGTCGGCAGCGGGAGGAGCGGCGGGCGAAGCGGCGCGGGAAGCTCGACCCGGCCACGCTCTTCATCGTGGCGATCGTGGCGGTGGTCGTGGTGTTGACGGCGGTGGGGCTGGTCCTGCGCCGGGGCGGGGACTCCCCGCCGTGGCCGGGCGCGGTCTGGTCCCCGGAGCACGGGCACTGGCATTGAGCGAGGGGAGCGGTATGGCGGGCCGATCGCGTCTCGGCGCGGTGGTGATCGGCGCGGGCCCCGCCGGGCTTGCGACCTCTCGGGAGCTGGTTCGCCGGAGCATCGACCACGTGGTGGTGGAGCGGGGGCGGCTCGCGGCGAACTGGCGGGCGTGCTACGACTCGCTGCGCCTGCATACGGGGAAGCACCTCTCGATGCTGCCGGGACGGCGCTTCCCCCGGGAGACGCCGCTCTTCCCGACCCGGGATGATCTGGTCCGCTACCTGGAGGACTACGCCCGGGCGTTCGGGCTGCCGGTGCGGGAGGGGGTGGGGGCGGAGGAGGCCGTCCCGGTCGACGGCGGCTGGCGGGTGCGGCTCGCGGGCGGCGAGACCCTGGAGACCGGCGCCGTCGTCGTCGCCACCGGGATCATGTCGAACCCGTACATGCCGGAGATCCCGGGGCGCGAGGAGTTCCGTGGCCGGGTGTTGCACAGCATCGCGTACAAGAACCCCGACGAGTTCCGGGGCCGGCGGGTGCTGGTGGTCGGCGTCGGGAACTCGGGCGCGGAGATCGCCAGCGAGCTGGGCCGCGCGGGCGTGGAGGTCGCCATCTCGATCCGGTCCGGCGCGAACGTGGTGCCGCTCACGCTCTTCGGACTGCCGATCCAGTACTTCTCGTGGGCGATCCAGCCGCTCCCGCGCCCGGTGCGGGAGCTCATCGCCGCCACGGTCCGCCGGATCGGGGATGCGCGCCGCGGCCCGCCGCCGTTCCCCCGCCCACGGCACTCACCCCTGGACTCGATCCCGCTGATCGGGTTCCGGCTCGTGGACGCGATCCGGGAGGGGCTCGTGGCCATGCGGGGCGCGCCCGCGGCGTTCACCCCGGACGGCATGCGCTTCGAGGACGGTGCCTCCGATCCCTTCGACGACGTCATCCTCGCCACCGGCTTCCGTCCGGCGCTGGGCGTGCTCGGCGGCCGCGTCCGCACCGACGCCCGCGGCTTCGCGCTCCGCACCGACCGGGTCCGCAGCGCGGACCTGCCCGGGCTCTTCTTCGTTGGCCACAACTACGACTCCACCGGCGGGCTCCGGAACATCTACCGGGACGCGCCCCTCGCCGCGAAGGCCGTGGCCGCGCTCGCGCGGTAGGCGACGCCGCCGCCGCCGCGTCCGCGGCGCTACGCCGCCTTCGCCCGCGCCGTCCGGCTCCGCTCCGCTGCCCGCTCCGTGGTCCGCTCCGTGCCCCGCTCCGCGCCGGTCTTCGGCATCATGGCCGCATAGAGCTGCGCCATGGCGGCGAGCGCGTAGCAGAGCGCGCCCAGGTAGCGCCGCCCCCACCCGTCGCTGAACAGCAGGCCGATCCCGAACCCGCCGAGCGCGGCCGCGGTCATCCCGAGCGTCACGCGGTCGCCCCAGATCGAGCGGGTCATCGCGTCGTACAGCTCGATCTGCTCCCGCATCACCCGCTTCAGCTCGCTGTTCTCCATCGCCATCGGTCCCTCCGGTCCGGTGCTCCCCGGGTGCACGACATCCGGACCATAGATTGCAGGGGACGTACCGCGCGCGAACGGGTGGTTCCGTGGACCGGCGGCGGGGAGGTGGCGGGAGCGGCCACGGGCAAGGGCCCGGACCCCGAGGTGCCCGGAGCTCGGTTGTGTCCGGTGCGGTGGAGTCCGACGACGCGGGTGCGGCGGGATACGTCGCCTGACGAACGGTGATTGCCCGCCGTGAGAACGGGCCGCGCGGGAAAACGCGGCGGGCCCGGGCCACGCCCGGACCCGTGAGACGGTCGACACCGGGAGGTCAGGCCCCGCCGCGGCGCGGGGCGGCGCGTCAGGCGGACGCCCCGGCGCCCTTCTCCGGCTCCCCGGCCGTCGCCTCCGCGCGGTGGCGTTCGATGAACTCTTCCGCGTGCGGCGGGAGCAGCAGGTTGTCGGCGATGGCCGCGATCTCCTCCGCCTCGCGCCAGGCCACCTCCAGCGCCTTGAGCTCGCCCTCCATGGCCCGGCGCTCCGCCTCCTCGTGCAGCGCCATCTCGAGGGCGAGGCGGGTCGGCCTGGGCAGCCCGCCGACCCTGAGCGTCGGCTCGCCGGCCGGGCCCCGCCTCGTCCGCCACATCGGGCCGAGCCGCCCGCTGGCCGCGTACTCCCGCGCCGTGAGCGGGTTCACCAGGTCCGAGGTGATGAACGCCTCCGGCCCGCCAGCCTCCTCGATCTGCCGGACCGCCTCCTGGACCGTCGCGCGGCTCCCGCCGCCGCTGTTCACCTTCGGGAGGACCAGCCCGGCCACGCGCTGGGCTTCCAGTCCCTCGAAGACCCGGCGCCTGTCGTGGGTGCCCACCGCCACGCGCCACGGCTCGCCATTCTGTCCGGGCAGGAACACCGTGTTGTAGATGTCCATGCCCCTCAGCTTGATGACCTTGCCATCCTCGGTGCGCAGCTTCAGGACCGTGCGCGCGTTGACGATGAGGTTCGCGATGTTGCCGCTCTGTCCCAGCACGGCGCCGTACGCCGCGCCCGCGAACAGCCCGCCGATCACGAGCGTGGTCAGCACCGTGACGCCGCCGACGCCGTACAGGATCGCCCGGCGCCGGCGCCGGCCGAACTGGTCCCCGTACCGCCATGCCGCGAACTCCGGCCGGAGCGCCGGTCCGATCCGCACGAGCTCCAGCCCCTCCGCCAGCCGCGCGAGCCCGATGTTCTCCGTGGACACGCGCATCCGCGTCCCCCGGAACAGCCGCTCGCACTCCTCGATCACCTCCCACCGCTCCTCGAGCGGCGCCAGGTTCCAGCGCTCGCAGCGGCGGCAGACCACCCACAGCCGGCCCTTCGCGCCGTCGAACGCGATGCGCCGACCAACGGGAAACTCTTCGAGAACCTCGTTCTTGCCCAGCGACTGATTGCAGAACAGGCAGGTCGAGTACACGGTCGTCGCCTCCAGCACACGCGTACCGCACCGGCCGGGGAGCACCGGAGCGACGCCGAAGCTAGCCCGGATCCGCGCCCCCGGTCAACGCCCGGCCGGACCCGCATTCACGGGCCCGGAACGGGCGGGGTCCATTTTCCACTACGAGGTCGGCGGCGGGCGTTTCACGACGCGGCGCCAAAGGCCGGGCTCAGTCGCCCTGCGCCCCGGCCGGCTGGGGCTCCGAGACCCCATCCCGGCCCGCGGGCCGGGCCAGACGCAGCGCGCGGCGAGCCACCGCGCGGAGCCAGAGGCCGATGTCGTCGAACCACGCGTACAGCGTGGGCGTGAAGGTCAGCGTGAGCAACATGGACGTGGTGAGCCCGCCGATCACCGCCTGCCCGATCGGCGCGAACATCTTGCCCGTCCCCTCCGTGGCCATGAACGCCATCGGGACCATCCCGATCAGCGTGGTCAGGCTCGTCATGAGGATCGGCCGGAGCCGCGCCGTGCACCCGGCCAGCAGCGCCTCCCGGCGGTTCATCCCCCGGGCCCGGAGCTGGTTCACCAGGTCGATCATCACGATGGAGTTGTTCACCACGATCCCGACCGTGATCAGGATCCCGAGGAACGAGAGCGTGGAGAACGTGGTGCCGGTCAGCAGGAAGATCAGCCCGAGCCCGGGCACCGCGAAGAAGATCGAGAAGTAGATGATCAGCGGATACAGCAGGCTCTCGAAGAGCGCCGCGAGCAGGATGTAGATCAGCGCCAGCGCCAGGATCCCGGCGCCCACCATGTCTCCGAACTGCTGCTGCTCCTCCTGCCAGTTGCGGCCCAGGTCCCAACGGTAACCGTGCGGGAGCTCGATCCCGGCCATCGCCTCCTGCACCTGCCGGATCACCTCCTCCCGGTTCGCAGACGACGCCACCTCGCCGGACACCGTGATCGTGGTCAGCCGGTTCTCCCGGCGGATGTCCTGCGGCCCGCCCACCACCTGGATGTCCGCCACCGTGGCGAGCGGAATGCTCTGACCGGCCGCGTTGCCGACGGCCAGGTTGCCGAGCTGCGCGATGGAGAGGCGGTCCTCCTCCCGGAGCTGGAGCGTGACGTCCACCTCCCGCTCCCCGGAGCGGAACCGGGTGGCGACGCGCCCGCGCAACGCCCCGGCGATCGCCTGCGCCACCTCCTCGGACGTGAGCCCCTGCCGCTCCGCCGCGCGGCGGTCCACCCGGATCCGGACCTCCTCGTTCCCGGTCTCGAGGGAGTTGTCGATGTTCGTGAGCCCCGGCACGCTCGCGGCGAGCTCCAGCTCCACGATCTCGGCCAGGCGAGCCAGCTCCTCCGTGCTCTCCCCGATCAGCCGGACCTGCACGTTCCCGCCCGCGCCCGGCCCACCGAACCCGCGGCGGGACCGCCATTCCACCCCCGGGATCACGGGCAGCTCGTCCATGAGCTGCTCCGCGATGACCGCGGTCGGGATCTTCCCGCCCTCCGAGAACGGCTTGAGCGTCAGGAAGATCGAGCCCCGCGGCCCGCCCGAGAACGTGGACACGTGCTCGACCTCGAAGCGCTCCTTGTTGTCCAGGATCACCCGCTCGGCCTGCCGGTAGATCTCGCTCCGCTCCTGGACCGTGATCCCCCGCGGCGTGGCCACGCTCAGCCGGATGAAGCGCTGGTCCTCCTCGGGCATGAGCTCCCGCGGCAGCGAGTAGAGCACCCACCCGCCGGCGGCGAAGAGGATGATCGTCACCGCCATGGCCTTCCACCGGTGGTCGAGCACGGCGTCGAGGATCCGGCCGTAGGTGCCGTTCAGCAACCGCTGGAACTTCCCGGGCTCCGGTATGGTGCCGCTCAGGAACCGCACGGCGAGGAGCGGCACGAGGGTGAACGCCACGGCGAGGGACGCGAGCATCGTCATGGAGATGGAGGTCCCGAACGCCCGGAACTGCACGCCCATCTGGGTGGGCGGCAGGAAGAAGAGCGGCGTGAAGACGATGATCGTGGTGAGCGTCCCGGACACGATGGCCAGCCAGACCTCGTCCGTGCCCTCGACCGCCGCCCGCTTCGCCGTGCTCCCCAGCTCGCGGTGTCGGAAGATGTTCTCCACCACCACGACGGCGTTGTCGATCAGCATCCCGACCGCGAGCATGAGCCCGGACAGGGTGATGATGTTCAGGCTCTCGCCGCCGAAGTACAGGACCGGGATCGCGACGATGAGCGAGATCGGGATGACCATGGCCACGATGAACGTGGGCTTGAGCCGCCGCAGGAACAGGAAGAGCACGACCACGGCGAGCAGCCCGCCCGAGATCCCGGCCTCGGTGAGGAGCCGGAGCACCTCGAGGATCCCCTCGGACTGGTCCTGCCAGTAGCGGAACCCGACGCCCTCCATGCCGGGCCGCTGGGCGATCTCGTCGAGGGTGGCGCGGACGGCCCGGGCCACCTCCACGATGTTCGCCTCCGACTCCTTGTAGATCTCCGCCTGGCGCGCGTTCAGGCCGTTCAGCCGGTAGAAGAAGTCGCGCTCCGGGAAGTCGTACGTGACGTTGGCGACGTCGCGCAGCCGGATCCCCGCGGCGTTGACCGGCAGGTTCGCGATCTCCTCGACCGTCTTCATCTGGCCCACGGCCCGGACCTGGAACCGGGTCCCGGCGAGCTCGAGCTCGCCCGCCGAGTAGTCCTGGTTCCCCCGGGCGAGGGCGCGGCTGATCTGGGAGAGGGTGACGCCGGCGGAGCGCATCCGGTCCTGGTCCAGCTCGATGTTAACCTCGCGGGCCTCGAGCCCGGAGAACTCGACGGCGGCCACGCCGGGCACCTGGAGCAGCGCCGGCTCGATCCGCCGCTCCACCAGCTCGGTCAGATGGGCCGGGTCGCCATCCCACGAGATGGCCACGCGCAACACCGGCTGCTCGTCGGACGAGAAGCGCCGGATCCGGATCCGCTCCACGTCCGGCGGGAGCTCGCGCCGCACCACGCCCACCCGCTCGCGCACCTCGAGCGCGGCCACGTCCATGTTCGTGCCGGGCTTGAACTCCAGCTCGATCCGGCCCTGGTTCCGGCTGGCCGTGGACCGGATCACCTCGAGGTTCCGGACCGTGCCGAGCCCCTCCTCGAGCGGGCGCACGATCTTGCGCTCGACCTCGGCCGGGCTCGCGTCCGGGTACGGGACCGTGATGTTGAGCACCGGCCGCTGGTACGAGGGGAACATGTCCAGCGAGATCAGCCGGGTGCAGATGAGCCCGAGCACCACCGCCGCGACGATCAGCATCCCGGTGGTGACCGGTCTCTCCACGGAGAAGCGAGGAATCGACACGGAATCAGGCGTCCGGGTTCAGGGTTACGCGCCCGCGCCGACCGGCTCGGCCACCGGGCCGCCCGTCGGGTCGGGGTCTCCGGCGGCTGCGCGCTCCGCAGCCAGCCGTTCGAGCCGCTTGCGCTCGCCCCGCGCCTCGATGACCCGGTACATCACCGGGACCACGAAGAGCGTGAGGAGCGTGGAAAGGACGAGCCCGCCGATCACGGGCACCGCCAGCGGCACCCGCAGCTCGGCGCCCTCGCCCTGGATCACCGCGAGGGGGATCAGGCCCAGCACCGTCGTGAGCGTGGTCATCACGATGGGACGCAGCCGCAGCCGCCCGGCCTCCCGCAGCGCATCGTCCAGCGCCATGCCATCCTCGCGGCGCAGCACGTTCACGCAGTCCACGAACACGATGGCGTTGTTGACCACGATCCCGGCCAGCATGACCATCCCGATGAGCGCGACCACCGAGATCGGGTTGCCGGTCAGCCAGAGCGCGCCGGTCGCGCCCGGCAGCGCGAGCGGCACGGAGACCAGGATGATCCCCGGCAGCTTGAAGCTCTCGAACTGGCTCGCGAGCACGAGGTACATGAGGAAGACCGCGAGCAGCAGCAGGAGCTGCATGGACCGGACGGACTGGCGCAGGTCCCGGGACTGGCCCGCCACGGCGACCGTGACGTCCTCGGGCACGGGTAGCTCCGCCAGCGCCTGCTCGACCCGGGCGATGGTGCCGGCCAGGTCCCGGCCGGACGGCCGCGCCTCGACGAGCATCACCCGGGAGCCGCCGCGGCGCACGATCTCCGCGGGGCCGTCCGCAAACTCCAGCGTGGCCACGGCGGAGAGGGCAATGCTTCCGCCGCCCGGCACCTCGAGCCGGAGGTTGGCCAGGTCTTCGAGGGAGCGGCGCTGCTCCTCCCGCGCCCGCACGAGCACGGTCAGGTCCCGGTCCCGCTCCGTGTACTCGGTGGCATCCGCGCCACGCACCCGGGCGCGCAACGCTTCGGCCGCGTCGCCCACGGTCAGCCCCACGTGGGCGAGCCGCTCGCGGTCGAAGCGCACCACGAGCTCCGGGGTCCCGAGGCGACGCTCCTCATCCACGCCCGCCACGCCCGGGACCGTCGCCAGGAGCTCCCGCACGTCCGCGGCGGCTTGCGTGAGGAGCGGGAGCTCGTAGCCGCGCACCTCGATCTCGAGCGGCGTGTTCGTGGTGAAGAGCCGCGGCCGGTCCACGCGGATCTTGAGCCCCGGCAAGGCGTCCAGGAGCTCCGCCAGCTCCGCGGCGATCCGGTCCTCGGCCCGGCCGATCTCGTTCAGCCGCACGAGCAGCGTGGCCGCGTGCCGTTCCTGCTCGCCGGTGCGGCCGAGCGTCCCGGCGCCGCCCCGCATGCCGACGGAGGTGAAGATGTCCCGCACCGACGGGTGCGTGCGGATCCGCTCCTCCGCCGCGGCCGCGAGTTCCTCCATGCGGGCCAGGCTCGTGCCGGGCGAGGCCTCCAGCTCCACCGTCAACTCGCCCTGCCGCAGCTCCGGGATCAGTTCGATCCCGGCCAGTGGGACGAACGCGATCCCCACCCCGAGGGCGAGGACCGAGAGCCCGATCACGAGGACCGGCCGCCGGAGCGCCCGGTCCAGCCAGCCCGGGTAGCTCCGCTCGATCTTGCCGTACGCGCCGTCGAACGCGTCCGCGATCGGCCGCAGCAGCCGCGCGCCGAGCCCGCCCCCGGAGCGCAGGCCGCGCAGCACGCCGCCCGCGCCCCGCGCCACGGCTTCGCCGACCCGGCCCGGCAACGGCTCGTCCGCCCCGGCCGCCGAGCCGACCCCCACCGAGCCGCCGTCCATCACGGCGGCGAGCATCGGCACGATCGTGAGCGCCACGACGAGGGAGGAGAGCAGCGCGAAGGACACGGTCCACGCCTGGTCGCCGAAGAGCTGGCCGGCGATCCCCTCCACGAACACGATCGGCAGGAACACCGCCACCGTCGTCAACGTGGACGCCACGACCGCCTTCCCGACCCGCGAGGCGCCGAACTTCGCCGCGTCCACCCCCTTCCGGCCTCGCTCCCGCTCCCGCGCGATCGACTCCAGCACCACGATCGCGCTGTCCACCAGCATCCCCACGCCCAGCGCGAGCCCGCCCAGCGACATCACGTTCAGCGTGATGTCCCGGCTGTACATCAGCACGAACGTGGAGATCACCGAGATCGGGATCGCCGTGGCGATGATCAGCGTGGTCGGCAGATGGCGCAGGAACAGGAAGAGCACGATCATCGCGATCGCGCCGCCCAGGATCGCCGACTGCTGCACGTCGCTCACCGCGCGGCGGATGAAGGTGGCCTGGTCGCTGATCAGCGTGACGCCGATCCCCGGCGGGAGCGACGCCTCGATCGCCTTCATCCGCTCCCGCACCACGTCCGAGACGGCAACGATGTTCGCGGTCGACTCCCGCAGCACCGCGACCTCCACCGCCTCCGCGCCGTTCACCCGCGAGATCGTCTCCCGCTCCTTCCCCTCCCGCCGCACCACCGCCACGTCCCGGAGCAGGACCGGCGTCCCCGCGGCCTGGCCGACCACCACCCGCTCCATCTCCGCGGGCGTCGTGAACTCGTTGACCGTGCGGACCACGTACTGGGCGTCGCCCTCCTCCAGGATCCCGCCCGCCAGGTTGATGTTCTCCGCGGCGAGCCGGCTCGCCACCTGGGAGAACCGGATCCCGAGCTGGGCGAGCCGCCGCTCGTCCACCTCGACGAGGATCTCCTCCTCGAGCCCGCCCGTGATCCGCACCGCGGCCACACCCTGGATCCCCTCCAGCCCCCGCCGGACCTGCTCCTCCGCCACGAGCCGCAGCGCGATCAGCTCCTGCCGGTCCGCCTCGTTCCGCGCATCCAGCGGGCGAGCCGGCGTCAGCGCGTAGCGGATCACCGGCTCCGAGGCCGGATCGTAGCGCGCGATCGTCGGACGGCCGGCGTCCGCCGGGAGATTCAGCAGGTCCAGCCGCTCCCGCAGGTCCAGCGCCGCGAAGTCCATGTCCGTGCCCCACCGGAACTGGACCGTCACGTCCGACCGCCCCGGCCGGGACCGGGACGTGACCTGCTGCACCCCCTGCACGACCGAAACCGCTTCCTCGATCGGCCGCGTGATCAGCGACTCGATCTCCCGCGGACCGATCCCCGTGTACTCCGTCTCGATCGTGACCGTCGGAAACGAGAGGTCCGGGAGCAGCGCGACCGGCAGCCGGGTGAACGAGACGAAGCCGAAGACCAGCACGGCGATGAACGCCATGCTCACCGCGACCGGCCGCTGGATCGAGAAGTCGACGACCTTCACCGCTCCGCCCCGGCCATCACGGTCATCCCGTCCACCTGCATCAGCCGGATCCGTGCGCCCGGCCGGAGGTTGTCCTGACCCACCACCACCACCGTGTCCCCCGGCACCACGCCGGACCGGATCTCGACCTGGTCACCCCGGCTGTAGCCCAGCGAGACCTCCCGCTCCTCCGCCCGGTCCCCGCGGACCACGTAAACCCGCGGCGCGGCACCGTCCACCAGGACCGAGGTGCGGGGCAGGGTGATCCGGTCCTCGAGCACCTCCGTCACGATGTCCACGTTCACGAACTGGCCGGCGCGCAGCCGCGCATCGCCCCGGGCCTCGACCGAGATCGTGACCAGGACCGTCCCGCTCCCCGGATCCACCACCGGCCGGATCCGCTCGACCCGGCCCATCGCGATCGGCGGACCGGTCTCATCGATCACGATCCGTGCGTCCTGCCCGACCCGGACCCGGTGCGCCTCCCGCTCCGGAACGGCCACGTCCGCCTCCAACCGATCCACGTCCGCCACCGAGAAGAGGACCGTGTTCGGCGTGACCTGCGCGCCCCGGTCCACGTAGCGGTGCGTGACCACACCCGCGATCGGCGACCGGACCTGCGCGTTCCGCACCCGCAGCTCCGCGAGCCCCAGCTCCGCCGCGGCCACCGCCGAGTCCGAAACCAGCCGCTCGACCTCCTGCGCCGAGACCAGATCCTGCTCCGCCAGCGCGCGCCCGCGCTGCGCCGCGTCCGCCGCAGCCTGCGCCCGCGCCCGCGCCTGCACGAGCTGGAGCCGCCACTCCTCGTCCTCGAGCTGCGCCAGCAGATCGCCCTCCCGGACCCGCGCGCCCTCCTCCACCGCGAGCCGGGAGATCACGCCGGACTGCTTCGGCACGACGTCGACCCGCTCCCGGGCACGCAGGTTCGTGGACCCGCGCAGCGTGACCTGGAGCGCGCCAGTCTTCGCGATCTGCGCGGAAACCGGGATCGCCCGGGCACCGTCCATGAAGCCCGGCCCGCCAGGGCCACCGGGGCCGCCGGGGCCGCCCGGCCCCTGGCCCCGCGCCTCCGCGTCCCCGCCACCCGCGCAGCCGGCCATGACCACGGCGGCCAGCATCGCCGCGAACCCCGACAGCACCCGACGCCGGCCGCCGGGCGACGTCGCCCGCAACGAACCCTCTCTATGCTCGACCACTCTCTTCACTTTGCCCCGTGCCTTCTCCCAAGCGTTCCCCGGTCCGCGCGATCCGTCCGGACCTCGCCGTTCATCCTGACCCCTGAGCCTCGCGTCACCCCCGGCCCGGGCGCGTCGCATCGCGCCCGGCAACCCGGCGGGGCCGTGCATGCAGCCGTGTACACAGGCCCCCCGGCCCGACAGCCCCCAGGCACTGCCCCGACCCGGAACTCACCGGATCGGAGCGCCGACCAGCGCCTCCAGCGACGCGATCGCCCGATGGAAATCGAAGATCGCCGTGATCTCGTCCCGCTCCGCCTGCGCCAGGTTCGTCTGCGCGTCCACCACCTCGATCGACGACGCGAGCCCGAGCCGGTACCGCTCGTTCGCCAGCCGCAGCTCCTCCGCCGCCGTCTCCCGGATCCGCCGCTGCAGCTCCACCATCTGGCGGCTCATCTGCACCGCCCGGACCGCGGTCTCCACCTCCGCCCGCAGCCGCAGCTCCTCGGACCGGAGCTGATGCATCGCCGCCGTCTCCGCGATCCTCGCCTCCTGGAGCTGCAGCTCCCGCGTGAACCCGTTGAAGATCGGGAGCGACACCGTGAGCGAGATCGTGCGCGGCTGCGGCGTGAAGCTGAACGGGAAACCGGTGTTCTGCTCCGCGATCGTCCGCCGCACCTCGCTCACCACCGCGGGATCCGTCGCGTCCATCGGCGAACAGTCCCGGGCGGGGTCGCCGATCAGCTCCCGGATCCGGTTGTCCCGCACGCAGCTCTCGAACTGGCTCGAGAGCTGGCGCAGCCGGTCCGCCACGAGCGGGTCGATCTCCGCGGACTTGAAGACCGAGCCGGACCAGTTCGCGGACACCGAGAGGGACGGCAGGTACTGGGTCCGCGCGACCCGGGTCTGCGCCCGGGCCGCCGAAGCGCGGCTCCGCGACGCCCGGAGCACCGGGTTGTTCTCCAGCGCCCGCGCCAGGAGCTGCTCCACGTCCAGGTTGGGCTCGAAGATCTCGAAGCGGGTGGTCAGCGCCACATCGTCCGCGAGGCGGATGCCGAGCACCCGGGAGAGGGCGAGCCGGGCCGTGGCCGCGGCGTTCTCGGCCTGGAGGAGTTGGACCTCCGCCTGGCCGAGCTGGACCTCGGTGCGGCGCACGTCCAGCGGGGTCGCGGCGCCGACATCGACCCGGGCCTCGGCCTGACGCACGTAGCTGCGCGTGCGCTCCAGCTCGGTCCGGGCCTGGGCGAGCCGGGCATCCGCCTGGGCCACGTTGAGGTAGGCCTGGGTGACCGTCTCCCGGAGCCCGGCGGACGCGCCGTCGATGACCGCCTCGGTGGCGCGGTTCTGCTCCCGGACCAGCCCCGGTCGCAGGAACGTGGCGCCGCTCAGCGAATAGTTGATCCCGAACGAGTAGCGGGACGAATACGTGCCCGGCTGTGTGGCGAGCTGGACGGACTCGAAGCGCCGCTCGCCGGACGCGGAGTAGCCGAGCGTCTGGGAGACGTTCGCGGTCGGCAGGAACCCGGCCCACGCCTGGCGGTTGGCCCAGGCGGCGCGCTCCGCCTGGACCTCCTGGGCGAGGTAGTCCGGGTTGTACATGTGGGCGAGCCGGATCGCCTCTTCGAGCGACAGCTCGCGCGGCGGCGTCTGGGCGGCGGCGGAGCCGGCCAGCGCCATCGTGAGCAGCACGGTACCCAGCGCTGCCCGCCGGATCGATCGGGTTGCTGCTATCGTCACGGATCTCGGTCCCGTGGAGTTCATCGGTGCCGGAACATGGATCCGCGCCCGCTCACGCCGGCGGCCGGCGCGGGCGGGCGCGACGAGCCCACTATTAAGACGCTTTGCCCCGCGAAAACGTTGGACGCGCCGGGGACGGAGCGGCCCCGGACCGGGACGCGGAGGGTTCGGGGCGACGTCGTCCACGCCACCCGCCCGTCGCCCCGATCGTCCCCCGCCGGGCCGTCCTCCGGCCGCCGCGGTGGCTGCCGGCCGGCGCACGCGTTAGCTTGCCGGGCATGAAAGCGATCCAGGACCTCTACCCGGATGCCTTCGCGCACTGCTACGGCTGCGGCCGGCTGAACGAGCACGGCCTGCACGTGCGCAGCCACTGGCTGGGCGACCGGGCGGTCGCCCGGTTCACGCCCGAGCCCTACCACATCGCGATGCCCGGCTACATCTACGGCGGGCTCATCGCGTCCCTCATCGACTGCCATTCGATCGGCGCCGCCGCGGCGGCGGCCATGGCGGCGGCCGGCCGGGTCCCGGGCCGGGACCCCACGCCCCGCTACGTGACCGCGTCGCTCCAGGTGGACTTCGTCCGCCCCACGCCCGCGGGCGTCGAGCTGGAGCTCGAGGCCGTGCCCGTCGAGGTCGGCGAACGCAAGGTCATCGTCCAGACCACGCTGAGCGCGAACGGGGAGGTGTGCGCCCGCGGCCGCGTCGTCGCGGTGCAGATCCCGAAGACGTTCGCGGCGCCGGAAGACGGCTGAGCGCGCGCCGCGCTCGCCCGGCGGGGTCGCACGGACGCCCCCTCGAGCGCTTCCGGCCGTGGGGTCACGGCCCACGGACGCCCGGCCGGTACCGGCCCCCTACGGAGAGTGCGGGAGCATGGTGTCAGACGACCCGGCTCGTGGGCCGTGGCGAGGGTACGGCCGGCTTGTTCTGGAGAGTGGCGCACGCGCCCAGCAGCGGGCGGCGAAGGGACGGACGCCGGTTGAAGAGTTCGGAATGGGTGAGGGCGGCGGCACGACGCGGATCGGGTCGCCCCGCCGTTCGCGACCCGAGGCGCGGCGATGGCAGTTCACGGTCGGCTGCGATCCATGACCCGCGGGCCCGGTGAGCGCCGCCCGGGACGGGCGGCGTTGCCACAGAGCATTGTCGCGCCGCGCGCGAGAACCCCGGCACAACCCCGCGAGCTCCCGGGCATGCGAACGATGCGAGGGGAGCGGTGTGCGCGCCGCCTGTGCGGCCTGATCCGGCGCGGTAGGGCGCGGCCTGCAAGGAGTGGGCTGTCTTGGGACCGCCCCGCGCGGTCGTGGATCCGGGTCGCCGGAGCGCCTCCGTGCCTCGACCCCGGTGGACCGCCCTGTGCGGCCGTGAATCCGGCGCCGGCGGGTGGCGGCAACGCCGATCGTGATGCGCCGGGTGGCGGCTGCCGCGGTTCCTCGCCGCACCGGATGACGAACGGCCGGCAGGGTACGGCGGTCCTAGCCAGCCGCCCCTCACCGCCGCGTCGCACGCCCTGGCGGGTCGCAGAGCCGGTAGCGCTTGACGTACAATACGCCGTATTCGTCCCGCACCACGCCGTAGATCCCATTCTGGCGAATCGTTTGGACATCGAGGCCGACCGGGATCGCCACGGTGCCGAGGTGCCGGCCGTCCCCGTCGAAGAGCTCCCACAACGAGTCGCGATCGGCCGGACTTCTCGGACGCTGGGCCCAGAGCCGGCCGGCGTCATCGAAGCGGAGGTCCAGGTACGCCGACCACGTGCGCGGATCGCCATCGTCGTGGTCCAGCGCGTCCCGGACCGCGCGAGCGTAGCCCCGTGCACGGGCATCCAGCGCCGCTGCCCTCTCCAGGGTCGGCTCCCGCGCCGCACTCCGGTCCGCGGCCGTATCCGGAACCACCGGCCGGTCGAGGCGGATCCACGCCTCCGGCTCTCCCAGCCCCGGCCGCTCCGGATCGATCCGGTAGAGCCAGATCTCGAAGCGCTCGGCGTCCCCGTACGCGACGCGCCCATGCGGCGCCACCCCAGCCCGTGGGTACCGGCCGTATGGCTGCTGCGCCCTGATGCACTGCCAGAAGTCCTGGGCGTCCAGCTTCGCCTCCGGCGTGATCGGCGCCGAATGCACGCTCTCGAGCCGTGCGCCATCCGCGGAGAGGAGCAGGAGGTACCGCCGATTGTGCCTCTCCGGGTTCAGAGGCAGACCGCACCCCATCAGGGACTGGAGCAGGTAGTTCCCATCCGGGAGCGGGCCGGCGCGCAGGATGATGCCATGGTCGAAGATGGCGAGAGGCAGTCTTACGGTATCGATCAGTCGTCCTTCGAGGTCGAACCGGACGACCTTACGGTGTGCGAGGTCGAAAACGTGCAGCGTATCCTGCTTCAGGACGCCCATAATCATGGTCTGGAACTCGGCCCGACCATTGCCACGCCCCCCGAATTGGCGCACGAACGTCCCTTCCGGTGAGAACACCCGGATCGTGCCGTCCCCGGCTTCCAGGACGACGATCTCGCCGCGGTCGCTCACGAGGACGCCCCGGATCCGCTGGAACCTGTACGCCTCCGGCCCGTCGATCATGCCGATGGACAGGTCCTCGCACACGGTCCAGCGGACGGTGTCCGCTGTGGAGGCATCGTCCGATACCCCCTTGCAAGCGGGGCTAGCCGCCGGAGCCGGCCAGGCCGGTGCGCCGGGCTCCGCCCGCGTGGATCCCGCCAGCAGGGCCAGACCGGCGATCGCCACGATCAGCGGGGGCCATGGCCACGGGATTTCAGGCAGCACACCCAATGGAATGCGCCATCGTGGCATTGTCGACCCGCCCGTTCACTGGATGTCCGATTTCGCCATCCGCGACAAGCAAAGTACCCGCTCATTATCGCCGGAGTACAGATCTGGTCAGCCACCGATGAGGAAAGCATTGTTACAGCACAACCCGAACGATACGACCGGAGCCCGATGTGCGGCACGTCCCCGGAGTGCGCGCGAAGCCGGATCGCATGAACTGAGCCACGATCGCGGCCTCGTCAGCGCCGCGACCGTCGCGATCGTCGGGTCCGGCGACCAGCTCGCGGCGCGTCGGAACGTCCCCGCGCATGAGGTCGGATCCGCCACGGCTCCAGGCAATGAATCCGCGCTCGGTAGGCGCCGGCGGCCTCGACCTGTGCCGATCGTCTACTCGGCGTCCTGCTACCTCGCCGGTTACGTCACGACACGGCGCGGCCAAAGGCGTGTTGGAAAGGCGGCTGGGGATCCAGGCTTCGCTCGAGATTCTTCGAAGTGATTGCTCTGCCCGCTGGTGATGAGCCCAGCTCCCCGCGGCAGTGCCTCGAGCCCCGCATTCCGCCGACGCGAACCGAAATGATCGCCGCTCCGCCCCGGGCCTCAGCCCCGACCGGCCACGGCGATCGTCAGCACCCCCAACCCCTGGACATCCCCCGCTCCCGAGCGGTAGAATCCCGGCCATGCACCACGGGATGTTCGACGGCTGGATCGAAGTCATCAGCGGCGTGATGTTCAGCGGCAAGTCGGAGGAGCTGATGCGCCGCGTGCGCCGCGCGATCCTCGCGAAGAAACGGGTTCAGGTCTTCAAGTCCTGCCTCGACGACCGCTACGGCGGGCTCGGCGAGGTGGTTTCCCACGATGGCGGCCGGGTCCGGGCCGAGCCGATCCAGTCCTCCACGGAGCTCATGGAGAAAGTTCGCCCGGACACGCAGGTCGTGGCCGTGGACGAGGTCCAGTTCCTGGATGACGGCATCGTGCGCGTGGCGAACGAGCTGGCGGACCGGGGCGTGCGCGTCATCCTGGCGGGCACGGACATGGACTTCCGCGGCCAGCCCTTCGGCCCCATCCCCGCGCTCCTCGCCGTGGCCGAGCGGGTCGACAAGCTACACGCGATCTGCGTGCAGTGCGGCGATCTGGCCACGCGCAACCAGCGGCTGATCGACGGGCGGCCCGCGCCGGCCGAAGGCCCCACGATCCAGGTGGGCGGGCTCGAATCCTACGAGGCCCGCTGCCGGCGCTGCCACCAGGTGCCGTCCGAGGCGCTGGCCCAGACCTCGCTCCTCGACAGCCCGTGACCGCGCCGGACGCCCGCGCAGGGGGTGGAGGCGACGTCGCGCGGAGCACGCCCGCCGGGCTCGGCGCCCCGCGCGTCGAGGCCGGCGCCGTCGTGGCGCTGCGCCTCTTCGACGTCGCCTACGAGATCGACCTCGCGCTGGCGGAATCCCTGATCGCGGACCGCGCGCCCGCGAGCGTGGCCCGGATCCGGCTCATCGCCCGGGCGGAGCCGCGGGCCATCGCGTTCGACGTGCCGCCCCTCGAGGTGGCGCTCGGCCCGGTCGAGCTGGAGGTGGCCGGGCGTACCCGCACCCTCGAGGCGGTGGCGCGGGTCTACGACTTCGGCGTGATCTCCGTGGCGCTCCGCCTCCCGGTCTCGGACCTCTCCTGGGACGAGTACGTGGAGGTCGCGACGGAGCTGGAGCGCGTCGCGGGGGATGAGGCCACGACGTCGCTCTGGAGAACGCTCCTCGACCGGGTCCGCGAGCCGATCCGGGCCGCGCTGGACCGGCCGACCGCCGCCGGCCTCGAAGAGGACTACCTGCTCAGCATCGTACGGCGCTTCGACCGGCCCATGACGGGTGAGGACGTGCTGCGCCAGATCGACCTGGCTGCCCTCCTCACCGCGGAGCGTCGGCCGCTCTCCGAGTCCGCCCGCCGCGACGTGCTCCGCTACACGTTCTCCTACCACGCCGACGACCTGGCCGTCCTGACCTGGGACCACGCGTTCCTGCTGGAGCCGGCGGGGGAGCGGGACGTGGCGGACGTGCTGGAGGTCGCGAACGCGCAGCTCCTCGAGCTCCGCTACTACGACGAGCTGCTCGACGAGGAGCTGCCCCGCATGTACGACCGGGTCGAGGACGCGCGCCGCACGCTCCGGGGCCTCGCCCGCCGCCGCTACGCGGACCTGGCCCGGGACCTCCACACCCTCGTGGCCGAGGTCACGGAGATCACCGAGAAGGTCGACAACGCGCTCGAGGTCACCGGCGACGTGTACCTGGCCCGGGTCTACGGCGCCGCCATCGAGCTGTTCCGGGTCCCGGTCTGGGCCGCGGCCGTGGACCGCAAGCTGGCCATCATCCGGGATACCTACCAGGCGCTCTACGACGAGGCGGCCACGGCGAGGACCGAGATCCTGGAGGCCGCGATCGTCATCCTCATCGTGCTGGAGATCCTGCTCGCGTTCGTGTTCTGACTACCCGGGAGCATCATGAAGCCGACGACGTCGATCGACACCTTCCTCGCCCTCGACATCCGCGCCGGCGTGGTCGTGCGCGCGGAGCCATTCCCCGAGGCCAGGAAGCCCGCGATCAAGCTGTGGGTGGACTTCGGCGAAGAGGTCGGGATCAAGCGGTCGAGCGCGCAGCTCACGCGACGCTACACGCCCGAGGGCCTCGTGGGCACCCCCGTGCTCGGCGTGGTCAACTTCCCTCCGCGCCGGATCGCCGGGTTCGAGAGCGAGGTGCTGATCCTGGGCGTGATCAACCCGGACGACCCGGGGGACGTGGTGCTCGTCCGGCCGGACGTGGCGGACGTGAAGGGATGGCCGCTGGGGTGAGCGGCCCGTTCCAGCGCGCCACGGCTGAAGCCCGGCGACACGATCCGGTTTCCGTTCGACGCCTCTAGCCGCCGGGGGCGCGCCGCCCGGCCGCGATCCGCCGGGGGTCCCGGCCGGCGTATCGACGCTCAGGCCCGCCTCCTCCACCGTTTCCGCACGCGCCAGACCTCGAGGGTCTCCGCGCCCCACGAGTCCGTGCCCCTCACGAGAAGTCGGTCGGCGCCGACGTCGAGGATCTCGATGTCCCGCGGGAGCCGGATCCTGCCAACCGGCCCGCGCCCCGGATCCAGAACGACCCGGCGTACCGAATCATCGGCCGGCAGCGGGTAGGCGCGGATCCAGACGTTGCCGTCCCGGTCCGACATCCAGCGTCCATTCGGGGATCGCGGGATCCGTATAGGGGGAGGTGGCGGGGGAGGGTGGGTCGCGGTCGCCCGCGCACGCCAGCGAGAGGCCGACGGCGCTCACCATGGTCCGGACGCATGTCGCCCCGGCGCGTCCATCCGCGAGGCGCGCGGCGATGCCCGGTCACCGACCTCCGGGAGGGAAATCGTCGCCTCCCTTTGTCCGATCGATCACGCGACATGCCGAGGCCGCTCCGCGCGCGTGACGGGTCCCGGAAAAGCCGGTCGCTGACGGCGGGGAGGAAATCGGAACCGCGAGCGACGAACAAGAATACAGTCTGCGCGATTGGCGAAATGAATAATTGCGATAATTGTATACTTGCTCGTCACCTGCCCCCTCCCCCTGATGACAGGCGAAGTGGCGTCCTGCATGATCGGGCGCTGGCTTCGCCTGGCGGTCACTCCTCCCGCAAACGCAGGACGACCGGCGTCGACGGGGCTCGTCCGCCCCGGCCTACATTTAGGATAGCGCGTGCGGCCTGGCGGGCGGCCGGTCCCCGGTCGTTCGGCCCGCCGGATCACGGCCGGGCGCGAACCACTCGCCGCGGGTTCGCAGCCCGCGCCTTCCCGATCCCCAGGGGTACCCTGCGTTTGCCCGACAGGGTGCTTCGCGCCGCGGAGGGGGATCCACGACGTCGCTTACCTCCCCCGGCAACATACCGCCCGGAGGGTTGTGGATCCCGACGAGCGCCGAAGGGACGAGCGGCCCGGCGCGTCCGCGTCCGTGGCACGATCGTCCGCGCTCCCGGGGTGCATCTGCCGCGCGCCCCGAGGACTCGGGGCTCGAGGCGACGCCCCTGCACACGCCGGCCCGCCTGTACTGCTGACCAAGAAGGGCACCCGCGGCCGACCGGCCGGGATGCCCCTCGACTCCGCTCCTGACTGTGCTCCGCTGGCGGGGCCCGCTTCGACGAGCGGGCACCCACCGGCCGAGCTCAGAACAGTCCGACGATCGTCCCGTCCTCCTCGATCCGCATCCCCTCCGCCGCCGGCACCTTGGGCAGCCCGGGCATGGTCATGATCTCGCCGGTCTTGGCCACCACGAAGCCGGCGCCCGCGCTGGGCGTGACCTCCCGGACCGTGATCCGGAAGCCGGTCGGCCGGCCGAGGCGGGTCGGATCGTCCGACAGGGAGTACTGGGTCTTGGCCATGCAGATCGGGACGTCCCGGAGCCCGATCGCCTCGAGGCGGGCGATGTCCCGCTGCGCCTGGGTGGTGTAGTCCACGCCGTCTGCGCCGTAGATCTCCCGGGCGATCGTCTCGATCTTCGCCGCGAGCGGCTGCTCCAGCTCGTAGAGCGGCTTGAAGTCCGCGGATCCGCGCGCGACGGTGTCGAGCACCACGTCCGCGAGCTCCAGCGAGCCCTCGCCTCCCTTCGCGTGCGCCTCCGCCACGGCCACGGCCACGCCCATGGCCCGGCAGGCGTCCCGGAGGGTGGCCAGCTCGGCATCCGTGTCGGTGTGGAACCGGTTGATGGCCACGACCGGCGGCACTCCGAACTTCCGCACGTTCTCGACGTGCTTCTCCAGGTTCGGGATCCCGCGCTTGAGCGCCTCCACGTCCTCGTTCGCCAGCTCCTTGAGCGGCTTGCCGCCGTTCAGCTTGAGCGCGCGGATGGTGGCCACGACCACGGCCGCCGCGGGCTCGAGCCCGCCCGTGCGGCACTTGATGTCGAAGAACTTCTCCGCGCCCAGGTCGGCGCCGAAGCCGGCCTCGGTGACCACGATGTCGCCCAGCGCGAGCCCGGCGCGCGTGGCGATCAGCGAGTTGCAGCCGTGGGCGATGTTGCCGAACGGGCCGCCGTGGATGAACGCCGGCGTGCCCTCGAGCGTCTGGACGAGGTTCGGCGCGATCGCGTCCTTGAGGAGGAGCGTCATGGCGCCGGCCGCGTTCAGGTCCCGCGCTCGGACGGGCTGGTTGTCCCGGGTGTAGCCGACGATGATCGAGCCGAGCCGCTCCTCCAGGTCCTTGCGGTCGCTGGCCAGGCAGAAGATGGCCATGACCTCGGACGCGGCGGTGATCATGAAGCCGTCCTGGCGAGGTACGCCGTCGCCGGGGCCGCCGAGCCCGATCACGATGTTGCGGAGCGCGCGGTCGTTCATGTCCACGGCGCGGCGCCACGTCACCCGCCGGGGATCGAGGCCGGACGGGCTCCCCTGCTGGAGGTGGTTGTCCAGCATGGCGCTGAGGAGCGCGTGGG
Organism: uncultured bacterium; assembly: GCA_937907535.1. Lineage (GTDB taxonomy): Bacteria > Gemmatimonadota > Gemmatimonadetes > Longimicrobiales > RSA9 > CALCID01. Next base: position 40,385 of record CALCID010000081.1, on the reverse strand, counting down.
CGGACGTGATCGCGTGGAAGTCGCCGGTGAAGTGGAGGTTGATGTCCTTCATCGGCACCACCTGCGCGTACCCGCCGCCGGTCGCGCCGCCCTTGATGCCGAAGACCGGGCCGAGGCTGGGCTCGCGCAGGCAGAGCACGACGCGGCGGTCGCGGCGCCGGAGCGCGTCGGCCAGCCCCACCGCCATGGTGGACTTGCCTTCGCCCGCGGGCGTCGGGTTGATCCCGGTCACGAGCACCAGCTTCGCGGGCTGCCGGTCCTTGGCGCGCTCCGCGATGGCGCTCAGGTGCACCTTGGCCTTGTAGCGGCCGTAGTATTCGATATCGTCCTCGCCCAGGCCGAGGGCCTCGGCGATCTCACGGATAGGACGGAGCTTTGCCGACTGGGCGATCTCGATGTCGGTCTTCATGGGATGCTCTTCCGTTCGGGGTCCGGACCCTGTGGATCGACGGCGAACCGCCGCCGGAAGATGGGGCGGGGAGCGTTGTTGGACAAGGTGGTGGCGTGGCGGGCCGGTCGAATACCCCTGCAGGGGAAGCCACGCCCATTGCTCTACACAGGATCCTCCAACACCGCAGCGCCCTGGGACGCAATTATCATGATCGGGCGATGCCCTGGAAATTTTCCCCGCCTGTGGGCTTCATGCTTACCGCGTTGGTTATGAACCGGCCATGTTTGCGATCAAGACTTACACACGAAGGAGCTTGCCACTGTCCGACTGGTAGAAATCCGGATCCCGCTCCGCGATCAGATCGATCAACTCGTCCATGATTCGATCGAACGGAACGGGACCGTATGGATTTCCGGCCAAGTACGCGGTTAGCTTCGGCACGGGTAACTTCGAGTCTAGCAACACAATGTAGAGTCGCTCGTACTGCTCGTCGCGCCCGGCAGGGTCATTTCGACCAGTAAACAGCTTGAGACGATCATGTGCGTTTTCGAAGGTGGACTTACGACGACCCCCGTGGTGGTCGTCGGCAGCTTCGGCGTCAAGAATGAAGAAGCCCGCTAATACGGCGTATGGGAATCTTCGGTGAAGTGTCACCGCTTCAAAGAGCATATCACCACGCCGGTTCGTCAGGTTCTTTTGGTAGTTACCGCTTTTCGCGTCCCGAAAATTGATGGATTTAATCGATATACCGAGTAGCAGGCCTGATTCTTCAGTCGCCCATGTGACATCTACCTTCTTGGCCCCGATCCCGCCACTCATGCGCCGCTCCGCGCCGGAACGGTCTACGTTGCCCACTGTCCCGGGGCGCGCAGTAGACAAACCTCGCCGCCGAAGCTCATCTGCAAGTACTTCGGCCACTACTTGAGAGACTCGCTCCGAGTACCGCTTTTTCTCGGACGCCTTAGCGCTGTCCGGCGGTTTAGGTCCTATCGTGGCTAACGCCTCCCCTAGCCTTTGCTCAAGTGGTTTCATTTCGATTTCGATGCCCGTAGAGCTCTCCTACGAAAAAGGGCTTCCCGACCTCGCCTAATGGTATCGATCTGTCGCTGAGCCAAGCCGAGCTGCTCGACGAGCAAGACCTGGTCTACGAGGTGGACAGCCTTATGGAGATTTCCGCCCATAAGCGCTGCGGATACTTCAAGGCGGATCCCGCGCAGTCCCTCAGCGGCTGCCTCAACAAGGGCAACAGAAGGAACGGGCAACCGATCCGCTTCCCTCGGTTCGAGTTTCAAGAGCCCACCCCCGTATGCTCGGCCAACCAGCTCCGCACCTAGCAGAGTGACACTGTTGATCACGGCGATCGGCAAGAGATTAATGCCGACGTCTCGCCTATCCGGCTTGAGCGTTACGCCATAAATGGAATTGAGATGATGGACGCGCGCGGCATTGGTGATTAATCGCGGCCGGTCCCGGTCCATGTACGTCATAAAGAGATCAGCAATCGGGACGATGGGCACGCGCCACCACGGTGACCGGATCCGACACTTATATGCTTTGTGAACGCCTACTTTCTCTCCTGCCCAAATATATTGCAGTGCTTCTGGCGACGGGCTCGCGGTGTCCGGCAACAGCATGTAGCATTGCCGACCTTCTCTGCACAATCGCTCCCACGCTTCCCCGGTAAACGAGAGATCTCTTAAATGGCGAGATCCCGGTGGCGAGATCGGAACAAGCTCTTCAGGCGGTATCCGTAGCTCGAATACGTCCGTCCGGGTCAGCGTGAAATACCCGTTGTTCCCCGTTACGCAGCCAAGATAGATATCCCCCCAATCGGCGAGGAGCTCAAACCCATTGCTGCCCGCAATGGTGAGGTACATCTCCATTGACACGGAATCAAGCACCGCCGGGATCCACTTATCGTCAGCATCTGGGGCGTAGGGAACCCAGTGGGCTCGGTCAACGGTCGTCAGTTCCGAGGCATCGCGCGCCTGGTAGACTTCGAAGTGTGGTGCTGGTCCTGTACCCTCTGCGAGTAGTAAGACCACCTCCTCCTGGACATTTGGGAACACCAGTTCGTCGAACATGACCAGCTTTACGCTACCGAACCGCTGGAGGAGGAATCGCCGAACCTGAGATGCGTACTTGACGGTTAAGAGCTCGGCTGGCAGCACCAGTCCCAGTCGGCCACCCTCGCGCAGAAAACTAGTAGCGTGGATGACGAATGCCGCCCAGGAGCTCGCCAGACCATTCAGCCGTACCCCGGCCCGGAGAGCGGCGCGCAGCGCCTTAGCCCGCGCTTCCCCGCTGAACGCCTGGTATCGGATGTAGGGCGGATTGCCGATTACCGCGTCGTAAGTCTCCACGGGCGCCAGATCGAAGAAGTTAGCGACCCGGATGTTCGCTACGAGGCCGGCAGCGCGCATTCGCGCCTCTGCGATTCGGGCGGATGGTTCGTGCACTTCCACGCCATGGAGTTCCTCGCCCGCAAAGAGGCCCGCGCCCAACGCACGGAGTCGGCTACCCGCGGCTAGTAAGAAGTCCGCTTCCCCGCATGAGGGCTCAAGGATTCGATCTTTGGCTGTCCGAACCGCCCAAGACGCAATAAAGGTTGTGATCGCCGGCGGTGTGAAGTACGCACCTCGAGCCTTGCGCTGGGCTAGAGTGTCGTGCATCGCAACAGGTTCAGAGCCGGAGCCAGAAGAGTTGGAAGTGCTGTGTTGGTGTCGGGCGGATAATACCCCTTGCACGTAGCCCGGACAAGATGGCTATGGGTCGGCCCGATCCGAGTCTGGGACTCTATCGCCATTGAATTGCGGGCCCTGCCGAGGAGCAGATTGTGGGCAATGGCACCGCTGCGGCGCTGCAGGCTCACCTCCGGGCTCCGTCATAGCTGAGTCCGGCGGCCCGTAGCGCAAGATGTCCGATCCCACCATGGAGGCGCCCCGGTCACGGTGTTTTCTTCCCGGCCGTGGCCGACCGTGGATCGTCTTTCGAGGCGCTGCTCCGCGGGCTGTCGGGGCGGGACCGGGTTCCGGCGCTGGTCGAGGCGCTGGGGCTGTCGCCTCTCGTGGGCGACGTCGGGGCGAGAGGCGACGTCGCCGCCCGAACGTTCGCGGGCGCTGCCGGGTCCGTGGGGAGGGCCGCGGCCCCGGCCGTGGGCGCGGTCGCGTCGGGCGGGCGGGGGGAGGGGCCGACCCCGGACGCCGCAGGCGCTTCCGAGCGCCCGGGCGCGGCGGCTGGCAACGGGTGGTCCGGCGGGGCGCTCTGGCCGCCCGTGCCACCGGCCGACGTCTACGGTTCGCCGGACCCCTTCGGGCTCGAAGGTGAGCCGGGCGTGGTGCACGTGGCCGTGGTCGGCGAGCGCGGCGGGCTCCTCGCGCTCCTGGTCGAGCTCGAGGACCGGCCGGACGCCGGTACCATGGACCGGCTCGCCCGGCGAGTGCGCGCCCGGAACCCGGCGAGACCGTACCTCTTCCTTTTCGCGGACCGGCGTTACGCGTGGCTGGCCCTCGCGTCCCTCGGGCTGGACGGCGCGCTGCGGCACCTGCTGATCGACCGGTCGAGGCCCCGGCGGACCGACGTCGAGGCGCTGGAGGAGATGGCGGCGAGGCCGGGGGAGGGGGGCGTCGCCCTCGCGTTGCGCCACGCCCGGGCCCTCGACCGGTCCCGGGTGACCCGGCAGTTCTTCGCGGACTTCAAGGCGTGGCGCGCCCACGTCGCCGCGGCGTGGTCCGGGATCCCGGACGCGATGGTCGCGGAGCGGGAGCAGCTCGCGCTGCTCCTCCTCTGCCGGCTGATGTTCCTGTACTTCCTCCAACGCGGCGGCCACCTCTGCGGGGACGAGCGGTACCTCCCGAGGCTGCACGACCGCTGGCGGCGCGCACCGCGCGCCGGTGCGACCTTCTTCCGCCGGGTCCTCCAGCCGCTCTTCTTCGGCGCGCTGAACACCCGCCCGGAGGCCCGGGGTCCGGAGGCGCAAGCCCTTGGCGGACTGCCATATCTGAACGGCGGACTGTTCGAGCGGCACGCCCTGGAGCGCCGCTTCCCGGAGCTGGACCTGCCGGACCGCGTGATCGCCGGCGTGTTCGACGAGCTGCTCGAGCGCTACCGGTTCACCACCCTGGACCGGGCCGACTCCGTGGCGGGCACGGCGCCGCGCCACGACGCCGCCTCCGACGACGCGGGCGGCATCGCCCCCGAGATGCTCGGCCGGGTCTTCGAGGGACTCATGGCGCCGGACCGCCGGGGGCTGACCGGGACCTACTACACGCCCGCGCAGATGGTGGACCGCGTGGTCCGGGAGGCCCTGGCCACGTACCTCGCGGACCGCTCCGGGCTGGCGGAGAGCGACGCCCATCTTCTGGTCCGCCATGGGGATGCCCGGTTCATCGAACCCCGGACGCGCCGGGCGCTGGCGGACGACCTGGCCCGGGTCCGGGTCCTGGACCCGGCGTGCGGCTCGGGCGCGTTCCTGCTCGGCATGCTCTCCCGTCTCGCCCGGGTGCGCCGCGCCCTCGAAGGGCCCGGGGCGGACGTAGCGGAGGTCCGGCGCGAGATCGTGGGACGCACGCTGCACGGCGTGGATGTCCAGGAGGACGCGGCGCTCCTCTGCGCGCTCCGGCTCTGGCTCGCTCTGGCAGTGGAAAACGCCGGCGGCGAGGTCCAGCCATTGCCGAACCTGGACCGCAGGATCCGGCAGGGTGACGCGCTCCTCGACCCGCTGGATCTGGGCACGGGCCCGGTTGCGTCCACCGGCACCGGCGGGCTCCCGGCGTACGTGGCAGTCGCGGATCCGTCGGTCCGCCAGGCGCTTCGCCGGATCGGCCCGCTCTCGGAGCGGTACGTGGGCGCGGGCCCCGACGAACGACCCGCCCTCGCCCGGGAGCTCGCGGACGCGGAGGCCGATCTCGCCCGCGGCTGGATCACCGCACTGGAACGACGGATCGCCACCCATGCGGCCGAGCTGCGCGCCCTGGCCGAGTCCCGGGACCTGTTCGGCGAGCCGCCGGCCGGCGCGGCCCAGGCCGCGCGGGCGTGGCGGGAGGCGGAGCGTCGGCTCGCCGAGCTCCGGCGCGTGGCCGCGGCCCTGGAGGACTCGGGGGCGCTCCCCTTCTTCAGCTTCGGCGTGCACTTCGCGGACGCCGCCGCCGAGGGGTTCGACCTGATCGTCGCGAACCCGCCCTGGGTCCGGGCCCACCGCTGGCCCGCGCCCTCCCGCGCCCTGCTCCGCGCCCGTTTCGAGGTCTGCCGCTCGCCGGGCTGGCGGCGGGGCGCCGCGCTGGCGGGCGTGCCCGGCGCCGTCGGCGCGCAGGTCGACCTGTCGCTCCTCTTCCTCGAACGCTCGATCCGGCTGCTCGCGCCCGGCGGTGTGCTCGCCCTCGTGCTCCCGGCCAAGGTCCTCCGCTCCCTCTACGGCGCCGGCGCGCGGCGCATGCTGCTCCGGGAGCTGGACATCGCCGTGCTCGAGGACCACAGCCTCGACCAGCGCTCCATCTTCCGGGCCGACGCGTTCGCCTCGGTGCTCGTCGCCCGGCGGCGGGGAACCACGGCACAAAACACGGTCCGCCAGGGTGATACGGCCGATGCGGGGGACCGGCCCTCCGCCCCGCCCGTCCGGATCACCCTGGTCCGCCGCGGCGTCGAGCCGCTCCGCTTCACCCTGGATGCCGATGACTTGCCCATCCTCCCCGGCGACCCCGAGGCGCCCTGGCTCCTGGTCCCCCCGGCCGTGCACGCGGTCCTCCGCCGCATGCAGGCGGCCGGCCCGCCGCTGGGGGAGATCCCCGGCCTCCGCGTGCACCGCGGCGTCGTGACCGGCGCGAATGACGTCCTGGTCGTGCCGGAGGCCCGCGCCAAGCTCGGCGGGCTCGCGTGGATCCGGGCCGAGGGCCACGGAGCCGCGCGGCGCGCGGGGAGCTCCCGAGGCGACGTCGCCCGGTACGGCGCCCTCGTCGAATCCGCCGCCCTCGCGCCCCTCGTGCGTGGCGGAGGGATCCGCGCATGGTCCTATCGGACCGCGGGTTACGTGATCTGGTGCCACGATCCCGCGACCGGCGCGCCCACGCAGCCGCCGCCCCGGACCGCCCGGTACCTGGCGCGGCACACGGCGAGGCTCCGCGCCCGGACCGGATGGCGCCCCGGCCTCCCCGACGGCGCGCTCTTCCGCCTCTCCGCCGCCACACTCCGGCCCAAGGTCGCCTGGCACGACCTGTCGGACACGCTCAAGGCCGTGGCGCTCCCCGCGACGGTCCGGGGAGTGGACGGGGCCGAGCGTCCCCTGATCCCGCTGAACACCGTCTATTTCGTCCCCGTCGAGGACCCGGACCGGGCGCTCCGGCTCGCGGCGCTCTTCAACTCGCTGCCGGTGAGGACCTTCGCCCGCGCCATCGCGGAACGCGCCAAGGACGCGCGCTTCCGGTTCCTGGCCTGGACGATCGCCGTGCTCCCGATCCCCGACGGCTGGGACCGGGCCGACGCTGGCCGCCGCCTCCTCGAGCTCTCCCGCGCCGCGCATCGGGAAGGCGCGATCTCGCCCGAGGCCGAACGCGAGCTGGATCGGATCGTCGCCGGACTGTACGGCCTCGGGCCGGGCGACCTCGAGACGCTCCGGGAATTCGACCGATGGCTGAGAGGAGTCGCGCCGACATGAGCCGGGCACGACCGGAGCCGATCCTCCTCGACGACCGCGGCGAGCCCTCACTCCGCAAGGTGCTCGGCCGGCTCCTGGCCCGCGCCCTCGACGCGTGCTTCGCGATCTCTCGCGTGCGGCTTGCCGGGATCGACCTGACCGCCCACGAGCTCGCCTCGGTCCGCCGCTGCCGCGTCCTGCTCGGACGACTCGACGCCGATACCTTCGCCGAGGCGGCCGAGGCGGCCGTCGGCGACCCGGCACGGCTCCGCAGTCTTGCGACGCTGCTCCGCTTCGCGTCCAGCGGCCGGCTCGAGGTGCGCGCCGCCGGCCGGGAGGCATGGGCCCCGGACTTTTCGGTGTTGCGCGGACGGTTCGGCCCCGGCGGCGCGGACGGCGCCGGCGCCCCCACCGCGGTGACCCTCGTCGGCGCCCATTACTTCGCCCGACCCCATCCCGTTGGTGGGCCGGCGCTTACGACCCTACTTACAGACCCGCGCTCCGCTACCGCGGCGCTCCGGCGCTTCGAGGAGCTCTGGGACCGGTCGTACGACGTGCTCCCCGTGGTGCGGGAAACCCTGGACCGGCTCGTGGGCGAGCCCGGCGGCGCGTACCACCGGGTCGTGACGTCTGCCGGCGCCAGCGACACGGATGCGGTTCGGGCATCGGACCGGGGATCCGACCCCGTCCTCGCCGATGACCCGGTCGCGGTCCCGGATGAGCGGGCTCGTGCAGCGTGGCCCCCCGCAGCTGTGGGTGCCGCTCCGAGCCCCGACCGGGCGCGCGATCCGCTCGGTGCCGCGGCCCCGGACGCGACGTCGGATCCGGCGTCGCGTCCGCCGATTGTTCGTCCGGCTCCGGCGTCAGACCTGTCCCCGGATCCAGCGGCCGACGATCCGGGGGGCCACCGGTACGCCATGCCGCCACGGGCCGAGCCCAGGACCGTCCGGGAGCGGCTCGTGGAGTGGACGCCGGCAACGCCCCGGGATGCGGCGCTGGCTCTCCTGGCCAGCCGGTTCGGGCCGCCCCGCGCGGCGGACCCGCCCGGCGATGAACCGCGGGCGTTTGACCTGGCGGAGTTCCAGAAGGACGCGGTCCGGCGCGCCGAGGCGATGATCGCGGTCCGGCGAGGAGCGATCCTGGCGGACAGCGTGGGGTTAGGAAAGACCTATGTTGCGCTCGGACTGATCGATCGGGCCCTCCGCCGCGGCGCCCGGGTGGCCGTGGTCACCCCCGCCTCGCTCCGCCGGGACTGGGTGCCCCGGCTTCGCCGGCTCGCCCGCGCCTGCCACGTCCGCCGCTGCTGGGGGCTCGGCAGCTTCCACCCCGGCCCGGACCTCGCCGAGGCGCCCGCTCCAGTGGGCGCGGCGACAGCGGGGTCCGCGGAATCGGCTACCGCCGTGCCATGGGGTGGGTCCGCGGCGTGGCTCACGGACCCGAGCGGCGGTGCGGCCCCGGACCGTCCCGCGGGCACGCTCCCCGCCCCCGGCGGCGACCGCCCGTTCCTCGCCTGGGTCTCCCACACACGGCTCGGCCGGGGCACGCACTCCCCCCACCAGCTCGGCTCGCTGGACCTGGTGGTCGTGGACGAGGCGCACGCGTTCCGCTCGCCCGGCACGCGCCGCTACCGTGCGCTGGCCGAGCTCTGCCGCGGCGCCGCCGTCCTCCTCCTGACCGCCACGCCCGTCAACAACTCGTTGATGGACCTGTACTTCCAGCTACGACTCTTCTGCGGGGACGGCGACTTCCGGGATGTCGGCGTACCCGACCTCGGCCAGGCGTTCCACGCGGCCGCCGCCGCGATGGAGTCGCCCGGCGGACCGGTCCCGCCGTCCCTGATGCCGATCCTTCGCGCGGTCATGATCCGACGGTCGCGGCCGTTCATCCGCGACCGCTTCCAAGGCGTGCGGCTTCCCGGCGCGAGCGGCCGCATCCTCTCCTTCCCCCGCCGGGCCGCGCCGATCCCCGTGCGCTACGCGCTGGACGCGGCCGACCCGGGGCTGCTCGACGAGATCGCAGAGACGCTGGATGCCCTGACCGTCGCGCCCTACCGGCTCGGCGAGTACGGAGACGCCGAGTCCGGCAGGCGCGGCGCCGGGGCCGCAGAACTGCTCCAACTCATGCTCCTCAAGCGGCTCGAGTCCGGACTCCCCGCGTTCCATGCCAGCATCGTCCGGCTGTGCCGATTCTACGAGTCGTTCCTCAGCGCGCTGGACCGCGGACGGCTGCTCGACGCCGCGGATCATCGCGCGCTCTACGGAGGCGGGGACGGCGACGTCGCCCAGCTCGTGTTCGACGAGCTCGCGCTGCGGCCGGTGGGACCGACGGTGGACGTGGCGCGGCTCGCGGAGGACACGCGCCGGGACCTGGACCGGCTCCGTGCGCTGCGCCGGCGGGTGGCCGATGCGGCGTCGTCCGACCCGAAGCTGGCCGCGCTCAGGGCTCTCCTGGAGAATGAACTGGCCGGCCGCAAGGTGCTGCTGTTCACGGAGTTCCGGGACACCGCCCGGGCGCTCTGGCGGGCGCTCTCGCCCCGCGGCGGCGTGGCCCTGATCGATGGCGCCGGCGCGTTCATGGGCCGCACGCCGTGCGGGAGGCGGGAGATCGTCGAGCGCTTCGCGCCCCTCGCGAACGGCGTGGAGGAGCCACCGGCCCGGGAGCGGATCGACCTGCTGATCGCCACCGATGTGCTGGCCGAAGGGCTCAACCTCCAGGACGCGGACACGGTGATCAGCTACGACCTGCCGTGGAACCCGGTACGGCTGATCCAGCGCGTGGGGCGGGTGGACCGGATCGGCTCCCGGCACGACGTCGTCTACCCCTACCACTTCCTCCCCGAGGCCGGGCTCGAACGGCTGCTCGGGCTCCTCGCGCTGCTGCGGGCCAAGCTCGCGGCCATCGGCCGCTCGGTCGGCACGGAGGCGGCGGTGCTCGACCCGGCGGGCGAGGAGCACCGGACGCTGCTGGACCGGCTGGCCGCCGGCGACCCGGACGTGCTGGACGAGCTCGAGCGCCGGGAGGCCGCGCCGTTCGAGGCCGAGGAACGGCTGCGGGCCGCGTACGCCCTCGCGGCCGGGGCGGCGATCGTGCATCGCGCAGCGGGACCGACAGATCGGGCAGCGAACGAGCGCCCCGGAGCCTCGGCGGAGCCCGTGGCCGTGACCGGCCGTGACGCTCCTCGTACTCAGCCGAGTCGAGGGGTTCCTGTCGGCGTGCTCGATGCCGCCGGCGGCCTGCGACCGGCCGTGCTGGTGGGCTACACCGTCGGCCCGGAGGCCGTGTGGGTCGTGGTGGACGAGAACGGTCAGATCGCTTCGGACGGCGAGACGCGGGCGGCAGAGATCCTGGTCGCGGCGTTGGAGCGACCGGCCCCGGGCGGGACCCCGTCGCCCCCAAACACGGCCGCGACGACTGCCTGCGTACAGTCCGCCAACATCTTACGAGCCATCGCCGTGGCCGGACGCCATGTCTGGGCGCGGGTCGCGCACCGGGATCCGCGCACCGTGGGCGGTCTCTCGCCGTACGCGCCCGGCGCCCGCGCCGCCCGCCGCCTCATGGCCGAGCTGAGTCGTATCCCGGGTGGGCCGGACCCGGCGCTCTGCGCCCGGGCCGATGCCGTCCTCCAGTGGCTCGCCCGCCCCCACGACGCCGGGACCGAAGCGGCCATCGCCGACGCGCTGCGGGCCGCGGCGCCCGGCCCGGGGGATCCGACCTCCGAAGCGCCCGCCCCCGTGGACGACCCGCCGCTCCTGGCCGCCCTCGAGCGCATCCGCGGCGACCACCCGACCTCGCCGCCCCCCGCCAGCGAGCCGATCCTGATCGGGATCCTGGAGGTCCGGCCGATCGATCAGAAACCGGCCCCCGCCCCGGATGCCCCGGCCGCGGATCCCGCGACGGGCGCCGAGGCCCCTACCAGTTGACCGCGCGGCCGCGTTTCGTTACGTTTCATTCTCTGACTGATCCCGCGTAGCTCAGCTGGTAGAGCAGACGGCTGTTAACCGTCGGGTCGCAGGTTCGAGTCCTGCCGCGGGAGTGGACGGGCCGCCGGAAGCCGTTGCACCGCAACGGGTTCCGGCGGCAGTTGCATCTTGGTCGCAGGTTCCTGGGGCGAAACCTGCAACGACGGGGGAAGGGTTCCTCCCGCCCGCACGCCCACGGCTGTGCCGGCCCGCCCCCTCGTCCCCCCTCATGGTCCGCCGCGGGCGCCCCGGAACGCTTCCCGGCTCGTCCGCTCGTCCGCCCCTGAGCCGGCTGCGGCAGAGATCGCCTTCTCCGGCGGTTCGTTCGCCGTGCCGCTCAGGCGCAGCACCCGGGCGCGCAGCACGCCGCCGTCGCGCCGCCGGTCCCGCGCACGGTCTCGGGCTTGGTCGCGCGGACGAACGCGGCGATGATCCGACCATCTACGACCACGGCGAAGACGTCCACGTCCAGGCCGGCCTCCTCCGGGAACGACCTCGCGTCCTCCACCCGGTAGATCCGCGTCGGCTCGATGGACGGGTTCTCGAATCCGACCTCCACCAGCAGACGCGCGAACTCGCTCGCCTCGAGCGCCCCTGCCACGCACCCGACCCAGAGCTCCAACGACCGACGGACCTCCGGCGGGACCTCGCCGCGAATCACGATGTCCGAGACCGCGAAGCGCCCGCCTGGCTTGAGCACCCGGAACGCCTCCTCCAGCACCGCCCGCTTGTCGGCCGAAAGGTTGATCACGCAGTTCGAGATGATCACATCGACGCTGTTGTCGGGAAGCGGGATCTCCTCGATGTAGCCCTTCAGGAACTCGACGTTCGTGGCTCCGGCCTCGGCCGCGTTCCGACGGGCGAGGGCGAGCATCTCATCGCTCATGTCGAGCCCGTAGACCTTCCCGCTCGGCCCCACCCGCTTGGCCGAGAGCAAGACGTCGATCCCGCCCCCCGAGCCCAGATCGAGCACGACCTCGCCCTCCTTCAGTTCCGCCAGCGCCGTGGGGTTGCCGCACCCGAGCGACGCGAGCATCGCCGCCTCCGGAAGCACCGCCGTGGTGGCGGCGTCATAGAGGTCGCGCGTGATCGGATCGGACGAGCCGCAGCCTCGACCTGTCCTGCAGCACGAGGCCTTTTCCTGCCCCTCGATCACCCGGAGCGCGGCCCGGCCGTAGCGCTCCTTGACGATCTCCCGCACGTCACCGCTCATCTTGCTCTCTCCGCAGCAACACTTGTTGATGCGTCCAAGAGTCAGTCGCAGCACCGCCCCTCGTGGGTCTCTGTACAGCCGCACGCACCCCATGCGGCCTCATCCGGCCTGCGCTCCCGGAGGTACGCGGCCATCTGCTCGAGCACCTCCGGCCGCAACGAGTAGAAGTTCCAGCGCCCTTGCCTCCGGTCGCGCACCAGCCCTGCCTCCCGGAGCACCCTCAGGTGGAAGGAGAGGCGGGACTGGGCCGCTCCGATCGCGTCCTGGAGGTCGCAGACGCACTTCTCGCCCGAGACGAGCAGGTCCACGATGCGGAGGCGCGTCTCGTCAGAGAGTGCGTGAAACCGACGCGCGAGCTGGGCAAGGTCCAGATCCGCTCCGTACATGGCCGAACAATACATCAACGAACGTTGATCAGTCAAGCAACCCAGGTAACGTCAGTAGAAGCCGTCACGGTTGCGCGGAATGCAGAGAGCCATGCCCCGGAGCAGACCAGCCGGCCTCCGCCCGTAGGGTTCCCGTTGCCAGGCCGATACGAGCGTTACCCCGTGGCGCCACAACTATACTAGCATATCAGTATACTTGTATGGTAGTATACTTAGACGATAGTATATCTTGTGCGGCCGGCCCGCCCCCGGGCCCCTGCTGCGCGAGCTCGTGAGGCCCACGGTCCTGGAGTCCGAGCATGGTCCGACGAGACTCTGACCTCCTGGTCGATCGCACAGAGGAAATCCAGCGCCTCCGGTCCCTGCTCCAACGGGGAAGCCCTCAACTGGTGCTCATGTATGGCCGCAGACGGGTCGGCAAGACCTACCTGCTGGCGCGGGTGTGGGAGGACGTGCGCGCGTTCTATTTCACGGCTTCCGAAACCACGCCTGCCCAGAACCGCGTTGCGCTGCTCACCGCGTTCGCCCAGTGGTCAGGCGAGGAGATCCACGTGGAGGACTATCCGACGTGGAGGAGCGTCTTCCGGCTGCTCCTCGACCATCGCTCCTCGGAACCCCTGGCCATCACCCTCGACGAACTCCAGTACCTGGGCGAGAGCCCCAGCGATCTCCGGGCTGTGGCATCCGAGCTGAATGCCGCCTGGGAGATGCAGCGGCCCGCCCGGCCGCTGGTCTTCGTGATCTCCGGCTCGGCCGTCAGGACACTCGAGAGCCTGAACGCGGGCGGCTCACCGCTTTACGGCCGCTTCGCCTGGCAGCATCGCTTGCGTCCGTTCAACTACTGGTACGCAGGCGAACTCGCGGGATTCCCGAGCGCGTACGACCGCGCGTGTGCATACGGCGTGTTCGGAGGCGCGCCCCGTTACCTGGCCGCCATCGATCCTTCGCGCCCGCTGTCGGACAACATCATCGCCCTGATGCTGCACCCCACGGGCGAAGTCCGCGAACTGGTCCGGACCGCGCTCCTCCAGGAGCAGGGGCTCAGGGAGATCCCGAAGTACATGGCGATCCTCCGGGCGATCGGTAGCGGTCGCACCGGGCTGAACGAGATCGCCCAGGCAGCAGGACTGGAAAAAGGTACTCCGCTACGAGACATGATCGACCGCCTGATCGGCCTCGACTACGTCCGGGCGGAACGCAACCTCGGCGCGAAGCGGACGTCCCCGTACCGCTACCGGATTTCTGATCCCGCCATGCGCTTCTATTTCGACACCGTGGCGCCGCTGGAGAGTGCGCTGGCGACCCAGGACCCCGCCGCGATATGGCAGGAGCACGTCGCTCCCAGATTCGACACGTACATGGGCCGCATCTTCGAAGCGATCGTGGAGGAGGCCTACTACAGGCTCCAGGCGCCGCTCGGGCTTCCGCTGATCTCCGAGTGGGGGCGTTGGGAGGGGCTCGACAGGGATCGCAGGCCCCTCGAGATGGACATCGCATCTCGGCTGATCGACGGACGCGTGCTCACCGGCGCCATCAAATGGAACCGGAACCCGCTCGATGTCCACGTACACACCGAGCACCTCTCCATGCTGGACCGCCTCGCCAGGTCCGGCGTGGCCTGGGCGCACGATGCGCTGGATCCCGCGTCTCCGTTGCTGTACGTGGCCTCCAACGGATTCACCGACCGGTTCCGTCGGGCGGCGGAGTCCAGCCGCGACGAGGTCTATCTGTGGACGCTGGATGATCTGTACCGGGACGCGTGAGCGCGCCCGGCCCTCACCCCCGATACGCCCTCTCCAGCTCCGCGATGTCGATCTTCACCATCTCCAGCAGCGCATCGCCCACGCGCTTCGCGCGCACCGGGTCTGCCTCGTACAGGAGCCCTTCCAGCGCGGCCGGCACGATCTGCCAGCGTACGCCGAACCGGTCGGTGAGCCAGCCGCACGCCTGCGGCGTGCCGCCGCCTTCGAGCAGCGCGTTCCAGTACCGGTCCAGCTCCTCCTGGTCGTCGCACTCCACGACGATGGAGATGGCGTCGTTGAACTCGTGGTGGGGCCCGGCGCTGATCGCCTGGAACCGCTGCCCGAACAGCGTGAAGTCCACGATCTTCACGGGGCCCGGAGACCCTCCCGGCGTCTCGCTCAACAGCGTCGTGACGCGGTCCACCCGTGAATCCGGGAAGATGGACGCATAGAACCGGGCCGCCCCCTCCGCGCCCTCGGCGTACCAGAGGTGCGGGAAGACCTTCGTTCTCACCGTCGCCGCCATGTCACCTCTCCTCGCGTGGTTCGGGACCCGCGCCGCCGCGCGACCCGTCCGCGGGGGCGCCCTCCTGGCGCGCGGCTCCGGACGCGTCCACGCGGCCCGAACCCGCATGCCTCCATCCCTGCGACGAACGGGGCCGCGCCGGATCGACACGCGCCGCTCCGGCGGGGACGCCCGATGCGCCCGCCGCGAAGGAAAACGAATCGAGCCAAGCCCCGGTCGGGACCTGGCTCACGAGCTGCTTCTCCTGGAACGGCGACGCCGTGCGCCGTCGGCTTCAGGACCTCCCCAACGTCACCCGCGCGCCCAGGTGGAAGCTGCGGCCCGGCGCCGGCTCGAAGTACCGGTTGCCGAACGCGTTCACCGTGACCGACGCGTTGTACTCCTCATCGAAGACGTTGCTGACGACCGCGAACGGCGAAAGCGACACGCCGCCGAGCCTCAGACGCTCCATCCCGAGGCGCAGGTCCGTGACCTGGTACCCTGGCGAGTACGCGCTGTTGGCGTCGTTCACCGGAATGCGCGACGCGCGCCGGTAATCCAAGCCGACGAACCAGCCCTGGCGGCCGCGATAGGTGAGCGCGGCGTCGAAGCGGAACGGCGCCACGCCGGGCACCCGGTTGCCGTCGAAGGCGCCATCCTCCGTGACGTACGAGTCGAAGCGCGCGTCCGTGTAGGTGTAGCCGATCCGCCCGGTGAGGCCGTCGAACAGCGCGAGCGAGAGGCTCGCCTCCGCGCCGCGGTGGAGGGCCGTCCCCGCGTTGCGGAAGAACTGGCGGCCGGGCGCGGCCTGGACCTCGAACGGGATGAGTGCGTCCTCGATCTCCGCGCGGTACGCGGCCACATCGTAGACGAGGGACTGGCCGATCCGCCCCTTGAGACCGACCTCCACGGACCGGGTCCGCTGCGGGTCGAGGTCCGGGTTGAACCCTCCGGCGCCCGTCGGGCGGTTGACCAGCTCCGTGGTCGTCGGCGTCTCGTAGGACGTCGCCACGTTCGCGTAGAGCTGGGCCCGCGGGTCCAGCTCGACGAGCACGCCCACCGACGGGCTCAGCGCGTCCATGGTGCGGCTGCCCGAGTCGTCGGGGTTGTCCGCGGTGATCAGCCGGTCATCGGCCTCGAACCGGTAGCGGTCGTAGCGGAGGCCGCCGAGCGCGTGGACGCGCGCGCCGAGCGGCGCCGCCACCTGCGCGAAGACGCCCACGCCGGTGACCGTCTCGAACTGGTCCAGCGTGAGCTCGCCGCGCGAGCCCTGTTCGTTCACCCAGTTCTGGCGGTCGTCGCGCTGGAGCTCCGTCTCCGCGCCCACCGACCAGCGCAGCTCCCGGTCCGCGATGCCGAACGAGCCGTGCAGCGCGATGCGCGCGCCGCCGGCCAGGCGATCCAGCCCGATGATCGTGGGCGGGATCGGGTTCGTCAGCGATCGCACGATCCCGTGCGCCGAGACCTCGAGGTCGTTCGGCCCGAGCGGCGCCGCCACACGACCCCGAGCTGGCCGTGCACCCCTTCCTCGCCGGTGCGCTGCAGCCGGTTGTTGCCGTTGGCCTGCTTGCGGTCTTCCGCGATCTGCGCCACCGTCAGCGCGCCGGGGTTCTGCGCGTCGTAGTGCACGAAGTGGCCGACGACGCGGATGTCGTTCACGCCGGCCGCGTAGCGGATGGTCGCGTTGCCGCGGTAGATCTCGGAGGCGTTCCACTCCCGGTAGCCGTCGCTCGCCGTGCGCGAGAAGGCGACCCGGTAGGCAGCGCCGCCGGCGTGGCCCGCCGTGACGCTGGTGAGGCGCAGGAACCCGTTCGAGCCCGCGGCGGATTCGAGCTCCTGCCGGAAGCCGGCCACCGGAGGCGGCTCCGTCTCGAGCTGGACCACGCCGCCCGCGCCGTTGCCCCAGAGCGCGGAGGCCGGCCCGCGGATCACCTCGACCCTGCCGAGCGAGGCGAGGTCCAGATGGTTCAGCGTGGTCTGGCCGTCCGGCATCGTGGCCGGGATCCCGTCCACGACCACCTTGACCCCGCGGATGCCGAACTGCGCGCGAGCACCGAAGCCGCGGATCGAGAGCCGTTCGCCCAGCGCGTCGTTGAAACGATTGTCCACCTGGACGCCCGCGACGCCACGCAACGCCTCGTCGAGCCCCTGCCCGGGGCGCGCGCGCTCGGCCGCATCACGCCGCAGCGCGGCCACGGTGAACGGCGCCTGGTCCATGCGCACCGGCGTGCGCAGCACCGTGACCGTCAGCGGCACCAGCGGGATCACTTCCAGGCTGTCGGCTGCCTGCTCCTGGGCGGATAAGTGGGCCGGGGCAAGGGGGGCGGCGATGACGAGAACCGCCAGCGCACCCGTCCGAACGATCTTCATACGCGCCTCCCGCGGTTCCTGAGGATTGACGGGGAACCCCGAACGTGCGTTCGAACGAGATGGTCAAAATACCTCGGGCGCCATTCGGGTCAAGCCGAACGGCGCCCGAAGTCCTCGCGGCCCGCCGGTGCGGCTCACCACCACACCGGCGGGTTCAACGCGAGATCCGGTGTGAAAAGGGGGCGAGCCGCTGCACCACACCGTTGGCCACAGCGGCCCGCTGGGCTGCTACAGCCGGTACCGCAGCCCGATGGTCGCCCGCCGCGGGAAGCCGGGCGTGACGAACGGCTCGACGCGCGGCGAGTTGATGTCGTTGAGGTGGTTCAGCGTGAGCACGCCGAACGTGTTGTACTCCACGTCGAACACGTTCTGGATGTTCGCGAAGACCGTCATGCGGTCGAACAGCCGGTACTCGGCGCTGAGATCCACCAGCGTGTACGGATCGAGTTTCAGCTCCTCCTCGGTGTTGTCCTCGTCGCCGCGGAGCCACTGGCTGCCGACGTGACTCACCTCGAGCCCGAGGCGCAGCGGCCCGGCCCGGTACGTGGCGCCGACGTTGGCGCGGATCGCGGGGACCATCGGGAAGACGTGCCCCGGCCGCACCTCCAGCGGCTCGACGAGGGGCTCGTCATCGTCATCGTCATCGTCGAACGCGACGACCACATCATCGTCGTCGAAGTCATCGTCGTCATCATCGCTGTAGGGCGCCGAGAGCCTCGCGGTGGTCTGGAACGTCGCCCGGGTCAACCCGACCGCGCCGTAAATCTGGAACGACTCGCTCGGCTGGTAGGAAAGGCTGAGCTCGAGCCCCTGACGACGCGTGCGCTCGATGTTCTGGAAGTAGCCGGTCCTCGCCCCGTGCGGCTGCACGTGGAAGATGTCGTCGTGCACCTCGGACCAGAACCCGACGATGTCGGCCGAGAACGGGCCCTGGAAGAGGCGCAGCCCCGCCTGCCACGTGTCCGTCGTCACCGGATCGAGCGGCGGGTCGGCGCCCAGCTCGTACGGCAGGGGGCAGGGATCATCCGGGTCGGCGCAGGCGAGCTCCATGATCGTGGGCGCCCGGAAGCCGCGGCCGTAGCTGGCGAACCCGACCAGACCCGGACGCAGCACGTAGTCCACGCCCAGCGCGCCGGTGATCTGCTGGAAGGTGTTGTCGCCGTCGTTCTCCGGCTCGAGGAAGTCACGGAACGGGAGGCTGACGTAGTCGTAGCGCAGCATCCCGGTGAACGCGAGCCGGGGGTTCGGCATGTAGCGGGCCTGGATGTAGGCGCCGACGTTGTGCTCCTTCGTGCCCACGTCCTCCGACAGCTCGCCCTCCGGATCGATCGTGGGGTAGTTCTCGTTCGGGTGGTCGAAGATGGTGATCTCGACGTCGTTGAACGCGTACTCGATGCCGCCGTCGATCTGGAGGTCGCCGCGGACGTGCGCGAGCTGGACCGTGCCGCCGACGGAGCGGATGTCCGTGAGGAGGCGCGTGTCCGGCTCGGTGAAGTTCGCGTTGAACTGCTCGATGTCGTTGCTGCGGAAGAACGCGTTGGCCTTGAGCTCGGTCTGCGGGCTCAGCCGTTGAGTGAGCTGCGCGTTCAGGAAGTGCATCGTCGGGCCGAAGAAGTCGCCGCCCGTGAAGTTGATCTTCCGCGCGTCATCCGTGTTGCGCCAGCGGGGCGGGATCGAGTCCCTGGACTGCAGCCACGTGATCGGCACCGACCCGGCCTGGAGCAGACTGTCCGTGGCGAACGTGTAGGAGAGCCACACGTCCGTGTTGCCGTTCGTCCAGCCGCCCTTGGCGAAGACCTGGGCGGTGCGGGTGTACGAGGCGTCACGCCAGCCGTCTTCCTGGCGGTAGCGGCCGGAGATGTAGTAGTCGAACGGGCCGCGCTGCCCGCCGACCTGCGCCCGCCCCTCGAGCTGGCCGAAGCTCCCGAACGACGCCTCGGCGTTCACGAACGGCTGCGGCCCGCCCCGGCGCGTCACGAGGTTGACGGCGCCGCCGAGGGTGTTCTTGCCGAACGGGCCGGAGGGGCCGCGCAGCACCTCGATCCGCTCGAGGTCGGCGAACGGCACCAGCGTGAAGTTCACCTGGCTGGCGTCCGGCTCGTTGATCCGCACCCCGTCCACGAAGACGCTCACGCCCTGGGGGAGCCCGACCACCGGCGAGACGCTGAAGCCCCGCAGCACGAGGTCCGGCTGGTAGGCGCTGCCCAGCTCGTCGGCGAGCGCGACGCCGGGCAGGCGGCCCAGCGCGTCCGCGATGGCGAGCGAGGGGCTCCGCTGCAGCTCCTCGGCGTCGATCACGGCCGCGCCGAAGGGCGTACGGGCGAGCGGGATCCCGCCGACGCCGAGTCGCGAGACCTCGACCCGCACCGCCGGCAGGCGGAACGTGGTCGTGTCGGACGCGGCGTCGGGCGCCTGGGCGAGCGCGGGACTCGCCGCGATCACGCTACAGGTCAGCGCGATGAGACGCGTGCACTTCATGGCACACTCCTGAAGTGTTCGGTCAGCGAATGGAGGGTCTGGCTGAGACGTAACGCACGCGGTCGCCGGGCGAGAACTTGCCGTCCCCGTCGACGTCCTCGTAGACCACGACGAGCTTCACCACCTCGCCGGGGCCGCTCAGCGTGACCAGGCCGTCATCCGGCAACCCGCCGCCATCGTAGTCGGCGCAGCACAGGTCCAGGACGACGTCGTCCACGGCCTCCGCGAGGCGCTCGAGCAGCTCCGCGGGGCGCAGGTCGGCGGCGCTGAGCTCCGGCCGCGGCCAGGCCATGTAGGACGCGACGGCGAGAGCGCCCGCGACCGCAAGCACGACCAGCCGGGCGATGAGCGGAACGGTGGGGCGCGCCGCGCGCCCGCCGCTCAGGACCAGGAACCGGGCCCACCCGTCGGCCGGGTCCACCGTGAGGCTCAGCGCCGAGAGGAGGCGGGCCGCATCCGCGTTGGCGCGGGAGACCGCATTGTACCGGCCGGCGCAGTACGGGCAGCGCCGCAGGTGCCTGCGGAGTCGGAAGCGCCGGAGCAGGCCGAGCTCGCGATCGAGCAGCGCCTGTAACTCTCCTTCAGGAGGATGCCGACGCATCGTGCGCCTCCGTCGCCGTCACACCGTGATAGATCCGGACGAAGCGGCGCTGGGCCCGCGTGAGCAGCGGGCCGACCGATGTGGGCGAGATGCCGACCACGTCGGCGATCTCTCGGTAGCTCAGCCCTTCCTCGCGAAGCAGGAGTAGCAACCGGTCCCGTTCCGAGAGCGAAAGGAGCGCCGCGCGCACCCGCCGCGCCGTTTCTTCGCGGAGCAGCGCCTGCTCCGGGCTCGGCTCTGCGGCGTCCGCGAGCTCGCCCGCGAGCAGTTGGAGCCGCCTCGCCCGGACCGCCTCGCCCCGGGCCGCATCGCGCGCCAGGTTCGCCGCCACGGCGTAGAGCCAGGCGGTCGGCCGGCGAAGCCGCTGGTTGAGCAGCCGGGTGAACGCCTCCTGCGCGAGCTCCTCGGCCTGGTCGCGGTCACCCAACCGCCGGTACAGGAATCGGACAACGGCCGGGTAATGGCGTTCGAACAGCCGTCGAATGCCCACGGGCGATCCGTTTGTGGGGGGTTTATTACCTCCTACTGGGGAGATGATCCTGGGGGGTCGGTAGAGACACCCCCGCCGGCGGAGGGCTTGCCTTGGTCCCGCGCCAGGCGCGGGCGCCGGTGTTGTCGAACGCGACGGTCAGGACCAGCCCGCGGCCGGCGAGCCGCCGTTCGATGCGGCTGGCGAGGGCGCGCGCGGCGGCGTCCCCGTTAACGAAGCCGTAGACCGTAGGGCCCCACGAGGACTGGCCGGCGCCTGCCGCGCCGCCGGCGAGCATGTCGGCGATCAGCTCCTCCACGAGCGGGTGCATGAAGGTGGCGCCCTGCACGGCCGCGAACGAATCGCCGACGCAGCGCTGGACCTCGGTGACGGCGCGGCCGAATCCCTCGAGGTCGCCGTCGACGAGCGAGGGGAGGAGCAGCATGAGGACGAGGCGCGAGATGCGTCCGACCAGCGCCTCGGACGGCGGGGGCAGCGACCGGAACGCGGCCTCCTCGGCGTCGCCGCTGAGCCCCGGGCCGACGTCGGGGATGGCGAGCACGCAGCGCCAGTCCTCCGGCATCGCGTGGCGCATGAGCAGCGGCGCCGGCCGGTCGTCGTCATCGCGGCGTCCGCCCTCGAGGATGAACCCGCCGCGCTCGAACGCCCAGGTCCCGATCGCGGACCGCCGCGCGCGCCCCACCGCCCTGGCGAGCTCCGCCGCGGCGCTCGGCCGGTCGTAGAGGATGGCGAGCGCGCGCGCCACGGACAGGGCGATCTGGGTGCCGGAGCCCAGGCCGGAGTGGGCCGGGATCGCGCGGTGCAGGTGCAGCCGGGCGCCGCCGCTCAGGCCGTGGTGGTCCAGGAAGCGGCGCGCGTACAACCGCACGCGCTCCGCCTCCTCGCCGGTCACGATGAGTTCCGCGGCCGGCCTCGCCTCCAGCAAGAGCGATGGCTCCTGCACGGCGATCCCGATCCCGCCGAAGCGCCGGCCCAGGTCGCCCCGCAGGTCGAGCAGCCCCAGGTGCAGCCGCGCGGGCGCTTCGACCCACACCGCCTCACCGGCCGTCATCCCCTCCTCCCTGCAACGCCGCGGCTTCCTTCCGCACGTACGCGGTGAGCATGGCCATGGCCTCGTGCTCGCGAGGACCGGCGGTCTTGTCCACGATCACCTGGAGACGCTCGTACTCCCGCAGGATCTCCTCGATCGGGAGGATCCGCGTCCGCGTCGCCAGGATGGCGGCTTCCAGCACGGCGTGGCGCGCGCGGTTGAACCCGAGGAACTCGCGCTTGAACCCGCGGTGCACCACCCGGCACTCGAAGCGGGCACGCGGCGCCTCGACGTCGGCTTCCTCGACCTCGACCTCGCGCCAGGAGCAGACGTCCGCGAGCACGACGCCGCGCACCTTCTCCGCCGGGATCGCGGGAAAGACGGGCGAGGAGATCGCGCCCTGGGCGAAGCAGTACACGTCGTCGATCAGGTTCACCACCGCCTGCCCGGTCGCCACGAGGTTCCGGAAGGTGGTCGTGTCGCGGTACGGCCTGATCGTGAGCCGGTCCTCGCCCCAGACGACGCCCATCGGCGCGAAGTTGACGTCGCCGTCCTGGTTCATCGTCGTCAGGATGCATTCGATGATCATGACACCCCGTCCGATTCGAGTTCCACGTGCACCCGCTCCCGGTAGAGGTCGAGTAGACGGAGCGTGAGCGGTCCCGGGCGGCCGCGACCGATCGGGCAATCTCCGATGGCGGTGACGGGCACCAGCTCCCGCAGGCTGCTGGTGAGGAACGCCTCGTCCGCGCCGTGGAGCGCGCCGGGCGGGACCGGCTCCTCGCGCACCGGGATCCCGGCGGCCGCGGCGAGCTTGATCACGACGCCCCGCGTGATTCCGGGCAGCACGCCGCACGAGAGCGGCGGCGTCCAGAGCGCGCCATTGATGACGAGGAAGACGTTGCTCGCCGCGCCCTCGGCGAGGTGCCCTGCCGTGTCGATGAAGAGCGCCTCGTCGGCGCCGACGGCGCGGGCCTCCGCCTGGGCAGCGACCTGGTCCAGGTACCCCAGGCGCTTCATCCCGGCGGTGAGCGCATGCTCGTTCAGCCGTCCGCGCGCGAAGACGGCGCGCAGCCCCGTCGTGTACCAGCGCTCCGCCGGCGCGTACGGCCGCGCCGTGATGACGATGGTCGGCCGGGCCGGCTCGGGCAGCGCGAGCCCTTCCCCGCCCGGGCCGCGGCTGACCGTGAGCCGCACCGCCGCGCTGTCCAGGCCGCTCGCCGCGAGCGTCGCGCGGACGGCGTCCTCGAGATCCGGTGGAACGGGGATGCCGAGCCGGTCGGCGGAGGCGCGCAGGCGCTCGAGGTGGGCCTGCAGTCGGAAGACGCGGCCGCCGTACGCGCGCATGGTCTCGAACAACCCGTCGCCGAGCGTGAAGCCGCGATCGTCGGCCGCGAGAACCGGCTCGCCCGGCGGCACCAGCGCGCCGTTCACCCACACGGCGCCCGCCGGCGCACCGGCCTGTGCCGCCGATGACCGTGCCTCCGCGCCCGCCGATGAACCGGCCCCTGCGGCTGCGTGAAACCGGCCGTGCTCGTAGGAGCCCCTCACGCCGCCTCCCGCGCCGCGCCGGGCTCCAGCGCGAGGAAGTTGCGCAGGATCGTGTAGCCGTGCTCGGTCAGCACCGACTCGGGATGGAACTGCACGCCCCAGACGGGGAAGATCCTGTGCCGAAATGCCATGATCTCGCCCTCCGGCGTGGTCGCGACCACCTCGAGGGCCGGCGGCACGCCGGACGGCGGGATGATGAGCGAATGGTAGCGCGCCGCGCGGAACGGGCTCGGGATGCCGGCGAAGATCCCCCGGCCGTCGTGCTGGATCGGCGAGGTCTTGCCGTGCATCGGCCGCGGCGCACGCTCCAGCCGGCCGCCGAAGGCCGTCGCGATGCACTGGTGTCCCAGGCAAACGCCCAGGATCGGCAACCGCGGGCCGAAGGCGAGCACGACGTCGGTGGAGATCCCGGCCTCGCGCGGCGTGCAGGGTCCGGGCGACACGATGATGTGCGTCGGCCCGATGGCCTCGATCTCGGCCAGCATCACGCGGTCGTTGCGCAGGACGACCGTCTCCTCGCCCAGCTGGCGCACGTAGCGCGCGAGGTTGTGGACGAAGGAATCGTAGTTATCGATCAGCAGCACCACTGGGGACCTCCAGCGCGGCGAGCAGGCCCTGCGCCTTCGCGAGGGTTTCGAGATACTCCTTCTCCGGCTCCGAGTCCGCGACGATCCCGCCGCCGACCTGGAAGTACGCCGTGTCCGCCTGCACGATGAACGTGCGGATCGCGATGTTCGTGTCCATGGTGCCGTCGAACCCGATGTAGCCGATCGCGCCGGTGTACGGGCCGCGGCTGGTCGGCTCGATCTCGGCAATGATCTCCATCGCCCGCACCTTGGGCGCGCCGGTGATGGAGCCGCCGGGGAACGCGGCGCGGAGCACGTCCACCGCATCGTGGCCGGGCCGCAGGCGGCCGACCACCGTCGAGACGAGGTGGTGGACGGTGGCGTAGCTCTCGACGATGCAGAGCTCGGGCACCTCGACCGAGTGATCGTCGCAGACCCGCGAGAGATCGTTCCGGAGCAGGTCGACGATCATCACGTTCTCCGCCCGGTCCTTCTCGCTCTCGCGGAGCGCGCGTGCGAGCGCCATGTCGTGCATCGGGTTGATGCCGCGCGGAGCGGTGCCCTTGATCGGGCGGGTCTCGACGCGTCCCTCGACGACGCGCAGGAACCGCTCGGGCGACGCGCTGACGATCGTCGCATCCGGGGTCCGGAAGTAGGCGGCGAACGGCGCGGGGTTCCGCCGCTGCACCGCGCGATAGAGCGCGAACGGAGACGCCGCGTACGGTGCCTGGAGCCGCTGCGACAGGTTCACCTGGAAGATGTCCCCCGCGAGGATGTACTCGCGCGCGCGGGCGACCGCGGCCAGGTACGCGTCGCGGGAGAACGTCGATGCGACGCCCGCGATGCCCGGCACAGGCCACGTCGGCGGCCGCTCGCGCACGGGCGCCGGCGCGGCCGGCTCTTCCATGGGCTCACCTGGCGACGACGTCGCCTCGAGCCGCGCGCGCACGAAGTCGGCCCGCGCTTGCGCCCGCGCCCGGCGCTCGGCGCCGGCCGCGGGCAGGCCGTTCGAAACGAGCCACGCGCGGCCGCTCGCGTGGTCCCACGCCAGGACCCAGTCGTAGAAGCCGACGCAGAGGTCGGGGAGCGCGAGGTCGTCGTACGGCGCCTGCGGCAGCGTTTCCAGGTGCTGCCCGAGCTCGTAGCCGAAGTAGCCGGCGGCGCCGCCCTGGAACGGAGGCAGCCCTGGCAACGTGTCCGTGCGGTAGCGCGCCAGCGCGCGCTGGAGCGCGGTGAACGGATCGGCCTCCACGCGCCGGACGCCCGAAGCGCTGACCTCCTCGACGACCGGCCCCTTGCTGCGCAGCACGAGGAACGGGTCCGCGGAGAGGAACGAGTACCGCCCCAGCCGCTCCGACCGCACCATGCTCTCCAGCAGCAGGCAGCCGGGCAGGTCGGCGAACCGCGCGCACGCGTCGATCGGCTCGGGCGCGGGCGTGAGCTCCACGACCAGCGCCTCATTCATCCGTTCAGCGCTCATCGCCCTCCGCCCCTGCGACCCGCCGCCGCTCTGCGGCGCGACGCCGGTCCGCGCGCTCCCGGGCGGCCGCGAGCCGCCGCTCCCGATCGGTCTTGAGGTGCTCGCGCGAGGCGTCCTCCGGCGGCGTGAGGTAGCCCCAGGCCAGCTCACCCTCCTGGCGATAGGTCTTGCCGAGCGTGATCGCGAGGCGCGCCTTCATGAGCTCCTTGCCCAGGTAGAAGGCGTGGGTCGCCTCGTGCACATCCAGTTGCTCGAAGATCTCGGCGATGTCGGTCCCGACGACGAAGCGTTCCGCGTTGAAGACGTAGATCCGTTCCCGGTCCGTGAAGATCCGGTAGTTGGGGTCCTTGATCTGTACGTGCAGCGCCCGGAGCTCGGCCTCCGAGTACGCGATGATCTCCGGATCCTTGACCGTCACCAGCCGCGGGTCGACGCGCTTGGGGAGACTGCGGCGCGTCACCGCGTAGTGCATGAGACGCCGCGCGATGTCCGCCTCCCGCACCGCGCCGCGCGCCCAGGGCGTGTCTTCGGTCGTGAGGATGTAGCGGATCCCCAGCTCCTGACAGAAGCCGAGCAGCAGCGCGGTCGTACCCGTGGTGTCCGCATCGGTCAGCTCGGTGATGTTGGCCGTGCCCATGAGGATCTCGGCCTGCGGGAACCGGCGCCGCACCTCGTAGTAGCGGTGCAGGGACTCGGCGAAGCCGAAGCCGATGGGCTCGAGGATCGGGTCCACGATGTAGCGGACCGACCAGCGCTCGAGCGCTTCGATGTTGCGCTCCAGCGTGTCCAGCCCCGCCTCGAAGTCGGGGATGACGACGACGGTCGCGCCCAGGTCGCGCGCCACGTCCAGGTTCGTGCCGTTGACGCTCAGCACCAGCTCCGCGCCGGCAGCGACCGCGGTGCGGATCTCGGCCTTGTCGAACGTGTCGATGCTGACGCGGTAGCCCTCGGCCTTGAGCGCGCGCACCGCTTCCGCGAGGTGCGGGAACGCCGCGCCCGGCGTGCAGCCCACGTCGATCACGTCCGCGCCGCTCGCGCGGTAGTACGCCGCGCGGTCGAGGATCTGCTCGACCGTCAGCCGTGCGGCGTTGTGGATCTCCGCGAGGATCTGGATGTCGTACGCGCCGTAGTCGCCACGCAGGGCGGCGAGGCCGAAGTACTGTGGGATCTCGCGGAGATCCCTGGGCCCCTTCTCCGTGGGGATGCCGAAGCGGGCCTCCAGGATCTTCTCGTCACCCTGGACGCGCCCCGGGAGCAGGATCAGGTCCACATCCGGCGGCGGCTCCAGGAAGCGGGCGATCCACTCGGGCGTCATGAGCGCGGCGACGGTGATCTTCATCACCGCGATCTCGTAGTCGAAATCGGGCTTCGCACGCTCGAGCGTCTCCCGCAGCAACGGTGCCGCGAGCTTGCCGGTGACGAACAGGACCTTCTTCGGCATCCGCCACGCTTCCGCTCCTCAGCCGCCCGCCTTGCCGGCGAAGACGAACTTGTTGGGCGTGCCCTCCAACGCCGCTTCGGGGTCCGGCCGCCAGAGCACGGTTTCCTCGATCTTGCGCGCGAGCTCGAAGTCCTTGTCGGTGATCCCGCCCGCGCTGTGCGTCTTCAGCTTCACCCACACCTTGGCCCACGTGACCGTGAGGTCCGGGTGGTGGTACGCCGCCTCGGCGAGGTAACCGATGGTGTTGACCAGCATCAGCGTGCTCTGCCAGCCGTCGGTCTTGTACTGCCGGCGGATCCAGCCGTCCTCGTAGTACCAGCCGGGGAGCTCCGCCTCCAGCTTCGCGCGGACCTCCTCCTCGGTGTACGTCGGGAGTTTCTCGCGTGCCATAAGGTCCCTCCG
The DNA here is from genome assembly GCA_937907535.1 of uncultured bacterium. Lineage (GTDB taxonomy): Bacteria > Gemmatimonadota > Gemmatimonadetes > Longimicrobiales > RSA9 > CALCID01. The sequence goes on along the minus strand of CALCID010000081.1, from coordinate 13,152 downwards.
GTTCGGGTTCGGCTACATGACGACGCCGCCGCCCACGGGCAGCACGACGCCGGTGAGGTAATCCGCGGCGGGAGAGGCGAGGAAGAGCGCGGCCTGCGCGACGTCTCCCGGCTCGCCCCACCGGCGCAGCGGCGTCATCTCGGCGATGCGCTGCCGCTCGGCGGCGTCGAGCTCGGCCGCGAACGCCGTCGCGATCCAGCCCGGCGCGAGAACGTTGACCCGCACCTCGGGCGCGACGCTGCGGGCCAGGCTCTTGCTGAACCCCACGACCCCGCCCTTGGCGGCCGCGAACAGTTGCGCCTCGGGCCCGGCCATGCCGCTGAGGGCCTGGTCCCACGACATGTTCAGGATCACGCCCCCACCCTGCTCCCGCATCCGCTCCGCGACCTCCCAGCAGCAGATGATGGTGCCGCGCAGGTCCACGGCCAGGAGCAGGTCCAGCTTCGCGCGCATCGGGAGCTGCGCCCCCTCGCCGGTGAGGACATCCGCGCCGGCGTTGTTGACCCAGACGTCCACGCGGCCGAGGAGATCGAACGCCTCGCGGACCAGGCGAGCCACGTCTCCATCGCGGGCGATGTCGGCCTGCACGGCCGCGCCGCGGCGGCCGAGCGCCTGGATCGCGGCCACGACCTCCTCGGCGCCGCGCGCGTTGCGGTTGTAGCTGACCAGCACGTCCGCGCCCGCACCGGCGAACGCGAGCGCGATGGCGCGGCCGATGCCGCTCGAGCCGCCGGTCACCACCGCCGCGCGCCCCGCCAGCGAGAAGGCGGCGCTTGACCCCGTATTCGGCGCGTTCCTAAGTTCTGCGGCCATGCGACTCCTGGTCAGCGTGATCGCACCGGCCGAAGCGCCAGAGGCGCTGGCCGGTGGCGCGGACATCGTGGACGTGAAGAATCCGGCCGAGGGGTCGTTGGGCGCGGCCTCGCCTGCGGTGCTCCGCCGGGTCCGGGCACAGGTCTCACCGCCCGCCGAGGTCAGTGCCGCGCTCGGCGATGCGCCGCACCTCCCGGGGACCCTCGCCTTCGCTGCGTTCGGCGCCGTGGCGTGCGGCGCCGAGTACGTCAAGGTGGGTCTTCTCGGTTCGCGGCAGGCTCGCGAAGCGCTGGCGTTGCTCGTGGCCGTCCAGCGCGCGGCGCATGATGCCGATCCTCGCGCCCGCGTCGTCGCGGTCGGGTACGCCGACGCGGCGCGGGTCGGCGCGCTCCCGCCCGCGCTGCTGCCCGCCATCGCTCGGGATGCCGGGCTCTACGGCGTCATGCTGGATACCGCCATTAAGGATGGCACATCGGCGCTGGACGCGCTAGGGGAAGCGGCGGTGGCCGACTTCGTTGCCGCGGCCCGGGATGCGGGCCTGGTGGTCGGGCTCGCCGGCGCGCTCGGGCCCGAGCACGTCCCGCTCGTCCGCTCGCTCGGCGTGGACATCGTGGGCGTGCGGGGCAGCGCGTGCGACGGCGGCCGCGCCGGCGCGGTGCGCGCCGAGCGAGTGCGGGCGCTCCGCGCCGCCCTGGGGCTCAGCACACCTCCGTCCCCCGCGTCCGCCCCCGCTCCAGCAGCTCCCGCAGCCGCTCCGGCCGCCGGCCGTTGACGATCCAGCACGCCGTCCCCGGCTTGAGCGCCCGGGCGAAGTAGCCGTCCACCTCGTCCCTGCCGCCGAGCGCGTGTCGCTCCACCCGCGCGAGCAGGTTCCCGGCCTCGTCGCGGATCCCGTCCACCGACTTGAGGAGGACCAGGCGCGGCGCGCCCAGCCGCGCGGCGACCCACGCGGCGATGCTGTCGCTCGTCACCTCCCAACTGTGCGGCAGCGGGTCGGCCGCGCGGAGCCACGCGTAGGGCGCGAGCACCGCCACCCGGCCGGCGGCCAGCACGCCGGCGACCTCTGCGGGCCCCGCGACCAGCGCGGCGCCGGGCGTGCGCGCGGCCAGCAGGTGGGCGTACTGGTCCATGGCGAGGATCGCCATCCAGTGGGCGGCGCTGGGACCGGGGTCGTGCGCCGCGCAGGCGGCGCGCACCGCGTCGGCGAACGGCCCGCCGCCCGGAACGACGACGAGGCGGTGGCCCGCCGCGGCGAGCTCGCCCAGCGCCTCGAGCAGCCGGGGGAGCCCGGGGTCGCCGGCCAGGCTGCCGCCGACCTTGAGCACGGACTTCGGCCTCAACGGCGCTCCTCCGCCAGCAGCCACGCCACGGCCGCCGCCGGGAGCGCCCGGGCCGCCGCCGGCTCCAGCGTTCCCGCCAGGTCCACGACGTCGAGCCCCGCCGCGCGAGCGGCATCCCGGGCGAGGAACGCGCCGGCGCCGGCGGCGAGGGCGACGCGCGGCGCCGCGGCGCCCAGCCGCCCGAGCACCTGCCGGATCGCTGCGACGATCCGCGCCCGCTGGGCCCGGGCCACGTGCCGGGCGATCCGGGTGACGTCCCGGGGCGAGAGCATCTCCAGGTCCGCGCAGACCGTGCGCGCGATGCGGGCGGCCGCCTCGCGCCGGCCCACGCCGCGGCCGTCCGGCGTCTCGCACCGGTACGCGTCCGGCGGGATGTGGCGCAGCCAGCAGTGCACGTCTGCGGCGATGGCGAAGTGCTCGGCCGCCACGCGGCACCAGCCGCCGCGCAGCGGCACCCGCCGGACAATGGACATGACTGGCGAGCGCAGCACGCCGGTGTAGACCAGTTCGCCGTTCATGAGCCGCCCGGGGTCGGTCCGGCCGCGGGCGGCGATGCGGCCCGCGACGATCGGGATGATGTCCGTCGTCGTGCTGCCGACGTCGATCAGGAGCGCGTCGGGGTGCCGGCGCGCGACGAACGCGGCCGCGGCGGCCCAGTTGGCCGCGGCGACCCGCAGCGGCGCGCGGCGGGCGGCATCCGGGTCGCGGAACCGCCCGTCCACGCCGTAGACGCGGATCTCGCAACCGGGGAACGCGATCCGCAACGCGTCCAGCACGAACGCGACGCCTTCCCGCTTGGTCGCGAAGCAGTCGGCCAGCTCGGCGGTCAGGGTCACCGCCATGGTGGGCGATCCGCCGCCCGCCCGTGCCGCGAGCCGGGCGAGCGCCTCCGGCAGCCGGCCGGGGTCGCGCCACAGGGCGAACGGCTCCTCCAGCGCGGCGACCACCGCGCCATCGACCACGCGCGCCACCTTGAGGTTCGCGCCGCCGATGTCCCAGCCCAGGACGCCGCTCACGCCGCCTCCTCGCACCTGACCACTCCATCCGCGGTGAACCGCGCGCGCCGGCGCGGGGGGCCGGGCGGGGGCGGCAGCCGGCCCAGGCAGGCCTCCAGCGCGAGCGCGGCGATGTTGGCGCCCAGCGCGGCGCGGACGCCGAGGTACGACGTGGTGAGCCGCGGGTTCACGTCCGTGACCACGGGCCCGGCGTCCGTCAGCACGAGGTCCACGCCGATGTAGCCGACCAGACCCGGGAGCGCGCGGTACGCGGCGAGCGCGCACTCCACGGCCTCGGCGGCCCGGGGGTGCTCCAGCGGCGTCGTGCCGCCATCATACGCGAACGGGAGGCCGGCGCGGATGTGCTGCGCGTTCACCGCGAGCGCGAACGCGCAGCGGCCGTCACCGATCAATGACACGCTGGCGGGCGCGCCGGGCAGGAACGGCTGGACCAGCACCCGGCCGGCGCCTTGCGCCCGGGCGAGGGAGACGGCCCGCACGAACTCCGCCGGGTCCCTCGCGAGGCCGACGCCGCCGCACCCTGCGCCGCGCCAGGGTTTGACGACGACGGGGTACGCGATCTCCGCGGCGACGGCGTATGGATCCGCGGCGCGGTGCAGAACCCTCGCCGGCGGCACAGCAACCCCCGCCGCGGCGAGCCGCCGCCGGAGCGCCGCCTTGTCCGCCGCGCGGCGGATGGCGGCGGCGCCGGGGCCGAGCACCCGGCGCCCCTCCGCCTCGACCCGCGCCGCCAGGCGCGCTAGGATGCCGTCCGTCTCCGGCGCGATGAGCCACACCGCGTCGGCCTCGCGGATCAGCCGTCGCAGCACGGCGGCGGCGCGGGCGGGTGGGAGCCGCACCGCCGCGACGCCGGGGGGTGTGCGGAGCCGCGACCTCGGATCGAGGGTGGCGACGACCTCGAGCCCCGGCACCGCGGCGAGGTCCGCGAGCAGCGCGCCGAGCATGGCGGCGCCCTCCCGGGCCAGCGTCGGCGGCAGCGGCCGGCCGGACAGGCCGCCGCCGGTCACGTACTCATGGACGAGGATGCGCAATGGACGTGATCCCGGTGCTCGATCTGCGAGGCGGGTGCGCCGTGCACGCCGACGGCGGCGACCGGAGCCGCTACCCGGTGGTCGAGGGCGTGCTGGGATCCGGCACGGACCCCGTCGGCCTCGCGACCCGGTTCCGGGACCGGCTCGGCTGCGCCACGGTGTACGTCGCCGACCTGGACGCGATCGCCGGCCTCGGCCACTCACACGACGTCATCGCCGGCATCGCCGCGACCGGCCTCGCGGTCATGGTGGACGCCGGCATCCGGACGCCGGGCGCGGCGGCGGCGTTGCTCGACGCGGGCGCCGCACGCGTCGTCGTCGGCCTCGAAACGCTGCGCTCCATGGACGAGCTGGGCGCCATCGTTCGCGCGGTCGGCCCCGAGCGCGTCACGTTCAGCCTCGACCTCCGGGCGGGCCAGCCCATCGCCGCCTCCCCCGCCCTCGTCCCCTCCACGCCCGTGGCCCTCGCTGCAGCCGCCGCGGCGCAGGGCGCCCGGCAGGTGATCGTGCTCGACCTCGCACGGGTTGGCCAGGGACTCGGCCCGCCGCTCGACCTGCTGCGCCGGCTCCGCGCCGGACTCCCGGACATCGCCCTGATCGCCGGCGGCGGCGTTGCGGGGCCCGCCGACCTGGACGCGCTCGCGGCCATCGGCTGCGCCGCGGCGCTGGTGGGGACCGCCATCCACCGCGGCCGCATCACCCGCGCCGACATCGCCCGGCTCGCCGCCCGGCGCTGATCCGCCGGGCTCAGCGATGATCCGCCGCGCTCACGGCTTCAGCGGCTCGCGATACCACGCCGACTGGCCGAACGACTCCTCCACCTCCACGGCCAGCGCCGTCAGGTTGCCCTTGCCGTGCTGCGCGAGCTCGGCCTTCAGCCGGCCGGCGAGGTACGTGGCCAGCATCTCGGCGGTGGTGTTCGGGATCGGCAGGAGCACCACGTCGTCCCGCGGGAAGACGTACCGCCGGTCCCGGTACCGCACCTCGACCTCGCCGTTCGCCTCGCGGAGCTCGAGGAACGGGTTGTCGAGCGGCAACAGCATCTTGTGATCGATCTCGTCCACCAGCCGCCGCATGATCCGCTTCAGCGTGACGAAGTCGAAGACGTAGCTGTTCTCGTCCAGCTCGCCCTCGACCTCGACCCGCGCGCGGTAGTTGTGGCCGTGCAGCCCCTCGCACTGGTCGCCGTAGGTGATGAAGTGCCCGGCGGCGAACACGAGGTAGTCCTTCTCTACGACGACTCTGTACGCGGCCATCTCGGACCTCCGTGGGTCGGGCGCGCGGCGCCCGGGGACTGCTCGAAGAAGTGGACGAAGAGCGTTGCGGCGGTCAGGTCCGCCGTGGTGCCGGGGTTGAGCGCGTTGCCCTCCCGACGCAGCGACGCGTCGAACCGGGCGAGCGCCTCCCGCCGCTCGACGCTGTCCGGCTCGCCGGCGGCGAGCACGCGGGCCGCCTCGCGGCTGACCTCGCGCGCCGCCTCCTCGCCGCACTTGCGCGCGATCAGCGTGTCCGGCACGGCCGCGAGCAGCGATAGGTACGTCTCGGTGACCGCGGCCGCCCAGTCGAGGCCTTGCTCGCGAGCGCGGCACAGCGCCGGGACGCCGGTCTCGAAGGTGACGGCGTAGTCGGTCACGTACTCGCGCGCGATCGTGTCCCGCGGCGCGGCGAGGGCCATCGCCTCCCGGAGCGACACGGTCGGCTCCTCACGCACGTCCTGGTCCTGGACGCGACCCAGGCCGGCCGGCTGCGCCAGCCGGATCGCGGCGTACGCCGCCCGCGCGTCCTCCACGTCCAGCTCGGCCAGGACCCGGGCCAGGCGGCTCCGCAGCGATCCGCCCGCGCCCGCCGCGGCCCGGGCGAGCGGGGCCAGCAGCAGGATGATCCCGAGGTTCGTGTTCGTCCGCACGAACCGCCGCGTGTCCCGCACCGCCCGCAGGATCGTGCGCCCCACACCCACGCCGCCCGCGCGGCCCATCGCGGGGCCCACCGCCGCGGCGCTCAGCAGGAAGTCCTCGAACGTCGTGTCCGCGAAGTCGTGGTAACGGTTCACGTTCCCCGGCTTCGGCGCGCTGGCCTCGAGGAGACACGCGATCTGGGCCGCCACCGCGATGTCGCTGCGGAAACCCATGGGCCAGGCCGTCAGGAGCCGCTCGCACGCCGCTCGAGGTGAGCGACGATCGCATCGGCGATGTCGGTGGATGTGGTCTGCTGGAGCCCGCGCCAGCCGGGAATGCCGTTGACCTCCAAGACGTAGACCTCGCCGCTCGCGGTGGGGAGCAGATCGACGCCGGCGATCTCCGCACCGACGGCGCGGGCGGCGCGGAGACTCAGCTCCTCCCAGGCGGGGGGCAGCGTCGCCGGCTCGGCCCGCGCGCCGCGCGCCAGGTTGGTGCACCAGTGGTCGGCGCAGCGCCACATCGCGGCCACGACGCGGTCGCCGACCACGAACGCACGGATGTCTCGACCCTCGTGGGGGATGGCGCGCTGAATGTAATAGATGGCTCCCTCCAGTTCCAGCGCGCGGAAGACGCGGTAGGCGATCTCTTCATCGCTGATGCGCACCATCCCGCGGCCGTTCGAGCCGAAGAGCGGCTTGACCACGACGTCGCCCAACTCGCGGAACGCGGCGAGCGCATCGTCCATCCGCTCCGCGACCACCGTGTACGGCGTAGGGATCCCGGCCTCTTCGAGCAGCGACGACGTGTAGTACTTGTCCACGGTACGCTCGATGGCGCTCGGCGGGTTGAGCACCGGGATGCCAGCGCGGACCAGCCGGTGGAGCGCGTCAACCCGGAAGATGATCTGCTCCAGCGAGCCGCGCGGGATGATGCGGACGAGCACCGCGTCCACGTCGTCCAGCGAGCCGCCGCCGGCCGACAGCCGCGGCGCGGCCCCGATCCTCGCCCGGAGCCCGTCGAACGGCAGCACCCGCGCGCGATGGCCGCGCGCGCAGAGCGCGCGCTCGAGCTCCGCGGTGTGCCAGCCGCGGCGCGCACTCAGGATGGCCACGTCCATGCGCCGGCTCAGGACAGGAACGAGCGGCGCAGGACGTCTGCGTCCAGGCGTCCCGCGTGGAACGTCCTGCCGCTGGAGAGGTTGGTGATGTAGACTTCCGCGGGGCTGAAGAGGTGCGGGTCCACCTTGTAGAAGTCGCCGCCGCAGCGCTCGAACGTCTCGTAGAACGGCGTGCCGTAGTCCGGCGATGCGGAGGATGGGACCCGCGGCACCAGCTCCGCGAGTTCGTCGTCTTCGGCGTCCACCGTGAGGTGGACGACGCCGCCGTAGAGCACGCAGTCGTTCGTGCGGCCGATCGCCCGGATGTCGTTCTTCGCGACCGGCGCCACGGGCGCGGTGCCGGACCCGCTCACGACCCGGCGGACGTCGAAGCCGAGCTCGAGCAGCTTGTGGAGCGCCGTCTCGACGACGCGGGCCGAGACCTGCACGCTTGCGGCGAGGGAGGCGGTGGGCGCGATGAGGAAGGAGAGGCGTTCCACCGCGACGCCGGACTTCTCGGCCACGTACGCGGCCACGGCGTCATCCGGCGGCGTGCGGCCCTCGAGCACCAGGACGCCGCGGCCGTCCGCCGGCTCGCCGTAGCCCAGCCGCTCGTACAGCTCGTGCTCCACGCGTGCGATCGCGCGCAGCGGGCCCGAGCCCATGGCGAAGTACCCCTCCGGCCGGATCGCCCAGCCGGCGTACTGCGAGGCGAGGCAACTCACCGCGGGATGGTCCGTGTGCACGTGGACGCCGGGCAGCCGCAGCCCATCGATCTCGACGGCGGTGAGCTGGACACGGCCGAGCCCGCCCATGCAGGCCTCGGCCATGAGGCGGCCGGCCTCCAGTCCACCCCGTACGGCGATGCCGCAATCGATGACCCGCGCGGCGCACGGGAGCATCGAGACCGCGACGCGCAGCGCGTCGGCGTCCGCGGCCATCGCGTCGGCGATCTTCGCCGCACGCTCGTTGAGGCCCAATGCGGCGGCTACGGCGTGGTCCATACCAAGATCTCCCCTCTGCCGAGATCGGCGAAGTCTCCGTTGTAGCGCCGGTACGCTCCCTCGAAGAAGCGCGGCTCGATGTCGAACCCGTACGCCTGGCGCAGCCTGCGCAGGTAGACGAGCAGGAACGTGGGGCGGTAGGTGCAGGCGTAGCGGAACGTGGGCAGCAACTCGACCTCGCTGCCCGCGACGATGGTGCCGCGCCGCAGCCCGGCGCCCGGCCGCCGGCCGAGCCGGCCGAAGACCAGGAGCGTGCCGGCCAGCATCCCGGTGCCGGCGTAGTCCCCCACGTCGCCGGCCACCGCCACGACGCCGCGGCGCATCCGCTCGCCCACGAGGTCGCCCGCCGAGCCGTGGACGAGCACGAGCCCGCCGGTCATGCCGCGGGGGCTTCCCGCGTACGCCGCGGCGAGGTGCGGGCCCGCGTTGCCGCGGATTTCCAGCACGCCGCCCCGCATCTCGGCGCCGGCCCACGGCCCCGCATCGCCTTCGACAACGATGCGCCCGCCCGTCATCCCCGCGCCCACGTGCGCGCCGGCGCTGCCCTCGATCACCAGCCGGCCGCCCGCCATCCCGCTGCCGAGGTGCTGGACGCGGCTCGCATCGCCCGCGACGCGGACCTCGTCCGAGCGGCCGCCGCTCACCCGGAAGAAGTCGCCGAGGCTCGCCTTCTCCTTCCCGTGCCAGACCGGAAGCCGCGCGATCTCCGCTCCATCCAGCGCGGCGAACGCGTCCGGACGGATCTCAGGCGCTTCCAGCGGCACCGCCGGCTCCGCGCACGGCTCCAGCACGACGACGCTCATGCGCCCAGGATCGCATGGAGGTGGAACAGGTGCTTGCCCAGCCGCCCGCCGTAGTTGCCCGCGGAGATCTGGACGACGCCGGGCCGGCAGGCGGCGAGAATGCCGGCGCGCATCGCGGCCTCGATCGCTTCCCGGTCCAGGCCGTTCACCACGATCTCGAGCACGGAATTCACGCCCGGCGGCAGCTCGCTCTCGACGCCGATCCGCCCGCGCAGCGTGGGGCAGTAGGCATCGTTCGTCGAGGCGGTCATCCCCTTGTAGTGCTTTGCGCCGACCTTGCTCCCGCTCCGCACGACGCCGCCGGGGAACGGGAGGATGATGCCCGGCATGCCGCGCATGGCCGCGACGGCGTGCTCCGCCGCGTCGAGCGCCGCGTCCGCATCCCGCGCGAGGATCAGGAAGTTGCCGCCGCCGATGGCCTTCTGCACGCCGAACGTCTCCTCGACGAGGAACTCGCCCTCCATCACGGGGATCCGCCAGTAGCGCCGCCCGTCCAGCACCTTGCTGGACTGGTGCCGGTCCCCGAAGTGGCGCAGCACGCCGCCGACCTGGATCCGCTCCTCCGCCTCGGGCAGCCCGTCGAAGCACGCGGTGGTCGGGCAGGTGAGCACCGTCTGCCCGATCCGCTCGACCATGCGCTTGGCCACGCCCTCCGCATCGAACGCGAAGAGCAGGACGCTGACGCCCTCGCGGCCGTCCGGCGTGGCGTCCGCATCGAGCTCCCGCTCGATCCCGGCCTCCACCTTGCACCCGATGACCGACGTCGCGAAGCCGGTCATGGCGCGCGCGGCCTCGAGCGCCCAGCGGCGCGAGCGCGCCGTGATCACGGCGCGGCTCGCCCACATGCGGAACGCCTCGGCGAACGTGTCGTGGATCTCGACGCCGTTGATCTCCACGCTTCCCTCGCCTCAGCGCTTCAGGGTCGCGACCCGCGCGAGGTCCGCCACGTCGGCCTCGTCCACGCGATACGCCTCGAGGCCGAGGGTGCCGCGCTCCTCGAAATGCCGCCGCAGCACGCGCTCGATGTCGGCATCGTACTCCGGCTCGACCTGGAGCGTCGTGCCGTAGACCTCGCGCCGGAGCTCGCCGTCCTCCACCACCAGCTCGCCGCGTTTGAACACGTAGCGCGGCGTGCTGAACATCGTCTCCACGTCCTCGGCGGGCGCGTAGATCGTGATGTCCGCATCCGCGCCCGGCCCCAGGTGCCCCTTGTGCTCCAGCCCCAGCAGACGCGCGGGCGCCGCGCGGGTGATGATCGCGATCTCGTAGAGCGTGTACTCGCGGTCGAGCCCGTCCGCCAGCGCGGTGCCTTCCAGCGCGCGGGGGTTGACCTTGCGGATCTGCTCGTCGCGGAACGTGCGGTCCATCAGCAGGCGGATCAGGCGGGGATAGGAGAGGAACGACCCGCCGTTGGGATGGTCCGTCGAGAGCACGACCCGCCACGGATCCCGCGCCAGCAGGAAGAACTCCAACCCCACAGCCCACTGGAGCGTGTGCACGTAGCTCTTCTCGCTGTACTCGTACGGCACGATGCCGCAGCCGCTCTCGAGCTCGACGTCCATGGCCACCCACTTGCGGCCGCTGAGCCGGTGCAGCAGGTGCGCGACGCGCGTGTCGGCGGTCATGGCGGTGGCGGCGCCGAACATGACCTGCCCCACGTCCACGCTCAGGTTCGGGTGCGCGTCCACGTACTCGACGAGCTCACGCGCCCGCGACGTCGGCCGCCCATCCTCCGTACTGCCGTAGGCGTGGAACTGGATGTGGGTGAAGTGCGCGCGACGGCCCTCCACCGCGCGCATCGTCTCGAGTGTCGTATCGGCGTTGCCGGGCACGCCCAGGTTGTTGCAGTGGATGTGCATGGGGTGCGGCAGCCCCAGCTCGTCCGCCGCGCTGGCGATCGCCTGGACGATGCGCCTCGGCGTGACGCCGTCGTAGCCCGGTAGCGCCTCGTCCAGCCCGGAGATCGCCGCGCCCGCCTTCCACGCCGCGACCCCGCCGGGGTTGACGACCTTGACGGTGTACGCCCGCGCCGCGCGGAGCATGTACGCCATGTAGTGCCGGGCCAGCTCCTGCTCGCCCCGGGCGAGGAGGCGGAGCAGGAAGTCGTCGTTGCCGAACAGCAGGAAGAACGCTTTGTCGATGACCGGCGTGTCGTTGAGCTCCTGGTGCGCCTGCCGCGCGCCGATGGCGGGGACGGCGGCCTCGAACGCCGAGGTGTAGCCCAGCCCGGCGTAGCGGTAGCCGGTGGCGAACGTGGAGGGGACCACGCCGCCCGCCCCGGACCGGAGCACGCGCGGGCCGTCGTCCGACCGAACGACGCGCCGCGGCACCGGGTCGGCCCGATGCCGCTCCGGCTCGAGCCGGCGGGCGAGGTTGACCTTGGGCCCCGCGATGTGGCAGTGGATGTCCACGCCGCCGGGCATGACGATCAGCCCGCGGGCGTCGAGGACGGGCGCGTCGTCGGGCAGACTCGCCACGATGCGGCCGTCCTCGATGCAGACGTCCGCCACCGCGCCGTCCACGCCGTTGCGGGGGTCGTAGACCTTCCCACCGGTGATCCGCAGCCGGCCCTTCACGCTGCACCTCCCTGCACCCGCGCGCGGACGGCCGCCGCGAGGTCGGCGAGCACCGCCGCGTCCGTGAGCCGCGAGCTCTCCACCCGCCGGTGGAGCGCCACGCCGTCCAGCCGGTAGACGCCGCCGGGCGACTCCTCGAGCGGCGCGGTCACCACCGCCACCCGCGCGCCCTCCACCCGCTCCGCCGCCGGCCCGACGACGACGCTGGGGACCTCGGCGAGGCGCTGGCGCTGCGCAGGGGTCAGGTGGCGGGTGGGATCGGCGCCGACCAGCAGCACGGCGTCCGCCCCGCCGGGCGCGAGCAGCGCGGCGCCGGTGTACTCGCCCGGGCCGTACCGCGGGTAGCCGCGGCCGAAGTGCACGGCGCAGGGGTAGCCCGTCTGCCAGGTCAGCACGGCCTCCGCCCCCACCGGGTTGCCGGGCATGCGGATGCCGATGAGCCGCACGCGCGCCTTCTCGTTCGCGTCTTCCACCAGCGAACCGAGCGCGAACGCCCGCAGCGGGTCGCGCCGCTCGGGCGGCGGGTCGGCGTCGTAGAGCAGCACGCCGTAGCGGCACGAGGCGAGCCGCCGGGCGAGCGGCCGGAGCCGGTCGGCCGGAACGCCCAGGGATCCCAGGCGCTCCTCGTCCACCCGGCGACCGCGGACCAGGGCGCGCAGCGCCCACAGCGCCTCGAACTCCGCGGCGGCCGGGATCGCGATCCGTTCGTCCGCCTCCTCCGGACCACGGGCGTCGCCGAGATCCACGGCGATCCGGGCCCGCGCCGGCGAGTCGGGCGATGGGGCGAGGTAGCGGTCCCGGAAGCCGGGTTCCCGGGCGTCGGGGTCGATGCCCCAGTACACGACCAGATCCGCGCGCTCCCGCACCTCGCCCAGCGTCGCCGTGATCTGGCCGATCCGCTGGAACGCCAGGAACGACGGCTCGTGTCCGGCCGAGGCGACGGTGTCCGCCGCGCCGCCCGTGAGATCGGCGATCTCCACCGCGAGCCGCTGGGCCTCGACGGTCGTCTCGACCAGCCCGTAGACCAGCGGTAGGCGGGCGCGGACGAGCACGTCCGCCGCCGCGGCAACGGCCTGCTCCAGGGTCGCCGGTGCACCGTCCACCCGGGCGACCGGCGCGGCCATGGCCCGGACCATCACGACGCCTCCCGCATCAGGGTCTCCTCCACGGCGCGGGCGGCCGCCACCAGTCCGGCGTAGCAGCCCCGGGCGTCCGGGGCCCGGGCGAACACGGTGCACACCGGCCTGCCGCGCCGGATCCGCTCGCCCGGGAACGGCAGGTCGCGCACGTCGTCCCGCCCCAGCCACGGGCGCGTGTCCGCCATGACCACGTCCCGGCGCGCGTAGACGATGGCTTTGCCGTACGCGCCCGACGGCGGCGCGGGCGGCGCGGGCAGCGCTCCGTCCAGCGCGGCCACGTGCGCCTCGAAGATGGACAGGCCCGTTGCGCGTTCGATGAGCTCCATGGACGCGGTGTACCGGGGGTTCACCTCGAGGACGTACAGCTCGCCGTCCCGGGCCACGAAGTCCACGCCGTTGACGCCCCGCAGGCCGAAGGCGGCGGTGACCGTCTCGG
>CALCID010000080.1 GCA_937907535.1 uncultured bacterium | reverse complement strand
CTTCCCATCCCGTACTCCCATAACGGCTGGTACAGAAAACGGGGTCACGTCACACACGCGATGGCCCATCCAGCGTGTTCAGGGTGAGTGGAGGATACACCATCCACCGGACTCCATAGAGACTCACGAGGTCATGCGCTGCGATCGCAGGAGAGCGATGCGGTATGATGACGATCGGCCACGTCGATGTCCCAGCGGAAGTGCTTTCCGCGTTCCTAAGCGCCTTCCCCGATGCAAGACTTATCGGATTAACACCAAGGGCCGCAGAGCGCTTAGACGTTCAGGATCATCCGCACGTCCTGATTGTCGGCTGCCACAGCCATGACGACCGGATGCAGGTGCGCCTTGCCGCCCTGAAGGCAAGGCATCCACATCTTGCGGTCATCGTGCTTCTTGACGCCTCGTCCAATGGGCTACGAGCAGCGTTTCAGTATGGACTTGCCCGGCTAGATGGCCTCCTTGTCGTCGGCTTGGACGATAACCCAAAGCGTATTCGGGCCGTTGTCGAACGATGCAGGATGAGTAGTGTGGCCTCAGTAATCGAAGCAATGGCCGCACCACTACCACCTGTTCTCGCCAGACCAACGCTCGACTCCGTCCTGCAGATGCTTCCCGTCATCAATCGGCCTAGAGGCATCGCTCATACCCTGAGCCTATCTCTATCAAGTTTTCGGAATGAGCTGCGGACCGCTCGACTCTTCCCACCGCGACTTCTGCTTGCATGGTTTAGAATCTTGTTGGCGGCCCGCTATTTGACGGAAGGCCTTCGCAGCGTGGAGGCGGTTTCAGCGGATGTTGGATATGCATCACCCTCGCATCTTCGCCATGCCTGCAAAGGGTTCCTCGGAATCATTCCTACGGAAGTGAAAGCACAAGGCGGGCTGCGTTTTGCTGGTGTAAAGTTTCGCGACGCCCTCAACATGGGACCGAGGCGGGTGAACGGGACGGTGGCGTGCACCTCAGTCTACCACGTCACGCGCCCCCATTAGTCAAAGCTTGTTGTAGCGCGTATCGAACGACCTGTCGACCCGCATGGCAGAGGTCCCGTCAGCGCACGAGAATCTCATTGGCCGCTTACTGCCCACGTGCGGTGTTTGGGGTGTGAATGTCCGGTCAGTCTCGCGTAATTTCCAGTAGTTCCTCAACATTGGTTACTCCGCGACGCATTCCACCCAAGGATACATACGTAGGTGTTCCCGTTACTCCCCACCGAGCAGCGATGCTGCTGTCGCGAGCCAGGCGCCGCGTTGTGCTGTCGTTGTAGAGACACTCGACGAACCGAACAGGGTCCTCAATTCCACTTGCAGCGATTGCGTTTTCCCATCCGGTGTCGGCTTCATACCACTCGTCAGTAGAAAAGAGGTACTTGTGCATTGCTGAGAAACGCCCCTGCGCTTCTGCGCAGATGGCAGCACGTGCCGCCGCTTCAGCCCGCGGGTGGATCGGCCGAATCGGGTAATTGAGGCGCACTATGGTGACGCGACCTTGCTCCTCAGGTTCCCGTAGTGTATCCTGCATTATTCTGCAGAAATTACATTGGTAGTCCACGAACTCAACGATCACTGGTGCTTCAGAACTAGCACCGGCAGTCACTTCACCCCAAAGTTCAGCAATCGATTTCTTGAAATCGGCGGCAGCGCGACGCTCGGCAAGCGTTCGACGTATATATCCGTCGGGGCTAGCAGATATAAATATCAATACAATCAGGAGAGCGACGTTGACTCCGAAGTTGGACGCTTTGATGAGCTTCTCGCTCCGGATCATTGTATCCTCCCCTCGTAGCGGAGAAGGAGGACCTCGCGGGTCTCAGGGTTGCGCGTCGTCGAATAGAACACCCCCGGCTCTCCGAACGCGCGGGGGAACGCGGGGGGCTGGACCTCGACGATCTGGCCGGAGCCGAGGGAGACCGCGAAGACCCGCACCTCGGTCGGCTCTTCCGTCCACGCTCTGACCCATGCCCAGCCGTCGGGGTCGACCACGAGGTCCGACCAGCGGGCAAGAGAGGCGGGGCGAGGCTGCTGCGCGATACGGCCGCCAATGTTCAGCCGCGACCGGTCTCCTGCATGGCGTCCCCACCCCGGGATCCGCCAATCCGGCAGCATGAGCGAGTCTGCGCGCCCCGTCTGTTCATCGTACCGGAAGAGGTAGCGACTCGCGCCGTCGCTCGCCACCTGACAGCCATCGATCCGTCCCCAGAAGGGACGGGACTCGCGCCGGGTCCTGGAGGTGAGGGCTGCCCCGCTGTCCCCGGGCACGGCGAACTCCCAGAGCAGCCGCTGGGCGTGCGAAGGACTCGAACCCGTGATGGCCCAGGCCTGGAGCCGCCGGGGACGCCGACCCGTGAAATCCACGGAGTCCACAACCGCGATCAGGGCCGAATCGCCGAAGGGCTGAACGTGCCGGAGGCCGTACAGCCACGAATCCGAGGGGGCGAAGCGGACGGAATACCGCGGCGTTCCGAGCGAGTCGTATACCTCGATCTCGCGGCGGTCGAAGAGCACGGTCCGGCTCCCGTCGCCCCCGAGAAGGTTGTAGTCGGAGAGCTCGCCGATCAACTGGAGGTTCATGCCTCCGCTGATCTCGCCCGGCCCTGCGCCGGCCCGGCCGAATTCGCGCAAAGGCTCGAGCGTGGGAGAAAGCACGGAGACGGACGGCTTCCCCTCATCGAAGAGGAGCACCTTCCCCGGCACCGTCGCTACCCCGGCCAGGGTCGCGATCCACGTTTCGCCGGAGCCGTACGTGTGGGTCGGGCGGGCGTTCAACGCCGCGGCCACCCAGCGGCTGCCGGTTTCCAGGGCCTTACACCCCTGCCCCGCAACCGGGACAACGCCTGCAACCCAGAGAGTGCCGACGGACAGGATCAGTGGCAGGTATCGGTGGACCGTGCTCATGTCGTCAGTAGACAATACGCCGCTGGTTTGCGCTCGAATGGCGCCGGGGCGAATGCATCATGTGAGCTGGGTCAGCATGGGAAGGATCCGGTTGTCCCGCCCGGGTCGTCGCAGACGTAGCTGCACGTCCCACTACCGTTGTCGCACCAGCAACAGGTGTAGATCTCACCGGTCTGGACATCGAGCGCCGGTGCGCAATCACATTCTGCCCTAGCGGCGGCCGTTGCAGGACGGGTCGTCGCCAAGGCGACTACGATGCCCACGAGGAGCAATAGCCTGCCGATGGCAAACCTCACAGTGTCGACCATGCTTTCCTCCATGCTATGGACGTTAGAAAGCACATGGATGTTCGGCCAACTCACCCCACCGCCAGTCAAGCATGATAATGACTAGCTGGCTCAGTCCATGAGGGCAGTATAGCGATTGGTCCTGGGGGTGCGGTAACGTTCATCGGGTGTTTCATCGTTGGTTCGACTGGACAGCACCTTGTGTACTGTGCCGTGCTTCGACGTCAGAAGGAAGTCAATGGGCGGTCACGAGCACTGTATCGATTGTAACCACTTGGGTTCTGCATAGCTGAGGGGGTGTTTGGCAATTCATCCCGGATCCTGCACCTAGTGGCTGAGGTCTGATATTGATGGTTCTTCGGGTCGCAGGCCGCATGGTTGGAGATGCGCGAGTGCCTGATCAGGAGAGGCGCAGAGCATCTCGCAGCCCTTCGTGCGGGCGCTTTCGAGGAAGCTGGCGACGAGAGGAGCACGACCGTCGACTGCTCGCTCGGTCTCGGCTCTACTGCATGGGCTCGCGAGATGCTCCGGCGCCGAGCGGCGGGGCCGTGAGGTGCGCGGTGGAGCGGAGTGCGTGAAGGGGTTCGGCGCGGAGGGGCTCGGAGCGTTGCAGCTGGCCGTACGTCTTGCGGGCGTGGCGTGTGAGCTTGGCGGAGAGGCGGAAGATCCAACTCCTGATTCGCTCGGGCTGAGCCCGACGCCAGCGCCCGGTGAGAGCGGTGGTGCGGATCACGTGCAGGAACTGGTAGGCGAGCGCACCCATGGCCCAGAGCAGGCGGTTGCCCCCAGGTCGTCGACCGCGGTCTTGCCGATGCCGAGCTGGGAGAGTTCCTCGATCCCGTGCTCGACCACCGCGCCGCGGTTGTAGAGGCGCCAGGCCGTGAGCGCATGGATGGCGGCGATGTTGGTCAACACGTGAGCGCGCTTCGTGACCTCGTAGGTCTCGAGTGCGAGCTCGCCAGATTCGCTGCGAAGGAGCCGCCGCCGCTCGAGCGAGAAGAGATACGCTCCGTAGAGCTTGCTGCTGGTGGTCCAGAGCGTCTCGCGCGAGGAGGTGTGCTTGGCCGAGCGGCGGAAGCGGGCCTCCGGTCTACATGGCGATCGGCGCGGCGAGCGCCGAGGTCGCGGTCACGGCAACGAATGGCCAGGCCCCCGTGACGTTGGGTTCGCGGCCCGTCACGGTGAGTGCAGGGGCGCCTGAATGCTCGGACATCTGGGAAGGAGGGCGCGCGATGTCGTCGGAACCGGATGACCTGCGGAAGGCGGGGCGCGCGGGGTCGATTGCGCCACGGCTGCTCCTGCCGTGCCTCTTCCCCTGTCTGGGCACGGCGACGTGTTCCGACCTTTCCGGGCCAGGTGCGGGCGGCTATGTCACGCCCGAGCTCCGCCACCTCTCCTTTCACTACCTGGAGACGAGCTATCCCGATGGGGGCGTTCTCTCCATCGACGGCGCGCCCGCGGACACGTCGTTCCGGTTGCGGCAGGGTCAGCGCGTGCCCGTGGAGATCGAGGTCTCGTCAGGCGACCGGGAGGAAGTAGGGTTCTACCGCGAGCTGTGTCCGATCCAGGAGCGTGTTCCGGTCTACGATTGCTTCTCGTCCGCCGTGGCCGTGCACGCCGATGTGCACGTGGCGTATCTCGCCAGCCATGTGGCGGCCATTGGCGGGCGGTTCACGATGGTATTTCCCAGGGGCGTGGGCGGCGTTGTCGCGGTCTTCGACCCCGAGGACCTGGTCCGCAAGGCGCGGCGTGCCGCGTCGTGGCCGGGCGTGCGACTCGTCGAGCTCAAGTCCTCCGCGTGTCCGGGCATCGCCCTGCAGTGCCGGTCCGAGACCAGGTCCCGCCTCCGCCTCCCGGTCCCGGTGGACACGGGCGTGGCGGTGCCGGGTGACGGGATCGTGCAGATCCGCCCCGGCGACACGGTCACGGTGACGTACCGGCAGCCGGGGGGCGGGCGTCTCGAGGCGAAGCGGGTGGTGCCATGAACGCCGCCCCTGCCGTCCGGATTCCCTCGTGCGCCATGGTGGTGCCGATGCTGCTCGTGCTCGCGGCCGCGGCGCCGCTCCATGGGCAGGTCTGCGCCGGCTTCGCGCCGCTCGACGAGACGCGCTACCGCGTGGCCGTGAGCGCTGCGTCCTACGCGTATGCCACGGCCATGCGCGCGTCGGTCACCGTTGGAGGTACGCCGTACGCCTCGCTCGGCATCGGACGGACGCGGGACGCTGAGCTGGACGCGGTCTCGGTCGACGCCGGGCTCGAGGCGGGCCTTGACCTCACGGCCCAGAACGGCACGTTCTACCTCTGTCCGGTCGCGGCGTTCACCGCCTCCTTCGGCCCCGACGACTTTCTGTTCCGCCCGGATGACTACACGTATACCGAAGGCGCGGCCGGCTTCGGCCTGGCCGTGGTCCCGCTGCGGGCCGGACGGGTCACGGTCCTGGCGGGCGCGGGCGCCCGGCTCGCCCACCTGACGGTCCGGCGGGTCCACCGGAGCACGGAGGTCATCCGCTGGAAGTACACCAACACGTACACGCTGTGGAGCGTTGGCGCCGGCGTCGTGCTGGACGATGTGCTGACCTTCCGGACGTTCGTGACCATGCCGAGCCGCTTCCCGCCGCCGAGCACCCTGGAGGGCATGGCCGTTCCGTTCGGCCGGGAAGAGGGCGAGGTGAGCTTCGGGGCGGCCGTGGGGCTCAACTTCGGGCGCCGGGTGCGTCCTCCACGCTGAGGAATCGCTTCCCGACCATGCCGGGCCACCAGCGGTGATGCCGCGCCAGGAGCGGACGGACGCGCGCCGCCGCCGGGTGGTACGCGCCGGAAGCTACCGTGTGTCCGCCGGCCAACAGACCCGCGACCGGGGGTATGGGTGGCGGGGGTGGTCCAGCCGTCAAGTGACCACCGACCATCTGGAGGAATTCCCGGTCGACCGGCCGAGGCTCCCGTGCGGCTGACGGCGAGATGCTCGCGCAGGTGCGCCCGTCCACGCTCGCCAGGCCCGGCGTGGTCTCGGCGACGTGGCAGGCACTGCGCACGCGCCGGCCCGGCAGGCACCACGACCGCCGCACATCCGGATGGGAGCCGATTACCGTGATGATCTGCGCGGCGGGCATTAGACCCGTCACGGAGGATGGCCTCGTCATCGTCTGGCCGTTAGGGGAGCTCCGGCAGACACGGGGCGCGTCTGATCACGAGCCCAACACCAGCATCCCCTTGCGCGGAAAGTATCCCGCCCGCCGCTCCCGCAGCACCTCGTTGCCGATGATGCCTTGCGTCCCGGCCATCATCAGGGTCATGCCGAGGAGGCCGGGAAGCGCACCGCAACGGAGGCACACCTCGAGCTCGCCGAGTACGACGTCGACCATGTGCGTGTCCGTCTCGAACCGACCCATCCCGGGATAGAAGTCGGTGATGGTCCCGGCGGCGGGGAACGCCGACCGCATCTCGTCATCCTGGAGGTCGGAGATCTGGGCACCGGTGTCGAAGAAGAACCGGTACTCCCGACCCCGCACCTTCCCGGTCACGATCGGGATGCCCATGAACTCGTCCAGCGGGATCGCCACCCGGGAGAGTTCGAGGTCCGAAGTCGAGGCCGTGAGCGTCCCCGCCGGCGCGTCCAGGATGAGATCGAAGCGCCCGAGCACGTCGGCGCCCAGCAGCCCGGCGCACTCGACGCGGACGAACTCCGAGAGCGTCTCCGCGTCCAGCCCGAGGAAGCCGGGGCCGACGTCGAAGGTCTCGCCCGCGAACATCACGGCATCGCGCGAGCCGAAGCTCGAGGGCGCTCCGGTGTCCAGGACCCACAGCTCCCCATCGAGCTCGACGAACAGGTGGCCATCGCGGAAGTGCAGCGGCATCGTCGCCATGGAGGGTCTCCGCTGGGGTGAAAGCCGGCCATCGGGTTCGGCCGGACGCTGAGACGGGCGCTCCATGGATGGCAAGGCCGGTGCGGGAGACATCGCCGCCACCGGGGAGTGCCGCGGAAGGTGCGGAGGCCGGAGCCCGTTCTTCGGGCGACGTCGCCTCCGCCGCCTCCGTCGCCTCTAATCACGCCTCCTGCGGTCGCCGGCTTCTCGCGCTGCGGGGCCCGTGACCGCGCGTCCGGCCGCCTGCGCACGAGCCGCGATCAGAACAAGACCGTCAGAGCGCCGTCTCCGCAACGAAGCGCAGGATGACGCTCTCGTCCGTGAGCGGGTCCGTTGCCACGCCGATGATCGTCGTGCCCGAGAGGTAGGGCGTCGGCTCGACGTGGATCGCCCGCGGGAGGAGGACCGTGTGCCGGAACTCGCCGCTCCGGGCGAACACGTCGAAGATCGCGCGGTCGCCGCCGCCCATCGGCCAGCAGCGTACCCAGACGTCACCGTCGTTCCCCAGGTACACGGCCATGTACGCAGGGTAGCGGTCCGGAAGCCGGAGCGAGCGCACCTCCTCGGGCATGCCCTTGACCCGGTCGAGCCCGACGGGGATCGAGTCCAGGCGCGCGCGCAGCGCGGCCAGGCTGTCCCGGCGCTCGCCCTCCGGAATCGGGTCGAGCGGCACATCCCTGACGAACCGCGCGAGCGCCGTGCCCTGCGCGTCCGTCTCCGTCAGTTCATAGGACGTGGCGTCCCCGCTGATCACCGTGGCGGCCGGCGTCACGTCCCAGACCGGCAGCGGCGCGAACGGGACGTGGTTCAGGCCGGGAAGGATCCGGAGGTCGGCCCCGCCGAGCTCGGCGTACGCGAGCTGCGGCGCGTTCGCGTATTGCGGCACGAAGATCGTGTCGGCCATGACGCCGTCGACGAAGCGTATGAGCAGGTGCCGCTCGGTCCCGTCCTCGACCCACCGGGACGTCGGGTAGAGCAGCGCCCCCGACGCGTCGAACCTGGTGGCGCGGGTCGACGTCCAGTCGGGATAGGTCGGGCCCGGGAAGGAATGCTCGAAGCGGGTCAGCAGGCCGGTGCCCGGCTCCGGGCCGAAGACGTTGACGCGAGCGACGTCGCGCACGTACAGCCGCCCGTCCGGCCCGATCCCGGGGCCCGTCGGCACCGTGAACTCGCCCGGCCCCTCGCCCTTCCGGCCGGCCGAGGACCGGAGCCTGCCCCCGGCGTCGAAGACCCAGATTTTCGCGTTGAGCTGGTCCACGACGTAGACGTTGCCCGCGGCATCGAGCGCGACGCCCGTGACGAGCCCGAGCGAGTCCGCGTCCGGATGCCGGCCGGGGCCGACCTCCCACACGACGACCATGCGGACGGTGTCGGCATCGGCGGACCCGGCGGGGGCAGGGGCATCCGCGGCGCACCCGGCGAGCGCACACACCAGCACGAAGACGAGGCATCTCATGCGACGACCTCCTGTCCGGCGGCAGGCTCTCCCGATCCGGCGCCACGGGCGTGGCCAGGCGACCCCAGCCGCGGCGCCGACCCATGACCATGTCACTACGGGCCCGTCAATGAGCTGGTTTTTGTGCCAGTCCATCCCCGTGATCGATGCGGACGCAACGAGGCGGCTCGTATAGCAAGGCGTTGTGAGTCGGAGCGCCTATGCGCCCGACCGTCCGCGCGCCAGGCGGAATCGCACGATGCTCGGCACGTCGAGCTCATCGAGGCGGACGCCATAGAGCAGGCCGTCCCGGATCGTGAACAGGTGGACCCCGGACGGGAAACGGACCGGGCCGAGGTAGCGTCCGTCGGCGTCGAACACGTCCCACCCATCGCCGCGGAACGAATCGGTCCGGTACATGTTCAGCTTGTCGAACCGCATGGCCTCCGGGGGAGCGGCGCGCTGCACCCAGATCGTGCCGTCGGGGCCGGGCAGGAGATCCGCGATCATGGGCAACGCATCCCAGAACGAGACCGCCGCGAGGAGCTGGTCGGCGACGGCTTCCGGCATTCCCTGCCGCGTGACGGAGGCGCGAAGACCGTTTCGCACGGCCTCGCGCTCCGACTCCGAGAGCGTGACGGGCCTCATGGGGAGCGTGAACACGAGCCGCGTGGCGCCGGCCGGGTCCGAGACCGCGATCCGGCCGCCGTGGCTGTGGCCATGGGCGACGCCGCCGGCGGGGAGCGCGGTCCAGACCGGGACCGGCGCGAGCAGGACCGGGCGGCCACCGGCCTCGCCCGGGCGGAACGGGGTGTCCAGGTGGGCCACGGTGTCCGCGACCTCCCCGGACGGGCCGAGCCGGACGATCACTTCGGCGACCCCGTCGGACCGGCGGGCAACCACGGACCCGTCGTGCGCCACGCCCCACCGCCGCGCGGCGAGGTCCAGGAAGTCGAGGGGGATGGTACGGGCGAGCGAGCCGTCGGGCGCGAAGATGCTCGCCCGCGCGTTGCCCGCGTCCGGGACGAGCACCGAGTCGCCGGGGAGCACGAGGAGCTGGAACGGGTCGGCCAACTCGCCCGGCCCGCCGCCCGGTCGGCCGACCGAGAAGAGGTGGGCTCCGTCCGGGCCGAACACGTGGTACGCCTTCGCCATCCCGTCCAGTGCCAGGATCCGGCCGCGGGAGTCGACGGCCACGTCGATGATCTCGCCGAACTCCAGCCCCGGCGCCGCATGGTCCGAGACGACGAGGTCCTCGACGGGCGTCCACGCCTCCGACGCCTGCCACAGCCCTTCAGCCGGGTTCGTGACGACGGTGATCCCGGCGCTGTCCACGATCGACCCGGCCCACGCGCCGCCCGGCGCATCCGCGGCGCCGCAGCCGGCGAGGGGGAGGATCACGGCGCAGGCCGCGATGGCGAGGCGCGCTCGTACGCGAAGGGAGAACGGACGCGTCGCAATCGGTGAGACGGCGTGACAGGGCATGGCGTACTCCGGCTCGAGGTTCAGGGCGAGACCTTGGGCCGCGGCGCTCCCGTAAGACGCATCGCGAACCGGGACGGCGCCGCGGCTCCGGATCCATAGAGCTTGCTCCGGGCCGGGACGACGAACAAGCGAAATGCCGCACCCGGCCATCGCACCATGACACCGCAGTGGAAGTCTACCCTCTCGCGGTCCGGGCCGAAATGAACACGGCGAGGCGGTGGTTGCCTCGCCGTGCATTGGAAGCAGGTCCTTCCCGGCCCTCGCGGGCCCGCGCGCGACTACGCCGTCGCCACCTTCTCCACCTTCACCCTCACCTTCGCGCCGTCACCGACGCTGCCCTCGGCGCCGTCCGGCACGGGCGCGTACACGACCTGGCGCGCGAGCGTCTCGCCCGCCACGAAGTCCTCGTGCGCGCGCACGGCGTCCAGGACCTCGTCGGACCCGTCGATCGTGAGGACGATGCGGTCCGAGACGTGGAGCCCCGCGTCCCGGCGCGCCTGCTGCACGATCCGGACGACGTCCCGGGCCGTACCCTCCGCGGCGAGCTCCGGCGTGACCCGCGTGTCCAGCACCACGAGCCCGTTGCCGCCCGGCAGCTCCGCCGCGGCGCCCGGGTCCTTGGAGACCAGCCGGCGGGTGTACTCGCCCTCGAGGAGCTCGACGCCCGCGGCCTCCACGGCGCCCGACGGCGTGGTGCGCCACTCGCCCGCCTTCACCGCCCGGATCACGTCCTGCACGACCTTGCCGAGCCGGGGCCCGGCCGCGCGCGCGTTCACCGTGATCTGGAACTCGCCGTGGGCGGCCACATCGGTCGTCAGCTCCAGGTGCTTGACATTGACCTCGTCGCGGATCAGCTCCGCGAACTCCTCGAGCGCTTCCGCGTCCTCCGCGGCGACCAGGAGCGACGGGAGCGGCAGCCGCACGCGCAGCCCGTGGGCCGTGCGCAGCGCGAGCGCGGCCGAGCAGACCTGCCGGACCCGGTCCATGGTCCTGACCAGGTCGTCGTCCGCCGGGAGCTCGTCCGCGTTCGGCCAGTCGGTCAGGTGCACGGACCGCCCGCCCGTGAGCCCGCGCCACACGACCTCCGTGGTGAGCGGCAGGAGCGGGGCCGCCACCCGGCAGGTGGTCTCGAGCACGGTGTGGAGGGTGTCGATGACGTCGCGTTCACCGGCCCAGAACCGGTCCCGGGAGCGGCGGATGTACCAGTTCGTGAGCACCTCCAGGAAGTCCCGCACCGCCGCGCACGCGCCCGGCACGTCGTACCGGTCCAGGCAGCCCTGGACGTCCAGGACCAGCTCCCGGGTCTTGGCGAGGATGTAGCGGTCGAGAACGTGGGACGAGTCCGTGCGGATCCGGCCCTCGAGCCCCTCCGCGTTCGCGTACAGCGCAAGGAAGTAGTACGAGTTCCAGAGCGGCAGAAGCGCGTGCCGCACCGCCTCCCGGATCCCCTGCTCCGTGACGATCAGGTCCCCGCCGCGCAGGATCGGACTGGACATGAGGAACCAGCGCATGGCGTCCGACCCGTCCCGCTCGAAGACCTCGTTCACGTCCGGGTAGTTGCGCCGGGACTTCGACATCTTCTGGCCGTCGTTGCCCAGCACGATGCCGTGGGCGACGCAGGTGCGGAACGCCGGGCGGTCGAAGAGCGCCGTCGCCAGCACGTGGAGCGTGTAGAACCAGCCCCGCGTCTGGCCGTTGTACTCGACGATGAAGTCCCCCGGGAAGTGGTGCTCGAACCACTCCTGGTTCTCGAACGGGTAGTGCACCTGCGCGAACGGCATGGAACCGGACTCGAACCAGCAGTCCAGCACCTCGGGCACGCGGCGCATCATGGACTTGCCGGTCGGGTCGTCCGGGTTCGGCCGCACCAGCTCGTCGATGTACGGCCGGTGCAGGTCCTTCGGCCGCACGCCGAAGTCGCGCTCCAGCTCGTCCAGCGAGCCGTACACGTCGATCCGCGGGTAGCGCGGGTCGTCCGAGACCCAGACCGGGATCGGCGAGCCCCAGTAGCGGTTCCGCGAGATCGACCAGTCCCGCGCGTTCTCCAGCCACTTGCCGAACTGCCCGTCCCGGATGTGCTCCGGCACCCACTGGATCTCCCGGTTCAGCTCCACCATCCGGTCCTTGATCTTCGTGACCGCCACGAACCAGGAGTCGACGGCGCGCTGGATCAGCGGGTTGTCGCACCGCCAGCAGTGCGGGTACGGGTGGTCGTACGTCTCGTGGCGCAGCAGCTTCCCGGCCGCGGCCAGATCCTTGATGATCGGCTTGTTCGCCTCGAAGACGTGCAGCCCCTGGTAGGGCGGGACCTGGGCGTCGAACCGGCCCTGGGAGTCGACGGGCGTGACCGGCTGGATCCCGGCCGCGTCCGTGACCTCCTTGTCCTCCTCACCGAACGCGGGCGCGATGTGCACGATCCCCGTGCCGTCCTCCGTGGTCACGTAGTCCGCGGGGAGGACCTGGTGCGCGTTCGGGTCGCGGCCCTCGAAGAACGGGAACGGCGGCTCGTAGCGCGTGCCCACGAGCTCCGCGCCGGTGAAGCGCGCCAGGACGGGCGGGTTCTCGCCGAGCTCCCGGGCGTAGCGCGGCACGCAGGCCTCGGCCAGGAGGAAGCGCCGGCCGTCCTTCTCGACGACGACGTACTGCACCTCCGGGTGCACGGCGGCGGCGAGGTTCGAGGGCAGCGTCCACGGCGTCGTGGTCCAGATCAGCAGCTCCACGCCGTCCAGGTCGGGATTCGGCGACGTGATCCGGAGCCCGACCGTGACCGCCGGGTCCTGACGCTGGCGGTAGACGTCGTCCATCCGCGTCTCGGTGTTCGAGAGCGGGGTCTCGCAGCGCCAGCAGTACCAGAGCACCCGGAAGCCCTGGTAGATGAGCCCCTTCTCCCAGAGCCGCTTGAACGCCCACATGACGCTCTCCATGTAGTCCAGGTCGAGCGTCTTGTAGTCGTTCTCGAAGTCCACCCAGCGGGCCTGGCGCGTCACGTACTCCTGCCACTCCCGCGTGTAGCGGAGCACGGAGCTGCGGCAGGCCTCGTTGAACTTCGCCACGCCGAGCGCGTCGATCTCGCTCTTGTGGGAGATGCCGAGCTGCCGCTCGGCCTCGACCTCCGCGGGCAGCCCGTGGCAGTCCCAGCCGAAGCGCCGCTCGACGCGCCGGCCGCGCATCGTCTGGTACCGCGGGATGACGTCCTTGACGTAGCCGGTCAGGAGGTGGCCGTAGTGAGGCAGCCCGTTCGCGAACGGCGGGCCATCGTAGAACACGAACTCGTTCGCGCCGTTCTCGCCCGCCGGGCGCTGGTCGATGCTGGCCTGGAAGGTGCCGTCCGCCTCCCAGTACTTCAGGACCTGCTTCTCGAGCTCGGGGAACGATGGCTTGGCGGGAACCTGCTCGGTGTTCTGGGACTCGCCGAGGCGAGCCTTCGGGTACGGCATACGGTGTTCCTTGCGGTTCGTCATCCTCGTTCGCCCCGGCGACCCCCGCCGGAGCACGCGCACGGGGACGACGCGCACCGCCCGGTGCGCACCGCGGTACCACCCCGTTTGTCCGCGCACGGCCCCACGCGGACCCCTCGTTGAACGGCTGTCACGGGCCGCACCCGTCCGGTTCTACTGAGGCGCGGGACGCTCGTCGCAGGTCCCGACGCCCGTTCTTCCGGAGGCTCCCCGGTGATGGCCGGATCATCGCCTTTGTGCGCCGAAGCGCGAAGGCCCGGCGGCCGTGGGTGCGCGTGGAGCGCGATGGCCGGGCCCACAGTTCGGTGGTCAGGATGGACCTGAACCTACGGTAATCTAACGAATTGGAATGAGGAGGGGGAGGGTCCGATGGGCGGCCGTTTGTCGCGTGGTTTCTCGAGTAGGTCAGAGCCTGATCTAATCTCCGATAAGCAGCCAATTTGCCGGCGCCTGACTGTTGGATGTCCACGGAGAAAGACAGACCTACCCGATTACGGGCAAGCTGCGGGCAAGCGAATCACCGATATATCACGCCTATGAGTCCGCTCGTTTCGCCCGCTGCCACGGACGCCGCGGGGGTTGTCTTTTTTCGATGATGCAGCCCCTGCGCAAAGCTCCTCAAAGCCTTCCGGTGGCGCGAATGAGTCCGAGTACGAACAGGGATATCGCCGTCCAGGCTCCGAGCAGCTTCACATGCAACATGGCGCGCCTGTAATTGCGGTATTTGAGCCGCACGAGCTGCAGGGTCGTGTACGTGGTTCCTGCGAGATTCTCGAGACGCGAGCCGTCGGTGATCTGTAATGCCTGGGTCCTGAACTCTTCGAATGTGTCGGGAAACGCTCCGGTGGGCCACATGAAGTTCGGCCGCACATCGTGCCTGCGGATCGGGACGTCGATCCCGAAGAAAAAGCGGCCGTGGCGAATGGTCTGCAGCAGGAAGCCGACGGAGAACGCGCCCAGGATCAGCGCCACGCCGAGTAGACCGTACACCAGGGCCGAGGCGCTCCACAACGAAGTCACCTTGGGGAGGTCGCCCGCGGCGAACACCAGCGACGCGAAGAGCGCGGTGACGGCGGTCAGCATGAGCGCTGCCTTGCCATCCACCAGATTTATCCGGTTCTCCGCATAAGAGATCGCATCCTGCAGGAGGGCGATCGCCGCCGCATTGGAGGAAGGTGGTTGTGACGCCGCTTCGTCCGTGGGAGTTTCGTAGAGCGACATTGCGGTCCGGGGGGCTCGGAGTTGCTGGTCGTCGGCAGTGTACACGTGCACTCGCCGCGGGCGATATGCACCGCACGTATGCGGGCCGTCGCAGTGGAGTCCTTGTCGAGGAGAATGTTGGCCGCTCAGTAGTTGTGGGCAAGATCGGTCCGGATGGACGA
>CALCID010000079.1 GCA_937907535.1 uncultured bacterium | reverse complement strand
GCTCGTGCTCGTGCACGTGCTCGACCCGGAAAGGTAGCCTTGCCGCGAAGGTTGCCCCGTGCTCGTGCTCGTGCACGTGCTCGACCCGGAAAGGTAGCCTTGCCGCGAAGGTTGCAACCGCCTATGCCCCGAGACTTCCACAACCTTTACGCCCACGGCCTGATCCGGGCCGCCGTCTGCGTGCCCTTCGTGCGGGTCGCCGACCCGGCGTACAACGGGGAGCGCACCATCCAGCTCGCCCGCCGCGCGTCCGATCTCCGCTCCGCGGTCGCGCTCTTCCCGGAGATGGGGCTCTCCGCGTACAGCAACGATGACCTGTTCCACCAGGACGCGCTCCTGGACGCGACCCGGGAGGCGCTCGGCCGTGTGGTCGAGGCGAGCCGTGCGCTCACGCC
The DNA here is from genome assembly GCA_937907535.1 of uncultured bacterium. Lineage (GTDB taxonomy): Bacteria > Gemmatimonadota > Gemmatimonadetes > Longimicrobiales > RSA9 > CALCID01. The sequence continues at coordinate 10,029 of CALCID010000079.1, read as the reverse complement.
CGTCCTGATCGTGGGCGCGCCGCTCAGCTTCGGCGGTCGGCTGTACAACTGCGGCGTCGTGATCTATCGCGGGCGGATCCTGGGCGTGGCGCCGAAGACGTACCTGCCGAACTACCGGGAGTACTACGAGGCGCGGCAGTTCACGTCGGCGAGGAACGCGCCGATGCGGGAGGTGGAGCTGCTCGGCCAGACTGTGCCCTTCGGCAACGACCTGATCTTCGAGGCCGAGAACGTCCCGGGCTTCGCCCTCTTCGTGGAGGTCTGCGAAGACGTCTGGGTCCCGGTCCCGCCGAGCACGTACGCGGCGCTCGCGGGCGCGACCGTGCTGGCGAACCTCTCCGCCAGCAACGTGACGATCGGCAAGTCCGAGTACCGCCATGCGCTCTGCGCGAACCAGTCCGCCCGTTGCCTGGCGGCGTACCTGTACTCCGCGGCCGGGTTCGGCGAGTCGACCACGGACCTGGCGTGGGACGGCCAGGCCATGATCTACGAGAACAACGACCTGCTGGCCGAGGCCGAGCGCTTCTCGGACACCGAGCAGGTCATCGCCGCGGACATCGACCTCGAGCGGCTCCTGCAGGACCGCATGCGGATGAACACGTTCGGCGACGCCGTGGGCGCCCACCTCGACCGCGTGCGCGCCATGCGCCGGGTGCGCTTCGCGTTCGAGGTACCGGAGGGCGACACCGGCCTGCTCCGGCCCGTCGAGCGGTTCCCCTACGTCCCGGCCGACCCGGCCGCCCGGGACGAGCGCTGCTACGAGGCCTACAACATCCAGGTCCAGGGCCTCATGAAGCGCCTCCGTCACACCGGGCTCGACCGTGTGGTCATCGGCGTCTCCGGCGGGCTGGACTCGACCCAGGCCCTGATCGTGGCCGCCAGGACCATGGACCGGCTCGGGCTGCCGCGCACGAACATCCTGGCGTACACCATGCCCGGCTTCGCCACGAGCGAGGTCACGCTCGCGAACGCCCACGCCCTCATGCAGGCACTGGGCGTGACCGCGTCGGAGATCGACATCCGCCCGTCATGCATGCAGATGTTCCGGGACATCGGGCACCCCTTCGCGCAGGGCGAGCCGGTCTACGACGTGACGTTCGAGAACGTTCAGGCCGGGGAGCGGACGTCCCACCTCTTCCGGCTCGCGAACCACCACCGGGCGCTCGTGGTGGGCACCGGCGACCTGAGCGAGCAGGCGCTCGGCTGGACCACGTACGGCGTGGGCGACCACATGTCCCACTACAACGTGAACGTGTCGGTGCCGAAGACGCTGATCCAGCACCTGATCCGGTGGGTCATCGAGACGCGGCAGTTCGGCGAGGAGGCGAGCCGGGTGCTCCAGGCGATCCTGGACACCGAGATCTCGCCGGAGCTGGTGCCGGCCGGGGAGGGCCAGGCGGCCGGCGGCCCGGCGCAGCGCACCGAGGAGATCATCGGCCCTTACGAGCTCCAGGACTTCAACCTCTACTACATCACGCGCTTCGGCTTCCGGCCGAGCAAGGTCGCGTTCCTGGCGTACCACGCGTGGCGGGACCGGGAGCGCGGCCGCTGGCCGGAGGGGATCCCGCCCGAGCGGCGTCGGGAGTACGACCTGGCCATCATCAAGAAGTGGCTCGAGGTCTTCCTGTACCGGTTCTTCCAGACCAGTCAGTTCAAGCGGTCCGCGCTCCCCAACGGTCCGAAGGTCGGGTCGGGCGGCTCCCTCTCCCCCCGCGGGGACTGGCGCGCCCCGAGCGATTCCGAGGCGGCCGCCTGGCTGGCGGAGCTGCGCGCCAACGTGCCAGATTGAGAGCGCGTGGTCGGCGCCGCGGCGGAACCGCGGACGCGGCACGGCGTATTTCCGCGAGCCATTCCCCGCTGTCCCGCGGCCGCGCCGGACGCCGCGCGGCCGCCGGGCTGGAAACGATCGGCGGAGACCGACGCGGCTCCGGCGCCGGTTCGATGGCACGGCTACGACTGGGCGCTAGGGCGCATCTCGAGAGCCCGCGGACCTGATTGAGGAGTGCGAGTCCCATGACGACACGGTCGATCCGCGATTGGATCATCGAGCACGACGACCGCTGGCTGTTCATCATCCTGTACGTCGGGCTTGCGGTCGTGCTATCCGTGTGGATCAGCCTCTTCTGGCTGATCGTGGTCGTGGCCGGACACTTCGTGCTGGAATGGATCCGTCAGTCGCACCTGCGCCCGCACGGCCGGGGAATCTTCTGGGAGGTGCTGTGGGAGCTGAAGCTGGACATCGCCCTCGTCCTCTTCGCCCTGGCGCTGACCCTGTACATGAACGTGCTCCTCGGCGTGGTCGGGCTGAGGTCCGCGACCAAGCTCGGCGCGATGAGCCGGGCCGGCACCCGGTTCGCGGCGTGGGAGCGCACCTTGCGTGGCCTGCTCCTTTCCGCGGACGACGCCGCCCAGGTCGTCCGCGCCGTGACCATCCGCGCGGCCCGGCGAGGGCGCCCCGCGGCCGCCGCGGTCGCCGTGGCGGCTGAGGCCGGGATGACTCCCATGCCTGCGGCGGCACCGCTCGATCCCCAGACCGAGCGCCTCCAGCGCTGGGGCGGATGGGCCGGGGAGTGGGGGCTCGGGGATCGGATCACCGTGGGCCTCGCCGTGGCGTGCGTGCTCCTGATCCTGGCCGCTCCGTGGCTCACGGATCACACGTACATGACCGCGGTCATGACCATGGCCGGCGAGCTCCACCCCTTCCCCGCCGCCACGCTGGAGTGACCGGCCGACCGCGCTCGCCGTGCCCCTGTGCCGACCGGGTGCGCTGCCCCGTCGGCCACGGCCTGAGCCCGGCCATGTCGCCGAGATAGCCGGCCGCCACCGCTCGCGCCGACGGACACTGCCGCCCACGCCCGGCGCCGCTCACGGATTTCGAAACCCCGTCGCTCTCACGGAGATAGACGCACCATGACCATACAGGCGATCAATCCGGCGACCGGCGAAAAGCTCGCCGATTACCCGCTGATCTCACCGGAAGAGGCGGCCCGCGCCATCGAGGCCGCGCACGAGACATTCCTCGAATGGCGCCGCACCGCTCCGGCCGAGCGCGCAGATCGACTCCGCGCCGCGGCCCGGACCCTCAGGAGCGAAGTCCAGGAGCTGGCGGTCCTCATGGCCCGCGAGATGGGCAAGCCCGTGCGCGAGGGGCGCGCGGAGATCGAGAAATGCGCCCTGGCCTGCGAGTACTACGCGGAGCACGGCGAGGCATTCCTGCGCCCGGAGCCCGTGGAGACGGACGCCCGGCGCAGCTACGTGGCATTCCGGCCGCTCGGCGTGATCCTCGCGATCATGCCGTGGAACTTCCCGTTCTGGCAGGTCTTCCGCTTCGCCGCGCCCGCCCTCATGGCCGGCAACGTCGGCATCCTGAAGCATGCCTCCAACGTCCCCGGATGCGCCCTCGCCATCGACCGCATCCTCCGCGAGGCGGGCTTCCCGGAGCACGCGTTCACCACGCTCCTGATCGACACGGAGCATGTAGGGAGCATGATCGAACACCCGCTCGTGCGCGCAGTCACGCTCACCGGGAGCACGCGCGCCGGCAAGGCCGTGGCGGCACAGGCGGGCGCCGTCGTCAAGAAGACCGTGCTCGAGCTCGGCGGGAGCGACCCGTACCTGATCCTCGAGGATGCGGACCTGGAGGCCACGGTCGAGACCTGCGTGGCGAGCCGGCTGATCAACTCCGGCCAGAGCTGCATTGCCGCGAAGCGGTTCATCGTGGTGGACGCGGTGCGGGAGCCGTTCGAGCGGATGTTCGTGGAGCGGATGCGGAACGTGGTCATGGGGGATCCGCTGGACGAGCGGTCCCAGATCGGGCCGCTGGCCCGCCACGACTTGCGGGACGAGCTGCATCGGCAGGTGCGGGAGAGCGTGGAGCGCGGCGCGCGGCTGCTCCTCGGCGGCGAGGTCCCGCCGGGCCCGGGCGCGTTCTATCCGCCCACGGTCCTGACGGACGTGAAGCCAGGGATGCCGGCCTATGAGGAGGAGCTGTTCGGGCCCGTGGCGGCGATCATCCCGGTGCGGGACGAGGCCGAGGCGATCCGTGTGGCGAACGACTCTTCGCTCGGGCTGGGCGCGGCGGTCTTCACCCGGGACGTGGCGCGAGGCGAGCGGATCGCCGCGGAGGAGCTCGAAGCGGGCAACTGCTTCGTGAACGCGTTCGTGCGGTCCGACCCGCGGCTCCCCTTCGGCGGCATCAAGGAGAGCGGCTACGGCCGGGAGCTCTCCCACTTCGGGATGCGGGAGTTCCTGAACATCAAGACGGTCTACGTGGCGGACACGGGGAACGGGTCGGGGGCCCGTTCGTCCGGCGGTCCCGCGGCCGGCGAGCAGGCGATCGAGTAGCGGGAGGGGCGGCCTCGAACCTGCCGGCTTCCGGGTCGCGGCCGGGCCGGCCGGGCGTGCCGGATCGCCCGACCACCCTGCGCCGGACCGGTCGAGGTCGCCATGCCCCATTGCGGAGCCGGCGTCATCCGCGCGGGTAGCGCCGGCCCGCGAAGCTCGCCGTGCGACGTCGCCTACCGGAAATCCCGGGACCGGTAGGCGATCGGCCGGGCCGGCAGACGCCGGAAACGCTTCCCCACCACGTTCACCACCCGGTCATCCTTCTCCAGAACGCCCTCCACGATCAGGAACGGCGAGAACTTCACCACCTCGCGGTTGCGCTCGTAGGTGCGGGCGGGGACGATCACGTTGACGAAGCCGGCCTCGTCCTCGAGGAGCACGAAGACGGTGCCCTTCGCGGTTTCCGGGTGCTGGCGCGTCACCACGAGCCCGGCCACGACCACGTTGGCGCCGCTCCTGAGCGCGGAGAGCCCATCGCTCGGGGTGACGCCGACCTCCCGCAACCGGTCCCGCAGGAACTCCATGGGATGGCCGTGGGTGCTGATCCCGGTGGCCAGGTAGTCCAGGAACACCAGCTCTTCGCCCTCGAGCTCCCGCGGGTCGAACGGGAGGGAGCGGGCGGGGGCCAGCGGGAGCGTATCCCCGGCGGCCCGCAACGCCTCCCAGGCGGCCTTGCGCCGACCCGGCTCGAACGCCTCGAAGGCCCCGGCGCGGGCCAGGTGGAGGGCTTCGGCGCGGGAGAGGCGGGCGCGGCGCACCACGTCGCCTATGGACGTGAAGGGCCGCTCCGCGCGGGCGGCCTGGAGCGCCTCCCGGGCGCGCTCGCCCAGGCCGCGGATGTACTTCCACCCGATGCGCACCGCGGGCTCGTCTCCCTCCAGCGTGCAGTCCCACTCCCCGTACCGCAGACACGGCCCCAGCACGGTCACGCCGTGGCGCCGGGCGTCGTGGACCAGCGTGGCGGGCGGGTAGAAGCCCATGGGCCAGGAATTCAGCAACCCCAGCAGGAACTCGGCCGGGTAGTGCGCCTTGAGGTAGGCCGTGGCGTACGCGATCAGCGCGAAGCTCCACGCGTGGGACTCGGGAAATCCGTAATTCGCGAAGCTGTACAGGTCTTCGGTGACCTGTCTCGCGATCTCCTCGGAAATGCCCCGGCTCACGATCCGGTTGCGCAGCCGCTCCAGGGCGGCGTGCAGCTTCGGCAGCTTCTTGCGGTGGCCCATGGCGCGACGCAGCTCGTCCGCCTCCGCGGCGCTGAACCCGCCCAGCGCCATGGCGATCGCCATGGCCTGCTCCTGGAAGATCGGGATGCCGTAGGTCCGACGCAGGATCGGCTCGAGCAGGGGGTGCGCGTAGCGGACGGGCTCGAGGCCGCGACGTCGCCTCGTGTAGGGGTGGACGAACCGCGCCTGGATCGGGCCGGGCCGGATCAGCGCGACCTGGACCACCAGGTCGTACAGCCGCTCGGGGCGGGTCTGGAGGATCGAGCCGATCTGCGCCCGGCTCTCGATCTGGAACGTGCCGACCACGTCGCCCCGGGAGATCATCTCGTACGTGGCCCGATCGTCCGTCGGCAGCCGGTAGAGCTCGAGCCGCTCGCCGGTGCGGCGCTCGATGGCGTCGAACGCAATGTGGATCGCGGAGAGCCCGCCCAGGCCGAGGAAGTCGAACTTCGGGACGCCGGCCGTGTCCAGGTCGTCCTTGTCGAACTGGAGGATGGTGCGGCCCATGTTCGTGTGCTCGACCGGGATGTACTCGCCGAGCGGCGCCGAGGAGAGCACGAATCCGCCGGGGTGCGTGCCGCGCATGCGGGGCACGTCGTCCAGCGCGCGCACCGCGGCCACCAGCGCACGGCCACGGGGGTCCGAGGCGACGTCGAGCCCCACGATCCCGGCGACCTCCTTCTCCAGCGCCTCCGCACCGTCCGCGGCGTGGTAGCGGTGCAGCCGCTTGGACACCTGGAACGCGAGCTCCGCCGGGTAGCCGAGGGCGCGCATCACGTCCTGCACGGCGCTCGGGGCGTGATACACGAGCGTGGTGCACGCGATGGCCGCATGCTGCCGGCGGTAGGTGCGGTACATGTAGTCCAGCACCTCCTCGCGCCGGTGCATCTCGAAGTCGACGTCGATGTCCGGCGCCTCCGTCTTGCCGTCCGTACGCACCTCGCTCAGGAAGCGCTCGAACAACAACCCGTGCCGCACCGGGTCCACCGCCGTGATCCCCAGGCAGTACGCCACTGCGGAGTTCGCGGCGCTCCCCCGGCCCTGGCAGAGGATCCCGCGGGAACGGGCGAAGCGCACCGCGTCCCACATGACGAGGAAGAAGCCGGCGAAGCCGAGGCGGCGGATCACGCCGAGCTCGTGCTCGAGCTGGGCGGCCTGGCGCTCGTCCACATCGCCCCAGCGCTCCCGGGCGCCGGCGTAGACCAGCTCCCGGAGGAACGAATCGTCATCGTAGCCCGGCGGAACCGGGAAGTTCGGGAGCGGCGGCCGCAGCCAGCGCAGATCGAAATGGCACTCCGCGGCGATGCGCCGGCTCTCCTCGAGCCCCGCCTCCCTCCCCTTCCACAACCGCGCCATCTCCTCCGGCCGCTTGAGCCGCCACTCGCCGTTCGGCAGGAGCATCCCCCAGGACGCGGCGGTATGCACGTCCACTCCGGCCCGGAGCGCGGTCAGCAAGTCGTGCACGAGCCGGCTGTCCCGGTCCAGGTAGCGCGGCTCGTTCGTCACGACCCACGGCACCCGCCCCCGCTCCGCCAGCTCGATCAGCGCCGCGGCCAGCGCCGCCTCCTCCCCCGACACGTGGTGGAGCTGGACCTCCACCGCGATCCGGCCGGCGAACACCTCGCGCCACCGGTCCAGCGCATAGGCCGCCTCCTCCGGACGCCTCGCCCGGATGAGCGACGCCAGCTCGCCCGTGGCCGGGCCCGTCAGCACGTGCAGCCCCCCCGACCTCGCCTCCACCTCCGCGAAGCTCAGGCTCGGACGCCCCCGCGGGCGAACCGCCGAACCGTCCTCCCACACCCGCAGATCCCCGACCCGCGACCGCGTCACCAGCGCCGCCAGGTTCCGGTACCCTTCTTCGTTCCGCGCCAGGAACGCCACCGGATATCCGTCCACCCGCAGCTCCGCGCCCACGATCGGCTTCAGCCCCTGCCGCTCCGCCTCCAGCACGAACCGGATCACGCCGCCCAGGTCTGCCGTGTCCGTCAGCCCGAGCGCCGCATAGCCGTACTCCGCCGCCCGCGCGACCAGCGCCTCCGGCGTGACCGCGCCGTCCCCGAACGAAAACGCGCTGCGCGCGCGCAACTCCACGTAGCTCATCCGCTCCACACCCCCGGTTCGGAAACCGCCTCCGCCGCGGGGTCGAGCTCCATGCCCGGGCCCCGGTTCCCGGTGCGCCTCGCCCCATCGCGTCCGGGCTGGCCATGCTGCTCGTCCGGGATCCCCGGCCGCCCTCGCAGGATCGCTTCCCCCCAGGCCACGCCCACCCGGTCCCGGCCGGCGCGATCGGAAGAGGCAGCCCCCCCGGCCGCTTGCGCCGCCGCTCGCTCCGGCACGGCCGGCACCGCCTTCGCCCGGACCGGGTACGACCGCGCCCGGCCCCCGCGGACCGGACAATATGCAGCGCGCGAGACCCGAACACAACCCGAAAGCGGTACGCGCCGCACGGCCGCTCGCCACGGCCTGCCGCGAGCCCTGCCGGGAACCTCCGGGAAGCGTTCCCGCCGGGGGAGCACGAGGCCGCCACATACGGCGCGCGGGGTGGCGCGTATCCGTTCGCCACGTTCTCTTGTGTCACCCCCGGCTCACCCGGAGGCGGGGGCCTCGAACGGAAAGGAGCGGAAGAGAATGGAGCAGCGCCTCGACTACGCCAGGGTGGCGCCGGACGGCCTCCGCGCCATGCTCGACCTCGAGCGGTACATCCGCGAGTGCGGACTGGAGCACTCGCTCCTCCACCTGGTGAAGCTGCGCGCGTCACAGATCAACGGCTGCGCGTATTGCGTGGACATGCATTCCAAGGATGCCCGCGCCGAAGGCGAGGAGGAGCAACGGCTGTACGCTCTGTCCGTCTGGCGCGAGACGCCGTTCTTCAGCGAGCGGGAACGGGCGGCGCTGGCATGGACGGAGGCGCTCACGCTCATCCACGACGAGCGCGGCGTCCCGGACGAGCTCTACAATGCCGTGCGGGAGCGGTTCTCGGAGAAGGAGCTGGTGGACCTGACCCTGGCCATCGTCGCGATCAACGGGTGGAACCGGATCGCCATGTCGTTTCGGCCCCCCGTGGGATCCTACCGGCCCGGCGCCATCGCGTCACGGTAAGGCCGGAGAACTACGAGCCGCGCGCGGTCGGAGTGGCGCCTCCCGGCGGGTCGCTCGCACCCCTCCGGGTTCGGCGCCCGGTACATGGCCCGCGCAACCACCGGAGGCTCATGACGATTTCCCCGGCGGCCACGTCGGGCTCCAACGGTCACGGGACGCGAGGTCCCCGGTCTGTCGCGCCCCGGGCGCACGCACCAGCCACGAACCCGGGAGAAACACGGCGGGGGCGCGAGCGATTCGCCCGCGCCCCCGCCCCCACCGCGGACGCCGGCCTCTCACCGGCTCACGCCCACCGCCTCTCCCGCTACGCGGGACTCGATCCACCGCGCCACCGCCGGGTGCGGCAGCAAGCCCTTGCCGTTGTAGACGATCGGGAGCCCTTCCAGATCCTTCGGGAACTTCTCGAGGCTGATCTGGCCCGTGCCGATCAGGATCGGCACCACGACCACGGGCTTCCCCGTCGCCTGGTGCTGGAGCGCGATGATCTCCCGGATCCGGCGGACCGCCTCGGCGCGCACCGGCCCGGCCGCGTCGTCCTGCACGAGCCCGACCTTCACGTCACGGAACCCCGTCATCCGCTGCACCCGGTCGGCGAGCGGACGGAGGTCCTCCATCCAGGCGGCGTAGTACTCCGACGCGTTCGGACCGTGGCCGATCAGGAAGAGCGCCTGCGAGGCCGGATCCTCCGCGAGGGAAAGCGCATGCTCGACGACGATCCCGGCGATCTCCTCAGCGCCGTCCAGCGCCGGCGTCACGCGGATCGGCACCGACACATTCGGCCGCTCGATCCCGGCCATGTGCAGGTGGTGCATCATGACCTCGTCGAGCGTGTCCGTCTCGCCCACCAGCCACCGGATCTGCTCGAAGTGCTCGCTGTGGCTCGAGACGAGCAGCGGCACGACCACGATCTCCCGCACCCCCGCCTCCACGAGCCGCCTGGCCACATCCTGGAACCGGTGCGTCTTCGCGCCAGGGCCCATCAGGTAGCTCACCTCCACCGGCCCGCCCGTGTTCGCCGTCTTGACCACGGCCTCGACCTGCGCGTTCCAGTCGGGGCCGGCGCCGTGCGCAATGACGATGGTTCCCACGGGCCCGGTCCCGTGCGCGTCGCTACGCAACGACGCGGCCGGCGGGTGCGTTGACGAATGTACGTGCTGCCAGGCCAGCACCGGTGTGGGAGCTGCGGCCGTGATAGCGATGAGCGCTAAAGCGATCCAGGATCGATGAGACATGTGTCTGCTACCTTCGCGGCAGAGCTACCTTGCCGGGTCGAGCACGAGCACGTGGGCAGCCTTCGCGGCAAGGCTGCCTTGCCGGGTCGAGCACGAGCACGAGCACGTGCACGAGTACGGCGTCCCAGCCG
>CALCID010000078.1 GCA_937907535.1 uncultured bacterium | reverse complement strand
GCGGGCTCGAAGCCCTTCGCGTACAGCGCGCCCAGCGACTGGAGCATGACCGGACGCCCCGGCCGCTCCCGCCTTAGCGACGGCACGACCGTCACCTCCACCCCCTCGGACTCGCCGCACGCCAGGACCATCGCCGACAACGCCGGGTGCGCGCCCAGCTCCACGAAGGCGCCATGCCCCGCCCGCAACAACTCCATGATCGCCGGCGCGAACTTCACCGGCTCCCGCAGGTTGCGGCCCCAGTACTCCGCGGTGAGCTCCTCCGGCCCGATGACCTTGCCCGTGACCGTGGAGTACATCGGGATCCGCGGAGATATCGGCTCCAGCCCCGCCAGCGCCTTCACGAGCTCCGCCCGATACGGCTCCATGTGCGAGCTGTGGAATGCGTATTCACCCGGCAGATACCGGCACGTCACGCCGCGGCTGCCGAGCTCGCCGACCAGTGCCTCCACCGCGTCCGCGTCCCCCGACAGCACCGTCCACGTCGGACCGTTCTCCGCCGCCACGCAGACCGCCCCCCCCGTCTCCGCCACCACCTTCGCCGCTTCCCCGGCCGACAGCGCCACGGCCACCATCCGGCCTCGACCCGCGGACTGGTGCATCAGTCGGCCGCGCAAGAACACGATCCGGATCGCATCGCTTAGCGACAGCGCGCCGGCCACGTGCGCCGCGGCCACCTCGCCCAGGCTGTGCCCCACGACCGCGTCCGGGACGATCCCCCACGACTTCCACAGCTCCGCCAGCGCGACCTGCAGCGCGAACAACGCCGGCTGCGCCACGTCCGTCCGCTCCAGCCACGAAGCGTCCGCCGCCAGGTCGTCCAGCAACGACCGCCCGGCCAGCGGCCGGAACTCCGCGTCGCACGCCTCCAGCGCGGAACGGAAGACCGGCTCCGACTCCAGCAGGTCGCGGCCCATCCCCACCCATTGCTGGCCTTGACCCGTGAACACGAACACGAGCCCCGGCCGCCCACCCGGGGACGCCCACCCGACCACCACCTCCGCCACCGCCTGTCCGGCCGCGAACTCCCGCAGTCGCTCCGCCGCCGCGCTCGCGCTCTCCGCCACGACCGCGAGCCGGTGCTCATGGTGCGTTCGCCGCAGCGCCGCGCTCCGACAAATGTCGGGGAACGCCGCATCGGTCTCGGAAAGGAACTCGGCCCACCGGCTCACCGAGTCGCGAAGCGCCGCAGCGCTCCGTGCCGAGATCGGCAGGACCAGCGGGCCCGGCGCCTCCGCGGCGCCCGCCTCCCCAATCTCCCCTCCCGACCCGGCCACCACCGGCGCTTCACACAGCACCACGTGCGCGTTCGTGCCACCGAAACCGAACGAGCTCACCCCCGCGTAACGGCCGGTCCCCACCGGCCACGGCCTCGGCGACGTCGCCAGCTCCAGCCGCGTCCCCTCCAGCTCGATGTGCGGGTTCAGCTCCCGGAAATGCAGGTTCTTCGGGATCTCGCCGTGCTGCAGCGCCAGCACCACCTTGATCAGCCCCGCGATCCCCGCCGCACCCTCCAGATGCCCGATGTTCGTCTTCACCGACCCGAGCACGCACGGCGGCCCCTCCACACGCCCGAGCACCTCCGCCAGCGCTTCCACCTCGATCGGGTCGCCGAGCGCCGTCCCCGTCCCGTGCGTCTCCACGTACGTCACCCGCGCCGGATCGACGCCCCCGTCCTCCAACGCGTCCCGCACCACCGCCACCTGCGAACGACCGCTCGGCGCCGTCAACCCGTTCGTCGCCCCGTCCTGGTTCACCGCCGAACCAACGATCAGCGCCAGGATCGGGTCCCCGTCCGCAAGCGCGTCCGACAGCCGCTTCAGCACCACCACCCCACACCCCTCCCCCCGCACGAACCCGTCCGCCCGCGAGTCGAAGGTCTTGCAACGGCCGTCACTGGCCATCATGTGCAACTTCGTGAACGCGACCGTCGCCTCCGGCGTCAGGACCAGGTTGACCCCCCCCGCCACCGCCATGTCGCTCTCGCCCGCCCGCAGGCTCCGAACCGCCAGATGCACCGCCACCAGTGACGACGAACACGCCGTCTCCACCACCAGGCTCGGCCCGACCCAGTCGAAACAGTACGAAAGCCGGTTCGCAATGATGCTGTGCGCCGTCCCCGTGGCCGTGTGCATCCCGATCAGCTCCAGATCCCGGAGCTGCTTCCACGTGTAGTCGTTGCTGTGGCTGTGCACGCCCACGAACACGCCGACCCGCCCGCCGACCCACCGCTCCAACGGCTGCCCTGCATCCTCCAGCGCCTCGTACGTCGCTTCCAGCAACAGCCGCTGTTGCGGATCCATGCGCCGCGCTTCGACCGGCGAGATCCCGAAGAAGTCCGCGTCGAACAGGTCCAGACGCTCCAGCAGCGCCCCCCAACGCGTGGCCGCCTTCCCCGGCGCGTCCGGGTTCGGATCGTACAGCTCCTCCGCAGGCCACCGGTCCCGGCCAACCTCCGTCACCGCATCCACACCATCCCGGAGCAAACGCCAGAACGCCTCCGGCGAGTCGGCTCCCCCCGGAAACCGACAGCCCATCCCAATGATCGCGATCGGCTCCCGGCGCGCAGACTCCACCGCCTCGAGCCTGGTCCGCAGCTCCCTCAACGCGGCGAGCGCCCGCGCGAGCTGCGCACGATCCTGCCCCGACGGCGGTGCCCCCGATGCACCGCCGCCTGCACCCGCCCCTCCCACGCGCCCCTCGAGTGAAGCCCGTTCCTCGTTCATACGCGCGCTCGCTCCCTCCTCGGGTCGCGAACGGTTTCCCTGAGCGCCTGCGTGATCAGCGCGAGCAACTCCCCCTGCGCTTCCACGAGATAGAAATGCCCGCCCGGGAACGTCCGCACCTCGAATCGTCCCGTCGTCTCCACCCGCCAGGCCTCCAACGTGGCCCGGGACACCCACGGATCCCGCGCCCCGGCCACCGCCCAGACCGGACACGACAGCACGCTCCCAGGCACGTACTCGTACGTCTCCACCGCTTCCATGTCGGCCCGCAGCGTCGGCAGGAATAGATCGAGCACGCTCCTGTCCCGCAGGATCGCATCCGGGATCCCGCCGAACCGCTGCATCAATTCCTCGATGAACGCGTCGTCCGGCAACTGATGGATCGGCGGCGCCTCCGCCTCCGATTGCGGTGAACGCCGTCCCGACACGATCAGACATGCCGGCCCCGCACGCCGCCCATCCAGACGCCGCGCAACCTCGAACGCCACCCACGCCCCCATACTGTGCCCGAACAACGCGTACGGCCTGTCCGTCTCCGGCGCGATCGCGTCCGCCACCGCATCCGCGAGATCCACCAGCCTCCGGTACGGCGGCTCACGGAACCGCGACTCCCGGCCCGGCGGCTGCACCGCGCACACCTCGACCTCCGGCCCGAGACCCGTGTGCCACGTCCGGTACGCCGACGCTCCGACACCTGCATGCGGCAGGCAGAACAGCCGAACACTTGCGTCCGGCCGACTCTGGAATCGAATGATCCAGGGCTTCGACACCTGCTGAATCCTGTGAGTTGAGGTGGAGCCCGCACTTCCTGACGGCTCCGCCCATGCAGCCACTATGCGGGCAAATGAATTCGAGGGAACGTATCGGTTCGAATTGGCGCCGCTCGGCCCATCACCCCGTCCGCGCACGACCAGGGCCCGAGCACAGCACGGCGAGTCCAGGCACAACTCATGCCATTCACCCCACCCACCACCCCACCCCACCAATGCCCTTCCGCGCTCAACCCGACCACGCCTCCACCCCCCGCAACCCGCTCCACTTACGGGCACGAAGCACGAAATCCGGCGACTCGACCGCCACGGCGGCGAGGTAGCCCGGCTCCGGGACGAGGCTCCAGAGGGACCAGTTCGCCACATGGTGTGGCGCGCCAGCGACACTTTTCAGTGGACAGGGGTCATCCACCCGCTCCGAAACCTCGAAACGGTCCAGGCTCGCCGAAAGACCAGCCCCCAACGCCTTCAGGCACGCCTCCTTCCGCGTCCAGCACGTGAAGAACGCCACCGTCCGGTCCGGTTCCGGTAGCGCCAGGATCCTCGACGCCTCCGAGACCGTGAACCGCCTTTCGACAATACCTTCCAGGTCCGACACGGCCCGGATTCGCTCCACATCCACCCCGACCGCCACCCCCCGCGCCACCCCGATCACCACCCAATCACCCGAATGCGATACATTGAAATCCAGCTCGGAGTATCCCTCCGGCGCCGGCTTCCCGTGCTCACCATACGCGAAACGCAGCGCCCCCGGCTCAGCTCCCGTGTATCGCCCGAGGAGCTCCCGCAGTACACCGCGCCCGACCACGTACCGCAACCGGTCTGCATCGAAATGGAATCGACTCGCCCGATCCCGCTCCGAAGCGCTCAGGTGGGCCCGCAACACCTCGAGCGGGAACGGCGGGTCCGTTATGGGCACTCCCCACACATGCACCGTGCGGGGATCCAGCCCGAAGCTATCGTGCATCATCTCGTCGGCGACCGCTCGCCAGCAAAGTGAGGGCGCCCGTACCCCACCACGCCCCCTGGATCCCTCCGCCAAACCCACCGGCAACGCTGCCCCCGCTCCCCGGCCGGTCAGGCGCCTCGGCTCCGTCCAAATCCGCGAACAGAATCATAGTACTGCGCCACATCCCGGCCAATGACCCCGACCGCGGGACGTCCGCCCCCGAATGTTTCACGATCCCCCTCTCTTTACCATGACACCCTGTTGCCCCGGCGCCACATCGGTCCCTCGCGCGCACAACCGCCCGAGCCGGAACCGGCCCCTCGCACAAGCCCCCTCCACGACGACACATGCACACCGCGCACACCTCCTCCCGCGTCCGAGATGACAATGGCTCGGGAAATGCAACGCCCCGGCGCCGCACCGGCATTCGTGGAACCACATCCCGAGCGCCCGGCCGCGGCCGCCACGATCCCTGGCCGGCCGCCCCCGCCGGACACGGCCGAACGCCGACCACCACCACGACCAGACGCTCGTTGCGCAACCGCTGATGACCGGCGACCTTTTCGCGGACCCACGAGCCCCGCGCGGCGCCGCCGCACGGTTGCTCGCATCCCGAGCCGCGTGGCAACGCGGTATGCGGCCACGACCGATGACTCTCCCTGAGCCGCTCATGACCATGATCAGGCCCGTCGCCGGCCTGCCGCCACGCTCCGCCGACTCGCCCGTCGGGGGCTACTCCGATCCGGGCGCCGGCCGTCGGCGATTCCCCAGTATCGAGCGTCGGCCGGTCCCCTACGTCGAGCAGTCTGACGACCCGCAACCGGAGCGCTGACCACGAATGGCCACGACCGTAACGCAACCGCGCAAGGCCGCATCCCTGCTCAGGGACTCGGTGGCGCTCTACGGCTCCACGTACATCGCCGTCTTCTTCCGATTCCTCCAGGGTTTCGCCACCGTTTGGCTCCTGGGACCCGCCCTCTATGGCCTGCGCACCGTCTTCGGCTTGATCGTCGACTACGAGTGGTTCAGTCATCTCGGCACGTTCAACGCCATGCACAAAGAGATGCCGTACCATCGCGGGCGGGGCGACCATGAGACCGCCGAGCGGATCGGCAACACCGTGTACGGCGTCAATCTCGCCTATGCGCTCGGTCTGGCCGCTCTGCTGCTCCTCGCGGCCGCGTACGCATCGGCGTTCCTGGACGTGGAGCGCATCTACATCGACTTCCTGATCTTCTTCGCCGTTTTCGTGGTGGTCAGCCGCATCCGGAACTTCTACGGCGCCCGGCTCGTCGTCGACAAAGAATCGGTCCTGCTCGGCAAGGTCCGGATCCTCCACGACGCGGCGGGCTCCACCCTCGCCGCCGCGTTCATCTACCTCTGGAGCCTGCGCGGGCTCTTCGTTGCCCTCGTCCTCATGAACCTCATCTCCCTGGCGTACATCCGTGCCAGGACCACGTATCGGCCCCGGATGATCCTCGATTTCCGCCTGGCCTGGCGGCTCGTGGAGATCGGCTTCCCCATCATGCTGATCTCCCTGGTGTTCATCCTGCTGCGTAGCGTGGACAAGCTCCTGATCGCGAGCATGATGACGAGGGAGGCGCTCGGCTATTACGCCGCGGCCGCCATCATCGCCGCCATGCTCATCGACACGACCGCCGACGTGGTCTCGGTTCTGGCCTTCCCGCGCATCATGGAGCGGCTCGGCCAGACCGGCGACAGGACCCAGCTCCGGCCCTACGTCGAACAGCCGGCCGTACTGATCGCCTACCTCGCGCCGTTGCTCATTGCCGCCCTGTTCCTCGGCGTTCACCTCCCGATCCGGTTTCTCGCACCGGAGTACCTGCCGTCCATCGACGTGGCCAGGATCCTCGTCCTGGGCCATTTCTTCTTCGTCGTGGCGACAACCGGACTGACCGTGTGCGTGGCGCTGAACGAGCAGATCAGAATGGTGGGATTGGCCTTGCTGGCCGTGGCGGTGAACGCGGCGGCGAACGTCATCGTCATCCGCGCGGGGTGGGGCATCGAGGGCGTGGCGCTCGGGACGGGGTTCAGCAACCTCGTCTTCGGCGGCCTCGTGCTCTGGTACGCCATGCGACGCCTCGAGGTGTCGCCCGGCGACTACTTCTCCTTCAGCGCACTGATCTATCTGCCGTTCGTGTGGACCGTGCTGGCCCTGGTCGCCATCGACCGGTTCGTCCCCGTGCCCCCCGTCGGGTTCGCCGGGGACCTGGCCTTGAGCCTCGGCCGGTACCTCCTCTTCCTGGTCGCGTACGCCCCGCTCCTGCTCTGGATCCGCCGTCACCCGGCTTTCGTCACGCTGCGCAACGGTATACGCGGGTTCCTCGCGAAGCGGCTCGCCCGCCGCGGCGCCGACCGATCCGCCGCCGACCCGGCGCAACCGTAGCACCGCCCTTCACGGATCTCACATCAACCAACCGCTGCACCCGCGGCGAGGCATGCCCACCGGGATCCGCGCCTGATCGCTGCCGGGCACAGCGCCTCGTTGCGGCAGCCCACGCCACGGCCTGCGAAAACGTTCCCGTCCTGCGCCGTCCGGGGCCACTCGTGCCTGACCACCGTCCTCCCCCCACGTGCCCCGTCCGCGCGGTCTTCCGCGGCGGTCGTGACGAGTACGCCCCCACCATCGCGATCCCGGGCCTCTCCGCCTGATCCGTCGACCCGTTCACACGGATCCGCACCGCGTGCCGGCCGCGCCCGCCGTACCGTTCGGGTGCCGTCGCCCCGGACCGCCCATTGCGCCGCCCGCACCTCGACTGCCATGCGAACACAAGGGTTCCCGGCAGCTCACCCGACTCGCCGCCGCCGCACGGCGGGCTCAGCCACCCTTCCGGCCCTTCAACAGCTCCTCCACCGCCGCCAGCTCCTGGTCCAGCAAGGCCTCGAGCTCCTCCTGCGGGAGGTCGCTCCCCACGCCCGCTCCCTCCAGGTCGCCGATCGGCGTCAGCAGTTCCTCCGACACCGAGTTCGCCCCCGCCGCGGCCAGGCTCCGTTCCCGGCTGCCTGGCTCCCCCTCAACGACCAATGGCTCCAGCTCGATCCCCATCCTCGCGGCCAGGAACGGGGCGAGATGGGCAACGGTCGGGTGGTTCCAGAACATCGTCGCCGACAGCGTCACGCCGAGCCCGGCCTCGAGCCGGTTACGGAGCTCCAGCGCCTTGAGCGAGTCCATCCCCAGCGCGTTGAAGGGCCGGTTCACCGCAACGCTCGCCGCCGCGAGACGCAGCACGCTCGCTACCTGGGCCCGCAGGTACGATTCGAGCAGCGCCCGCCGCTGCCGCCCTGGCTCCGCCGCCGCCAATGCTTCCCGGATCGACGATTCCTCCGCAGCCCTCGCCGCAACCTCCGCTTCCCCGCCCTCCCGTGGGCCACGGGAGGTCGGGGGCGCGTCCTCCCCATACCCCTCCTGCTGCGACGGGTACTCCGGCAAGGACACCTCACGCCCGCCCTCTGGATGCTGCCGACGCCAGTCCACCTCATGGCCCGCCGCGTACAGCTTCCCGAGACCGGCCAGCAGCATCGCCAGCTCCGGCTCACCGCGCCGCATCGAGGCCACGGTCAGACCCGTTCGCCCCGCGTGCCGCAAGCACTGCTCGATCGCGGGGAGCAGCACAGGTTGGGGGCTCATCTCGATAAACGTGAAGTGCCCCTCCGCGATCAGGCGCTGCACCATGGACGAGAACAGCACCGGCTGCCGCATGTTCTTCGCCCAGTAGTCCCCGTCCATGACCGAGCCGTCCACGACCTCCTCGATCGTCGTCGAGTAGATCGGCAACGTGCCCGCCCGGGGCCGGATACCGGCCAGCGCCCGACGCAGATCCGGCAAGAGTGGCTCCATCTGCGGGCCATGGCACGCAATGTCCACCTTGATCAGCCGGCAGAAGACGTCCCGCCGCTCCAGCTCGGCCATCAGCGCGTTCAGCGCCGCCGGCTCCCCCGCGATCACCGTCGAGCGCGGACTGCTGATCACCGCGATCGTGAGCCGGTCCTCCCGGCCTGCGATCGCCGCCTCCGCCTCCTCGGCGGACAGCTCCACCACCGCCATGGTGCCCTGCCCGCTCGTCCGCCGGAGCAACTGGCTGAAGCGGCAGGTCGTGCACATCGTGTCCTCGAGCGACAGCGCGCCCGCCACGTGCGCCGCCGCCATCTCGCCCATGCTGTGCCCGATCACCGCCGCCGGCTCCACGCCCCACGACCGCCACAACGCGGCGAACGCGATCTCCATCGAGACCAGCACCGGCTGGATCACGTCGATCGTGTCCAGCCGGTAGCCGGGCGACGTCGGATCCAGCCGGAGCTGCTCCATGAGCGACCAGTCCACGTATGGGCGCATCGCCGATTCGCACGCCTCCAGCGTCTCCCGGAAGACCGGCTCGGCCCCGAGCAGTTCGCGCGCCATTCCGACCCACTGCGAGCCCTGCCCAGGGAATACGAACACGATCTTCCCCGAGGAATCCCCCGGTTGCGCCGCCACCAACGCCGGATGCGCCTCACCCGCCCCGTACGCCGCCAGCGCAGACGCCAGCTCTTCCACGTCCCGGGCAACGACCGCGAGCCGCCGCCCCAGGTGCGGGCGTTCGCACGCCAGGGTGTAGGCGACGTCATCCAGCGACACCGCCCGGCCCGATTCACCCTCCCGGTGCCCGCCGGCTCCGAGCCACGCCGCGAGCTCCCGCGCCCTGGCGGCCAGCGCCGCATCGCTCGCCGCCGAGAGCGGCACAAGCACCGGACCACCAGATGCCCGATCCTCGACCATGGAGCTTCCCGGGGCGTTGCGCATGGCGTCCACCTCCTCACACGTTGCGATTCTGCGTTTGGAGCGCTCGATCGAAGTGAAACGGAGTACGAAGGCGAATCGGGGTGGGGACGCGGGTGGCCCCGGTTGGTTGCGGGCCACCCGGCACGAAGACGCAGCGCCGGCTCAGGTCCCGCTCCGCCGCCGAGGGCCGTCCAGCTCCTCGATCGTCTTCGTCGACGGCGGCCGCTCCCGCTGCAGCCGCGCCGCCACCGCCTCCGCCTCCCGCATCACCCGCAACACGTTCCCTCCCGCCAGCTTCCGCAGATCCTCCTCGGACCAGCCGCGCCGCGAGAGCTCCGCGAACAGCGCAGG
Source organism: uncultured bacterium (assembly GCA_937907535.1). Taxonomy (GTDB): domain Bacteria; phylum Gemmatimonadota; class Gemmatimonadetes; order Longimicrobiales; family RSA9; genus CALCID01. The sequence continues at coordinate 6,280 of CALCID010000078.1, read as the reverse complement.
GTACGTCGACACGTCCTCCAGCCCCTGCACCACCGTCGAGATCCCGTCGAAATCCCCGCCGATCCCCACGTGATCCACACCCGCCACCCGACGGATGTGCTCGATGTGGTCGGCGACCTGCTTCAGCGTGGCCCGCGGCGCCGGGTTCGCCCTCCGCCACGCCTCCACCTCCCGCCGCAGCCCCGCCGTGTCCGCCCCGAACCGCGACCGCATCTCCTCCGTCAGCCGCCGGACCCGCGCCTCGTAGTCCGCCACCTCCTGCGAGATGAAACTCGGCACGAACGTGACCATCACCACGCCGCCGTTCTGCCGCAGGCGCCTCAGGATCGAGTCCGGTACGTTGCGCGGCACGTCCGCCAGCGCCCGCGCCGACGAATGCGAGAAGATCACCGGCGCCTCGCTCACGTTCAGCGCATCGCTCATCGTCGCCGGCGAGACGTGTGAGAGGTCCACCAGCATCCCCAACCGGTTCATCTCCCGCACGACCTCCTCCCCGAACCGCGTCAGCCCGTCGTGCCGCGCGGGCGAGCAACACGCGTCCGCCCAGTCCGTCGTGACGTTGTGCGTCAGCGTCATGTAGCGCGCGCCCAGCTCGTAATACGTCCGCAGCGCGCCGAGCGAGTTCTCGATCACGTGCCCGCCCTCGAGCCCGAGCAGCGACGCGATCTTCCCCTCCTCGAACGCCCGCTCCACATCGTCCGCCGTCAGCGCCAGCACGAAGTGGTCCGGGTACTTCGCAATGACCCGCCGCGCGATGTCGATCTGCTCGAGCTGCACCCGCGCGAAGCCCGAGTCCGCGTACTCGCCCGGCACGTACACCGACCAGAACTGCGCGCCGACCATCCCCGCCCGCAGCCGCTCCAGGTCCGTGTGCCCGGGCGTGCGCCGCCGAAGATCGTACGCATCCACGTCCATCGGCGCGGCGCCGTACTCACGGATCGCCCACGGCAGGTCGTTGTGACCGTCGATGAGCGGCGCGCGCCGCAGGATCTGCCGCACCCGCTCGAGATGGAATGGATCCGGTTGCTGCGCCGCCGCGGGCAGACTCCCGACCACGGCCGCCACCAGCGGCACGAACAGAAGCTTCCTCGGGTTCATCGCTACGCTCTTTCCACCGATGGATCCGTACAGCCGCCCCGGCCCCCGGCCGAGCCGGCCACAACCTGCCCTGGTTCCACACCCACGAATATAGTACGAACGGCCCGCGGGCGCGCCACCGCTCCCGCAGACCGTCCGATTCCCGATCCCACTCGCCCGGCGCCGCGGCCGCTCGCCACGGCCGCGTCCGTCACGCCCTCACGATCCGCATCCCTGCACCGGAGGCAGGGGCCGTCCTCAGTCCGCCCTCCGCCCTTCGCCTCCCCCCATGGCGTTGAAGAGGAGCGGCCACGTGGCGATCGACTGGCCACGATAGTTCGGCTGGAACCCGAACAGGACCACGCTCCCCCGTCCGACCCGCGCCTCCACGATCGCCGGCTTCCCCGCGATCCGATCCGCGCCGAGCACCCACCCCGACAGCCGGAGGTCGCCCTCGCCGTACCGCGCCACGACCCGCACCGACGGATCCCGCACGTCGAACGCACGGCTCGACCGCCAGAACCACGCGATCGTCTCCGTGCCCAGCCCCCGATTGATCGGATGCGCCGGGTCCAGCGTCAGCCGCAGGATCGAGCCGGGGATGTAGAAGTCCTCGGGCCGCAGCCCGGCCACCGCGTTCGACACCGGCAGCCCGAATACGTCGATCGCGAAGTCCGTCGCGCTCTCGATCGCGATCAACCGCCCACCCTCCTCCACGAACCGACGCAGCGCCGCAACCCCCTCCTCGCCGAGCCCGCCCGTGTACTCCGGCGGCAGCACGCCCGCCGGCCACCCGTTCCGGATCTGGTTCGGCTGCTGGTCCTGGAACACGATCACATCGTAGCGCCGACGCAGGTTGCCCTCCCGGATCTGCCGGTCGTGCAGCGTGTCGTACGCCAGCCCGTGCTGGTCGAACACCCACCGCGTCCACCCCGCCGGCATCGTCTCCCGCCACCCCTTGTAGATCGCCATCCGCGGCGCCCCACGACCCGTGAGCCCCGGCGCCCGGTACCGCACCTCCGGCACCGGGATCGGCTCCTCCGACAGCGCGACCCGCAACGGCTCGTTCACCGGCACCGCCTCCACGTTCATGAGCAGCGGGAGCGTGTGCGCCGTCACGTCATACGGCCGCGTCGGAGGACCGCCCGGATAGTCCCGCAGGTCCGGGTACTCCTGCCGCTCCAGCATCGTCTGCGCGAACGAAGCGAACGGCTGGTTCATCGGGATCACCCAGCTCCCCGCCGGGAACCGGCGCCCGCCGGCCTCGAACGCCTCGCGAGCCACGTGAACCTCGACGTCGCCCAACCTCAGGATCCGCAGCACCGCCTGCACGCCCGTCTCGTTCGACTGCCCCGCGGGGATCACCCACGCATACGGCCAGCTCGGCCACCGGTCCGCCGCCCGCTTGTTGATCCGGTAGAAGCTCTCCACCCAGTACGTCCGGTTCCGCGCGGCGTTCGTGAGCAGCGCCATGGCCGCGGTCTCCTGGTAGTCCATGATGTCCATGAGCCGCCAGGTCCCGCCCGGCCACGGATCCGGGAAGTTCCAGCTCGGTTGGTTCACCGTGAAGCCCCGCGCGCTCGTCAGCCGCTCCGGCGGAATCTCGATCGGCGTCGCCAGGTTCGCGGACGCCGTCTCCGACAGGATCCGCACCCCGCCATGATAGTGCTGGTACGCCCGCCCCGGCGTGAACATGTCGTACTGCGCGTTGATCACCACCCCCTTCTTCCCGGACGCCATCAACTCCGCCGCCATGTACGAGCCGAGCTGGTTGATCCCCGCCACCAGCAACGGATCCACGTTCGGCTCCGCCGGGTCGACGAACGGCGGCACGAAGATCCGCGCGCCCGTCGCCCCCATCTGGTGGATGTCGTGCACGATGTGGGGACGCCAGACGTTGTGCGCCTTCGTCACCGTGAGCTGCGTCTCGACCTGCGTGAACGCATACCAGTCCCGGTTGTTGTCGTGGCCCACGTAGAAGTGGTACAGCCACGGCATCGGCGCGGCCTCGTACTCCGTCCCCACGAACTTCCGGTACCAGTCGCTCACCCACTGCGTCCCGTCCGGGTTCAGCGACGGGATCTGCAGCAGGATCACGTTCTCCAGGATCTCCAGCACCTTCGGGTCGTTCGAGGACGCCAGCCGGTACGCCATCCTCGCCGCCATCTGGCCCCCGCCAACCTCGGTCGAGTGGATCTGGTGCGTGATCAGCACGACCGTGCGACCCTCGGTCAGGAGCCGCCGCAACTCCTCCTCGCCAGAGATCCGCCGCGGATCCGCCAGCTTCTGGTTCATCTCCCGGAACTCTTCCAGCCGGGCGTGGTTCTCCGGGCTCGTGATCGTCAGCATCACGAACGGCAGACCCTTCGTGGTCATCCCCAGCGTGTCCAGCTTCACCCGGGGGCTCGTCCGGGCGAGCTTCTCGTAGTAGCCGAGGAGCTCCGTCCAGTTGGCCAGCTTCCGGTCCGTGCCGAGTTCATAGCCGAAATGCGACGCCGGCGTCGGCACGTTCTGCGCGGCGAGCCGCGTGCCCGGCAGCGCCGCGGCCAGCGCGAGGCCCGCCAGCGCCGCCGCCCTTCCGATCCGCGCCTTCCCAGCACGCCGCAACACGCCTCGGCCGGCCGTGGCCCGATCCACTCGGGCCGCCGGGGTCGACTCGGGCTCTCCGTTCGCTCGCATTCGCATGGTCGGACTCCCTCCGGGATGACAACGCTCCACGTCGATATGGGGTGTGCGGGCATTATGGGGCGATTCCGCCCGCCGCTCAAGAGCGATCTCCTTTCCGGCCCCACGCGCGGCCGCCCCGTTCGGCCCCGCCCCCGCGAAATCGCCCCGGGCTGCGGATCCTGGAGCGCCGGCCAACCCCGCCGGATCGATGTCATCCACGCTGGCCGGAAGGCCCCGTCGCCCGGCTCCGGGCCCGCCGCGAGACCGGCCTCGGCCAGGGGGCAAGGTGCGCCACGCCCGTGCGGGCGTTCCTCGGCCCGGCGACGCCGCACCCGGCCCCCACGGCCGGCCATGGCCCGCGGAGGACCCCGACCGTTGCGCGGCTCTCCGCCCCGGCCGTATCCTCCCGGTATTCCGTCAGAATCAGGCAACACGCATCGCGAGGCGAACGTCCATGATGCACCCCTACGGACCGAGGCGCCTGGCGCGCCCGGCGATGGCCGCCCCCGCGCCCACGAGCGCCGGAACCCTGAACCGCCGTATGTCGCTGCGCTCCGCCGCGCGGCTCGCCACGGCCGTCGTCGCCTTCACCCTGCTCTCCTCCCCCATCCGGCCCGTATCCGCGCAGAGCGTGTACTGGCCCGGCCCCGGCGACGACTGGGAGCGCCGCTCGCCCGAGCAGGTCGGGATGGATCCCCGCGCCATCGAGGAAGCGGTCAGGTTCGCCCAGCAGAACGAGGCCCGCGCGCCCCGCGACCTCGAGCTCGCCCACTACCAGACCTTCGGCCGCGAGCCCTTCGGGGACGCCATCGGGCCCTTCAGGGACCGCGGCGACCCCTCCGGCATGATCATCCGCCACGGCTACATCGTCGCCGAGTGGGGCGACACCCGCCGCGTCGACCTGACGTTCAGCGTCACGAAGAGCTTCCTCTCCACCGTCGTCGGCCTCGCCTACGACCGCGGACTGATCCGGGACGTCCACGACACCGTCCGCGAATACATGGCGCCGATCAGCCTCGCCTCGCCCGGCGGCGGCCCGCTCTCCACCCGCCTCTCCGCCGACCGGTTCGGCGAGGGCCGCCCGATCGAGCTGTTCGAATCGGAGCACAACCGGAAGATCACCTGGGATCACCTGCTGCGGCAGACGAGCGACTGGGAGGGCACCCTCTGGGGGAAGCCGGACTGGGCCGACCGGCCGGACCGCGACCCGTCCCGCTGGCTGAACCGCCGGCGCAACGAGCCCGGCACCGTCTACGAGTACAACGACGTCCGCGTCAACGTCCTCGCCCTCGCCGCGCTCAACATCTGGCGCCGGCCGCTCCCCCAGGTCCTCAAGGAGTACGTCATGGACCCGATCGGAGCGTCCAACACCTGGCGCTGGCACGGCTACGACAACTCCTGGGTCCTCATCGACGGCCTCGCCATGCAGTCCGTCGGCGGCGGCGCCCACTGGGGCGGCGGCATGTGGATCAGCGCCCGCGACCAGGCCCGCTTCGGCCTCCTCACCCTGCGCCGCGGGCGCTGGAAGGACCGGCAGATCCTCTCCGAGGAGTGGATCCGCATGGCCACCACGCCCACGCCCGTCCAGCCGGACTACGGCTTCATGAACTACTTCCTGAACACCGGCCGCAAGACCTGGCCGAAGGCGCCCGAGTCCGCGTTCGCCCACCGCGGCGCCGGGCAGAACATCATCTACGTGGACCCGGAGAACGACCTCGTGATCGTGGCCCGCTGGATCGAGGGCGACGCCGTGAACCCGCTCATCGAGCGCGTGCTCGACGCCATCCGGCCCGGCACGGCGTCCCGGCCTTGAGCCGGGGCAACCTTCGCGGCGGGGCAGCGTCGCCGGGTCGTGCACGAGCACGAGCACGTGCACGAGGATAGGGGACCTTCGCGGTGCGCCGGCTCGTTGGTCGCGTGCGCGGCTGTGGGCAGCGTTCGCGGCGGGGCCGCCACTCCGGGTCGAGTACGAGTACGAAGTCCACCTCCGCGGTGAGGCTACGTCGCCGGGTCGCGCACGTGCACGTGCACGAGCACGTGCACGAGGATGGGGCAAACGTCGCGGTGGCGGCGGATTCTTGGTCGGGCCAGGGTTCGTGGGCAGCCTTCGCGGCGGGGCCGCCACTCCGGGTCGAGTACGAGGACGAGTACGAAGTACGTGCACGAGTACGAGTACGGGGTTGGCTCTGCGGCAGGGCTCTGCTGCCGGGCATGGGCGGGGGTGGTGCGCTGAGGAGCGCTGGCCGCGCTCCCGGGCCCGTCACGATGGTGGCGGCCGATTGCGAATACGACCCCCGCCGTGGACGCGGACCTGGATCGTTCGCGGGCCCGGCGCGGGTCACCGGCTCAGGGGCACCTCAGCGTTCCGCCCACGGGCCACCGGCCGCCGGCGAGGATGCTCATCTCCCGGCCGTGACCGCCCGACTCGCGCACGGCTGGCCCAACACCGGGCGCTCTGCCTGCCCCATGCCCGTCCTCCTGACCATGGCCGCGAATCCATCCCGACGCCGCGCAGCCTCGCCCACTCCGTACTCGT
>CALCID010000077.1 GCA_937907535.1 uncultured bacterium | reverse complement strand
TCCTGGAGCGCCGCGATCGGCTCGTGCAGCAGATGGCCGGCACCTCGCACGCGGCCGGCGCGTCCGGCGCGCCGCCTGCGCCACCCGCGCTCCCTGCGGCCGAGCAGGTCCTCGTCGAGATCCGCGACCTGCTCCGGAGCATCGAGTCGCACCTACGGGTGGCGCGGTAGGAACGGGCGGAGGAAGAACAGGGGCGTCCTCGCGTGCGAGCGCGAGCGACGCCTGGGGACATCTCGCGACTACCCGAACCGCAACGCCAACGAGAGACCGATCATGGCATTCATCGTCGCGTTCTGGAACGTCCAGCGCTGGACGGCGAACTCGGACGCGCACAAGACGCAAGTCGTCACCGATACCATCAAGAAGATCGACGCCGACGTTCTGTTCCTCGAGGAATCTCACTCCTCCGTCGAGGACATCATGTCGGGAATCGGATACGCGCCGCTCGGCTTCGTGAACACGCTGACCGTCGACGGGAACGGGACCCAGCTCCAGATCACGGGCTGGAGGAAGTCCGCGTCCCATGTGGTGACGACCGAGGGCAGGGTGCTCCGGATGCCGAAGAGCGATGGCGTCACGCAGAAACGCGCGCGGCTCAAGGTCAACGTCAGCGAGGACGGTGGCCGGACCTGGATCGCGCTCTATGCCGTGCACGCCAATGCGTCCAAGGGCGGCGGCATCGCGGCGGCGCACGAGGCCCTCGTCGAGTGCCGGAAGGGGCGGCGCACCGTTTGCGGCGGCGACTTCAACTACGACCTGAACTTCGACGGGCAGAACCTCAACATCACCGGGACGCCCGGCGTCAAGCTCGTCCAGGTGCAGGATCTCTACGGCAACTTCGTGAAGACGCACAGGAGGGGCGGCATTCTCGACTTCGCCATCGCCAGCGCGGACGTCGTCATCGCCAGCGTACCCACCGGCGCGTACACGAAGTGGCACACCATCGACCACGCCCCGTTGATCGTGAAGATCGGGTAGCCGTCCTGCTCCCGTTCGCCCTCGCGCCCGCTCCCGCGCCTGTCCCTCTGCGGTCGCGATCATACGATCGACCGCGGCGAGCGCGGAATCGCTCCCGTCGTACGGCCGGACCATTGCAGGGGCGCTGACGGCCCACTCCGGGGGCGACGGAGCCCTCGTCCCGCAGCCGGGCGGCTCCACGCCGGACCGGCAGGGGGACGTCCCCGGGAGATCGCGAACGAACCACGCCGCGGACCGCGGAGGCCCCCGATCGCGCGCCAGGCCCCGATCGTCCGATCGTATGGACGCGTAGCTGCGCCCCCCCTCGCGCGCGAGCTCTGCGCACGGGTGACGCCGCGTGGGACGCCGGTTGCCTTCACCTCGCCCCAGACGGCCGACGCGGGGTCGCCGCCCGACTTCCTCTTTCCGGCGACCGGCAGCCTGCCCGCGTCAGGCCCCGGCGGCGGCGGACACCTCCGTGGCCAGCGCTCCGGCGCGCTCATCCGTGGGCAGGGCAGCGCCCACGCCGTACCCGGCAGGCCGGACGACCGGCTACCGGGTCGGCCGCGCGGCCCCGCGAGCCACGGCGGCGGCCGCGCCCTGACGGGTCGGGGAACGCCGGGCGGGTGGCCACGATGACGTCGCCCGGAAGATGGACCCGCGCCTGGCGATACCGCCGGCGCCTCACGCGCCCCGATCCGAACGCCGCCCGCCTCCTCCCGGCCCGATCACGCCCCGTCCCGCTCCATGTCCCCCGTCCGGAAACCGCACGGCCCTGCGCCTATTGCGCGATGCACACCCGGGCCCCACATTGCGCGCCGTTCCCTTCAACCTGTCATGACGGAGGAGTACCGTGAGCACGACCCGACGCTGGGTTGTCGGCGTGAACGCCGTGCGGGCCGCCCGCGCTCGTGCCGTACCGCTCTCCGTTCTCGCGCTCGCCGCATCCGCTCTGTGGAGCCCGGCGCCAGCGCAGAACGGACCGGATATCCTGAACCCGACGACCGCAGCCTATCGACCCGAATACGGCCCTGGCGCAGCCAACTACCGCCTCGCCGCCCGCTGGGCACCCTACAAGATCGACAAGCTCATCTACAGCACGACCGTCAACCCGCGGTGGATCAAGGGCAGCGAGCGCTTCTGGTACGAATGGCGCACGTCCCAGGGCACGTTCTACTACATCGTGGACCCGGTCCGCGGGACGAAGCGGCAGATCTTCGACAACGACCGGATCGCCGCGGAGCTGACCCGCATCACCGGCGACCCCTGGGACGGCCAGCACCTTCCCATCCGCAACATCCGCTTCATCGACGCCAACACGCTCCGGTTCGAGGTCCAGTCCTCGCAGGACGAGGAGGTCGAGCAGCAGCGGCAGGACACGGTCCAGACCGAGCGGCAGACCATGACCCGGGCGAGCCGGCCCCGGCCGCGCACGCGCAAGAAGGTGCACCACTTCGAGTACGACGTGAACACGCAGACGCTGCGTGAGCTCGAAGACTACGAGGAGCCGGACTCGCACCCCTCGTGGGCGAACGTCTCGCCGGATGGCCGGACGGTGATCTTCGCGCGGAATCACAACCTGTACATGATGTCCGGCGAGGACTACCGGAAGATCCTGGACGCGCGCAAGGGGAAGCAGGGCGAGGAGGCCGAGAAGGCGGAGGAAGCCGTCGAGGTCACCGAGATCCAGCTCACCGAGGACGGCGAGGAGCATTACAGCTACGGCTTCGATGGGCGCGGGCAGACGGACGCGCAGCGTGAGAGGAGCAAAGGCAAGCGGCAGCGCGCACCCGGCGCGTGGTCGAAGGACTCCCGCCGCTTCGCCCTCGTCCGGTCGGACCAGCGCAAGGTCGGCGACCTGTGGGTCATCCATTCGGTCGGCAACAAGCGGCCGGAGCTGGAGACCTACAAGTACGACATGCCGGGCGAAGAGAACGTGACGCAGAACGAGCTGCTGGTCCTGGACATCGCGACGCGCACGATGGTCAAGGTCCAGGCGGACGCGTGGAAGGACCAGAACCTCCAGATCGCCACCGCCCGGCAGTTCAACTACCCGGACTCGGATGAGCCGCGGCGCATGCTGTGGCTGTCCGACAACTCGGACGAGCTGTACTTCCTGCGCCTCAGCCGCGACCGCAAGCGCGTGGACCTCTGTGTCGCGGACGCGGCCACCGGCGCTGTGCGCGTCATCATCGAGGAGCGGCTGAACACCTACATCGAAACCCGTCCGCCGGAGCTCCTGTCCAACGGCGACATCCTCTGGTGGTCCGAGCGGGATGGCTGGGCCCACATCTACCGCTTCGCGAACGACGGCAGGTTGAAGAACCAGGTCACACGCGGCCCGTTCTCCGTCCGCAGCATCGAGGGCGTGGACGAGGAGAACGGCGTCATCTACTTCGTGGCCACAGGCCGTGAGCCCGGCGAGGATCCCTACTACCAGCACCTGTACCGGGTGAACCTGGACGGCTCGGGGCTCCAGCTCCTGAACCCCGGGA
>CALCID010000076.1 GCA_937907535.1 uncultured bacterium | reverse complement strand
CGGTTGAGCTGCCGCCCCTCCGGCGTGTCGTTCGACGCGACCGGGACCCGCTCGCCGTAGCCCCTCGCGATGAGGCGCGACGCTTCGATCCCGTGCCGGATCAGGTAGTCCCGCACCGCCTCGGCGCGGGCCTGCGAGAGGCGCAGGTTGTACTCGTCCGACCCCTGCGCGTCGGTGTGCCCCTTGATCTCCGCGCGCAACTGCGGATACGCACGGAAGAACCGCACGACGCTCTGCAGCTCCGCCTCCGACTCGGGGCGCAGCGTCGCGCGGTCGACGTCGAAGTAGACGCCGCGCAGCACGATGCTTTCGCCGACATCCGGCCGCTCCCACACCGGCTCGGGTTCGGGCTCCGGTTCCGGCTCGGGTTCCGGTTCCGGCTCCGGCTCGACGACGACCGGCTCGGGCTCCGGCTCGCGGAGCAGCACGCGGAAGATGTCGACGCTCCCCGTCGCCTCCGTCGTCGAGGCGAGGTAGGCGTAGTCGTCGACGGCGGGGGCGACGAAGTACGCGTCGAAGCCGTCGGTGTTGACCCGCGGTCCGAGGTTCTCCGGCTCCGACCACCGCTGCCAGGTGTCGTCCAGGCGACGCGTCACGAAGACGTCGTGCCCGCCCAGCCCGCCGCGGCCGTCGCTCGAGAAGTAGAGCGTGACCCCGTCCGCGGCGAGGTACGGCGTGATCTCGTGGCCCGGGGTGTTGACGTCTGGACCCAGGTCGAGCGGCTCGGACCAGGTCCCGTCGTCGCGCCGGAAGGAGACGTACAGGTCCGCGCCGCCGTGCCCGCCCTCGCGGTCGGCGTGCAGGACCATGATCGAGCCGTCGTCGGAGAGCGACGCCGAGACCCAGGCGCCGCGGGCGTGCCACCCCTCGATCGCGACCGGCTCGGGCGCGCTCCACCCGCCGCCCTGCCGTCGCACGAACGAGAACCCGCCCTCGACCCTGCCGTCCGCGCGCCGCCGGTTCCCCACCAGCAGCCGGTCGCCTTCATCCAGCACGGCGAGGACGAAGCTGTTCCGCGCGCCGTCGAGGGGGGCGTGCAGGACGCGGGCGGCGGTCCACCCGTCGTCCTCGGTCCGCTCCGCGTACCAGATCTGCTCGCCCGAGCGTTCATTGCCCGACGGCCCTTCGGGGTCGGCCAGGCGGATGAAGTAGAGGTATCGGCCGTCCGGCGAGAGCCGCGGCAGCGCCTGGCCCTGCGGTGCGTTGATGCACGGCCCGAGGTTCTGGCGGCCGGAGGGGTGGTCGATTGGTTGGCAGCGGTCGGGGACGGACGGGTCGAGAACGGCTGGCCCTTGGGCCGCGGCCTGCTGGTCAGGCACGGGTGTCGCCGATTCGATGGCAATAGCCCGCCCCCCGCAACCGCCGACGCCGAGGACGGTCGCGGCGACGAGCAGCTCGTGGCTCAGCCGTCGCATATTCGATCTCTGGAAGCGTCGGTTCCACGGCGCATAGCGCCGCCGAACCAACGGGTACCGCGTCGAGCATCTCTATCGGGCCGGGACGCGGCTCTGCGTGCGGCGCACGTTCACGCGCACGCGTGTGATAGACGAGATAGGATGCAGTCCGAGCAGCGCCGTGTCAATGTAAGCGGACCAGGCACCAATCTTCAGAGTTGCTACGCATCGACATGAAGGTGCCTGCTTCCGATTTCAGACCGTAGCTATCGGTGCAGCGTGCCGAGGTGAACGGAATGCGCGGATAGACAGCCGACCGGATCTGAAACCGGTGTCATGACAAAGGTTTCCACAGACACTCCCCGTGCGTCGGCGTTCGTCTGGAACCGATTGGCCCCCTCGACTACCCCGAACGTTATCACACTTTCGGGTCAGGTCCATTTCACTTTGGCGCAACTCCAGACATTGGTGCCTGGTCCCCCATCCTTGACTTAGAGCGCGCACGAAGTGTTAGCCTCGAGCCATGGACACGCTCACGATCGGACAGGCGGCCGCCCACCTGGGCCTCAGCACGCACGCGCTGCGCTACTACGAGCGGGCGGGGCTGATCGCGCCCGTCGCCCGCACGGCCAGCGGGCATCGCCGGTACTCGGTGGAGGACCTGGAGCACCTCCGCTTCCTGCACTGCCTGCGGCAGACGGAGATGCCGATCCGGCGGATCCGGGAGTTCGCGGCGATCGCGCGCGTGCGCGATGCGGACGCGGCGCTGGCGATCCTCAGCGCCCACCGTCGCGACGTGGAGCGGCGGATCGCGGAGCTGCAGGACCGCCTGCGGGTGATCGATCGCAAGATTGCGCGCCTGCAGGGGCGGGAGCCGGAGGGGGAGTAGGCGACGCCGCCGTGCGGCGTCCGGGGTCGCGCGGCGGCTCCCACCCGAGCGCTCGTTCGCCGGGCGCGCCGGGCGCGGCGCCTCGCCGCCGCCCGGGCGGGGCCGGTGCATCGCCTCCGGCCCGGGGCGCCGTACGTCCACGCGTGAGCGAGTCCACCTGCGCCCCTCGCCCGCTTTCCACGGGCGAGGCGAAGGCGTGGGAACGTGGACCCGAAGAGAGAGGAGAATCGGATGGATCTGGGACTCGCAGGGCGCGTCGCGCTCGTGACCGGAAGCTCACGGGGGATTGGCCAGGCCACGGCGGTGGCCTTCGGCCGCGAGGGCGCGCGCGTCGTCGTCACCTATCGCAACGACCGGGACCGCGCGGAGGCCGTGGCCGACGAGGTCCGCGGCGCGGGAGGCGAGGCGATGGTGGTGCAGTTCGACCTGGCGTCGGACGACTCGATCCGCGCCGCGGTGGATGCGACGCTCGAGCGCTGGAACCGCATCGACGTCCTGGTGAACAACGCCGTCGCCTGGGGGTCGCGGCGGCCGCAGGACGCGCCGCCGTTCGAGGAGCTCCCGCCCGACGAGTGGCGGCCCTTGCTCCGCGCGAACCTGGAGGGCGCGATGCGGACGATCCAGCTCGTGGCGCCGTCGATGCGGGCCCGGGGGTGGGGGCGGATCGTCAACGTCTCGAGCGGGATCGCCGTCGACGGCGTGCCTCGCTCGGGGTGGTACGCCCCCGCCAAGGCCGCGCTGCACGGCCTCACGCGCACGCTCGCCATGGAGTACGGCCCCGACGGGATCCTGGTGAACGTGGTCATGCCCGGCTTCACGCTGACGGAGGGGAACCAGGAGCGCTTCCCGGCGGAGGTCCGCGAGCACCTGGCCGCGAACTCGCCCATCCGTCGCATCCTCCCGCCTGAGGAGGTCGCGCCGACGATCGT
>CALCID010000075.1 GCA_937907535.1 uncultured bacterium | reverse complement strand
AGCCGCTCCACCCTCTCCCTCGTCCCGGTCTCCGGCACGGGGACGTACACGACGAGGTGAAGCGCGCCGAACCGCTCGTCGCTGACGTCGAGGTGCAGGAAGTCGAAGGTCAGGCGGCCCGCCTCCGGGTGGTCGTATGCCTTCACCCCGGTCCCCGGGAGCTGCACGTCGTGGGCGCTCCAAAAGGCCGCGAACTCGACGCTCCTCTGGCGCAGCACGTGGACGAGCTCGTTGAACCACGCGTCGTCCACGTGGCGCGCGTGCACGTGTCGGAACTTGGCGACGAGGTCGCGCGCGTGCGCCTCCCAGTCGACGAGCATGCGCCGCAGCCTCGGATTCGTGAAGACCTGGTAGATCGCGTTCCGTTCGATCCCTTCCAGCGCCGCCAGGTCGCCCCAGATGATCGTGGCGCCGCGGTTCCACCCCAGGATGTCCCAGCGCTCGCCGAACACCCAGGCCGGGCACGGCTCCAGCTCGTCGAGCAGACGCTGCAGCGGCGTACTGATGCTCGCGGGTGCGGCCGGGCCGTTCCGCGGGCCGTCCCGATGGTAGCCGGCCAGCGTGAGGAGATGGGTCGTCTCCTCCGGCTCGAGGCGGAGCGCGGCGGCGATGTCCTGCAGTACCGCCCTGGATGGGCGCACGTCGCGCGCCTGCTCCAGCCACGTGTACCACTCGGTGCTGATCCCGGCGAGCGCCGCGACCTCCTCGCGCCGGAGGCCGGGGGTTCGCCGTCGCGTGCCGCGGGGTAGCCCGACCGCCTCCGGCCGGATCCGCGCGCGGCGACTGCGCAGGAAGCTCGCGATCTCCCTCCGCCGTTCTTCGCTGAGCATGCGTGGGTCCCTCGAAAAGGGGGGATCAACGATACCAGGGATCGGTGATACCAGGATAAAGCGTTCCTTATCCCAGGTTCCGATCGCCGTTAGACTATGCGCCGCGGACGGTGCCCGCAATCGATGCGGGCCACCGCCGCAACGCGGCGCACGCAGCGCCAACACCGCGCCGCACGCGCCACCCGCAACGCGGCGCAGGCAGGGCGGCGCGAGGCCGCGCCGCACGCGCCGCCCGCGACGCGCCACGGACGGCGCACGTCACAACCGCGACCCGAACCAAGAGGGTGCAATCATGCAGAGGCGGAAGCTTGGAACGATCGGTCCCGAGGTTTCGGCGATCGGGCTCGGGTGCATGGGGATGAGCGACTTCTACGGCCCGGCCGAGGACGAGAAGTCCATCGCCGTGATCCACCGCGCGCTCGACCTCGGGATCAACTTCTTCGACACGGCCGACATGTACGGCGTCGGCCGGAACGAGGAGCTGGTCGGCCGCGCGCTGAAGGGGCGTCGGGACGACGTCGTGCTCGCGACGAAGTTCGGCAACGTGCGCGCTCCAGACGGACGATTCCTCGGCATCAATGGGCGGCCGGAGTACGTGAAGCAGGCATGCGAGGCGAGCCTGCGGCGGCTGGGCGTGGAGACCATCGACCTGTACTACCAGCACCGCGTCGACCCCAACACTCCGATCGAGGAGACCGTCGGCGCCATGGCCGAGCTGGTCCAGGAGGGGAAGGTGCGGTGGATCGGGCTCTCCGAGGCCGCGCCGGAGACGATCCGCCGCGCCCACGCGGTGCACCCGATCACGGCCCTCCAGACCGAGTACTCGCTCTGGACCCGCGATCCGGAGGACGGGCACCTGCAGCTCTGCGAGGACCTGGGGATCGCCTTCGTCGCCTACAGCCCGCTGGGCCGCGGCTTCCTCACCGGCGCGATCCGCAGCATCGACGACCTCGCCCCCGACGACTGGCGCCGCAACAACCCTCGCTTCCAGGGCGAGAACTTCCAGAAGAACCTCCGCCTCGTGGACGCCGTCCAGGAGATGGCGCGGGAGAAGGGGTGCACGCCCGCCCAGCTCGCGCTCGCCTGGGTCCTCGCCCGGGGGCGGCACATTGTCCCGATCCCCGGCACGCGCAGCGTCGACCGCCTCGCCGAGAACGTCGCGGCAGTCGAGATCGAGTTGACGCCGGAGGACCTGGACCGCCTCGACCGGATCGCGCCGAAAGGGACCACGGCGGGGGACCGCTACCCCGAATCCGCGATGAGCATGCTGAACCGATAGGCGGCCATGGGAGCAAGCGCAGATCGAATGGTGCCGGGGCCTTCCGCCCCCGCTCGCAACCTGAGCCGTCGGGAGCTGGTCCGAATGCTGGGCGGCGCCGCCGTGGCGACTCTGCTTCCGTTCCGGGGCGAGGCCGCGCAGCCGACGCGCGGCGGAGAGGCGACGTCGCTTCACCCCGGTGCTCCGGCGCAGCGTTCGGGCGACATTGGCGCGCACGGCCTCCGGCCGGACGACGACCTGATCCTGAGGACCATCCCGCGCACCGGGGAAGTGGTCCCGGCGATCGGGCTGGGCACCTTCATGACCTTCGACATCGTGCCCGGCCAGCCGCGCGGGCACGTGCACGAGGTCGTCCGCCGCTTCTGGGAGGCCGGCGGCCGCGTCTTCGACACCTCGCCCCTCTACGGCATGTCCGAGGTGAACCTCGGCGACACTGCCGCCGCGCTCGGGATCAGCGGCCAGATGTTCGTGGCGAACAAGATCTGGTCGACGGGCGACTACCTCGGCGACGCCAGCCACGCCGAGCGCAGCCTGCGCCTCTCCATGGAGCGCCTCTGGCGCGACCAGATCGACGTCATGCAGTGCCACAGCCTGGTGAACGTGGACGTGGTCGTCCCGCTCCTCCAGGCATGGAAGAAGGAGGGGCGGATCCGCTACGTGGGGGTCACGCACCACGAGCCTGCGTACTTCGACGTGCTCGCGACGTGGATCGAGCGAGGCGACGTCGACTTCGTCCAGGTCCACTACTCGATCTACGAGCGACGGGCCGAGGAGCGCGTGCTACCGGCAGCCGCCGACCGCGGCGTCGCCGTGCTCGTGAACATGCCCCTCGAGAAGGCGCGCCTTCACCGCGTCGTCGAAGGACGGCCGCTCCCGGACTTCGCCCGGGAGCTCGGGATCGAGACCTGGTCGCAGTTCTTCCTCAAGTGGGTCCTCTCCCACGAGGCCGTCACCTGCGCGATCCCCGCCACCAGCAACCCGGACCACCTGCTGGAGAACATGGGCGCCCTGCGCGGGCCGCTCCCCGATCGCGAGATGCGGCGACGCATGCTCCGGTACATGGAGTCGATCCCCGGCTTCGACCGGATCGGGGAGATGCCCTGGTATCCGGGGAAGAGCTACCGGGGCGTGGTCGGCCGCGCCCAGGCGGAGCTGCGGGCGAGACTGTGAG
>CALCID010000074.1 GCA_937907535.1 uncultured bacterium | reverse complement strand
ACCCGATCGGGTACGTCCGGTGGACCGAGCGCCGCAACATGCAGGAGTTCCTCCGTCTGGTCGCGACGGGTCAGGTCACGCCGTCGCGGCTCACGACGCACCGGTTCCCGATCGAGGAAGCGGAGAAGGCCTACGCGATCGTCACGGGCAAGGATCCGCAGCCCTTCCTGGGGATCGTCCTCACCTATCCGGAGGAGCGGAAGGGCAGCCCGGTGCGCACGGTGCAGCTCAGGGCACCCGCGCCCAGGGCGGGGAGGGTAGGGGTGGGGTTCATCGGCGCCGGGAACTTCGCCAGGGCGGTCCTGCTGCCTCGCTTCGCGAAGGCGAAGGATGCCGAACTCATCGGGGTGTGCACGGCGAGGGGGGTGACCGCCAGGTCCACCGGGGAGAAATTCGGATTCCGGTACTGCACGACCGACGCTGCGCGTCTCCTCGAGGATGAGTCCGTCGCCGCCGTCGTCATCGCCACCCGGCACGGCTCGCACGCCCGGTTTGCGGCGGACGCGCTGCGCGCGGGCAAGGCGGTGTTCGTCGAGAAGCCGCTGGCCATCAGCGAGGAGCAGCTGGCCGGGGTGCTCGAGGCGCAGGCCGAGACCGGCGGTCTGCTCACGGTCGGTTTCAACCGCCGATTCTCGCCCCTCAGCGTTCGGCTGAAAGAGGCGTTCAGCGGCGCCGGGCCTCTGGCGATCCAGTACCGGGTCAATGCCGGGCCGATCCCTGCCAGCATCTGGGTGCACGACCCGGAGGAGGGAGGCGGGCGCATCATCGGGGAAGTGTGTCACTTCGTGGACCTCATCCAGTTCCTGACGGAAGACGAGCCGGTCGAGGTCTTCGCGCACGGGCTGGGCGGCCCGACCGCCGGACTGCACGACACGGTGACGATCACGCTCCGGTTGCGCCGCGGTTCGATCGCGAGCATCAACTACTTCTCCACGGGCGACAAGTCGTATCCCAAGGAGCGGATCGAGGTGTTCGGCGGCGGAAGGATCGGTGTGCTGGATGATTTCCGGGAACTCGTGATCAGCCAGGGCGGCAAGAGGGAGAAGGTGCGGAGGCTATCGCAGGACAAAGGGTTCGACCAGGAGATCGCTGCGTTTCTGGCCGCTGTCCAGGAAGGGAGAGAGCCTCCCATTCCCCTGCGCTCGATCATCGCCACGACCCGGGCCACGTTCGCGATCGAGGAATCCCTCCGTACGGGCCGGCCGGTGCCGGTCTGCCTCGACTAGGCGGCGATGGGTTGGTTCTCTCGCGCGCTCCTCTACGCGCGTACCGCCCGCCACCTGCGCTGGGAGCAGTGGGTGTACCGGCCCCTGCGGCGCATCCAGCAGCGTTTCCCCCGCGTGCCCACGCCCGCCGGCTCGATCGATCCGGCTCGCTGGACCCGCCTCCGCGAGGTCGTGGCGGATTGGGGCGGCGGAGATCCGGCCGCCCGCGTGCGGCGGGCCGACGAAATCGTGGAGGGCGTCTTCCGCTTCCTGAACCACACCGAGATTCTGCGGGAGGTCGACTGGGCCCAGCGATACGTCAGCCACCTGTGGAGCTACAACCTCCACTACTTCGACTACGCCCTGGACCTCGCCTGGGCCGCGCGCGCGACCGGGGAGCGGCGCTTCGTCGATCGGTTCGTGGATCTCGCCACGTCGTGGATCGCGGCGTGCCCGCCGGGAAAGGGCGACGGCTGGGAGCCGTACCCGGTCTCGCTCCGGATCGTGAACTGGATCTACGCACTCCTTCTCCTGGGGGACGGGGTGGACGCTGCCGACCGGGAGCGGATCGGCGCGAGCGTGGCGGTCCAGACGGCGTACCTGGAGCGGCGCCTTGAGTTCCACATCCTCGCGAACCATCTCCTGAAGAACCTGAAGGCGCTCGTCATCGCGGGCCTGTTCTTCTCGGGCCGCGATGCGGAACGCTGGCTCCGGAGGGGCCTGCGGCTCCTCTGGCGCGAGCTGTTCGAGCAAGTCCTGCGCGACGGCGTGCACTACGAGCGCTCGCCCATGTACCACGCCATCGCGCTGGCGGACTTCCTCGAGGTGGTCGCGCTCCTCGACGCCGTGGGCGAGCCGGTGCCGGAGGACGCGCGGGCGCGGGTGGGCCGGATGGTGGAGGCGCTCGGCGTCCTGTCCCGCCCCGACGGCTCCCTGCATCGCTTTAACGACGCCGCGGACGGCATCGCACCCTCGCGGGGCTGGCTCGACGGCATGGCGCGGGCGATCGTGGGACGCGCCGTTCCGGCGCCCACGGGTGCGATCGAACTCCGGGACGCGGGCTATTACGCGTACGTAGATCCTGCCACGGGTACGCGGCTCGTCGTCGACTGTGGCGAGCCGGGCCCGCGCTACCAGCCGGGCCACGCGCATTGCGACCTGCTGAGCTACGAGCTGGACCTCGCGGGCCGCCGCTTCGCCGTGGATGCCGGCGTGGCCGGCTACGCGGACCATCCGCTGCGCGAGTACGTGCGCAGCACGCGCGCGCACAACACGGTCGTGATCGCGGGGCGCGAGCAGTCGGAGATCTGGGGCGCCTTCCGGGTGGCGCGCTGCGCGCGCGTCCTGGAGGCGACGTCGGACCGGGCCGCGCACCCGGCTCGTGGCATCGGCTCCGGCGACGCCGCCTTCGTGGTCCGAGGCGCGTACTCGCCGTACTTCGATCGGCGGTGCGTGCACGAGCGGACGATCGAGGGCGCGGGCGGCGAGTGGCGCGTCGAGGACCGGGTCCATGGTGCCGACGGGGCAGCCCTCGAGAGCTGGCTGCACTTGCACCCGGACTGGACGCTCGAGCCCACGGAGGGCGGGCTGGCGGCCCGCGCGGGCGGCGACGTCGTCGCCATAGAACCCTTCGGTGTGGATGCCGTGGACTGGTGCGCGGGGCGGATGGACCCTCCCCAGGGCTGGTACTGTCCGGCGTTCGGTGTGGCCGTCCCCGCGCCGGCCATCCGGTTCCGGGTCGACCGCAACGACGGCAGGCGGTTCGGCTATCGGGTGCGCGTGCTCTGAGACGGGGCTCGTTCCAGGCCGAGCCCCGCCCGATCACTTCTCCATCTCGCCGTAATAATAGGCGTAGTACCCGCCGTATGCGCCGTACCGCCGATCCCGCCTGAAGTCCACGTCGTTCAGAACGACGCCGAGCACGGGCGCCCGCACGGTGCGGAGCTGCTCCATGGCGTAGGCCAGTGCCGCCTTGTCGGTCTGTCCGGCACGGGCGATGACGAGTACGCCGTCGGCGTTCGTGCCGAGGACCGCCGCGTCCGTGACCAGGTTGAGCGGCGGCGCGTCGAGCAGGATCGCGTCGTAGCAGTCTTCGAGCCGCTGGACGAGCGCGTGCATGCGCTGGGAGCCGAGGAGCTCGGCCGGGTTGGGCGGCAGCGTCCCGGTGGGCAGGAAGTCGAGCGTGACGCTCGCGCCGAGGTCAATGCGGTGTACCGTCGCGCTGAAGTCCCCGCCATTCAGGAGCAGGTTGGAGAGACCGGGTTCGCGCGGAGCGTCGAACACGGTGTGCAGGATCCCCCGCCGCAGGTCGGCGTCGACGAGTAGGACCTTCAGCCCCTGCTGGGCGAGCGTCACGGCGAGGTTCGCGGCGCTGGTGCTCTTGCCGTCACCCGGCGTGGGGCTCGTGAACACGAGCGCTTTCGGCGGGCGGTCGAGCTGCGCGAACGTGATGTTCGTGCGCAGCGAGCGGTACGCTTCCGAGACGGGATTCCGCGGGTCGCGGCCGGCGACCAGCCGTTCGCTGAGCCCCTCCGGGCCCTGGGACGTGAGCGTCCCGGACCTGTCCTTGCCGTTGGCGGCGTCAGAGGCCCGCCGGATACGCGGGATGACACCCAACACGGGCACGCCGGTGATGGCCTGGATCTCCTCCCGCGTGTGGACGGTGGTGTCCATGTACTCGCGGAGGAACGCCGTGCCGGTGCCGAGCATGACCCCGAGCATCAGGGCGAGGGCCAGGTTGAGCGATCTCCGTGGTTTGATCGGAAGGCTCGGCCGGATTGCGGGGTCCACCACCCGCACGCTCGGATCCTCGACGGCCTGAGCGATCTCCGCCTCCTTGAGCCGGGTCTGGAGCAGCAGGTAGATCTCCTCCAGGACCTTGGTCTGCCGGTGCAGCCGGGCGTACTCGACCTCCTTCGCCGGGATGCGCTCGAGCTGCTGGCCGAAGCGGGCGAGGGTGGCGTCCAGCGAGGCAACGTGGTTCGTCAGCCCCTCCAGATACGTAACCGTGATCGAGCGCAGCTGCTCCTCGAGCTCCTTGACGCGCTCGGTAAGGACCTGGACGTCGGGATGCGCGAAAGTGTGGCGCTTGAGGAGCTCCGCGCGTTCGTTCTCCACGGTCGTGATGGAACGGAGCAGCTCTGACGCGGCCTGATTACGGAGCAGGGAGGGGAAGGCCACCAGCCGCCGGAACGGCGAAGGGCCCGCCGGGTCATTGTCCGCGGAGGCGCGGACGTCCCTGAGGAGCTTGGCCAGTGCGGCCCGTTCGGCGTCGAGTTCGTTGCGCTGGGCCTGGAGATCGGCCAGCCGGCTGACCTGCGCACTCGCCTCGGATTCCAGGCTCACCACCTGCTCCTGTTCGCGGAACGCCCGGAGCGCGTTCTCCGCGGCCGCGAGCTGGCTCGTAATCGTGTCGATCTGCTCCAGGAGGAACTGTACGGCGCTCCTCGCCTCGGTCTTCTGCACCTCCTGACGTCTCGAAATGAAGGTCCGGGCGAGCACGTTCGGGACTTCGTGCACGAGCACGGTGTCCGTGGCCTGATAGCGCACGACCACGACGTTCGCGTCCCGGTTCGGGCGAGTCACGGTGAGCGCCTTCCGAAGTCCCTCCACCGCCTCGGAGAACGGGATGACGCTGAAACGGATCTCCCGGTAGTCGGCGGCTCCGGGCGCGAGGACCACGGACCCGCCCTCGAGGAGGATCACGTCTCCCGGAGCGAACTCGCCCAGGATTCCATCGGTGGTCCGGTTCTCGACCTGGAAGCGTCCATCCTCTCCGCGCCGCACCCGATACTCGGCTGGACGCGCGTCCCGACTGACCCGGACCGCGCGGAACACCTCGGCGCGGGACGCCCGGGCCGGCGAGTGCATGACGAGCTGGAGGCCGAGCTGTTCGACGACGGACTCGGCAAGGGTGCGGCTGCGGAGGACCTCCATCTCGGTGTGGACCTCGCTCCCCCTGGAGAGCGTCTGGAGGATGTCCAGCACGGCCGTGCCGGACTTCTCTTCGTCGATGCGGATGGAGGTCGCGGCCTCGTAGACGGGAGTAGTGAGCAGCGTGTAGACGCTCGCGAGCGCGACGACGCCAACGATGCAACCGGCGATGATCCACCGGTTGCGGACGAGCAGGTTCCATATCCCGCGAAGGTCGATCTCGTCGTCCGTGGCGATCGGCTGCGGCTGGGGCACCTGAGGGTACATGGTTCGGCCTACCCCGCGTCGATGTCCCGGTGTCAGCTTCGACTGCGCGCTTTCGGCGCGTCCCTCATCTGGAGAGTGCAATGATCAAACTGACGGTAGCGGTGATTGCTGCGGCTACGATATTCGAGTTGCGCGCGATCCAGCTTCGCTCCGGAACGTACAACTGGTCCCCGGAGCGAATGGAGAACTCGGTCAGGCGGGCGCGCTGGCCGAGCCGGGTGGTGATCACGCGGCCGTCGCGTATGAGCTGGATCTGGTCGGGGTTGCCCACGGGCGTCGCGCCGCCGGCCAGAGCGAGCACATCGGCCACGGTCATCGTTGGGTCCACGGGATAGAGGCCCGGCCGGGCGACTGCGCCCAGGACGTTGACGCGCCGTAGCAGCACCACGTCGATGGAGGGGTGGCGCAGGTATACGGCGTAGGCTTCGATGAGGTCGCGTTTCAGGGAATCGGGGGAGATGTTCGTGACGGTCCGCGGGCCAATGAGCGGGAAGACCACGACCCCCTCCTCGTCGACCGGATAGTCACCGGAAAGGTCGGGTTCGCGCCAGATCCGCAGGCGGACGACGTCTCCGGGGCGCAGGACCATGGTCTCTTCTGCGGGTCCCCCGGTGGAGTCGGCGGTCGTCGCCTGGGCGGCGGCTGCACCCGCGCCGCAGAGCAAGAAGATTGCGGCTAGAATCCAACTCCGACGCAACATCGACCGGCGTTTGCCCTTGCGGGAAGCGGGAAATTCACTCGGCTGCCGGCGGGTCCCGGCCGGACAGCGCGCCAAACCGGAAACTTAGATTGGCCAGGTTGATGTCACAAGGCCCGGTTCAGAGTATCGGCCGTGCAGGGGGCCAATTGTAGAACGCAGCAGGGCCGGCGATCCTGACGGGGGCATGTGCGGGGGGAGTGGCGTCGCCTTCGCCGGCGCGGCGGTATGACCGGGGGGCGGAGGCTCATGGCTTTTCGGCGCGGTCGGCCGGGGTTGTTATGAAACGGTGGCGATCGCGCGGGAGGCGTGATGCGTGCGTCCGCGGGTCGTGCGTCGGTCGCACCGCGCACCACGGGGCCCGGCGGCGCGATGGGCGTCCAGCGCGGTGTCGGGAAAAGGTACGAGTGCCGGGAGGCGTCGAGGCCGTAGCGGTCGTCGCCGCGCGAGGCGCGGGGCTGGTCCGCCGATGGCTCGCGGACGGCGAGCGGCAGGAGTTGGCGGCAGAAGGACTTGTCGTGCCGTGATCGGCCAGGGTGGAGCGCGCGGGGAGGTGCAAGGGTGTGCCGAATTGGCTATATTTAGTGCAGCGTGTCGGTTGGGCCGCATGCCGAAAGCCGGCCGCACGGGAAACTCCCGTTGGGAGCGATTGGGGCACGCGATGCCCGATCGTATACCGAGGAGGGCTAGACCTAATTGGTAAGGCAGCGGTCTTGAAAACCGCCGGGCTTTACGCCCTTGTGGGTTCGAGTCCCACGCCCTCCGCTGGAATCGCCGCGCCCGGGGAATCGTCCCCGGGCGATTTGTCGTCCATGCCCTCGCCCGCTTGGCCACGGGATGCCAGCCGCCCGGGCCGTTGACTGTGACCCACGACACCCGCGGTAGGGGAAAGCGCAGTCCTACAGACGGCTGGATCGCCTTTCGGACCGCCCCGTCTTGCCTCGTCCGCGCCGGGCGCAGCAAGCGATGGCACTCCCGGCCTTGCGAGGGCGCTACGTCCATTATGAGGTGGACCTCGTAGTCAGGCGGCGAACCAGGTGGACTGCCTGACGGAGGCGGCAAGCGCAGTGTCGTTCGGTCAACGCTGCGACGTGGAGCAGCGCGGGGCAAGCGGGAGACAAGGCCGGGGTCATGCCAGTGCGACGTCGCCGGATTGGCCCTCTTCGACGTTCGTTGCTGCAGGTAGCTGACGCCGTTTCGTGCCACACCAGCATTCCTCACGCCCGACAGAGTCTCTGCGATTTCTCGTGAACACAGCGGGCGCCGTAAACTCTCGAAGCGTTAGACGTAAGGTCTTGGTTCACCACCGAACTTCGTGAGGTGAAACACCGTGCGTCTGGGCGAGCCGTACCTGACTGAGTTGATTGCGGTGGCGTGTTGTCATGGGCCGTTCGTCCATGTATTGTCGGGCGGTTGTTCCCTCTGTCCACCGAGTGTCGAGCGAGTGGTTACGAAGGTGTTCGATACGAGCGCCGGAAATGGAGAGACAGATCTTTTCGTCGACGTGGGATCGGCCGCGCTCTTCGTGGAGGTAAAGATCTCGGCGTCATTCCAAGATAACCAGCCAGCCCGGTACGCAGCACGGCGGGATCTCTGGTCGCGGCGGGAGGGCAAGCCGGCTCGTACAGTCCTCGCAGCACCGCGGGCCTATCTGGCAGACAAGCCACACTGGGCAAGTCAGTTTGATGCCCAGGTGTCATTGGAATCGCTGGCGGGTGCAGTCCCCGATGATCTCGGTCATGTCAAGACCGCATTGATTCAAGCCGTGGATGCATACGGCGCGGGGTTCATTGGTGCCAAGGGTAATTACCCTGAATTGCACGATGGACTGCACAGAGAGCTTGCACGGCGCGGAATTCCTCTACGGCCATCGCCGAAGGCCAATACCGGTGACTGGGTGCACCTCCACTGCTCCGAGATGAAGGGTGTGGCTTTCGATTACCGCATCGTGAATGGCGTAGCCGTGGCGAAGCAGGCCGCGGGTCTTCCTGTCCCGGCAGATGCAGTCTTCGAGCATTCGGTGCGGCGCGTTGTTCGAGGGTCCACGATCTCGGTACCGCATACGGTCGTAGAGTTGGACGTATCGGTAGCGGCTCGCCAGGGAAAGGCTACAGCAGAGGACATACGAGTGATCGGGAGAGGATTGGAGCTTCTGTATCATCGGGTTTTCGAGAAGTATATGCGAGCGATACAGCGTTATGGTGTGGTATTGTAGCGTAGACTGACGGCGAGCCAATAGTATGCGATCTTCTTTCCGCCCGATGGATCATTAGCGCATCGACGGTAATGATCCCGGAATGCCCGAGCTGGCTTCGCACGATCGGGCCGGCGATGCGGAGCAGCCGATCGGGCTGGCGCTGGAGGCGACGCGTCCGTCGCGCACGGCCGGGTGAGGCGTCGCCGGCCGCAGGGACTCCAGGCGGCGCTGTGGTGATCGAGCGTGCGGTCATGGTTGCCAACCCTCGACGCGCTCGCTCGATCGGGCTTATCTTCCGCTTGTTTCACGACCTTGACGTTCGGCGCGGAGTTGCGAGCCGTTCGAGTCGGCACCGGCCGGCGGAACGTCAGGTCGCTCCGACGAATCGACCTGACAACCCCCGAGGCACGCGATGATGCTACGTTCGGTCCGTTCCCTACTGGGCCTGGTCGCGCTGGGCGTGGCGGCCGCGCCGGTAGCCGCCCAGGAAACGGCGCAGAAGTCCGCGAAGTGGGACATCGCCGAACCCCATGGCCCCGGCGAGACGATCGAGTTCACGACCGATGAGGGGACGTGGATGACGGTCGACGTCAGCCCGGATGGAAAGATGCTCGTGTTCGACCTCCTCGGCGACATCTACGTGATGCCGATCGAGGGCGGGGAGGCGAAGCTGCTGCTGAGCGGGCCGGCTTACGAGACGCAGCCGAAGTGGAGCCCGGACGGCAAGAAGATCGCCTTCACGAGCGATCGGGACGGGCTGGAGAACATCTGGGTCATCGATGCGGACGGCTCGAACCTGCGGCAGATCACGAAGGAGCGCGAGCGGCAGGTCAAGGACCCGATCTGGACGCCGGACGGGCAGTACATCATCGCGCGCAAGCACTACCGCAACACGCGCTCGCTCGGCGCGGGCGAGATGTGGATGTGGCACATCGGCGGCGGGAGCGGGCTGCAGCTCACCCAGCGCCGGAACTGGGAGCAGAACTCGGCGGAGCCGGAGCTCTCCCCCGACGGCCGGTACCTCTACTGGAGCGAGGACATCACGCCCGGCGGCGGGTTCCAGTACAACCGCGACCCGTACCCGGGGATCTACGCGATCCGCCGGCTGGACCGCGAGACGGGCGAGACCGAGATGTTCATCCGCGGCCCGGGCGGCGCCGCGCGGCCGGTCATCTCGCCGGACGGGAAGACGCTGGCGTACGTGAAGCGCGTCGGACTCAAGTCGGTCCTGGCGCTGCACGACATCGAGAGCGGCAAGGAGCGGATCCTCTACGACCGGCTCGACCACGACCAGCAGGAGGTGTGGGCGATCTTCGGCGTCTACCCGCGCTTCTCGTGGACGCCGGACGGCAAGAGCATCGTGATCTGGGCGGGCGGTAGGCTGAACCGGGTCGACGTGCAGACGGGCGAGGCGCGGGTGATCCCGTTCCGGGCGCACGTGACGCAGTGGATCGCGGAGGCGGTCCGTTTCGCGCAGGAGGTCGCGCCGGACAGCTTCGACGTGCGGATGCTGCGCTGGGTCACCGTGTCGCCCGACGGGCGCAGCGTCGTCTACAACGCGCTCGGCAAGCTGTGGATCAAGGAGCTGCCGAACGGCGAGCCGCGGCGGCTGACCAACGACGACCGTCGCTTCGAGCTGTACCCGGCGTGGTCGCCGGACGGGCGCCGCATCGTCTTCACGACGTGGGACGACGAGGAGCTGGGCGCGGTCTGGACGATCCGCGTCGACGGCAAGGAGCGGAAGAAGCTGACGACGCGGCCGGGCCACTACGTCGAGCCGGCGTTCTCGCCGGACGGGCGGACGGTTGTCTACCGGCGGATCGGCGGGCACGATTCGCGGAGCCCGTACTACGGCCGCGATGCCGGGATCTACCTGGTCCCAGCGGACGGCGGCGAGTCGACTCTCGTGACCGGGCAGGGGAGCCGGCCGCGGTTCGACCGGACGGGCGAGCGGATCTTCCTCTTCGCCTTCGAGCAGGGGAAGCGCGCGCTGGTCAGCGTCGACCGGCACGGCGATCACCGGGTCGTGCACCTGACGTCCGACAACGCGACCGACATCGTGCCCTCGCCCGACGAGCGGTACGTCGCGATCCACGAGCGGTTCCACGTGCACGTCGCGCCGTTCCCGAAGACCGGCCAGCCGGTCACGATCGGGCCGAACGAGAACGAGTACCCGATGGCGCAGGTCTCGCGGGACGCCGGGTTCTATCTGCACTGGTCGGCCGACTCGCGGCGCCTCTACTGGTCGCTCGGGCCGGAGCTGTACCAGCGCGACCTGGCCGAGACGTTCGCGTTCTTCGAGGGCGCGAGCGCGGAGGGGCTGAAGGCGGCGCCCGAGTCCGAGGGGCTCTTCATCGGCTTCCGCGCACCGACGGCGAAGCCTTCCGGCGCGGTCGCGCTCGTCGGCGCGCGCGTCATCACCATGCGCGGCGACGAGGTGCTCGAGAACGCGACGGTCGTGGTCGAGGGGAACCGGATCACGGCGGTCGGCCCGGCGTCGCAGGTTGCGGTGCCGCAGGGCGCGAAGGTGATCGACGTCGCCGGGAAGACGATCATGCCCGGGATCATCGACGTGCACGCGCACATCGGCGTCGGCAACAGCGGGATCCTGGCCCGCGAGCACTGGCCCTTCCACGTCAACCTCGCCTTCGGCGTCACGACGATGCACGACCCGTCGAACGACACGGAGTCGGTCTTCGCGGCGTCGGAGCTGATCCGCGCCGGCGAGGTCGTCGGGCCGCGGCTGTACTCGACGGGGACGGTCCTGTACGGCGCCGAGAGCGCGTCGAAGGCGATCGTCTCGGACTATGAGGACGCGCTCAGCCACCTGCGTCGCATGAAGAAGGTCGGCGCGTTCAGCGTGAAGAGCTACAACCAGCCGCGTCGCGACGTGCGGCAGCAGTTCATCGAGGCCGCGCGCGAGCTGCAGATGATGGTGGTCCCCGAGGGCGGCTCGACGTACTTCTTCAACATGACGCACGTCATGGACGGCCACACGGGGCTGGAGCACAACATCCCCGTCGCGCCGCTCTACAACGACGCGCTCACGCTGATCTCCCGCTCGAAGACCGGCTACACGCCGACGCTGATCGTGAACTACGGCGGTCTGAACGGCGAGTACTACTGGTACCAGGAGTCGAACGTCTGGGAGAACGAGCGGCTGCTGCGCTTCACGCCGCCCGGCGAGGTGGAGGCGCGGTCCCGGCGCCGGGAAATGGCCGCGGAGGACGACTACTTCTACGTCGAGGTTTCGCGGAGCGCGAAGGCGATCCTGGACCGGGGCGGGAAGGTGCAGCTCGGGGCGCATGGCCAGCGCGATGGGCTGGGCGCGCACTGGGAGCTGTGGATGCTCGCCCAGGGCGGGATGACGCCGATGGAGGCGATCCGCGCGGCGACGCTGCATGGGGCGGAGTACCTCGGGCTCGATCGCGACCTGGGGTCGATCGAGGTGGGGAAGCTGGCGGACCTGGTGGTGCTGGACGCGAACCCGCTGGAGAACATCCCGAACTCGGAAACGGTGCGGTACGTCATGGTGAACGGGGCGCTGTACGACGCGTGGACCATGAACCAGGTGGCGCCGGTGACGAAGGAGCGGGGGAAGTTCTGGTGGGAGAGGTGAGATAGGCGCGTATTATGGCTGAACGGGGCGGC
The DNA here is from genome assembly GCA_937907535.1 of uncultured bacterium. Lineage (GTDB taxonomy): Bacteria > Gemmatimonadota > Gemmatimonadetes > Longimicrobiales > RSA9 > CALCID01. The sequence goes on along the minus strand of CALCID010000074.1, from coordinate 22,786 downwards.
CGGTCGTGTCGGTCGGCATGGTCGGCCGTTTCGTGCTTGGAAGGGTGTTGGGTGTGGGGCGGCGCTGACGCGCCGCGGGGGCGGCCGGCCTGCGGCCGGCGGGGGTCGGCCGGCTCGCTTCGCTCGCCGGCGGGGGTTGGTCGGCGCTGGCTGCTTGCGCCATGCGCCGGTTGTGTGATCATCGTCGGATACCTTTGGGCTGGCCCGAGTGGCTATGGTAACGCCCAGTTGGAAGGTTTACGAATGCATCCGCATGCTGGAGGCGGCTCGTGGATGCGTTCGATCATCGTCGGCTGAAGGTCTATCGAACCGCAATCCGGTTCGCGGTGCTTGCGGAACGCATGGCGCGAGCGTTGCCGCGGGCACACATGGGGTTGGCAGATCAGCTCCGCCGGGCCTCCGTATCGATCGCGCTGAACATCGCGGAGGGCGCGACGGAAACCCGTCCTCTCGAGAAGGCTCGCATGTACCGGATTGCGCGGCGGTCTGCGGCGGAGTGTTCGGCGATCCTCGATCTGATGGCGCGCGTCGCCCCCGGGGCTTTGAAGAACACTCCCGCCCGATCGTTGTTGTTCCGGCTGGGCCTCGTCCTGGATCGCATGATCGAGCATCACGAAGCTGCCAGGCGGGAAACGCAACGACGGGTATTCGGCGACATTCGAAACGAGAGATCCACCGCGGAACGGCCCCTCCCGCGCGCGAAGCCCGCCATCCGGCCACGTAAGCGGCCATTCCCACCCCAATGGGGCTAGTCCGCGCGAGGGAGCGGCTACTCGCCAGGGATCCCGCCCCGAAGGGGCCTTCCCCCGGCCGACAGGGCGTGACCCATACTGGATCGGCCCCTTGTGGGAAGGCGCGCCCGGGAGTTGCCCTCCGCACCCGGACCGCCGCCACCCCTTGGCTTTTCGCCGCACCCCACGCGATCTTAGAAGTAGCCTACGACTGGCGACCGAAGCGTGAGGAACCGCGAATGAAGAGGAAATTCTCACTCACGATCGTGCTCGCTGCGGCGCTGCTCGCGCTGGCGCCGGCGGCGGACGCCCAGGCGCCGCGCATCGACGTCCCCGTCGAGACGATCCGGCTGGACAACGGGCTCACGGTCTTCCTCCACCGCGATGCCACGACGCCGACGATCGCGACGAACATCTGGTACCACGTTGGGTCGGCGGGTGAGCGGTCGGGGCGGACGGGGTTCGCGCACCTCTTCGAGCACATCATGTTCGAGGGGTCGGCGAACGTGCCCGAGGGGAAGATGGACGAGTGGTTCCAGGCGGTCGGCGGCTCGCCGAACGGCTCGACGACGCGGGACCGGACGAACTACATGCAGAGCTTCTCGAGCAGCGCGCTCGATCTGGCGCTCTTCATCGAGTCCGACCGGATGGGTTACCTGCTGGACGCGATGTCGCCGGCGAGCGTGGACGGGCAGCGGGACGTGGTGAAGAACGAGCGGCGGCAGAGCTACGACAACCGGCCGTACGGGCTGGCGTCGCAGATCCTGACCGAGGCGCTCTACCCGCCGTCACATCCGTACTCGTGGCCGGTGATCGGGTACATGGACGACCTGTCGGCGGCGGGGTACGAGGACGTCGTCGACTTCTTCCGCCGCTACTACGCGCCGAACAACGCGACGGTCGCGATCGTGGGCGACATCGACGTCGAGGAGGCGAAGCGGCTGGTCGAGAAATGGTTCGGCGAGATCCCGCGGGGCGAGGCGATCGAGCGGGTCGAGGCGCCGGCGCCGGTGCTGGAGGGGACGAAGCGGCTGGTGCTGGAGGATCGGGTCCAGCTCCCGCGGCTGTACATGGCGTGGCTCACGGTCCCGGCGTTCGCCGAGGGCGACGCCGAGCTGAACGTGCTCGCGCGGCTTCTCGCGGGCGGGCGCAACTCGCGGCTGTACCGCCGGCTGGTCTACGAGCTCCAGATCGCGGCGGACGTGAGCGCGTACCAGTCGGGCGGGAAGCTGGCGGGCGACTTCACGATCGCGGCGACGGCGCGGCCGGGGCACACGCTCGAGGAGCTGGAGCGCGTGATCCTGGAGGAGCTGGAGCGGCTGCGGCGTGAGCCGCCGTCGGCGGAGGAGCTGGAGCGGATCGTGAACCAGTACGAGATGTCGTTCCTCGAGCAACTGGAGCGGGTGGACCTGAAGGCGGACCGGCTGAACATGTACTACTTCCACGTCGGCCGGCCGGACTACTTCAACGAGGACCTGGAGCGGTACCGTCGCATGCGGCCGGATGCGGTGAGCGACGTGGTGCGGCGGTACTTCGACGTGGATCGACGGGTGGTGCTGAGCATCGTGCCGCGGGGTCGGACGGAGCTGGCGATCCCGGGGAGCGCGGCGATCCCGGCCGACAACCTGATGCTGAGCCCCCGGGGCCGTGAGGCGGCTGCGGTGGGCGAGCCGGAGGGAGGCCGGTGATGGCCGCGCGAGGCGGAGTGGAACGGATGCGAAGCGCGAGGGCGATGGAGATGGAGACCACGACGATCGACGTGGCCGCCCGTCGGCCGCTCCTGGCCGCAACGGTCCGGCCGTTCCCGGGCCTGCGGGCGAAGCCGCTCCTCACCGCGGTGACGCTCCTGCTGGGGCTCGCTGCGGCGGCGCCGGTGGAGGCGCAGCAGCGGCCGGACCGGAGCAAGCCGCCGGCGGTCGGGCCGACGCCGGAGCTGAAGCTCCCGCCGGTGCAGCGGATGACGCTCCCGAACGGGCTCGAGCTGCTGGTCATGGAGAAGCGCGGGCTCCCGCTGGTGCAGGTCAACCTACACGTGCGGGCGGGGAGCGTGCGCGAGCCGGCGGACCGGATCGGCCTCGCGAGCCTCGCGGTCGACATGCTGGACGAGGGTGCGGCGGGGCTGGACGCCCTCACGCTGGCCGACCGGTTCGAGCGGCTGGGCGCGCGGTTCGGCGTGGGCGCGGGCGCGCACACGTCGACGGTGTCGCTGCGGGTCGCGGTCCCACGGCTCAAGGAGGCGCTCGGACTCATGGCCGACGTGGTCCTGCGCCCCGACTTCCCGGAGTCGGAGTTCGAGCGGCTGAAGCGCGAGCGGCTCACGGCGATGATCCGGCGGCACGATGAGCCGGCGTCGATCGCGAGCGCGCTCTTCCGGCGGGTGCTCTTCGGCGAGGCTCACCCGTACGGTCGGATCGCGGACGAGGCGTCGCTCCGGGCGACGACGCTCGACGACGTGCGCGGCTTCTACGCCCGCTACTTCCGCCCCGGGAACGCGACGGTGATCGTCGTGGGCGACATCGACGCGGCGACGGCCCGGGCGGCGATCGAGCGGGCGTTCGGGGCATGGCAGGGCGGCCCGGTCGAGCAGGAGCGGGTCGAGGAGGCGAACCAGGTCCGGGGCCGGGTCATCTACGTGGTCGACAAGCCCGGCGCGGCGCAGTCGGTCATCCAGATCGGGCGGATCGGGATCTCGCGTCGCTCGGAGGACTACTACGCCGTCCTGGTCATGAACACGATCCTGGGCGGCTCGTTCACCTCGCGGCTGAACCAGAACCTGCGCGAGGACAAGGGCTACACGTACGGCGCGAGCTCGTACTTCGACGCGGGGCACATCCCCGGCGCGTTCGTGGCGAGCGCCGCGGTGCAGACGGACGCGACAGGTCCATCGCTCCGGGAGTTCATGAAGGAGCTGCGGGCGATCCGGGAAGGCGTGACCGACGAGGAGGTGGACGGGGCGAAGAACTATCTGGCCATGCGCTTCCCCGCGGACTTCCAGTCGGTTGCGGGGACCGCGGGGGAGCTCGCGGACGTGGTCGAGTTCGGGCTCCCGGTCGATGACCTCGAGCAGTACATGCGGCGGGTGCTTTCGGTCACGCGCCAGGATGTGGAACGCGTCGCCCGGACGTACATCGACCCGGAGAACCTGGCGATCGTGGTGGTGGGCGACCGGGCGCGGATCGAGGAACAGATCCGGGCGGAGAACCTGGGCGAGATCCGGTTCCTGGAAGTCAAGGACGTGTTCGGCGAGCCGCCGACGGCGCTGGAGGACTGAGCCGGTCAAGAGCGGAGAGCGTCGGTACGCGCGCGGTCGGTGAGGCCGGAGCGTTCGAAGCGACCGCCTCATGGAGGCCGACCCGGAGGAGGGCGAGCCGCCCCCGGTTTGCCGACGGCCCCGACGCTCGAGAAAATGGGGTCATGGGCGAGACCGGGAGCCAGGCTCGCGCCGTACCGCCCTGCGAACGGTTGTACCTCTTCCGTCCGGGCCGACGGGTCGGAGGGGGAGGCGGGCACCGAAGCTTCGAGCCGGGCGTAGCGGTGGTTCGGCCAGCGCCGACAAGGAGTGCGACGTGCAACCAGGGAGTCTCAGGTACAGGCTCCGGCCGCCCAGAGCGCTTTCCCGGCGCCGGAACGTCACCTGGGCTGTTCGACTCCCGTCGGGCGCCCGTACATTGGTGCGCGCGGGGGAGGATCGAACAGTGCGGCACCGGACCGTGGCGAACAACGTGCCGCGCGGGGGAGGGCGGGGAACGGGCCCGACGGCGCTCGGCCGTTCATGACCGGATGGCGGTACTCTGCGGCCGGGGCCGGGGGGCAAGGGGTGGGGCGGAGCCGGGCGGCAGGATGGCGGCAACGTTACCGCGGCATATGGGGCGGGGTCTATCGGTCGCGCTCCGGCCTGAGGACCGGACTGAGGCAGGCGAGGACGGCGACCACCGGGTGCGGCTCTGGTCGCCCCGATAGATGAGCCCGGATCCGTCGTGTGCGATTCCAGGTCGGCGGATCCGGAACGGGCGGCCGCCCGGCCGGCCTGGACGTCGTGTCTGGGCGCCTGGATCGGCCCGGGCCGGAGCGCGCCGACGCTTGCAAGACGCTACCTCGCGTCGCAGCAGGTTCCGGATCGCGGCACCCCGCGGGTTCACGCTGCGCCGCAGGGGGTGGCGGTAGCGAGGGAGACGGTTCACCGATCACCACATTCCTGGACGGCTCCCATGGAATTCATCTCGAGGCACTTCCCGTTCACGCTCGACGAGGTCCGTCACGCGTTCGTCGCCCGGGGCATGTCCCCGGAGGCGGCGGATGAGGCGGCGAGGACGCTGGCGGAGTCCTTCGCGGAATACTACGACTCCGACGAGGAGCCGGGCTTGCGCGTCGCGGAGCTCGAGAGCTGGCTGGACGCGGTGGCGGAGGTCTCGCCGGATGCTGCGGCGCGGGTTGCGCGTTACCGCGAGATCATGCGCCGCTCCCGGCCGGACCAGTAGTCCGGGGCACCGGCCTTTACCGGGGTCGCTCAGCCGAGAGTGAGGGTGGAACGCCATCGCGGGAGCGATGCGCCCGTCCGTCACTGTCTTCGGCGAGGGATGGGATATGGGCCAACTCGCGATCGTGCTGGCTGTCCTGATCCCGAGCTGCGGCGAGGGCGCTCCGCCGCCGGTGGCGGGTGCGCCGGTTGTGAGCCATAGGCCGCCCTGTGGGGCACATCGCCCCGTTTGCGCGGACTGTCCCTGACCGTCCCTGACGGCCGCTACCGGGGGCGCCGAGGGCCGACCCGGTTCGGGTCGTGTCGCGGCCCTGTCGGGCTGGATACGGGGGTGGGGGCGGGGTGCTGGTCGATCGAACGTCCGCTCGGAAGACGTCCTGGCTGGCGACCCCGGCATCGGCGGGGCAGTTCCGGCCTTTGCTTCGCGCTCCCGATCGGCGGCTCCCGCCCGCAGTCCGATGAACCTTTCGATCCCGATCGACGCTCTCCTATATTGCGGGTCGCTCCGGTGATCGTTCAGCCGGCCGGGTGCGTGGGTTCGCGAGGCCGGCAGATCGAAGGGCCCACCGCCGGAATCATTGCGAGCTCGCCACCATCGCCCGGAGGCAACATGGGATCCCGCGTTCTGCTGCTGATAACCCCGCTTGTGGCCGCGGCAGCGTGCATGGTGTCACCCGCGCCGGCCCCGGTCCAGGCGCAGGAACCGGGGAGAGCGCCGGCGCAGAGGCAGGAGCCAGCGCGCGGTCCCGGGCAGGGGCAGGAAGCGGATCGCCGACCGGGGATCGCGGTCCTCCCGTTCGAGAACGGCGGCGTGATCGGGCCCGACAAAGAGGACTTCGAACCGCTGACGGTGGGCATCCAGCAGATGCTCCTGACGGAGCTGGCGCAGAACCCGGCGGTGCGGATCGTCGAGCGGCGGATCCTCCGGGACCTAATCGCGGAGCAGGATCTGGGCGCATCCGGGCGGGTCGACCCGCAGACCGCCGCGCGGATCGGCCGGCTGGTCGGCGCGCGCTACGTCGTGAAGGGCGTGTTCATGGACGTCATGGGCACGTTCCGGCTGGACGGCCACATCGTGGACGTCGAGACGAGCGAGATCATCAAGACGGAAGAGGTGCGGGATCGCCGGGAGAAGCTGTACGACCTGCTCGTGGAGTTGGCGCACAGGATCATGGTCGGGGTGAATCTTCCGGAGCTGCCTGCGCCGGTCCGCGAGGCGAGGCGAGAGCGGGAGATTCCGCCGGAAGCGCTGGCGCTCTATTCGCGGGCGCAGGTCTACGAGGATGCCGGCCGGACCGACCGGGCCATCGAGCTGTACCGGCGGATCACGCAGGAATTCCCGCAGATGACGGAGGCGCGGGAGGCGCTGCAGCAGCTCACCGGCGGGTGAGCGCGGCGCTCAAGGCGCGTCCGAGAGGAGCCGCAGGGCGAAGGCGGAAGGCGCGACGAGGATCGTCTGGCCACCGGCGTCATGCCGCCCGCCGAAGAGGATGCCGATCACCTCGCCGTTCGCATCGAACACCGGGCTGCCGCTCGCGCCGGCCGCGCCGTAGCCCTGGACCTCGAGCGTACCCGTGGAGCGGCCGGTGAGCACGCCGGCCGTGAGGAGCGGGCGGGGGAGCCGCTGGGCTGCCCCGCCCGTCGTCGTTTCCCCTCCGAGCGGATAGCCCAGGATCGCGACGGGCGCTCCGGCAGGGATGGTGTCCGGCCGGGTGCTGATGGCCCGGACTGTCGGCACGTCGCCCAGGATGTTGTCGACTCTGAGGAGGGCGACGTCGGCATTGTCGGCCACCGCGAGGATGCGGGCGGGCCAGACCTGAGGCGAAGCCGAGAACTGGATGCCGATGCGCCGGGCGGGGGAGCGGCCGTCGGCACCGGTCACCGCGTGCGCGGCGGTGACGAGAGTGCCGTTCGGGCGCACGGCGAAGGCGGTGGCGGTGGAGACGGTGCCGTCGGGGGCTTCGGCGTAGACCACGGCGATGGCCCGCTGGTTGTCCGCCTGGATGGTGCGGTAGTCGAGGGCTGCGGCCATCTGCTGGCGCTGCAGGGCTGCGGTCACGGCCTGGAGGCGACGTCGCAGCTCCGCGACCCCGGCGGTATCCCCACGTTCCTCGGCGCGGCCGAGTTCGTCGGTGAGGCGGCGAGCGCGCTCCTGGCTCTCCCGGAGGGCACCGGCCAGCCCCTCGATCTCCCCCTCGAGCAACGCAATTGCTTGCTCGCCGGCATTGACGATGCTGTCGATGCGCTGGAGCAGCTCTGCGCGCTCCCGCTCCCAGGCGATCCGCTCTCGTTTCGCGTCCTGCAGCAGGCGGGCGGCGAGGCCGACCAGGGCCAGGGCCAGCACGGCCAGCGCGCCGGCGAGGGCGAGTATCCGGCGGGAGGGGGACGGGGCGGGGAGCTGGAACTCGACCACCGGCCCTCCGTTGCCGAGGCCGATCCGGTCGCCGCGGCGCAGGGGAGTGGACCCGGTGACGAGACGGCCATTGACGAAGGTGCCGTTCCGGCTTCCCGCGTCTCGCACGAACCAGCGGTCGCCCACGCGCTCGATCACGGCGTGATGCGTGGAGACGTGGAGGTCCCGGTCGGGGTCGAGCTGGAGGTCGGAATCCGGGTGGCGGCCGAGGGTGATGACGTCGCCCTGGAACGACCGTTGGAGGCCTGCGCGAGCGCCGGAGCGGATGATGAGCCGGACGGTCACGGTGCACCGGCACCGGATGGGGCCGCAGCACGGCGGCCGGAGCAGGCGCCGGTCACGGTCATGGTGCAGGGCGGCTGCGCGCGGACCGGATTCGTCATGAGCCCGGGCTCAGAGGTCGGGGAGGGCATAGACCCGGCGGCTGACGACGTCGCCATCGGAGGATTCCTGGAGGCCGTATCCATCGACCCGGAGCACGACGACGGTAACGTTGTCCGGCCCGCCGCGCTCGTTGGCCAGCGCCACGAGATGATCACACAGGGCCGCGGGGTCGGCCGACCTGACGGCCGCATCCGCGATCTCGTGCTTCCTGACCATGCGGAAGAGGCCGTCGGAGCACAACAGGATCGTGTCCCCGCGGCGCAGCTCGTGATACGTGAGCTCGACCCGGACGCTCGGAGCGGTCCCCAGCGCCTGGAGGATCACGTTGCCGTGGGCGTTGAGCTCGGCCTCGGCTTCGGTGAGGGTCCCGGCATCGATGAGTTCCTGGACCACGGACTGATCCCGCGTCATCTGCTCGATGGTTCCGCGGCGAACGAGGTACGCCCTGGAGTCTCCGACCTGCGCCACGTACAGGAAGTCCTCATAGATGCCGGCCACGGTGGCCGTGGTGCCCATGCCCGCGTACGCGGGCGTTTCTGCGGCCTCGCCGAAGATTCGGCCGTTCGCCTCGATGACCGCGGTGCGGAGCCAGGTGGCGAACTGCTGGGGACTGTGGTTGCGGTCTTCGGGCCAGCGGGTGGAAAGGGTGCGATAAATCCAGCCGACGGCGAGCTTGCTGGCGACGGCGCCGGCAGCCGCGCTGCCCATTCCATCGGCCACGAGGGCGAGGGCGCCGTGCGGGCCGAGGACGAAACGGCCCACACCGGGGCCCAGGTCATCCGTGTCCTGGAAGAACCCGCCCTTCGCGACGGGCACGCTCAGGTCGGCGATCAGGAAGTTGTCCTGGTTCTCGCTCCGCCGGCGGCCGACGTCGGTCTTGCCGAAGGCGGCGATGTGGATCGGCCGATCGACGTAGCCGAACGGGTTCACGGCAGGACCCCCCGGCAGCTCTCGCGCAGGTTGGTGTACGACCGATCGTTGGGCCGGATCGCCAGGGCGCGGTCGATCCACTCGACGCAGGCGGCCGGCTCGCCGAGCTCGAAGTGGACGGACGCGAGGACGTACGCGGCGAGGGCGCGATCCGCGGCCGGGACGCCGGGCATCGCCCACACGGCCCGGGCGGTGTCCTGCGCCGCGCGGAGCACGGAGCGGGAAGCGCCCGGGACATCCAGGGCATCGAGCTGGCGGAAGAGAAGATCGTTGACGTCCGCGAGGTCGACGCGAATGCCGGGCGCCGAGGTCGCGGCGGTGGTAGGCCGGGATTCGGCTGGATCGGTCCGCCGGGCGGCATCCGGAGTCGGGCGCACGGCCTGCCGAGGCGGATCGGTGGTTCCTGGATCGGAGCTCACCCGGTCCGACGGAGTCGTCACCGGCGGGCTGGTTCGAGGCTGGTCCGCGTTCGGATTCGCCCCCGCCGTTGCTCCTGCCGTCGGTCCGGAGGGCTGCGGCTCGAGGGCCGGAGCCTCTCCCCCGCGGAACAGGATCCATCCGGCCGCGGCGGCGCCGATCAGCACGAGGGCCGCCCCGGCCGCGATCACCGGCACGCTCCGTCGCCGGGGACCCTCCTCCGCTCCGGAGGCCATGCCCGGGGTGCGCGCCGGCGGGGCGACGTACGTCGGCGCCAGGTCCGCGGCGGACCCGGCCGCGCCCGGCGTCCGCCCGATGCCCGCGAAGGCGGCCGTGGCCGACGTCGCCCGAGGCAAATCCGCCTCCGCAACGTGGCCGAGCACGGCGAGGAGCTCTCGCCGGAACGTGGCGGCATCCGGGTACCGCTCCTCCGCCTTCCGCGCGAGCGCGCGATCGAGCACCTGCTGGAGCCCGGGCGGGAACCGCATCCCGGGCTGGATCGCCTCCAGGGTGAGCGGCGGCTCGGTCAGGCGCTGGATCATCATGTCCTGGGCCGTGGCGGCGCGGAACGGCAGCTCGCCGGTCAGCATCCGGAAGAGGATGATCCCCAGCGAGTAGATGTCGCTCCGCCCGTCGAGGCGGTCTCCCATCAACTGCTCGGGACTCATGTACTCGGGCGTCCCGACCACGAACCCCAACCGGGTGACCTCGCCGCCGGCGGCGCGGTCCGCCTCGTCCGCGCTCTTGGCGATGTCGAAGTCCACGACCTTGACCCGGTCCCGCCCGTCCTTGTCCCTCACGAGCATGAGGTTCGCCGGCTTCAGGTCCCGGTGCACGATGCGGACGTCGTGCGCGGCCTGGAGCGCGTCCGCCACCTGCGCGGCGATGTGGATGGCGCGTTCGACCGGGAGCACACGTTCCCGGGCGAGGAGATCCATGAGCGTCTCCCCGGGCACGTACTCCATTGCCAGGAAGCGGAGTCCGTCGGGCGTTTCCGAGAAGTCGTAGATGGTGCAGACGTTCGGGTGCGTGATGGAGGAGACCATCCGGGTGCCGCGGGTGAAGCGGGCGATGGCCTCGGGATCCCGGGCGAGGGAGTCGCGCAGGACCTTGATGGCGTCCTTGCGTCCGATCGCGAGGTGCTCGCCGAGATACACCTCGCCCATGGCGCCGTCGCCGAGCTTCTGGATGATGCGGTAACGGCCGGCGAGGATGGTGCCGACGAGATCGCGCTTCGGCACGTCGCCCGGGATCGACGTGGTCATGGGCGCGTCGACGGGCTCGGGGTCCGGACCGAGGCCAGGATCGGGCGCGGGGCAGGCGCGTGCGCGGCCTCCTCCCGGCAGTCGGTCGAGGGGACCCGGCGTTCCACGAACTGCACTGGCCCGTCGAACCGGCGGATGCGCACGATCTCCAGGGGGTACGCGTCGATCTGGAAGCGGCGGCAACCTTCCGAGACACGGATCGTGGCGGTGAGCACCTGGATCTGTCGGCCGTCCGGATCCATGGTGCGGCGCAGTCCGATGCTGTCCACCTCGATGTGGTCCTCCGTGGTCATGCGGCCCGCGCCGATCACGAGGACCATCTCCCGATCGAAGTCCACGTGGGGGACGGGCGGGGGCGATGTCTGCAGCGACGTGGCCTGGCGCCAGAGCGCGGCGAACTCGTCCGCAGAGCGGATCACCATCCGCACGGAGTCCTGGATCCCACCGCCGTTGTCGTAGTAGAGGCGCACCGCCGGAGGGAGGGGCGTCCAGGGTTCCGGGGCCGCGGCCTGGCCGCCCCGCCGGCAGGCGGACGCCGCCGCCAGGATCGCGAAGAGCAGAAGGAAGCTGCGTCTGGCCATGGTCGTGTCTCGTATCGTCAACATGCGGCCGCGAGCCGTGCGCCGTTCTCCGGGCGCGTGTCCTCAGCGGGCGATCTGCGGCACGCAGTTCAACTGGCCGATGACGTTCGTCAGGAAAATGGGCACCCCGGACGCCACGTTGAGCTCGGCCGCCAGGACGATGGCGTGCTCATCGAAACGCCACCGAAGCATGTAGCGCCCGCCGCCGATCTCCTGTGCCTCGGCTTGCTGGATCATGCGGAACAGGGCCCAGGGACCGGGCGGCGGCTCGATCAACGTGACCTCCCGATCGCCGATCCGGGCGGACAGCCGGGCAACCCGTGCGCGCGCGCCCTGCCAGACGAAGGTCCGGGTCGCGCTGACCGTGCGGGTGACCGTCTGGGTCTGACCATCCACCGTGATGGTGACCTCGGGCACCGCGTCCGTGGTCTGGGGCCGGAGCACGAATGCCACCTCCGGGCCCTCGCCGCGGTCGTTGAAGAACGCGCGGGAAATGTCCGCGGCGCGGTTGAAGAAGGCGACGAAGGCCGCCGTCGGCTGCGGGGTGGCGCCGACCTTCGCGGCGTAGCGATTGCCCTGTCGGACGAGGAGCTCCCGGAGCACGTCGTCGTAGAAGGACCAGAGCGCGCTGCCGCCGGGCTGGAACACGGCCACGACGTCGTCGATGGATGCCTCGACGGTTGCCGTCGGGTTGAACGGGTATCTGGCGGCCAACTCGCGGAACGGCTGGCAGAACGATGCTCCGGCCGCGTTCACGTCCGCGGCCGGGAGCCGGCCGAGGAGCGCCTCGGCACCCGTGATGGGCGACTCGAGGAGCTGCCGTACCGCCTGGCCGACACGCCGCGCCTCGCCCTCGATGCTGAAGCCGAGCGCGAGCTCCCGGACCGCCTGCTTCGCCTGGTCGGCGCTGGCCGCGGCCTGGCTCACCGCCTGAGCGCGGGCCGGGCCGGCGGCGGTCGCCACCTGGTCCAGGGAAGCCTGGAGCCCCATGAGGGCCGAGATGTAGGCGGAGTTCGCGTCCGAGACGAGACGGTCCGTGACCTCCGGCGGCGTCACCTGGTGCACCGGCTGGAACGCGCGCGCGACCGCCGAGGTGTCCACGTCGGTGTTGCGCGAGGCGAGGGCGAGCAGCTGGAGGAGCGGGGACTGGTTGTCCGCGATCCTCGCCAGGGTCCGGGCGGCCTGGTCGACGCTGCCGAACGGGACGAGCGAGCCGGCGGCAAGGAAGTCCCGCCAGTGGGCCACGTACTCGCGAACGTAGCGTTCCCGGAGCTCCTGCGCGAGGCGGGCGCGATCGCCGGACGAGACGGCCCGCTCCCCGATGACCCACGCCTCGTGGTCCAGCAGCCGGTCCACGTTGTCCAGCCGCTCCTGGACGGTGCTCCAACCTGCCTTCGTGAAGGCGCCGGGGACCGTGAACCGGTTGCGCACGGCGGCTTCGCTGCCCGGGAACTCGCGACGGAACTCGATGGGCGGGTTCGCCGCCGTCGCCTCCGCGATGAGCGCCTGGTAGAGCCGCTCGGTGTTCGCGAACCGGTTCAGGAACGCCCGGGCCCGCGCCACCAGGGCCTCGTTCGCGGGTTCTCCGTACGGATTTCCGTAGGGGAGCTCCAGGGCGTAGAACTCGAACTGCCGCGCGGCCAGTTCCCGGCGCTCGTCGTCCAGGGCCCGGCCCGCGCGCCAGTGGGATAGAAGGACCGGGGCAAGGAACTCCGGCGTGCTCCGGTCCGGGTGGCCGGTGGTGATCAGGTATGCCTTGAGGGCGTCGTAGGTCGCGCCGTATTCGGACGTCTCTCCGGGCGCTTCCGGGAGGCCCGCCAGGTCCGCGACGAGGTCGTTGCGGCCGTCGGCCCACATGAGCTCCAGGAAGCGGGCGAAGTATGCGCGGCGAAGTTCAGACCGGATCGCGTCCCCGCGGAAGAGCCACCACCGGTAGCGCCACGGGCGGTCTCCTCGATCCAGTTCGTTGAGCCGCACGAGCTGCGCACGGAGCGCGTCGAGCCGCTGGAGCGCATCCAGGGACGGGAGCCCATCCCCGTCCTGGCGCGCCCCCTCCACGCCCCGCACCGCCGCGAGGGCGTCCCGGGTGAGGGCGCGGTTGGAGAAGAACGAGGTGGTGAACCCGGCCGCCAGGATCAGGAACAGTGCGGCAGCGGACCCGATGGCGACGCGGCGAAGCAGGTTCACCCGGGTGCCGCCCCGGGTGACGCCCATCGCCGCCTCGTCCCGGAGGATCACATCCTGGAAGACGCGCTTCAGGAAGACCCACTCCGGGATCTTGCGCATACCGTGGTCGGAGGGCCGGGCCTGGGCGGCGGCCTCACGAATGGCCCGGGCGTCGAACACGGAGGTGGCGTCCAGGCCGGCCGGGCCGACGGCCTGCTTCGGGGCCGGCGCCGCGGCGGGCGAATCCGGCACCAGGACCGCCCGCACGCCGGTGAAGTAGAAGCCGCGGAGGAACGGACTCACCGAGAGCTGGCTCGGCTTGCACAGCTCCACGAGGAACCGGGTGGCCAGGTCGGTGATCTTCCGGAACTCGCGGGGGAACTCGTAGGCCGCGGCCCGCACCTCTTCCTGCGTCTCCCGGGACAGCACGTCCGGACGCCGCAGCGCCAGGGACTGGAAGATCTCCCGGAACGCGGCGGAGATCCGGGCAGACTCCCGGTCCGCGTAGGTGCCGGCAGGGATTGTCGGCAGGGCAGGGAGCGTGGCGCCGAGTACGTCGTTCGCCTCTTCCCGGGTGAAGCTGCGGACGTAGTCGTCGAAGTACGGGATGCGGTCCGCCTTCGTGAAGAGCACGTAAACCGGGAGCCGGATCCCGAGGTGGCGGGAGAGCTCGGCGAGACGAGCGCGGAGCTTGTTGGCCGCGGCCGGCACGGACTCGGTGCTGCCCGGCTTGAGCAGCTCGTCGCAGCCGAAGCAGACCACGGCCACGCGCGGCGCCTGCGCCCCGCCCGAGAACGCGGCGGCGAGCCGCTTCGGCTGGATGTGCCGGATCAGGCGGATCCAGCGCGGCGGATCGGCCACGACCTTGCCGCCCGCCTCGAGGAAGATCGTGTCCTGGGCGAACCAGACGTTGACGGAGTCCGTGGGCGCGATGAGATCGCCCCGGAAGACTTCTCCCGCGAGCAGCTCGGGCTCGAGGCCGGAGCGGACGACGACGGTGGTCTTCGTGCTGCCGGGCGGGCCGAGCACGAGCACCAGCGGTTGGGCTCCGATGCGCGCGCCCCTGGCCGTGGTGGACGCTGCCAGCCGTGCCTGGGCCGCAGCGATCGCCACGTCGATGTCTTCCGTCGGGCCGCGGGCGTCCGCGCCGTCCGCGGCTCTGCGCCGGGCCCGGGCCCGCATGAGGAGATAGGTGAGCACGCCGGCCACGAGCCCGAGCAACGCAAAGCTGGCGCGAAGGACCAGGAGGTCGGTGCCGCTCAGGCCGATGAGTGTGCCGGCGAGCCAGCCGACAACGACCAGGAGCAGGAACGCGGCGGTCGAAACCACCCAGGGCAGGGCCTTCTTCACGAGTCGCTCACGACGAGAATCGGATCACGCGCACGAACATCGGGGAGCACGCTCACTGAACGAGCTGGGCGACCAGCGTTCGCAGCTCCGCGAGACCGGAGCCCAGCGACAGCCGGTAGAGAACGTAGAGCACGGCCGAGAGCAGGAACGTGCCGCCCGCCGCGAAAAGTAGGCGGGGCAGCCACGGATCCCGGTCGGGCGCGATCACCTCGCCGGCGGGGAGACGCCAGGAAGGGGAGAGATCGCGCTCTCCGCCCCGGATCCGGAGGATCTTGTGCCGCGTGGCCAAGATCAGGCCGTGGAGCGCGCCGGGATCCGCACTTGCGTACCGGCCGCGGAATCCGAGCAGCAGGCACAGGAGGAAGGCTTCCAGGAGATCTGCGAGGTCCTCGGAGTCCTGGCGGCCGAGCAGGTCCTCGAGGTGCTTGAAGAACGTGTCGCCCGCGACGTGCTCCCCGAAGACCTCCTCCTGGAGGGGCTGGCGCGGCCAGTTGGCGAACATCGGCTGATCCGAGTTCAGCACCGATTCGTCGAGGAACGCGATGTACGCGAAGATGGCGAGCCGCACGTACTCGCGGTCGTAGCCGGCGCGGCGGGCGTCCGCATCGGCGGCGCTCAGGAGTTGCTTGATCTGCGCGCGGAACGCGTGCTCGTCCGTGGCGACCTGGCGATTCGATCGCAACCGGACGGCGACGGTGAAGGGCTCCTGCAGCACGAGCGCGAGGGCTCCCCGGCGGGGCGAAGCGGAGGTCGTACCGGGAGCGGCGAATGCCTGAGTTGCGGTCGTCATGGGTCGGGGGTGGTCCCGTTCAGGGTGCGACGCCGCTCCTACCGGGCGGTCGACCGGGCACCGGCCGTCGCGGCGGGAGGAATATAGTGTTCACGCCGCGAACGGCGCCACAGTGGAATCCGCTGACTCAGGACTCGAGCACGATGGTCAGCTCGAGCTCGGCGTCCGGGATCGCCGCCGGCACGTAGATCCCGACGTCGCCGGAGTCCACGATCGCCTTCCAGGCCGGTCCGGTGCGCTCGATGAGGAAGTAGTGGGTGCCGAGCCGTGGGGAGAGGTCGGCGGGCGGCGAGGGCACGTGCTCGAGCCCGAGCCCGGGGAGGCCTTCCTTGACCAGCCGAACGATGAACTGGGCGGAGCAGATCTTGACGAGCCTGGGCACGCGGGCGATCACGTCCGCCGCAGGCGCGCTGGAGCGGACGCCCAGGTACCAGAAAGCGCGGCCGAAACACCGTCGGTCGGCCACGGCGCCGGCGAAGAACGAGGCGTCCGTCTGGCGCAGCGGGATCCTGACCGCGCTGGTGGGCACGACCACGTCGAGGTGCCGCCGGATGTGGCGGTCGAGCTCGTTGAAGGTGCGGTCGAGGGCCCGGTGGTCGTACACGGGCAGGTCGCGCGGGTGCGCGTCCAGCGAAAAGGTGCAGAGCGAGCCGGCGAGCCGGGCGAGCTCCCGGTACAGCGCCTCGGGGTGCGCGCTCCGCGTGCGCAGTTGGTGCCGGAGGGGGGCCACGGCGGAATGGACCGCGTGGGACAGCCAGAAGCTGGCGATCTCCCGGCTCGCGTAGCCGGCGACCACGCCCGGCGTGCCGCGGCGCTCCGCGGCCAGGGCCTCCGCCTTCGCGTCCAGGATGTCCACGAGCCGGGTGAGGATCTCCATGATCCGGGTGCTGGCGCCGATCTGGACGCAGGGCGGGATGTACTCCGGATCGTATACGAAATGGCCGGAGCCGTCCCGACGGACCCGCCCGAGCGGGAGGGTGACGAGACCGTCGGCGGGCTCGCCGTCCAGGATCAACCGGAAGTTGCCATGGGCCACGGCCACGGACTTCTCGTCCTGGCCGGTGATCTCGTCCAGCACGGAGATCGTGGCGGGCCTGAAGCGCACGGCCTCGGAAGGGGCCGCGCCGTTCAGCGAACAGTTGGCGCGGTCCGGGCGGTAGGCCGGGATCGCCAATAGGACGAGGTGGCTGTCCTGGGTCGGGGAGAACCGGTCCCGGATCTCGATCGGCTCGGGCGGCGGCTCCTGGGGGAACTGGAAGGCGAGCCCATCCGGCATGACGCCGCGCGCGTGGACGATGCACACGGTGCCATTGTAGAGCGCCTCCGCGTCCATTTCTATGCCGGTCAGGCCCCAGGGCTCGAAGAAGAGGTTGGACAGCGCGAAGTCCGCGAGGTCCTCGAAGTATCGGCTCTGGGCCTGGAAATGGTGCTGCGCGAGGTGCATCCCCTCGCTCCACACCACGCGCGAGAGTGACCGCATTCCGTCCTCCGTGCCCGGCGGCGCCGCAGGGGTTGCCGGCCGACAGCGGGCTCCGCGATCGTCGCGGTTCCGGGCCAATCCTGTCGGCCGCCGCGCGGGGCGTCGTTTGCACCGCGCGGAGATTGCCGGTATAATGGTGAATGATAGCCGCGTCCGGCGCACGGGGCCAGGCGTTCGTCACTCGGGGATCCCCACCGGCCGGGCCGGCGCCGCATCGCGGCCGCCCGAGAGCGCCCACCGATGACGACAGAAGAATTCCAGTCCAGATACCGTCTCCTCAAGCAGGTGACAGCGGACGGGGTGCGGACCTATCACGCCATGGCGCCCACCGGTGCGGTGGTCATGGTCCACATCCTGGACGGGCTGGATGCGCAGGAATCGGCGGCGCTCCTCGCGAGGATTCCCGCGCTGGCCCCGGAGGAGCGCCGGCGCGTGCTGGAGATCCTCGAGGTCGACGGGCACGCCGTGGTGGTCACGAAGTTCATCATCGACTTCGAGTCGTTCCGGTCGTGGCTCATGGGCGGCTCCGGCGGGGCGGGGCAAGTTGCGGCCGGCGGCCAGGCCATCGCGGCTCCCGTGGACGCAGCATCGTCATCCCAGGCCGAAGTCACTGCGGCAGGCGACGATGGGCCTGGCGAGTTCACGCGGCTCTTCAAGCTTTCCGGGGCGAGCACCGCTCCGGGGCCGGGGCCCGGTGTGGCGCAGGGCGCCGGAGGCGGGGACCATCTCCCGACGGAGGCCGAGACCGCAGAGCCCGCGCCGGCGGCGGCAGGGCCGGGAGAGTTCACGCGGCTCTTCCTCGCCCGGTCTGCACCGGGCCAGGCGTCCGCCGGGTCTATCGCCGTTCCGTCGGGCGGCACGAGCGGTGGGGCGGGTGAGCCGTCGCGGCCGGTGATCCGATGGGTGGACGCAGGGGCGGAACCCGCGGGGGACGCGGCCGGGTCGGCGGCGCCGGGCGGTGCGCCCGTAGCGCCGCGCGGGAGTGCGGATGGGGAAGGGAGCGAGCCAGGCCCCGGCGAGTTCACCCGCCTCTTCGGCAGTGTCCACGCGCCGGAGTCCGCGCCGGATGCGGGCCCGGCGAACGACCCGGCGGCCGGGGAGCCGGAGGGCGGGAATGAGGCCGGGAACGGACCGGGAGAGTTCACCCGGCTGTTCGGGGCGGTCCGGGCGCAGCCGGCCGAGCCGGCGTCGCCGGCGGTGGGAGGGGCCGGCAGGGCGCCGGGTGACGAGGGCGCTACAGCGGCTGGCCCCGGTGACTTCACGAGACTGTTCGGGGCGCTCCGGCAGGACCCGGCGGCGTCCGTTCCGCCGAAGGCGGATCAGGCGCCGGGTGCGGCGCAGACGACTCCCGCCGCGGGTGCGGACGGCCCCGGCGAATTCACGCGGCTGTTCGGCGCGGTTCGTCCGGAGCAGGCGCCGCCGCGGCATCCGGAGGGACAGGGGCCGGTGGCGGGACCTGGAGGAGGAGCTCAGGAGGGCCCGGGAGAATTCACCCGTCGCTTCGGCGCGGTCCGGCCGACGGAGCCAGCGTCCGCCGCGAACGCTCCACCGCCCCCGCCGGTGGCCGGGACGACGTCGCCCGACGCTACGCCCCCGAGCCCGCCCGGGCCCGGCTTCACGCCGCCCGCCGAGCCGATCGTGCGCTGGCGGGGCGACTCACCGCAGGGCGGATCGACGCCCGCGCCGCCAACGGCCGGCGCAGGTGCGTCCCCGGGCGAGTTCACGCTCCTCTTCGGTCAGGTAGGCCAGACGCCGCCGCCCGTCCAGGACTCCTCGGCGCCTCGACGGCCGGAGGACCGGTCGCTCTTCGGCTCCGCATCTGCCCTGGGTGCCGGCAGCACCGGCCACGAGTATCGACCCACGGATGAGGATTACCTCGACCGCCTGCGAGCGACGGCGCCGCCCGCGCCGCCGGTACCTGGTCCGGCTGCCGCGTCCACGGCCGCGGCCCAGGGGGCGTCGGCCCAGCCGATCCTGCCGGGCATCGATCCGCCCCCACCCCCGCCTCCCCCGCCCGGAGCCCCGAGCGAGTACACGCGCGTGGTGAGCGCCGCGGCTCCGCCACCGGCGCCGCAGCCGGCGGCGACCCCCGCCCCGCCGCCAGCCCCGGCCCCCCAGGCGGCGCAGGCGCCCGCGCCCATGCCGATCGTGCCGATCGTGATCGGCCTGATCGTGGTGGTGCTGGCCGCGGTCGCCATCGTGGCCGTCTTCGCGCTCCGCGGCGAAGGCGGGTGAGCCGGATCGGTCATAGCCGCCGGCGGAGATGCCACTCCTGGCCCGAAGAGGGCCGACGTCCGCCACGAACGGAATCGTCCGCCCGTGATGCGCGAGCCGCTACGGGGCGTAGCGCGGTGGTGATCCGCGTACGCGACCGTCCGCTCCCCGGGGGCATGCGGCGCCACTTCGCCGCCGACGATCCGTTTGCGCCGTCGTCGGACCGCCCGGGGGAGAGAGGCGGTCATCCTCGAACCGTTGCGCACGTAGCCGTCGCTGTCCCGGTTCCCCGGGGCGCTCGGACGGTTCGGGCGTACCCGGTGTCCCGACCGGGCCGCGGACGGTGCGATCGGCACCGCAACGCACCGGCGCCTGGACCTGGAAGCGTCGGCGGACAGGCGGACGCTCTCCGTTGGAGCCGGTCGGCCGCATCTCCCGGCATCACCCGACACACCGGCCAGGCGGCCCGCTCCAGCGGGTCGGGATCACCGGGCCGCGCCGGGCGCCCGGGCAGCCCGCGAACTCCGCCGCCGTATCCGGTCCCATTTCCACCGACGAGCAGCGCCGCGGCATAGACCACCCCCGGTCACGGGCAGGGTTCGACGGGCATCGGGTCGGCCGGTCCAGCGGGAGCGCGCCGGGCGAATGCCCCGGGATCGGGAGTCGCGTCTCCGCCACCGGGGTGAAGGGAGGGATGCGCCGAGCGCCTGAAAGACGAAGGGAGCGGACCGGTGCCCGGCCCGCTCCCACGCCTCCTCCCGGACGACCGCTCAGCGCTCGTCCTGCGGCAGGACCACGAGCAGCTCCAGATGCGGGTCCGGGAAGTCCGATGGCACGTACGCGGCCAGGTTCCGCGCCAGCCGGATCGCCTCCCACTCCGGGCCAGTTCGCTCCAGAAGGAAGTACTGGTAGTCGAGCTTGATGGGGAGCGAGCCCGGCGGCTCGGGCACGGGCCGGAGGGGCAGACCCGGGAGGGCCTGCCGGATCAGCCGCTCCACCTGGCTCGCGGAGCTGATCTTGATGAGCTGCGGCACCTTGCGCAGCAACTCGTCCGCCTTGAGCCCGGCGCTCACCGCGAGGTAGATCTGCGTTGCGCCGAAGATCCGGTCCTGGTCGATGGCGGTCGCGTAGATCGCCGGCTCCACCTGCCGCAGCGGCAGGGTGAGGTGGTTCGCCGGCACGACCGTCTCCAGGAGCTCGCGTACGATCTCGTCGAGCCGGGTCAAACACCCGCCGAGGTCAGTGTGGTCGTACTCCGGCAGGGCGCGCGGGTGGAGCGTCGTCGAGAACGTGGTGAGGGCGCCCGCCAGGGAGGTCAGCGCGCGGAACAGCAGCGCCGGGTGGCCTCGCCGGGTCTCGTACAGGTGCCGGAGCTCCGGCAGGTGGGTGTTGACCGTGTACAGGAGCCAGAAGTTCGCGACGTCCACGGCGCCGAACTCGGCCTGGCCGCGGCTGCGCTGCCGGCGGCCGGCCGCCAGTGCGCTGCTCTTCGCCGAGAGGACCTCGACCAGGCGGCGCGTCATGGACATGACGTAGTCGCTGGCCGCGAGGTCCAGGAGCGGCGGCACGAAGCGCGGATCGAGCTGGAACGCGCCCGTCGCCGTGCGCTGGACCCGCGCTACGGGCAGCACCGTGCTCCCCTCGAGGGGCTCGCCCTCCACGATGAAGCGCAGGTTCTTGCGCGCGATCTGGAGCGGCTTCTCGGCGAGCCCGGTGTTGTCATCCCGCCGCAGCACCGCCTCCGCCACGTACCGCGTGTTGCCGTCCACGCCCGGGGTTCCCACGTTCCGGGCGCCCGGCCGGTACTCCGGCACCCCCAGGTAGATGAGGAGCGATTCCCTGTCCGGGTGCCAGTGCTCGGCGAACGGCTTCGGCGCCGGCACGGGGTCGGAGCCAGGGACGTCGAAGCCGAGCCCATCCGGGAAGATGCCCTCCGCCTCGGCGAGGGCGAGGGTGCCCCCGGCCAGGGCCTCCTGGTCGATCGAGAGGCGACGGAAGCCCCACGGCTGGAAGACGAGCGACGCGAGCCGGAACGCGAGCGAGTCTTCCAAGAACCTGTCCTGGGTCTGCAGGTGTTGCGGCGTGAGCAACAAGCCCTTGTTCCACAACACCTTCTGGAGTTGCCTCACGATCGTCTGTCCCGGTCCGTGGAGGATTTCCCCCCGTTGGCGTCCGTACGTGGAGGGTGCGCGCGCCGCACCCGGCCCTGCGAAGCCGACGCCGGAATCCCGGCGCCGACGCTGTCGAAAGATTAGCGCCGGAAGCACCGGGAGCAAGGCCGAAGTTTCCGCGTCACGCCGCGATTCTTCTTGACAGCAGGCGACCCGGTGCTTAAGGTGTGCGCCCAGCGTACAGCGCCTACCATAACCCCAGCCCGGAGTCCATCGGACATAGATACCCGATCTTGATTTCACACCGGATCCCCCGTCACGACACGATGCGGTGCGTGGAGGGGCTCCGAGATAGCTCATCGTGTTCGTAGACCCCCTGGACCAGGAGCGGCGCATGGCGGAAAGCATCCACAGAAAACTCGAGCGCGTCCGGGCTCCACGCGTGCAGATCAGTTACGACGTGGAGACCGGCGGCGCCATCGAACGGAAGGAACTGCCCTTCGTGATGGGCGTGCTCGGGGACTTCACCGGGCATCCGGCGGAGCCCCTGCCGAAGCTGAAGGATCGCAAGTTCGTCGAGGTCACGCCGGACAACTTCGACGACGTGCTGAGGAGCATGCGCCCGCACCTCTCCTTCACTGTGGACAACGTCCTGACCGATGACCCCGAGGCGGGCAAGCTCGCGGTGGACCTCACCTTCCAGAGCCTGGACGACTTCTCGCCGGACCGGGTGGCCGAGCAGGTCGAGCCGCTCAAGAAGTTGCTCGAGCTGCGCCGGCAACTCGCCGACCTGCGCGGGAGCCTGCAGGGCAACGAGAATCTCGAGGACATCATTCAGGCAACGCTGCACGATCCGGAGAAGCTGAACCGGCTGAAGGCGGAACTCGCATCGGAGGGAGCGCAGGATGGCCAAGACTGAAGCCGATGCTCAGAAGGCGGCCGCCGCGGAGACCGCCGAGCTCAGCCTCCTCGACCAGATCGTCGACCAGGGACGCTTCGGGTCTGCCCGGGATCGCGGCCGGGACCTGGTGAGGCGGTTCGTCGCCGAGGTGCTCGAGGGGACGATCCAGATCAGCCACGACACGGAGGCGATGCTGAACGCGCGCATCGCCGAGATCGACCGTCTGATCTCGAAGCAGCTCAACCTGATCATGCACCACGAGGAGTTCCAGCGGCTGGAAGCCTCCTGGCGCGGGCTGAAGTACCTGCTGGACCAGAGCGAGACGGGCACCATGCTGAAGATCAAGGTGCTGAACGTCTCGAAGAAGGAGCTGCTGCGGGATCTGCAGAGGGCGCCGGAGTTCGACCAGAGCGCGCTCTTCAAGAAGGTCTATGAGGAGGAGTACGGCGTGTTCGGCGGCTCGCCGTTCGGCGCGCTGATCGGCGACTACTACTTCGGGCGCTCGGGTCAGGACATCGAGTTGCTGGAGAAGATCTCGCAGGTCGCGGCGGCGGCGCACGCGCCGTTCCTCACCGC
>CALCID010000073.1 GCA_937907535.1 uncultured bacterium | reverse complement strand
GCTTGCGGTAAGGGGCTTGGCACTCCCATCAGCCAGCTACCCCCTCCACCACCCCCCTCCACCCCGCCGATGCCGC
Source organism: uncultured bacterium (assembly GCA_937907535.1). Classification (GTDB taxonomy): domain Bacteria; phylum Gemmatimonadota; class Gemmatimonadetes; order Longimicrobiales; family RSA9; genus CALCID01. The sequence continues at coordinate 34,591 of CALCID010000073.1, read as the reverse complement.
GGGCCGGAACGGCACGCCGGCCTCCTCGCATACGCGCTTGAGCCGATCCTGCACCTCGTGCCCGGACTTCTGGAGCAGGTGGACCACGCAGGCGTAGCTCCCCGCCCGGATCCGCTCCACGAAGCGGTCGAGGTCATCGCCTTCGTCGCGGTAGCGTTCGGCCCAGTCGACCTCGGCGCCGGTCAGGTCGCGGAGGCGCTCGATCCACTCCGGCCGCCGCAGGCCGCCGGCGATGAGGATCCGCTTGCCGGCGTACTTCGCCCGGAGCGCTTCCCTGCGGCGCTGCTCCTCGTCCTTCCGCCACTCGACGAGCGCCTCGCAGCGCTCCCAGGCCGTGCGCACGGATTCGACCGCATCGGCGAGCCACATGGGAAGCGTCGCGACCGCCCGTCCGTTGGCGATTGCATGAGCCGCCACGCCACGGGCGCCTGACGCGCCGCCGGATCTCGCAGCATTGCCGGCGTTGCCGGCGCCAGCCCCGACGCCCGCGGCGATTCGCGCTCCGTCAGCGTCCAGCTCGCCCTCCACCCACACCCCCACCGCCCGCTCCACCGCCTCGCTCGCCTCGGCCAGGTCGCCGGTGCGGAGCGCTTCCCGGGCGAGCTCGACCAGCGCCTCCGCCGCCGCCTCGTAGTGGCGTTTGCGGATCAGCCGGTCCGCGACGCGATGGTACAGCCGCTCTCGCTCTCCGCGGCGGAGCGCGCGGCACGCCCGTGTGAGCTGCGCCCGCGCTTCCTCGATCCGGTCCAGCTCGATCAGGTTGCCAATGCGACGCGCCGCCTCCTCCGGCACGTCGTCGACGTCGTCCAGGCGACCGCCGGCCTCCGCGAGCTCCAGGAGCACCTCGATCACGGCCCGGTCGCCGAGATGTAGCGTGCGACGGCGTTCTTCGAGGAACGCGTACGCCCACGCGGCGTCATCCGTCGCCAGGTACAGGTTCCGCGCGGTCTCGGCGATCGCGTCCGCCGACACCAGCCGCGTGGCGACGCGATCGATCACATCACGGATCTGCTCCGCGGGCAGGCTCTGGACGAGCTCCGGCACGAGCCCGGCCAGGACCGGGGGAGACAACCCGGTCAGCACCTCCACGAAGCGCGGGAACCGCCCCTCGGCCAGGAGGTCGAGCGACTCGACGTAGGCGAACAACCCATCCGTGCCGTTGCGGGTGGCGTACAGACGGAAGAACAGGAGGCGGGCTTCGTCGCCTAGTAGATCCGGGTCCAGCGTATGCAGCACATGCCATGCGCGCTCCGTGTCTCCCAGCTCCGCGAGCAGCAGCGCCCGTCGCTCGGTCAGACGCGGCTCTTTTTGCAGCAACCGCTCGAACGCGTCCAGGATGTTCAGCTCCGCGGCGGGATGCATGTGCGCGTTGCGCTGGACGACGTCGTAGAGTCGCAGGATGTCCGCGCGGGACGCGACGACGGCGGCGTTCCCCGGGGTGACACCCGGCAACCGCAAAACGGTAGCGTCACCGAACCCACCGGTTCCGTACGGTACGGCGGCTTCCCGCACGGCCCAGACGCTGTCTCGACGTCCATCCCGCCTTGCCCCCGCGAACCGCATCGTCACGCTCGTGTGGTCCGCCGGCGCAGGCCCGATCTGCACGGTGAGCGTGGGGTCGGGACCGCGCACCTCCAGCTGCACCGCCACCTCGCCCGTCGCTGGAAACCGCGAGGGCGCGGCCGCGGCGAGGGCGTCCTCGGGCGCGAGCACGCGGAGCTCGTGCTGGGCGACGTTGTCTTCAGACAGATGCGGGTTGTAGAACCCGAGCCGGAGCGTGGCCACGCGGCCGGGCGAGAGCGGGGGGCGCCGGTCCGGATGCGCCTCGCCGTTCACCCACAGCCCCAGCGGCCGGAAGAAGACGCAGCGGCCGTACGGGTCCTCCTGGCTGTGCCGCGACATGGCGAGGACGTTGTCGACGGCGCGTCGCCAGCCGTCCTCGGCGCGGGCGTCGAAGTACGCGGTGAACCGCAGGTCGTCCAGCTTCGGCGCCACGAACTTCTCCCGCGGCAGGAGACGGGCGGGCGTCGCGGCCCGGACCACGGCGGTGAAGGCTCGGAGCGCGGCGAGGCCCGGCGATTCGTCCGGGGCGACGTCGGGTCCGGAAGCGACGTCGGCCCGGTCCCCGTTCGTCGCGTGCGCCGGGGGCGCGGCTGCGGCGATGTCGCCTCCCACCCCGATCCAGTTCCCGAGCACGATGCGCAGGCGGAGCATCAGCTCGTCCCACGCCGCCTCCAGGACCTCGCCTTGCCGGACGGGGACGAAGAGCTCGTACGGCCGGTCGGTGAAGAGGATGTAGACCCGCGTGCCGCGCGGGATCGCGTCGGGCTCGTACAGCTCGGGCGCGACCCACGTCCGGTTGTAGGCGACCTCGACCACCGAGCCCCGCTCGGCCGCGAGGAGATGCAGGTTCTCCTTGCGGTACAGAGGTCGGCGCGCGGCCTTGAAGAGGTAGAGGTCGGGCAGGCCCATGGGCTCCGTTTCGCGGCGTCGCGAGGTCCGGATTGCGATTCGGGAATCGGGTCATCCGTGGACGCCGGCGCGGGCGCGGGGACTGCGGGGAGCGCGTGGCCGGGTCCCGGGTGGCGCGGCGCGCCGGTGCGCGGCCGTCGCCGGGTAAACCTACCAGAGGCCACCGACAGTGCAGCTCGGGGCGGGGTCCTCACGAGGAGGACGAGTGGAAAACGATAGTGAAACGGGACGGGAGACGCAAGAAAATCGTTACGGCGAGGACGAATTGGGATGAGCGTGGGACGCGGGGGCGAAAGGGTGCGATCCTTTGGTCTGCGCCGAGCCGATCGATGTCGCCCGGATCAGGATCGAGGGCCGCACACGGGGGCGGTCGTCGTGGCCGCCGGTGCCGCCGCGTTCCGGGTGGTGGAGGCAACCCGGTTCGCCAGCCGCTCCCGATCGGAGGAAGTCGGGGCGTGCGGTCCACGGTCAGGGCCGCGGTACGATGGCCGACCGCCTTACCGGGCGTCGCTCGCTGTCGGGGCGGGAGCCCTGGCGGGGCGTGGCGTTGTGCGAGTCGGTTTCCACGCGACGTCGCCCGAGCCGCCTCCGTCTCCCGAGTCAGCCCTCGTGGCCGGCTCCGCCTCCGCGGGGTAGGCGGAAGCCGGACGTGGCACCGTAGTGGCGGCATTAGCCGCGGAACGGGGCTGCCACGCCCGCTGCGTATTGTCCAGTGCTGTGTACAGAACGCAGATCCCGGCTTCGGCGTGGCCTGACGAATACCCGGCCCGCCTGGGTGCCCGGGGGCGACGTCGGCGCGGCAGCGTCGTCGCGACGGGCGAGGCCACCTCACCGGCAACGACTCCCCTACGCCGTCACCCCGCGTCACTCGGCCACCGTGAACGGCGCCGTCGCCACGGTCTCCCGGGCGCCGCGCTCCATGTGCTCGACGTTCGTCTGGTACCGGTAGCTGCCTGGCGTGAGGTCGGCGGGGAGCTGGACGTCAAAACTGGCCTGCTCGCCCGGCGGCAGGGTGCGGAGCTCCATGGTGCAGAAGCGGTCGTCCGGGACGGGCTCCCACGCGTCCGCGCCCGCCTGCCGGAAGAGGCTCGAGGCGCAGAGGTTGTAGCCGACCGTCTCCTCGGAGCCGTTGCGGAGCGTGAGGGTCGCGGTGCCGCCCGGGGCGAGGCGGTCGGGCGTGATGGAGAGCGTGATGCTCTGCGGCGGATTCTGCGAGCCGGTCGACATGCAGGCAGCGATCAGGGCCGGGGCCAGGGCCGTGAGGAACATCCGAATGAGTTTACGCATGACGTGTCTCCAGGTTGTCGGTTACGGGTGCGGGAACCGGGGGGGCGTCGCCGCCGGGAGGCGATAGAGCGAGCGTGCCGAATGCGTGGTGGGCCGTTGGCCCGGCGACGCGGAACGGCCACCCCCACGTGCGCCGGTTCGAGCCCGAAATTGCCCGCGCGGCGGGATTTCAACGCCCGCCATCTCCTTCGAGGCGCCTGGGCGGACCCGAATTCGCCCACGTGGTGCACTGTCAGGAAGCCGGCGCCTGCTCCGGGGGGCCTCGGTCCGACGCCGGAGACGCCTGCGCGGTAGGCCGAACAGCCCCTGCAGCGCCCTCACTTCGCGATCGCGATCCGCCCCCGGCCCGCCGCGCACTAGCGGGCTCGTCCACGAGATTCCGGAAATCGGCCGAGTTTCGTCCCCAGGGGGCCGTCCGGCTTCTCGACCACGGCGCTGTGAGTCGCCTCGGTGCGCCACTCCCCACCGCACCCCGTGAGCGCACCTGGGACCTTCCCGAGGCACCCACGCGGTGCACAACGAGCGGGCCGGAGTCAGCTCGGAGCCGCCCGTCGGATCCCCGACTCGCGCGCCGATGGGCCGCGAATACCCCGCTGGCTCTACCGATCTCCTCCGCTGATTCGCCCCTGACAGCCCCCGCGCTACACGCCGAGCGCCCCGCCTCCCGGTCCGGGACTATTGGCGCCGAGCGACGACTCGCCTATGGCGTGCGGTAGCAGGTTCCCGCCTTCCCTCCGGCGTGTGATTCGCCTCTGCCTGCAGCACGCCTCTCGCGCGCATTCGCGGGGTCCGCGAACCTTCCCCGCGCCGCGCCGCTTCCGCCCCACCACCCCGTCCTTGCCTCGCTCGTCTGCCACCCCGCACCACCGCTCCGGGCCCCGGCTCTCCATGTTGGCCGCCGGGGCCACGCTCCCGCGATCACAGACGTAGGACGGCCGACGCCGCTCGGATATGACGCCCGCCCCCTCGATCCCTCACTGCCACGGCTCGTCCGCGGACGGCCCGTAGATGGACGGGACCTTGCCGTCCGCCATGCGCAGGTAGATCGAGAACTGGCCGCGGTGGTGGATCTCGTCGGCCAAGAGGAAGAGGGCGAAGTCGAGGCGCGTGATGTCGCCGAGGGTGCCGGGGCCGGTGAAGAACTTCACGGTGCCGAGGAGCTCCTCGTCCGACATGCTGCGGACGCGGCCGCCGAAATCGCGGTGCGCTTTCTCGAGCGCGGCGAGGAGCTCGTCCCAGGACTCGGGCGGCGGCGGCGCCTCGCCCGAGACGGTGCCGGTGGCGAAGGCGTCGTCGAACACCATCAGCCCGAGCCAGCGTTCGAGGACGAAGACCCAGGCGAGCTCGCGAGCCGTCTTGCACTTCGGGTGGGGCCGGAGCTCGAGCTTGTCCGTCGGGTAGGCGCGCAGCACCCGCATGGTGGTGGCGTGCTCACGCTCGTAACTGGCGAGGAACTGTTCCTTCGCGGAGGGGAGCGTCATGGGCATGGGTACCTCCCGGTTGCTCGGTGTTTCGGGCGCCCGCATGGGCTGGCCGGGGACGGGTCGGTCGGACGGGGCGCCCAGGTGGCTGGACTGCGGATCGGGCTCGGCCCGCGTGGGCGACCCGGTGCCGATCCGGCGCCGATCGAGCGAAGATACGTGGGCGCGGGCGAGGGGGACAGGGGCGCGAGGCTCGCCGGGTGGCTCGGAGCCCATCGGGTCCGTGGGTACTCCCGGGGCAGCGGGCAGTCAGCCGCGTTCCCCGCCGCGGTCGCACCGCGCAGCCGGCTGTGCCTCGGTACCGGGACCAGGCGTCGCTCTGGTGCGCTCGCCGGCACGGTTCGGGAAATGTCAGGCCCCGGCTCCGCGGGTCGCTCCACGCGCAGCCAGGATACGGATTCCGCCCGGTGATCGCGAGCGAGCCCCGGGATGCGGCGGGACCGACTCATGGCTATATCGTTCGTCCAGGCCACGCGCCGCTGGCCTCAGCGACGCATCGACGGTGATCGCCGGCTGCATCACCGACCTCGCGGCATTCGAGAGCGGCTCTCCGACCCGACCCCGGCGCGCTCTCCAACCTCGCCGGCGCCGGATCCCCCCTCTGGACCCGCGCCGCCCTCGCCCCGATATTGGGGAATCCCTGAGGACACAACGATCCCCGAACCCAGAGAGCCATGGATCTGAGCCTACCGATCTGGAAGCTGGCGGCGATGGCTGCGGCCGTGGGTGTGGCGCTCGGCATCACGAGCTGCGCCGCCGGCGGGAGCGATGACGCGCGCGAGTCCGAAACCGAGACGAACATGCTGCTGCGGCCGGACGCGGAGGCGTTCCAGGCGACGGCGCCCGAGACGTTCCGGGTTCGGTTCGAGACGAGCAAGGGCGACTTCGTGGTGGAGGTCGTGCGGGCGTGGGCGCCGAACGGCGCGGACCGGTTCTACAACCTGGTGCGCAACGGTTATTACGATGACGTGCGCTTCTTCCGGGTGATCTCCGGGTTCATGGCGCAGTTCGGGATCCACGGCGATCCGAAGGTGAACGCGGCGTGGCGGGTGCGGCCGATCCCGGACGACCCGGTGGTGGAGAGCAACCGGCGGGGGTACGTGACGTTCGCGATGACGTCGCAGCCGAACTCGCGGACCACGCAACTCTTCATCAACTACGCGGACAACACGCAGCTCGACGGGATGGGCTTCGCGCCGATCGGCCGGGTGGTCGAGGGGATGGAGGTGGTGGACCAGCTCTACGCGGGGTACGGCGAGGGCGCTCCGAACGGGCGGGGGCCGGACCAGGCCCGGATCGTGGCGGAGGGGAACGCTTACCTGAACGCGAATTTCCCGAACCTGGACTACATCCGCCGGGCCACGGTCATCGAGTGACGAGCGCGGCCCACGCCGCGTCCTTCCCGCCGGCGGGTTCCCGAGGTGACGTCGCGCAGCCGACTCGCCGGCGGAGTCCAACCTCCGCGGCCGATCCCCGGCCCACCCGAGTAGGCCGCGGCCGATCTGAGGGCTCACGAGTGTCATGATCGGGCCCTGCCCGCCGTCCCATACGGGATGGCGGCGGGGCCCTTTTCCTGGTCGAAACCCGTCGGGCGCGGTGCTCGTACAGCGGGACGGTACCCCGCCCGGTGATGAAAGGCGGGGACCCGCCGGCGCTGGTCACGCGGATGTGCCGGGGGCCTACGCCGATATATGACGTCGAGGACGGTCGGGATCGCCGGCCGCTCACGACGGTGCCCGGCGGCCCATCGCCCGGCGGCGCGCGCCCGCCCCGGTCGGTCTGTCGGATTCCGGCGCCGCCTGACACGGTGCGGCCGGTCATGACGCGGGCGGGCGATCTCCTTCAGACCTCGAACCCAGTGTCCGGTTTCCGATGAATCTCTTCCTGCTGACGTCACTGCTGTGCGCTGCGGGCGTCGCTCAGGATGCAGCCGGGACGGAGCCTGCGGCCGGATCTGTCGATAGAGTCTACGCCTCCGAAGCGCTGCGCGAGTTCGTTGCGCGGGCGGCGGAACGGAACGGACGGGTCCCGGACGGCCTGTGGTCGTACCGGGCGGAGGTCGAGTCCGAGGTCGGTTTGGTGCTGCTCCTGTCCACGGGCGAGGAGCTGCTCGGCCAGGCGGAGCAGGTGGCGAGCCGGGTCGCGTGGACACGCGACGGGAGTTACGCGCAGCACGTGATCGGGTATCGGGCGCTGTCCCTCGGGGTGAACATCTCCGCGCTCTCGTACATGCGTCGTGGGTGGACCTTCCCGATCCTGTACGGCGAGCAGCTGTTCCTGTCCGGCAGCCCGGACGCGGAGGGCAGGAAGGACGGGGAGCGGCGGGGGCCCCGCTACGAGACGATCCACCCGTTGTCGGCGGGCCGGGACAGCGTCTACCGGTTCGAGGGTGGGGACACGGTGGCGGTGCTCGCGCTCCCGGAGCGGACGGTGCGGGTGGTGCGGGTCCGGGTCGAGCCGCGGCGCGCGCCGGCGCGCCGGGTCCTGCTGTACCACGGGGACATCGACCTGGACGCGGACCGTCACGAGATCGTGCGCATGCGCGGGCGGCTCGTGTGGGTCGCGCCGGGCCGCCCGCTCGTGAGCCGTCTCCTCGGCGCGGGCGTGAACTCCTTCGCGTTCGTGGAGCTGGAGAACGGGGAGTTCGAAGGGCGGTACTGGCTCCCGTACCGGCAGCGCATCGAGTTCCAGGCGACGACGCCGTTGACGGACTCCCGCGCGGTGATGCGCGTGGTCTCGCGGTTCCGGCACCACGCGGTGAACGTGCCGGAGGCGGGCGGGGAGGGGGTGGCCGTGGCGTTCGCGTCGCCGGGGACCGCCGTTGCCGGCTCCCCGTCGCGGGACGCGGGTGCGACCGGGAGCCCACGCCGCCCGTCGTTCCGTCTGACCTTCGCGCCCGGAGATTCCATGGGCGGGTATGGCGCGTGGACGGGGGAGCCCGGGCAGGCCACGGCCGAGGTCAGCGCGCGGGATTTCGACGACGTCGCACCGCGCGCGCTTCGCGCCGATGGCCCGCCGCACGCCCGGCTCGGCGCCCGGCGGGCGACCGACCTGCTGCGCTACAACCGGGTCGAAGGGCTGTACACGGGAATTGGCGGGATCCTCGAGTTCCGGGACGTGGTGCCGGGCCTCGAGCTGAGCGGTACGGTAGGGTGGGCGTGGCGCGAGGAAGCGCTGAAAGGCGGGCTCGAGGCGCTGCTCCGCCGGGGCGCATGGGAGTACTCGCTCCGCGGGGCGCGGGAGCTGGCGCACACGAACGACTTCCTGCCGCCGCTCGCTCAGGGGTCGGGCTTCCTGATGCTGCTCGGCGCGGGCGATTCGTACGACTACGTGGACCGGCGGAGCGTGACGGCCGCGGCCGCGCGCCGGCTCGGCGTGGTCGGCGATTCGCGGGCGGTGCTGGAGGTGGGGTGGGCCGAAGACCGGGCGGAGCCGCGGCGGCTGCTCCACGGCCCTTACGGTGGGGATACCCTGCGCCTCAACCGACCGGTCGGCGTGGGGAGTTATGTGCTCACCCGGCTGACGCTGGAGCACGGCCGCTCGGTGAACATGAACTCCGTGCGGCCGGGGCTGGGCGTGCGGCTCGTGCTGGAGCGGGCGACGGGCGAGCTCGCGTGGCGGCGGGCCGAAGCGGGCGTTCAGCTCCAGCGGCGCTTCGATGGCCTCACGCTGGCCGGGCGGCTGGATGCCGGGATCGTGGACGGTGACGACCCGCCACCCCAGCGGCTCTACGAGCTGGGCTGGAACACGGGGCTGTCGGGTTACGGCTACAAGGAGTTCGCCGGGGACCGGGCGGTGACGGCCCGGTTGTCGGCGCGGTACGACCCTGGCCTGTTCAGCGCGCCGATCCGGATCGGCAACCTGATCCTCCCCTCCCTCTCGCCTTCGCCGTCGGTGATGTGGTACGCGGGGTGGACCGACGCTTCCGCCGCGGCGGCGCCGGTCGTGGAGCGGCTCGGCTCCCGGGTGACGGACGGGCTTCCGAACGCCGTCGCGTTCCAGGTCGAATTCTTCGGCGGCATGCTGGGCGCGGGCGTGGCCCGTCCGCTCGACCGGAGCGGGCGCTGGCGGCCCGTCTTGAGCATGGCCGGCGAGGTCCAGGTCGGGGGGTGGAAGGAGCGGTAGCCCCGCGCCTCACCACCCCGGCGCGAGCTGGAAGCCGATCTGCGCTCCGGAGAGCGGCCGCTGGAACGGGACCGCGTAGTACACCCCGACCACCGCGTAGCCGAGCAGGTTGATCCGCGCCATCGCGCCCGCGCTGAAGACCGGGATCCGCTCGATGGACGTGCGGGAGAACTCGAGCTTCGCGCCATCGCCGGCGCTCCAGGCCACCCCGGCGTCGACGAACGCGGAGATCTCGGTCGGCAGGAACGCGACCGGGAACAGGCCGAACCGGTCGGGCCCGAGGAGCGGCAGGCGGAGCTCGAAGTTCGCCACGGCGACGCGGCTGCCGATCAGCCGGGCGAACTCCGGGCAGCCGTCCGGCGCGGCCGCCGAGCGCGTGCACTCGCCGGACCGGAACGACTCCTGGGTGTATCCCCTGACCAGCCCTTCGTTGCCGAGGTAGAGCGGCCCGAGCTCGAAGCGGTCGTCGTCCGGCCCGTAGCGGCCGTAGTGCAGCCCGCGGAGCGCGAAGGTGAACGGCCGCACGTAGAAGTACCGGCGATAGTCGGCCAGCGCGCCCACGTAGCGGAACGAGCCGGTCGTGGGCTGGATCTCGAAGCGGAGCCGGCCACCCGAGAGGGGGGACGTGAAGCCGTACGTCGCATAGTCCACCACGTACGCGACCGAGGGCTGCACGAACGTGACGGGATCCGGCGCTGCCCCATCGATGACATCCCGATCGACCGTGCGGCCGCCGACCAGGATCCGGCGGTCCACCTCGATGTCGTAGCCCACGCGCACCACGCCCGTGCCGAACTCGAAGCGGCGGGTGGTGGAGAGCGGGTAGTGGGCGCTGACCATCACCTGGTCGTAGAAGAGCCGATTCCGGACCACGTCCATGACCCGGGCGACGCGCGGCGTGCGGTTCACCTCCACGATGCTGTCCCGGATGAAGAGATAGTCCGCGCGATACGGGACCCGTCCGACCCCGGCGCCCCAGTTCAGGCGCCGTTCGCGATTCATGTAGACGATCTGCGCCCCGATGTCCTTCAGCCCGCCGTACGCCTCGGCCATGACGCCGATGTCGTGGTTGCCGAGGATGTCGGTGAAGAACGCGGACATGTTGCCGTAGACCGCCACGCCGAACTGGCTGATCCCCACCCCGAAGGTGGGCTGGCCCAGGTAGGCCAGGCGCGGACGGCGGCTGTAGTGGCGCTGCTCGAACTCTTCGAAGTCCGCCAGCCCGGAGCCGGGATCGGCGAGGTAGCGGTCGACGCGGCCCGGCCGCCCGGCCGGGGTGAGCCAGCCCGCGCGGGCATCGACCTGGTCCGGGTCCGCCGCCGTGCCGTCGGGTGGGGCGTCGCCGGTGGCCGGAGCCGGGCGGGGCGAGTCCGCCGCGAGGGTGGCCGGGGCGACGTCGCCCGAGCCACGTTCCACGCGAACCCCGCGCGCCTCGTCCGGCTCGAGGGAGTGGATGGCGTACGCCCGCTCGTGGAACACGGAGAAGAAGAGCGTGCCGGCCTCGGCCGCGACGGTGAGCGCCGGTGACAGTTCCGTGAGGCCGGACACGCCCGTTGCCACGTGGGTGACCCGGAACATCTCGCCGGTCCGGAGGTCGAGGCGGTAGACGTCGCTCACGCCTCCGCGGTCCGCCACGAAGAAGAGGTCCCGCCCGTCCGGCGAGAACTGGGGGCTGTGGTGCTTGCCGACGTCGAAGATCGGCTGGAGGCGTATCTCGCCGGACTCGATGTCGAGGAGCGCGATCCCGGGGCGGGCGTACGACAGCCGCCCGAAGTCGGTCTCCTCGCCGCGATCGGTCACGAACGCGATGGTGCGGCCGTCCGGCGACCACGCGGGCTGGAGGTCGCCGAACCGGTCGTTCGTCAGGCGGCGGAGCGCGCCGGACTCCAGATCCGCGATGTAGAGGTCCGTGATCCCGCGGTCGGAGCCGGAGAACGCGATCCGGCGGCCGTCCGGCGACCAGGCCGGCGTGGCGATGGCGCCGACCTCCGGCCAGCCCAGGCGGCGCAGGAGGTTGCCGGACTCGACGTCGATGACGTGGATCTCCGACCTGCCGCCGGCGAGCGCCACGTACGCGAAGCGGCGGCCGTCCGGCGCCCACGTACCGGCGCTCCCCATGTAGCTGATGGCATCCAGGTGCGCGCCCGTGGACGCGCTGGCGAGCTTGCGGATGACGCGCCCGGTCCCGGCGTCCGCGAGGAAGAGGTCGATCGAGAAGTCTCGTTCCGAGAGGAACGCGATCGTGCGGCCGTCGGGGCTGGCGGCGGGCGCCAGGAGCAGGTCGCCGGCGCCCATGCCGCGGGCCAGGACGCGGCGGCCCACGGAGTCGGGATGGACCCGCGCCGCGATGACGGGCCCGTACGTCTCGCGGAGCGCGGCGGCCCAGCGCTCGGAGAGCGAGTCGGACGGCAGGCCGAGCACGTTGATGAACGCCTCGTACAGCCCTCCGGCGATGGCGTTGCGGAGGAGCGGGCCGAAGATGCTGTCCCCCCACTCCCCGCCGATCCACGCCAGGACCGCGTGGCCGAAGCGGTACGGGAAGTAGCGCGGGTCCCGGGAGAGCCGGTCGATCGTGGGGATGTCGTTGCGCAGCACCGCGTCCCGCATCCACATCGCGGTGTGCGGGTCGTGGCGGCCGAGGGAGAGGTACTCGGCCATGCCGTCGATGAACCACTGGGGGAGCGCGCCGAGCCCGGCGGCGCCGCTGCCGCTCCCGCGGGCCACGTTCGCGATGTCGTACTGGAACGCGTGTACGAGCTCGTGGCCGAGCACGTGGTCGGTCCCCGCGTAGTCGTGGGTCAACGGGAGGATGACGCGGTTCAGCAGGCTCTCGGTGACGCCGCCGGTGGATTCGTCGATCGGCCCGGAGATCGTGTTCGTCTGCTGGAAGTCCGTGTGGTTCGCGTAGAGGACGATCGGTTTGCGGGACTTCAGCTCGTGGCCGAACACGCCGGCGAGGCGTTCGTACCAGCGCTCGGCCATGCGGGCGGCGTCCGCCGCGGCCACGCTGCCGGGCGGATAGTAGTGGATGTCGAAGTGCGGGGTGCGGATCACCTGGAAGTCAAAGGTCTCGTACTGGACCTTGTTGCGACCGAAGTACTGGGCGTGGGCGGGCGTGGCGGTGCTCAGCGCCACGGCGGCGAGCGCCACGGCGACCCCGAGAGCGCGCAGACCCCGGCGTGGCGCGCGCCGCGCGGCCGCACCCGCGAGGGAATGCCCGGCCGGCGCGGACATGACGGCGCGCGCGCGCGGCACGGCCGTGGGGGCGGGGGCCATGGAAGAGCTGGAGGAATGCATCGGGCCTCCCTGGTGCTCGTCGGTCAGTGCGGCGTCCTGAACGTGTGGACACGACGCGGCGCGGCAACCCCTACGCGCCGGTCGGCGAGTTCCTGGCGGTTCGCGGATCGTGGGCCCTGCGCTCCGCAGGCCGGGAGCGGATCCCCGGAACGGTCATCGCGCGGCGGTCGGCCGGGGTCCGTCGTGGGTTCGGTTCGTTCCAAGGGCGACGTCGCGTCGACAGCGTTCGCCGGCGCGGCGGCTGCGTCCACCGGGCGGCTCCGGGTCCGGCCGGGCGGCCGGGCATCGTGAAACGGGGGACGTCCCATCGGGAGGATCCCGGCAGTCACCGGCGGGTGCGGGGCTCGGGGAGCCAGGGCGCGAGCTGCTCGCGCAGGATGCGCAGCGCCTTGCCCATCTGGTTCTCGACGGTCTTCACGGAGATGCCGAGCACGTCGGCGATCTCGGCGTAGGCGAGGCCGTGGACGCGGCTCAGCTCGAAGACTTCGCGACAGCGAGGCGGGAGCGTCTGGACGGCGGCGCGGAGCGCGGCTTCGATCTCGCTCTGGACCGCGGCGGCGTCGGTGGGCGGGGGGCGGAGCGCGCTGGCGGCGATGTGGGGCTCGGCATCGCGGCGGACGCGCTCGTCGCGGATCCGGTTCAGTGCCCGGTTCCGGGTGGCGCGGAACAGATATGCCCGGAGCGAGGTCTCAATGGTGAGGTCATGGCGGCGGCGCCAGAGCCCTATGAGGACATCCTGGGCGATGTCCTCGGCCGTAGCGCGTTGCTGGACGATCGATTCCGCGAGTCCGACGAGCGACGGGTAATAAGCGCGGAAAACATCGTCGAACGCGTGCGGGGAGTCCTGTCGGATCCGGGCGAGTAGTTGTTGATCGTCCACGGTGCCGAATACTTGCCCGGGAATACCTGGGAAGCTACCCTGCCTGTGGATGATGGGCAGCCAAAGATATCCAGACCCGGCGCGGCGGACAATGCCGGAGACCGGACGTGGGGGCGCGGACCGCCTGGCGTGTCTGCTGGAGTGATGGAACGGATGCCTGATTCCGGGAAGTCCGTGGGGGAAGCAGACTGGAACGCGCTGGCGCGGTACGTCGCCGGAGAGAGCTCGCCTGCCGAGGCGGAGGCGATACGGGAGTGGCTGTCCGAGGATCCGGAGCGTCAGGAAATCCTGGATTCGCTCGTTAGATCCTTAGCGGCGCTGGCGTATCGTCCGCCTGCGGATCTGGACGTGGAGTCCGCGCTGTGCCGCGCGAAGGCGATCCTGGAGGCGGAAGCCGGCGGCGAGCTGGCTGGCGTGGGCGCGGCCGTAGGAGCGGAGGGAGCCGCGGTGGCGGATCCGGACGCTTCCGCGGCCGTGGTCGCCTTGCCGGTGGGCGCCGGATCCGGCCGGGGGCGCGCGGGCGCCGCGCGGTTCCGGCCACGTTGGGGTTTGGGTGGTTGGGGTGCGCTGGCGCTGCGGGCCGCGGCGGTGATCGCGGTCGTGGCCGCCGGCGTGGTCCTCTGGCATTCCATCGAGTGGACGGAGCGGAGGCAGGAGGCGCTGGCGGGCGCCCAGACGTTCCGGACCTCGGTGGGGCAGCGGGACTCGGTCTGGCTCCCGGACGGGAGCCGGGTGCTGCTCGGGCCGATGAGCCATCTCACGCTCGGGCCGGGGTACGGCGATTCCCGGCGGGAGCTGGAGATGGTCGGGACCGCGTATTTCGATGTCGAACCGGACAGCGATCGGCCATTCGTGGTGCGGGTCGGTGGCGGGGTGGTACAGGTGGTCGGTACATCCTTCGCGGTGTGGGGCGGGGGTGGTGCGGAGGTGAAGGTGGTGGTGGAGGAGGGTGTCGTGCGGCTGAGGTCGGCGGCGGAGCCGGAAGAGGGTGGCGTGTTGCTGGAAGCCGGTGACCGAGGCCTGCTGGACGCGGATGGTCGGACCTCAGCGGAGCGAGGCGCGGCGACAGAGGAGGACTACGCGTGGCGGCACGGTCGGTTGGTGTTTCGGGACGCGCCACTCGATCGGGTGAGCGCGGAGCTGATGCGCTGGTATGGCGTGGAGGTCCGGTTCGAGGACCCGGCGCTCGAGGCACGGCGGCTGACCGCGGACTTCGTGGGGGATCCGGTTCGGCAGGTGATGGAGGTGATCGCGCTGGCGCTGGGGGCGGAGGTGGAGTGGCGGGGCGACACGGCGGTGGTCCGTCCGCGGGCGGAGGTGGCGCCGGCTCGCTGACGAGGCGTGGCGGGTTCGCCGCGCGGCCCGCTGGCGTCGCGGGGGTGGGGCGGCGGGTGCGCGCCGGGCTCGTGGCGCTGGCGGGGCTCTGGGCGCTCGAGGCAGCGCCGGTGGCGGGGCAGGGGGGGTGTGGGGAGGTTGGGCGGGGGGTGGGGGGGGCGAACGCCGGGCAGGAGGCGTGGCCCGCGCCGCTGGATCGGCCGGTGACGGTCCAGGCGACGTCGCAACCGCTGCGTGATGTGCTGGATGTCCTGGCGCGGGCGGGCGGGTTCCGGATCAGCTACAGCGCGGACCTGCTCCCCCTGGACCGGCTCGTCTGCGTCTCGTACGATCGGGTGCCGGTCGGCCGGGTTCTCGCGGAGCTGGTGCGGGGTTCGGGCCTCGAGCCGGTCGCGGCGGGCCGGGACCACGTGGTGCTGGCGCCGGTCCCGGCGGCCACCGCGCCCGCGGCGGAGGTGGAGGAGCGGGCTGAGACTCCGGCTTCCACGCCCGTCGTGGTGCTGGACCGGCTGCTCGTGTTCGGCAAGTCCGAGATCGGCCCCCTGGCGACGGTGGCCGCGCCCGGCACGACGGTGGACGCCGTGAAGCTGGCCGGGACGACGTCGACGACGCTCCCGGAGCTGTTGAACGCCGCCGTGCCCGGCCTCTGGATGTGGCAGCGGTCGGGGGCGCGTCCGCTGGCCCGGTACGGCAGCATCCGCGGCGCCGGTTCCTTCGGCGCGAGTTATCCCAAGGTCTACATCGACGGCATCGAAGTCGCGAACTCGCAGTTGATCGCCCATCTCACGTCCGATGTGGTGGAGCGGGTCGAGGTGATCCGCGGTCCGCAGGGCGGGGCGCTCTACGGGACGGACGCGACGAGCGGCGTCATCAACATCGTGACGCGGCACGAGGATGGGAGGTCCGGCTCGCCGCGAGTCCGGTTCCGTTCCACGGCGGGGTTCACGGAGAGCGACCACGCCTCCGGCGCGGTGGTGGCGCAGGAGCACGCGCTCATGGTGCGCACGGGCTCGGGCCAGCGCTCGGCGACGCTGCACCTCGCGGCCGGGAGCCTGGGCGACTACGCACCGGGCGCATCGAGCCGGCATCTCACGCTCAGCACCACCACTCGCCTGGTGGGCGAGCGTTCCGTGGTCACGGGCGTGGGGCGGCTGTACCTGGAGCAGGGCGGCGGCAGCGTGAACGGGAGCGACGTCGACCGGCTGGCCACGTTGCCCGGGTTCGGCGCGCCCCGGCCGTACTCCGTCCGGCAGTACACCATCGGGGTGAACAGCTCGGTCATGAGCAGCGACCGGGTGGTCCACACCGTCGTTTTCGGCATGGACGGCTATCACCTGGTCGATGTCCCGGTGGCGGAGCCCACGATGGACGGGTGGCGTCTCACGGGCGGCGCTGGCTCAGGCGGGGATGCGACCCGGGCCACGCTGCGCGCGGCGACCCGGGCGCGGCTCGGGACGGAGGGCTCGGCGGGGGCCGCCATCACCGCGGCCCTCGAGCACTCCCTGATCAACGAGCGGACCATCGGCACCAACGGTTTGCTGTCCGGCTCGAGCTGGCGGCGGAGCACGGGGCTGGTCGCGCAGGTGGACGGCGAGCTCCTGGACGCGTTCCACCTGACGAGCGGGGTGCGGCTCGAGCGGAACGATCTGCTCGACACCTCGCCTCGCTACAGTCTGCTCCCCATGCTGGGCGGCGCGCTGGAGCGGGACCTCGGGCCGCTGTCCATCACGCTCCGGGGGGCGTACGGCAAGGGGATCCGCTCCGCGGGCCCGCTCTCGGAACCGAGCGGGCTCGTCTGGCGGGCGCGGGGAGTCAGTCGGACGCTGGTCGACCTCCTGATGGAGGAGCAGTCCGGCGTGGAGGCCGGGCTCGATCTGGACGTCGGGGGTGGAATCGGGCTGCACGTGACGCGGTTCGACCAGGTCGCCCGCGGGCCGGTGCACGCCATGGGCGTGGCGGAGGAGTCGGACACGGACTCCGGGAGCGGCGCCCGGTGGTACAGCGGGGAGGGGCTGACCGCGTTCGGCACGGCGGGGCTCCTGGTCCGGGGCGAGATCGACAACCGGGGCTGGGAGCTCCAGGGGACGTACGCCCGCGGCCGGCTCTCCATGGGCGTGGCCGCATCCCTGGTGGACAGCCGGGTCCGGGCGCTGGCCGGAGGATACTCCGGCGACCTGCGGCCCGGCGACCGGGTGCTCGGGGTGCCGGCCTGGACCGTGAGCGTGACCGGCATGTGGTCGGGCGAGCGGTGGTCCGGGTCAGTGACCGCGTACCGGGCGGGGGACTGGATCAACTACGACCGGATGGCGCTCGCCGACGCGGGTTTCTCCGACTCACGCGGCTTGCCGGAACTGGACGTCATCCGGAGCGGCGGTGAGCTGGACGGCGAGGCGCTGCGCCGGTTCTGGCGCCGCTACGATGGCGCGACCCACCTGCGTGTGGCCGCGAGCTGGGATCTGCGGCCGTACCTCTCGCTCCTCTTCACCGGCGACAATCTGCTGAACCGTCAGGACGGCGGGCCGGACAACGGCTCCGTGCGCCCGGGCCGTACCCTGACCTTCGGGATCCGCGCGGCGTTCTGAACCTCGCCCCGTGAGCCGCGCGTGCGGGCGGGCGGACTCCCTCCGCCGCTCGGCTCGTACTGCCCGCCGACGGGGTCCACGGCGTAGCAGGTCCCGGGCGGAGGTGGCCTTCCGGTCGCGGGCGGGCTCAGAGCCCGGTGGCCGGGCCGTCCGCCACGGAGGCGTGGATCCCTGCCGCGCGGAGGAGCCGTTCGAAGGTGGTGGGATCGAGGCGCCCGGCCTCGAGGTCCGGGGTCGCGGCCGCGATCGCGCGGGCGCGGATCACCGCAGGCTCGAGGGGCGGCACGGGCGCCAGGTAGCCGTGCTCCTCGAAGAACTCGCGGAGCCGCGCGATGTTCGCCTTCCGGAAGCGTTCCAGGCGTCCGGCTTCGAGGGCTTCGAGCAGGCGGGCCGCGTCCCCGTCGAGCTCGCGGCAGAGCTCCGTGGCCCGGTCGAGGAAGGCGTCCGTGACCGCGCCCGAGTCGATGAGCGCCTGGCGGTCCACCGGTTTACCCATGCCCGTTTGCCGGAGCTCCAGGATCTCCCTCAACGCCCGCGCGGCTGCCCGCGCCCGTTCGACCACCGGCCGCCCGATGATCCCGAGGGAGCCCTGTGCCGTCTCGTAGAGCGCCTCCAGCTCGCCCCAGGTCCGGATCTGCATGTTCAGGAGCGTGTGGAGCGCTTCGCAGTCGTCGATCAGGTACCAGAGGTGCGTGCCGCCCACGGTGGCGGTGCGGATGTCGAGGGGCGGTACGCGGAGCGCCCGGCCGTACGCGGCGTGGTCCATGCCGTCCGGCGGGGGCGGGGCGGGCGGGGGTGTCGAGGCGACGTCGGCCAGCCGCTCCTCACCGGGCAAATCCCGCAACGCGGCGAGGTCCAGGATCCGGTATCCGAGCCCCGGCCGCTCCTCCAGCAGCTCCCGCCACTTCGCGACCTCGTCCGCCTGCGCGGTGAAGTAGAAGAGCTGGCGGCCGGAGGCGGCGAGATCCGCGGCGACCTGGATGATGGCCCGGGCACGGATGTCGTCGCTGTTGCCGAGGGCCTCGTCCAGGATGAGCGGGAGGTGCACGCCCTGCTCGAAGGTCTCGACGAACGCCACGCGCACGGCGAGGAGGAGCTGGACGCGGGTGGCGCTGGAGAGCTCCTCGAGGGCGTGGCCGATGCCGGTCACGGTGTCGCGCGCGCGGAAGCGGGGCGGATCGCCGTCGTCGAACTCGAGGATGTAGCGCCCCCGGGAGAAGTGGGCGAAGAGTTCGCGGGCGCGGAAGAAGACGCGCGGCCGGTCCCTGTCCCGCGCCGCGGCCTGGACGAATTCGGTGAGGGTGCGGCCGAGCGCGGCGAGGAGGTCCCGTTCCCGGGCGTCGCGGAGGTCGGCCTCGGCCCGGGCCACGGCGGCGAGCGCCAGCTCCACGTCGTTGCCGTCCCGGGCATCCTCGAGTCGCGCCTCGATGGCGGAGATCTCCTGGAGGATCCCATCCCGCTCGCCGAGGAGCTGCTCCTCGGCGGCCAGCTCCGCCTCCAGGTCTTCCCGTGATCGGGCGACGAGGCCGGGCTCGTACCCCGGGTGCTCGAGCAGTTCCCGCTCGGCCGCCTCCGCGTCGCGGCGCGCGGCGTCGAGCCGGGCGCGGGCCTCGAGGTAGGCTTCCCGGTCCCGGCACCAGGCCTCGACCACCGCGTCCTGGTCGGGGTTGAGCCCGAGCCGCGCGAAGATCTCCTCACGCTCCTTCCGGATCGCGGCGATCTCCCGCTCGGCCTGGACGATCGCATCGTTCGCGGTGCGGAGCGCGTGAGCGGCGTTCACGTGTGCCTGCCGGCGTGCGTCCAGGGCTTCGATGGCCCCGCTCAGCGTGGCGGAGTCCGTGATGGTCCAGACCCGCCGATCCGGGGCATCGTCGGAGCTGTGATCGGCCGCCGGGTGGGCCACACCCGCCTCCGGGTCGAGCGCGTACGGTCGGAGGGCGGGCGCTGCTGCTTCGAGGGCTCCCTGGACCCGAGCTCTTGCCTGGGTGAGGGCGACTTCGGCCTCTCCGACGCGCCGGGCCGCGTCCTGCCACCGGCCGATCCGCTGGGCGAGCCAGAGGATCGGGGCGTGGCGGGTGTGCGGGGCGATCCCGAAGCGCTCGACCAGCTCGGTCCGTTGCCTTTCGATCCGCTCGCGCTCGGGCCCGAGTTCCTCGAGCTCGGCCTGTAGGCGACGTCGCCGCTCGGCCCGGACCTCGGCAGTCCGACCCTCGGCGATCAGCCGGTCCAGGGTCGTCCGATGCTGCTGGATGGCATCTTCGGCCCACGACGCCGGCCCGGGGATCCCGAGGGCCTCGAATTGCCGGCGGATCGCGGAGTGTGGGTCGGTCTCGGGCCTGCCCCGGAGCGCCCACAGCAGGAACGCGACGGGGAACACGAGCAGTGCGAATAGCGCGGGCTTCACGAACACGCCCAGCGCAACGACGCCCGCAGCAGCGAGCACGGCACCGAGCATCGCGGCGGTCCGGAGCCGCCGACGTTCCGCGATGCGCTCCGGGTCCACGGCGAGCCAGCGGGCGAGCAGGTCCGCGCCGCGCCGCAGCGCGTCCAGGTTGGCCGGCGGCTCCTCATCGCCCAGCGCCCGGAGCTCCGCCTCCAGGGCGACGACCCGGGCCTCGACCCGGGCGGCCTCTCGCGCGAATGCATCGAGCACCTCCATGCCCGGCGCATCGATGGAGGCGAGCCGCTCGTCTTCCAGGGCGCCGGTCAGCGCCCGGCGCTCCTCCTCCAGCGTCCGGCGTGCGGCTTCGAGGTCGCGTAATGCATCCGCGGCATCCCGTTCGGCCGCCTTGAGCTCGTCGAGCCGTGCGCGGAGCGATGGGAGGAGAGTGTCCGGCAACCCTTCGGGCGGGAGGCCGGTCTCCGCCAGCGCGCGCAGGGCGTTCTCCCTGTCCCGGCGGCCGTGGTCGAGCCGTCGGAGCGCCTCGTCCAGCTTGTCACGCAATGCTCTGAGCCGCTCGTGCTCGTCCCCGTGCAGCCGGGCCATACCCTCGGGGAACGCACCGAGCGCTGCCCGCGCCTCCCGCTCCTCGGACTCCGCGGCCTTGCTCCGCAATACCAGCTGGAGGAGCCGGACCCGGGCTGCGGCCTCGTTTGCCCGGTCCCGCTTCGACCGGAGCCGGCTGAGCTTTTCCTCCTCGGCGTGGAGCGCTTTCTGTTTCTCGATCGCTTTGCGGTACTGCTGCCTCGCCGTTTCGAGCGCCTGGGACTCGGTCCTCGCGGTCCGGGCGGAGGGCGTGTTGAACTTCAGCGCGTTCGCGGCCGCGGCCAGGTCGTAGCCGCCGGCGGACTCGCGGGCGATGATTGCGGCGAGCTCCCTGTCCTCCGCGCCGATCAGCTCGTGGAGCGAGAGCACGTAGCGGTCCCGACTGTCCGCGACGGGCAGCGCTGGCTCGTGCGCGTCCCGGCCGTCCCGCTGGTACCGGGCGTGGCCCGCGTCCACGTCGACCAGCCACTCCTCGGCGCCGAGCCGGAACGACGCCAGGATCGACGCCCGGTCCGGCGCGGTGCGCGGCCAGAGCGCCGCCTGGAGCGCCCGCGCCGTGGTCGTCTTACCGGACGCGTTCGGTCCGTACACGATGTTGACCCCGGGCGAGAGCTCGTCCAGCGTGATCCCGCCGGAGGGGAACCCGGGCATGCGCCGGATCACGAGCCGTTCGAAGGCGAGGTGTCCGCTCATGCTCCCCCGTCCTTCTGCGCGAGCAGGGTGTCCAGGAGCATCCACGCCTGGCGTTCCAGGAGCGCGGCGAGGGTCGCGGTGTCGGGAGCGTCCGCCGCGTCCGGCAGGACCGCGTACGGCCGGAGCCTGCGTACGGACTCCGCGGTTCGCCTCGCGTCGGCCAGGAGCCGGCCGAGGGCGTCATCCCCGGGAGGGAGCTCCGCCGCGTTCGGAGCGCCGGTTCGCGCTCCGAGGGCGAGGAGGAGGCGGGCGAGCTCGCCGGCGACGCCGCCGGTCCTGGCCAGTTCCTCCAGGTCGATCGCGGGGCGCGTCTCGACGTCGCAGCGCTCGACCCACGCGGTGATCTCGCCCTGGGTGAGCTCGAGGTCCGGGACCACGGCCGGGAGGCGGTCCGCCAGTTCGCGGTGCAGCGGCGTGCGCCCCACGAGCCGGGCGCGGACGCTGAGGTAGCGGAGCGGGCCGCAGTCCACGGCAATGAGCTCCAGGTGTCGGCGCAGGGCATCGACGAGGCGGGCCTGGACCGCATCGAGGTCGGCGGCGCCGGTGACGTCGACCTGGACGACGTCGTACCTCACCCGGGAGAGCGGGATCAGCGACAGGCGCGGCGGTGCGCCGGGCTCGAGCTCGAGGAGCCAGGCGCCGTGCGGGCCCGTCTCGCCCGGGTCCATGGCGTGGGGCGAGCCGGGGTAGAGCGCGATGGCCGGGGCCGTGCCCGGCGCATGGACGGTCTCCCCCGCAGCCGAATACAGCGTCGGCCGGTGGATGTGGCCGAGCAGCCAGAAGCTGGCGGGCACGCGGCGCAGCTCGGCGAGGGCCACGGGCGCGTAACGGCTCGCGGTCTGGTCCACGTCGCAGTGCAGGAGCCCGAGCACGGCGGCGCCGCCGGGATCCGGGAGGTCGTAGCCGGTGAGCGGATTGCCGGGGTGGTGCTCGCGCGGGAACGACCAGCCGTCGAGGTGGATGGTGGCGCCATCCCGGCTCAGGGTCAGGCGCTCCCAGCGGCCGTCGGCGCCGAGCAGGCGGAAGTACGCGACGCCGATCGTGGTGACGAGGCCCGGGAGCACGTCGAAGTCGTGGTTGCCGGCCACGGCCACGGTGCGGATGCCGGCTTCCTTCAGGCGTTCGAGCCCGCGTTCGAGGGGGCCGTACGCCTCGAAGTAGCGGTTCGCGCGGTCGACCAGGTCCCCGCTCACGGCGACGAGGTCGACCCGTTCCGCGATGGCGCGGTCCACGATGAGGGACCAGGCGCCGGCGCACGAGAGCGCGCGGGCGTCCGGGTCCCCGCGGAACCGCGTGGAGGATCGGCCGATGTGGACGTCGCCGGTGCAGAGGATCTTCACGGGGGCCTCACACGGGTGGCGGGAAGGTCCACGTGTGACGGTCGAGAGGATAGGCCGCCGGCGGGGACGGGTCAAGGCGCGGGGCGGGCGTCGAACGTGATCGTTGCGACCGGCGTCCCGGTGAACGTACCTTGACGGACATGGGAAACAGCCGGAAGCGGCCGGGCCAGGTCGGCCGTGCGGAGGGCACGCGCGACCGTGTCGGGAAATCGCGTGGTGTATCGCTGTCGCGGATCCCGTGGGCGCCCGTGCGATGGGAAGGCGGGACGGTCGACCTGGCCGCACTGGTGGAGCTGCCGCCGCTCGCCGGGCCAGCGCAGCGCGCCGTCCTCTGGGTCGAGGCCGAGACCCGGGACATCGTGGGCGTCGGGCTCGCCGCGGCGGAGGAGGCGCCGGGGAGCCTGGCGGCGCTCCTGTTGAACGCGATCCGGCAGCCGGAGATCGGGAAGCCGCGGCGCCCGGCGGTGGTGACGGTGCGGGACGGGTCACTGGAGGCGCCGGTGCGGGCCGTGGCGGATCCGCTCGGCATCCAGGTGACGGTGGATCCGGAACTCGACGCGCTGGACGACGTGGTCGCCGAGCTGGGCAACTTCCTGCGGGCCCGGGCGCCCGGGCGCACGTATCTCGCGGAGCCGGGCGTGAGCGCGCAGACGGTCCATCGGATGTTCGTGGCGGCCAGGCGGTTCTATGCCAGCGCGCCCTGGCACGTCCTGGCGGATGACGAGCCGTTCGAGCTGGAGATCCCGGGTCGGCCCGAGCCGGCCTTCGCGGTGGTCCTCGGCGCGGCCGGCGAGACGTACGGGCTCGCGATCCATTTCCGGGAGGAGGAACTGGCCGCGGTCTATCGCGGGACTGCGGGCCGGCGGCCTCCGCTCCAGGATGTGCTGGCCCTGAGCTTCGATCCGGAGGACACGGTTCCGCCGGAGATGCGCCAGGAGCGACGCCTGTACCGCTGGCCCCTCGCCGGGCCGGTCGCGTTCCCGGTGGTGTACCGGTCGCTGGCCACCGACGAGCTGCGTGGGCCGAACGGCGCGGAGCTGGAGCTGTTGACCGGCGTGCTCGACGCGCTGAGCGGGCTCTTCGAGAACCGCCGTGGCGAGCTGGAGCGGCGGGAGCGGATCCACGAGGCGGTTCCCTGGCCCCCGGGGACCGGCCCGATAGCGCCGACGCGCGGACCGCTCCGGCTGGTGGACCCTGAGCGGCCGGCGGATCGCGCGTCTGCGGGACCGATGGAGACCGGGGAGCTGCGGATCACGTTCCCGTCGCGGTTCGGTCTCGTATCGGACCCGGACCGGGACGACCCGCGCGCGGCCCCGGGGCCGGTCCGGGTGTCGGAGGAAGAGGAGCGCCGGCGCAAGCTGCTCGAGGACGTGGACCTGCGGGTCACCGCGCTGCCTCACGCGCTGCCGACGGTGGCGCGGCTGGCGTGGTCGCTCTTCCGGTCGCCCGAGCCGGACCACACGGAGATCCTCGAGCTGTTCGACGGCGACGAGCACGACCTGGTCCGGCGGGTCATGCAGAACCGGTTCGTCGAATGGGCGATGTTCGCCGTCCGCCTGCACGGGAGCGGCCGCACCCTCGCCGAGCAGGCGCTGGACCTCGCCGCGGACGAGCTCACGCCGGATGCGCTGGAAGAGCGACGTCGCCTGATCAACGTGCGCTGGTCGCTCTTCGACGTGGTCGGGGTGCAACCCGATGGCGTGGCGGTCTTGCGGGACAGGGTGAAGGGGGATCGGGTCCGGGTCGAGCTCGGCCAGGAACTCCCGGAGCCGGGATGGGTTCTAACAGGCACCCTGTTCCCCATCGAGGGCGACCGATACATGAGCGGGACACTGCTCCCGGTGCCGCGGGAGCAGACGGACGAGCTGCCGCACCCGCTCCCGAGCGACCCGCTCGAGCTCGGGCCGCTCCTGGAAGCAGGGTTGTTCGGCGCGGATGGCGCGTGGATCGATGACCTCCCGGACGCCCGGGCGGTGCGCCGCGTGTACGAAGCGTTCCGACGGGAGATCGGTACGTGCCTGCCGCGCTACTCCAAGCTCGAGGACCGGATCCGCGAGACGAGCTCGCCGGCCGAATTGTTGGCGCGGCTCACGAGCCGGGTCGAGTTCTGGTCCGTCGGCGAAGTGGAGGTATTCGTGGCGCTGGTGCGCAGGGCGTGGAACCTGACGCCCCGCCGCGAGCTCGGCGATCGTTCGCCGGAGGAGGCCCACAGCGGGTTATGGTGGGTCTCATGACGCATGGCGTGCGCTGGCGTTCGGACGCCGTGGCGCGCCCGAGGTCAGTGCCCTGTGCGATCGTTCCGGTGGCTGGAGCTCCTCACGGGACGGTCCCTGCGGGCCGGATTCGAAGCCCCGAATCCCGTATAGCGAGCTGCCTGCCGGGCCGATAGCGGCCACGATGCGATGACGCATCGACCCCACGGCCGCACGCGGGGACCGTCCCGTCTCTCTCCATCGGTCCCCCTTGCGCGGTCCGTTGTGTACAGAGGCGTATCCATCCTGAGGTGCAATCACACGGCCGGGACGGAGCGCTCGGGGGACCCGATGGCGGGCGCCGGGGAGGACCGACGGCCGGCCGCTACGGAGCGGAGCCCGGATCGGTCGCGGTGCACGACAGGGCGCCGCCGTGGGGCACTCGACCCTGTCCGCCGCGGCGGAATGCGCATCGGAACGGGACGAGACCCATTGCGCGGCGCGGGCTTGCCGCTGGAGACACCGGGGCGGCAGGCGGGCTCCGGCGAGGCGTGGCGGGCTCGGCAAGGGTAGCGGCAGGGCACCCACCCCAATGAGCCGGGCCGCGCCCGTGGGTCGAGCGGGTTCGCCGCGCGGGTTCTTCGGGCGACGTCGCCGCAGGACGCGACTCCCGCGCCGAACGTCCGCGTGCTCCGCAGGCTCCGCCTCGCACCGGTCGGAAGAACGGCCTCGTGCGCAGCGCCCGGGCCATCTCGGCCGATCCTGACGCGACCATCGACCGAGCGCACCCTCCGCCGTAGGGGTCGGTCGGCAGGCGCGGGGACGCGTCGTTCACTCCGAAGTTCTCCGCCTCGCCGGGTCTGGCCGGGGTCGCCGACGCCAGGGCGGCTCCGGCACGCCGGCAGCCGCCGGGCGGTCAAGGTTGTCTTGACACCTGCGGGGTGGCGGTGCGCGGGTTAGCCGGCCAGGTTGCGGCTAGGCTGACGGCATCGAGCCGGCGGCTGCGCGCCCGTGGCCGTATCGGGAAATCTCGTTCTTGCCTCGACTTGTCCCTCCCGACCTCCCGTTCTTTCGAAAAACGGACGTTTTTTCCGGGCGCGTGACGGCGCCTCCCGCTTCCCGCGGCCATCCGCCCGATCGTGTAACCCATTTCTTGACAACGAACAGCACACATCTTGCATTCCCCTCGCCACGGTTTCCCAACAGATCCGAGACGCAGGCAGCGGTTTTTGTAGGTCCTACCGGAGCTACTTCCCGGGCGACTGCGACACGGAGCGAAGCCGCTCCCCTCTGGGGATCAAGCTGAGATCTGGACGGCGCGGCCGTCGGGCCGGGCGCCGGGACGGCTGCGTATGCCTGGAAAGGAGGTTTGCGTCGATCCGAAGCCGGATGGAGCGGATGGCAGAATCGAACTCGGGCGGCCGCGCGGGCCGAAGTATCAGGGCAGTAGAGCAGGTGAAGTCTGATGAAGGACCAGTTGATCAAGCAGTCGACCGGCATGGTCTACTGGCTGTACCGGCGGTTCCGGGCGACGGTTTTCGTACGGGAGGAATGGGCGGAGGACATCATTTCGAACGGATTGGTCGGGCTGGTGAAAGCGGCGCACCGTTACGAGCCCGGTCGGGGCTCCTTCATGGCGTTCGCGAAGAAGTACATCTGGGGACACATGCTGAACGGCCTGTGCCAGTGCAATGAGATTCCACCGGAGGTGCTGAAGCGGTACTTGCGGATCAAGGCGCATCGGGAGAGGTTGCGGCGGTTGCGGGAGCGGGAGCCGACGGTGCGGGATCTGGCGAAGGCGGTGGGGTGCAAGGAGAGCACGCTGCGGAGCACGCTTCGGTGGGTGGAGGGCCGGACGTACCTGTCGCCGGAGGAGCGGGCGCAGGGCACGGGAGACGGGACGATCAGGCTGCGGGATGTGCTGCCGGACAGCATCGACCTGGAGGCGGCGCTGGAGCGGACGGACGAGGTGAGGCGGGCGCTGGCGATGTGCTCGCCGGAGCGGCGTCGCCTGTTGGTGGAACATTATCTCCATGGTCGTTCCCTGAACGACCTGAGCGCGGCGGCCGAGAAGCCGGTGCGGCAGATCGAGCGGGAGCTCGAGGCCACGCTGGAGGAGGTGCGGCAGCGCCTCGGGGTGAAGGCGAAGCCGGAGGTCTTGCCGCGGAGCTTCCCGCGGGAGCGGTTCTGGTCGAACGTGCGGAAGACGGACGGGTGCTGGGAGTGGACGGGGACACTGACGCGGCAGGGCTACGGGCAGTTCTCTGAGAAGCGCGGGGACCGGTGGGTGCATCACCTGGCGCACCGGCTGAGCTGGATGCTCTCGAAGGGCGCGGTGCCCGACGGGCATTCGGTGATACAGTGCTGCGGGAACCGGCGGTGCGTGCGGCCGGAGCACCTGGAGGTCGCGCTTCGGAGCCGGCGGCGGAAGCCGCGGGCGCCGGCGGTGGTGCACTGAGCCGGCGGGAGCGGGTCGGACGGGTGGGGCGTGCCCGGTGGATCGCAGGCCCGGGCACGGGTGGCGTGGTTCCAGGGGCAGAGATCGCCGGTGCCGGGCCTGGCCGGGCGGCCGCGAGGGTCGGCCGGCTCGGCCGTGTCACACCCCATAGTTAGCCGACGGCGTGCAGCGCGATGGGATGACCGCGCCGGGCGGAGCGAGGCGTGCCTCGCGGGGCTGCCCTCCGCGGCGCGTGCGTTCTCGGGGAAGTTGCCGCTCCGGCCGGGTGCGCGGCTGCGCCCGGCCGGTTCGTGTGCTGCACGGCGTGGCTTTGGTCGCGGGGGGCTTCGCGCCCGCGTTCGTCCCCGTCATCCGCGGGGCCGGACGCGGCCCGTCACGGCATCTCGCGCGGGTTCCAGCCGGTGATGAGGCCTTCGTCGAAGGAGTCGAGCTCGGCCATGTGCTCGGGGCTCAGCTCGAAGTCGAAGACCGCGGCGTTCTCGAAGATCCGCTCGCGGTGCGTGGACTTCGGGAGCACGACGAAGCCGTGCTGGAGCGACCAGCGGATCAGCACCTGGGCGGGGGACTTGCCGTACTCGGCCGCGATCCGGGCGAGGCGCGGGTCATCGAGCCGGCGGCCCTTGGTGAGGGGGCTGTACGCCTCGACCACGATCCCGCGGCTGCGGCAGAGCTCGATCACGTCCAGCATGGTGCGGTAGTTGTAGGGCGTGACCTCGATCTGGTTCGCGGCGGGGATGACGGGCGAGGCGGCGAAGAGCTCCTCGAGGTGCCAGACCATGTAGTTGCTCACGCCGATCATGCGGGCGCGGCCTTCTTCCTGGAGGCGGACGAGCGCTTCCCAGCTCTCGATCCGCCGGTCCGTGGCGGGCCAGTGGATGAGGTACAGGTCGACGTAGTCGAACCCGAGCCGCTCGAGGCTGGCTTCCATCGCGGCGAGCGTCCGATCGTAGCCCTGGTCTTCGTTCCAGAGCTTCGTGGTGACGAACACCTCTTCCCGCCGCAGCCCGCTCTCCCTGATGGCCTCGCCGACAGAGGCCTCGTTGCCGTAGATGGCGGCGGTGTCGATGTGGCGGTAGCCGGCCTCCAGTGCCCAGAGCACGGCCTGGCGCGTCTCTTCGCCCGGCGGGATGAGGTAGACGCCGAAGCCGAGCGCCGGGATCCCGTTGCGTGTGCCGCCGAGCGGTTCCGCACCCGGCGCGGGGCCGGGGCCGACAGGGGGTTGGGACGCGGGTGTCGTCATGGCGCGGTCGCGGAAGCGGGTCAGGAATTCGTCGTCTGGTCCGGAATCTCACCGGAGGCCGCGTTTCGAGCCCGGTCGGAGCCGGGGCTCCCGGTCCGGGCGCGCCGCAGCCTCCTATCTCGACGCGCCGCTCGGCGGGGAGCCGGTCCCGCGGGCCGACACGGCGCGTGGGCGAAGTGTACTCCAGGCCACGGGACGGGGCAACCGCCGTACGGGCTACCTGCCGCCGCGCCGTGGGGCGCTGGTGGCGGACAGCCATCACGCCGGGATCGTTCACTGGCCGCCCGGGCCGTTGTCTTGAGCGCCCTCGGAGCGCCGCGTATATTCGACCCGACCCCGTTGTCTCGCAACGTGTTCCCATTCGCACATTCGGCGGACGCCCGGAGGTCCATGACCTTCACCGACACTTCCATCCCCGGCGTGATCCTGATCGAGCCGAAGGTCTACGAGGACGCGCGGGGCTATTTCATGGAGTCCTTCCAGGCGCGGCGGTTCGCGGAAGCCGGGATCCCGACGTCGTTCGTGCAGGACAACCAGTCCGGCTCCCGGCGGGGCACGCTCCGCGGCTTGCACTACCAGATCCGGCAGCCGCAGGGCAAGCTGGTGAGGGTCGTGGTCGGGGAGGTATTCGACGTCGTCGTCGACCTCCGTCGCGACTCCCCGACCTTCGGGAAGTGGCTGGGCACGACGCTGTCCGCGGCGAACCGGCGCCAGCTCTGGGTCCCGCCCGGCCTCGCCCACGGGTTCTACGTGGTGAGCGACTGGGCGGAGGTCGTCTACAAGGCCACGGACTACTATGCGCCGGACGCCGAGCGTACGCTGCTCTGGAACGACCCCGCGCTCGGCATCGAGTGGCCGATCCCGCCGGGCGAGGCGCCGATCCTTTCCGAGAAAGACCGGCGCGGCACGCCGTTCGAGGCGGCGGAAGTCTACACCTGAGCGACCGGCCCGGCCGGTAGGCGATCCCTTCGACGGAGCTCCCATGCGCAACGTACTCGTCACCGGCGGCGCGGGCTTCATCGGCTCGAACTTCGTGCGGTTCCTGCTCGGCCGGTGCGAGGATGTCCGGGTCGTGAACCTGGACCTGCTCACGTACGCCGGGAGCCTGGAGAACCTGCGGGACCTGCCCGACCCGGGGCGGCACGTCTTCGTGCACGGGGACGTGCGGGACCGGGCGCTGGTGGACGCGCTGCTCAGGGAGCACGAGGTCGACACGATCGTGCACTTCGCGGCGGAGTCCCACGTGGACCGGTCGATCCTCGGGCCGGAGGGGTTCATCCAGAGCAACGTGGTGGGCACGTTCACGCTGCTGGAGGCCGCGCGGGAGTTCTGGGCGGGGCTGGACGGGGAGGGCCGGGCGCGCTTCCGCTTCCACCACATCTCCACGGACGAGGTCTACGGCTCGCTCGGGCCGGACGAGCCGGCGTGGACGGAGCGGTCGCCGTACGCGCCGAACTCGCCGTACGCGGCGTCCAAGGCCGCGAGCGACCACCTGGTCCGGGCGTACGGCCACACCTACGGGCTCCCGTACACGATCACGAACTGCTCGAACAACTACGGCCCCTACCAGTTCCCGGAGAAGCTGATCCCGCTCACGATCCTCCAGGCGCTGGAGGGCGCGCCGATCCCGATCTACGGGGACGGGCAGCAGATCCGGGACTGGCTGTACGTCGAAGACCACTGCGAGGCGATCCTGGCCGTGCTCCTGCGCGGGCGGCCGGGGAGCACGTACAACGTGGGCGGCGGCAACCAGATGACGAACCTGTCGCTGGTGCGCGTGGTCTGCGGGATCCTGGACGAGCTCCTCCCGGACTCGCCCTGGCGGCCGCACGCTTCGCGGATCACACACGTGGCGGACCGGCCGGGCCACGACCGGCGCTACGCGCTGGACTGCGCCCGGATCCGGACGGAGCTCGGCTGGCGGCCGCGCCACTCGCCGGAGAGCGGGCTGCGCGCCACGGTCCGGTGGTACCTGGAGAACCGGGATTGGGTGGACGCGATCCGGAACCGGCCCGAGTACCGGGACTGGATCGAGCGCAACTACGCCCTCAGAGGAGGCGGGGCATGAAGGGGATCATCCTGGCGGGCGGGCGGGGGACGCGGCTCGCGCCGCTCACGCACGCGGTGAGCAAGCAGCTCCTGCCGGTCTACGACAAGCCGATGATCTACTACCCGCTCGCCATGCTCATGGAGGCGGGGATCCGGGAGATCCTGGTGATCGTGACGCCGGAGTCGCTGAGCGCGTTCCGGGCGCTGCTCGGGAGCGGAGAGCAGTGGGGCGTCCGGTTCACGTACGCGGTGCAGCCCGAGCCGCGGGGGCTGGCGGAGGCGTTCCTGATCGGCCGGGAGTTCATTGCGGACGAGCCGGTCTGCCTGATCCTGGGCGACAACATCTTCTACGGCCACCGTCTCGCCGACACGGTCCGGTCCGCGGCGCAGTTGCGCGAGGGCGCGCAGATCTTCGGATACCGGGTGCGGGATCCGGCGAGGTACGGGGTGGTGGAGCTGGACGACGAGGGCCGTCCGGTCTCGATCGAGGAGAAGCCAGTGAAGCCGCGCTCGCGGCTCGCGGTCCCGGGCATGTACTTCTACGATCCGGACGTGGTCCGCATCGCCGAGGGGCTGCGCCCGTCCGCGCGGGGCGAGCTGGAGATCACGGACGTGAACCGGGCGTACCTGGAAGCGGGCCGGTTGCGCGTGGAGGTGCTCGGCCGCGGCGTCGCCTGGCTGGATGCGGGCACCTTCGAGTCGCTGCTGCACGCATCGAATCTGGTCGAGGCGCTGGAGGAGCGGCAGGGCGTGCTGATCTGCTGCCCGGAGGAGGTGGCGTACCGCCTCGGCTACATCGACGCGGCGGAGCTGCGGCGCCAGGCGCTGGCGTACGACAACGCGTACGGCCGGCACCTGCTGGAGCTGCTCGAGGACGAGGCGGCGCTCCAGAAGGCATGAGCGGGCGGCGATGCGCGTGCTGCTCCTCGGGAAGGACGGGCTGCTCGGGCGGGAGCTCCTGGGCGCGCTGGCGCGGCTCGGACCGGTGGTCGCCACGGGCCGGGCGGAGCTGGACGTGACCCGGCCGGCGCAGATCCGGCAATGGATCTCGGACGTGGCGCCGAACGTGATCGTGAACGCCTCGGCGTACACGGCGGTGGACGCGGCGGAGTCCGAGCCCGAGCGGGCGTTCGCGGTGAACGCCGAGGCGCCCGGGGTGCTGGCGGAGGAGGCGGGGAGGCGGCGGATCCCGCTGATCCACTACTCGACGGATTACGTCTTCGACGGCTCGAAGGGCGCGCCCTACGTGGAATCCGACGCGCCCTCGCCGCTCAACGTGTACGGCCGGAGCAAGCTCGAGGGGGAGCGGGCGGTGGCGGCGGCGGACGGCGCATACCTGATCCTGCGCACGAGCTGGCTCTACGGGCCGGGCAGGGACTGCTTCGTGACGCGGGTGCTCCGCTGGGCCCGCACGCACCGGGAGCTGCGCATCGCGGAGGACCAGGTCGGCAGCCCCACCTGGAGCCGGGCGCTCGCCGAGGCCACGGCGGCGGCGCTGGAGGTCGCGCGGAACACGATCGGCGTGGGGGGCAATGCCGCGGATTCCGGCCGGACCCGGGCGGCGCTCGCGGACTGGCTCGCCGAACGGAGAGGCGTCTACCACCTCGCCGGGGCCGGTGCGGCCTCCCGGCTCGAGTGGGCCCGCGCCATCCTTGCCCTCGATCCCCACAGAGAAGAACAGCTCGTAAGCGACGTCATCCCGGCCCGCTCCGCGGACTTCCCCACGCCCGCGCGGCGGCCGCCGTACTCCGCGCTGGACTGCTCCCGCTTCGAGGCGGTGTTCGGCGTGCGGCTGCCGCCGTGGGACGAGGCGCTGAAGGCGGCGCTGTGGTCGGCGGGCTGAGTCCCCGACGCCCCGACGTCAGCGGCCTTCGGCACATATCGGCGGCGGCATCAATGCGGGGATCGGATTCGGTCGCCGCGGGAGCGATCCGCACCGCGGCCGCCCGCTGGATTGTCTGGCATTGGGGCGCATCGGAGCCACCGTGCTCATCGGCCGGGCCGTCACCGCGCTCCACGCCTCCCCCATGCGGTCCGAGACCATGCCCCACCGAGTCGCCCGCTCCGGAACGGTGATCGACCTCATGAAAGCGTCCGGCTCGGGATGCGGCCCCCACCCGGCCGGTTCCGTCGGCCGGAATCGCGGCCGGACGCCGCGCGCGGTCTGGTGCGACGTCGCTTTCCGCGATATTCTCGGTGGCGCCGAGAGACGCTGGATGGGCGTGAACGCGGCCCTGTAATGCACAGAACAGGGGCGCGCGGAGCCCCTCCGGCGTTGGTTCGCGAGACGCACTCCCGCGAGGCCGACGAGC
Source organism: uncultured bacterium (assembly GCA_937907535.1). Taxonomy (GTDB): domain Bacteria; phylum Gemmatimonadota; class Gemmatimonadetes; order Longimicrobiales; family RSA9; genus CALCID01. Next base: position 1,862 of record CALCID010000073.1, on the reverse strand, counting down.
GCATGGCCGACTGGCGGTGCGAAGCTTGCACGCGCGCGACCCGCGCGGCACATCGTAACACACCAACACTACAGGTTTGGAGGAAGCGAATGGCGGAACAGAAGAAGCAAGGCGGCGCGCGGAAGTCCCGCAGCGCTCAGGGCGGCCTCGCCCAGACCGTGAAGCCGGACGCGCAGCTCGCCGCGATCGTCGGGAGCGAGCCGCTAACCCGCGCCGCGTTGACCAAGAAGGTCTGGGACTACGTCAAGGCGAACGGGCTCCAGGACAAGGAGAACCGCCGGATGATCAACGCGGACGACAAGCTCCGCCCGATCTTCGGCAAGGACCAGGTCTCCATGTTCGAGATGACCCGTCTCATCAATAAGCACGTGAGCTGACGGGAGGGAAGAGGCCGATGCCCGCGGACAGCCCGAAGCAGCCGGAGGTCTGGCTCCGGGGTCCGGTGCCGGGCGTCTCCCCGGCGCTCCAGCCGGTGGCGCACGCGCTGCTCGGCGCGCTGGAGGACACGGAGCGGTTCATCGCCGACCTGGATCCGGGCGACCTGTGGGTCGGGCCCGGCGGCGCCGCGAGCATCGGCTTCCACCTCCGGCACATGGCGGGAAGTCTCGACCGCCTCTTCACCTACGCCCGGGGCGAGCCGCTGTCGGACGCGCAGCGGGAGGCGCTGGCGAGGGAGAAGGACGTGACGCCGGAAGTGACCGCGGAGGAACTGCTACGCGAGCTGCGTCGCCAGGTCGACGTCGCCTTGGAACGGCTCCGGGCCACGCCGGACGCCTCGCTGGACGAGCCGCGCGCGGTGGGCCGCGCCGGGTACCCCTCGACGGTGCGTGGGCTGCTCCACCACGCGGGCGAGCACACGGCCCGCCACGCGGGACAGATCAGCACCACGGTCAAGGTGCTGCGCGGCCTTCGCGCGCAGGATTTCTCGGGTTAAGGGAGCCAGCGCGTCTTCTCGCGCGCCGGGGTGCGCGGTTTCCGGTTGGGGAGCTCGGCGGGCTCGCCGAGGTTGATCATGGCGACGATGCGCTCGTCCTCCCCCACGCCGACCGCCGCGCGCGTGTCCGGGTCATCCATCACGGCGCCGGTCTTCAGGTGCGTGCCGAGGCCCATGGCCACCGCGCCGAGCATGATGTTCTGTACGGCCATCATGGTGGCGGCGTAGTCCTCTTCCCGGGTTTCGGGCTCCGGCGACTGCTTCATGGTCACCATGATCATGGCGGGGAGCGCCTCCTGCTCCGCCGCGACCTTCGCGCGGATCGCCTCCGCGGCCTCCGGGTCCTCGACCTTCCGGGCTTTCCGCCTCCCCAGCACCTCGCCGAATTTGCGCCGGGTCTCCGGGCCGAGGACGATGAAGCCCCAGGGCTCGGTCATGCGGTGGTTGGGCGCCTGGACGGCCAGCTCGAGGAGCCGCTCGATCTCCTCGCGGGTGATCGGCCGGTCGGTGAAGCGCTTGACGGAACGACGGGTCTCTATCGCCTCGAAGATGTCCATCCTCGCGTCCAGGGTTGGGGTCGTCGGGCGACGCTGCCTCGGCCCTCCGCAATGGTGATGCCGCACCGGCCGAACCGCCTGCGTCCGGGCGCGGGTGATCGTCGTGGCGCGGCGACGTGGTACCCGGTGCGACGTCCCGCAGCCAGCGTCGGCGCGGCGTTCCCGCAGTGTCGCTGGCTGCCGGCGTCACCGGGCGCCGGCGGGGCGGCCGGGTGCGTGCGGCCGGGGCCGGGTGATCAGGGCTAAAATTTCATTATAAGCCTCGGCCAGGTGAGGGCGCCATAGCGAATGGGGATGGGTGCGTCAAGCCCGGGTACGTCCTGACCCACCCTGGAGAGGCGTTGGTACTCGGCCTCGAGGAGGACCGGGGG
>CALCID010000072.1 GCA_937907535.1 uncultured bacterium | reverse complement strand
CTCCAACTCCGATGGATGGAGCCGAACCGGCACGTGCTCGATGACGGGGAGCCGTCCCCCGACCGGGTACTGCGCCGGCGCGCGCTCGTCCACCAGCCGATCCGGCTGCGCCATGCCCTCCCCCTTCCGCCGAAGCTCGCTCCCGAAGACCTACAACATCCTTGCCGGGCAGCTCGTCCGACGGCAGTGGGCGCCGTCCCGTGAGAGCGCACCCGACCGGTCGATCCCGGTGCCGCCGACGCCCGTTCAGGCCGGAGGCGCTCGCGCGGGGATCGATGTACCGGCGAAATCGTTCGGGCCGGCCGCCAGGCCCCTCGCGCTGGCCAGCCCTCGCCCCGGAATCAGGGGGCCTCGCCGCCACGGCCATCCCCTCGAATCTTCGAGGCGACGTCGTCGATTCCGACCCGGCGGCAGCAGCAGGTTCCGTCGCGTCCGCAAATCCGCGGGGTCCGATCGACGCGCATCCGGACCGACCCGGCCGTGAAGGCGTTGTCCTGCGGCCGTGCACGTCCGGGTGGTGAGCTCGCCGCAACCGCGATCCCGGAGGCAGGTCGGCCATGGCAACGTTGTCCCCCAGACTCGCCCGGATCGTGGACGCCCTGCCCCTCCAGCCCGGCATGCGGGTGCTCGAAATCGGCTGCGGCCCCGGGGCGGCCGCACGCGAGGTCGCCCGACGGCTCGAGGGCGGCCACATCCTCGCCATCGATCGGTCGCCCCGGGCGATAGCGCTGGCCCGCCGAACGTGCACAGCGGAGATCCAGGCGGGCCGGCTGAGTCTGCGCCAGGTCGCCATCGAGGAATTCGAGCTCGAGCCGGGGGAAGAGCCGTTCGGCCTCGCATCCGCGGTGCGGGTCGGCATGCTCGACGGGCGGCATCCCCGCCTCGAACAGCAGGCTCTCGAGAAGATCGCGCGCGCCCTCCGGCCGAACGGCCGCCTCTTCCTCGACGGCGGCGATCCGCTGCGTGAGGTGACGCTGAGGCCTGTCAGACCGCAGTGCTATCCTACCACCGACGCGATCCGTTTCCGCACCTTGCAGTCAGGCGGACTCCCGGCTCGTCGGAGGTGCCGCATGCCCGATGGTGCCTGGCTCTCGTGCCCCCATTACGGGAGCAGCGTGAAACGACTCGAGAAGCACATCAGGAAGGCGCACGAGCACGTCGCTTCGTCGACCCTTGCCGCGCGAGAAGCGCTACGGCCTGCGAAACGAACTCGCCGAGGATCCGCGAAGAAGAAGGAACAGCGAGAGGGACGACCGACCGGCCCCGTGTTCGTGAAGTGCGAATACTGCCCTTCCCTGCTCGGCGCCCATCTGTACGCGAACCACGTGCGACGGCGCCACCCCGGCAGGCCGGTCCGTTGGCGCCCGGCGCTGGCCGAGCAGGTCTCGAAATCGGGCCTCCCGGACGACCTCAGGGCCGCGCTCAGCCAGCTTCCCGTCGACACGGCGTACAGGCAGCGCTACCGGCCGTGGTACCGTGAGATCCAGGGCGGCGCTCCGGGCACGGGGAGGCGTCGGTAGGCGTCGGTAAAGGAGACACGTGCACCTGCTTCAGTCGCGCAACGGGGCCACCCCGAGCCTTGGATCTCCACGGCCCTGAATCGACGGGTCACTGAAGAACGCAGGTCCAGCCCGTCGACAATAACCCCGCACGCAATCGTACCGTACAGATCCAGCCCGGCGACACGGTCACCGTGACGTACCGCCAGCCGGGCGGCGGGCGGATCGAGGCATAGAAGGTGGTGCCATGAGGGCCGCGTCCTACACGTACGCCACAGCCATTCACTCATCCGTGACCGTCGGCGGAAAGCCTCACGCCACGCTCGGTTTCGGCCGGACTCACGATGCCGAGCTCGGCGCGACCGCGTACGATATCGGGCTCGAGGCAGGGGTGGACCTGACCGAGGAAACGGGCACGTTCTACCTGTGTCCTGTTGCGGCGTTCACCGCCTCCTTCGGCCCCAACGACTTTCTGTTGAACCCCGATGATTACACATATACGGAGGGCGCGGCTGGCTTCGGCTTCGCCGCGGTCCCCCTGCGAACCCGACGGGTCACGCTCGTGGCCGGCGCGGGCGGCCGGGTGGCCCGGTTGACGGTCCGCCGGGTCCACCGGAGCACGGAAGTCATCCGCTGGAAGGTCACGAACAGCTACACGCTGTGGATCATCGGGGCGGGGCTCGTGCTGGACAACGTGCTGACCCTGCCGACGTTCGTGACCATACCGGGCCGCTTCCCGCCGCCGGGTACGTGGGAGGACATGGCCGTGCTCTTCGGCCGGGAGGAAGGCGAGGTCAGCTTCGGGGCGGCCGTGGGGTTCGACTTCGGGCGCCGGGCCCGGCCGACGAGTTGAGCTCCCGTTCGCTGGGCGTCCGCGCTTCCGGGGGTCGCTAGGCACGAAACCTGGCCACACCGTGAGCTGGAGCGCAACGCCGGGATCCCTCCGGCGCACCTCGTCGAGAGGCCGTGCCCGGTGTGGCAGGCGGTCCTGCGGGCGCCGGTTTCCGGCCACGCCCCGTTCGGGTATCTTGTGGCGGAACCCGTCACGAGAGCGCACCATGGCGAACGTCGACCGTATCATTGTCTACGAGAAGCCCACGTGCACGACCTGCCGGAAGCTCACGAAGCTGCTCCGCGAGGCCGGGGTCGAGTACGAGGCGGTCAACTACCTGCTGACCCCGATCCCGCGCGACGAGCTGGCGCGGCTGATCCGGATGATGGGGATCTCCCCCCGCGAGCTCCTGCGCAAGGGCGAGCCAGCCTACCGCGAGCTCGGCCTCGGGCGTGCGGACCTCACGGATGACGAACTGCTCGACGCCATGGCCGCACACCCCGAGCTCGTGCAGCGGCCCATCGTCGTTCGGGGGGACCGCGCCGTCCTCGCCCGGCCGCCCGAGCGGGTGAAGGAGATCCTGTAAGGTCGGCTGCCGTTCACCGTTCCGGTCCGATCGATTCCCATCGGGTGGGAGTGCGCCGGGCTCCTCGAGGCGCTCGTGCCCATTGCGAGCCAGTTCACGTCTTGCTCGACACTTGTTCATGTATAGTTTAATAAAGTGAACATGAACAAATGAACCGCATGCCCCTCCCCCACCCTCATGACATGGTCGGTCGCCGCATCGAGTGGCAACGCCTCGCAGAATTCGCCACCAGCGGATTCGCGGGGGCAACCCTGGGCATCGTCTGGGGACGCCGCCGTGTCGGCAAGTCCTTCCTCCTGCAATCCCTCGTGGAACAGACCGGCGGGCTGTACTACACAGCCGTCCGCGGGTCGAGCGCAGAGGCGCTGCGAGAGCTGGGCGAATTAGTCGGCGAGTATCAGGGCGCAGCGGGGCCGCTGGCCTTCGAGGACTGGGACGCGGCGGTGACCGGCCTGCTCGCCCTGGGGAGAGAACGCGAGACCGTGGTGGTGCTCGATGAGTTCCCCTACCTGCTCGAGCACACACCGGAGCTCGATTCGATCATCCAGCGGACGCTCGCGCCACGGAGCCGGGTCCGTACCTCCAGTCGAACGCGGCTCATCCTCTGCGGCTCGGCGATCTCCGTCATGAGCAAGATCCTGAGCGGGACCGCACCACTCCGGGGCCATGCCGGCCTCGATCTTCGCATCTCGCCTTTCGACTTCAGAATAGCCGCGCAGCTCCATGGAATCGATGACAGACGGCTGGCGGTCCGCACGTACGCCGTGATCGGCGGCGTTGCAGCCTATGCGCGCGAGATGTCGAGCGGGGATCTGCCTGACGGACCGGACGACTTCGACCGCTGGGTCTGCCAACGCGTACTGTCACCGGCCGCGCCATTGTTCAACGAAGTCGAGCTCCTGTTGGCAGAGGACCCCAATACGGCCAGGGCCCGAAAGCTCAATCTCTACCACGCGGTGCTCGCGGGCGTGGCCACGGG
>CALCID010000071.1 GCA_937907535.1 uncultured bacterium | reverse complement strand
CCCCGCCACCACGGGCACCCGCCACGCCGGCGCCCACCGCTCCGCCACCGGGAGCACGAGCAGCCCCAGTACGGCCAGCAGCCAGACCATGTGCCGCCCGGAAGCGGAGCGGACGCACCACCGCGCCGCCACCGCCGCCACCCCCAGCAGCGCAGTCCACTTCACCGCGGCCCCGCTGACCGCCCACGCGAGCTTCGCCAGGATTCCGGGCTCCACCGCCATCACTCCCCCTGGCTCCGGCGCCGCGCCTCGTCCAGGAGTTGCTTCAGCCGCTCGTAGTCTTCGTCCGAGATCCGGAAATCCACATCCTCCATGAGCGCCGCCACCGCGCTCTTCCGCGACCCGCCGAAGAACGTGCGCAGCATGTGCCCGAGCGCCGAACGCCGGACCCGCTCCGTGGCCTGCGTCGGGTAGTACACGTACCGCTGCCCGTCACGCTCGTGCGCCACGAGCCCCCGCTCCTCCAGAAGCCGCAGCGCGGACCTCACCGCCGAGTAGCCCGGCGGGTCCGGCAGCTCCTCCTGTACCTCCGCCGCCGTCGCCCGGCCCCGGCGGTGCAGGATCGTCATGATCTGCCGCTCCCGCCGGCTCAGTCCGATGTACGGGTCCATGCAACCCTCCACTCCGTTCCTTCGGCCGCCCGCGGCGCGGCCGTCCGGGCCGGCCGCGCTCCGGCGCAGCACGCCGTGCCAGGCCTCCCCGCCGTCGAACCGCGACGCACGGCGGGGCGGGGCCACCTTCCTCTGCGACCTCGTCTCACGGCCGTGCTGCAGCCTGCGTGGTGCGGCGCCCGTCTGGAACCGCCGCCCCCCGGCTCGCCGACACCGGGGGACCGCTCTCGCGCCACCCCCCGGTCGCCCGCCCCTGGGGACGCTGTTCCGCGTGCCCGGACTCCGTTCTCCCCGTCGTCCCCGGCCGATCTGCGGATTTTTCCGCACCTGCGGGAACCTAAGAAGCCCGGTACCGACCTGTCAATTGTGAACCATCCGCGCGCCGGCCGCGGCCGGCCTGCCCGCCTGACCCGCTGATGAGCTCCCACGTACGGGAAGCCCCCTCTGCGGCAAGCGGACCGAAACCAAGCTCGAACACACGCACGGGGAGTGCCCCGGCCCGGAGCGGCCCGGCACGGGACGATCCCCCACGCCCCGGGAGCGCCCGGGACCGCGCCGTGTCCGGTCAGGCGCGGCGTGCCCCCACGCCTGCCGGGAGCGGGCTCCACGACCATTCGCCGCCCGATCGCCGGAGAACACTACGACCCGCGGGCGGCTCGAGTGTCGGATCCTCGCGCCGCGAGTTGCCGGAATCGCCCCGCCGTGGACCACGGCGCTCACCGCAGGCCCGAACTCCGGGCGGCAATCCCGGATCCGCCGGCCCGCGCTTCCGCCGCCGGCGCCCGACCGGAACGTCGTCCCTCCGCTCGACCGCACCCTCGTGCTCGGTGCGGAGGCCGAGTGCGACTCGACCGCCGGTGGCGCGCGCGGCCGGCTCCTCGTGCTCCGCGGGCCGGTGCGAGTGGGTCACGGCGGCCCGGGCGGCGGATCAGGTCTTCCTCGTGCCCCGTGCCCAGGGGCGGGTGGCCGGGGCTCCACGGGCCTACCCACCTGCTCCACCCCGCCGCACCACCACGCCTATCGCCCGTACATCCCGGTCCTGGACTGCGGCCACCCGGTCGATGGAGCGCCCCTATCCCCACGCCCCGCGCACCGACCGGCCGGCTCGGTTGCGCGCCGCGCCACGCTGACCCCGGCGCGTCCGGCGCCCCGAACGCGGCCCCACCCGGGCAGCTCGCCCGCAGGCCCCGGCCCCATGCCGGGCGCGACGTCGCTCCGGACCTTCGACGGCCACCCCGGCCCGAATGCACGCGGCGCCGCCGGGCACGCGTACCGCTCCCGACGGCGCCACGAGCGGGGCCCACCCCGCCGAACGGCTCAGCGCAGCGCGAGCGGCGTGCCGTCCCGCTTGTAGACCACCCCGTCCTTCATCACGAACCCGACGTTCTTGAGCAGCTCCACGTTCTCCAGCGGGTTGCCCCGAACCGCGATGATGTCCGCCCGCTTCCCCGGCTCCAGGGTGCCGAAGTCGTGGAGCTGGCCGAGCAGCTTCGCGGCCTCCCGGGTCGCGCTCAGGATCGCCTGGGCGGGCGTCATCCCGGCCTCCACCAGGAGCCGGAACTCGTCCGCGTTCTCCCCGTGCGGGAACACGCCCGCATCCGTGCCGAACGCGATCGGGATGCCCGCCCGGATCGCCCGCCGGTGCGACTCCCGGGCGATCGGCGTGATCTCCCGCGCCTTGACCGCGGACCACGGCGCGAGCCGGCCGTCCTGGGCGGCGCGATAGACGTAATCGTACGCCATCATCGTGGGCACCAGGTACGTCCCCCGCCGCCGCATCTCGGCGATCACCTCGTCGTCGATCACGGCGCCGTGGTCGATCGACGCGACGCCCGCGCGAACCGCGTTCAGGATCCCCTCCTTGCCGTGGGCGTGGGCGAACACCTTTCGGCCGAGCATCTCCGCGGTCTCGACCATGACCCGGAGCTCATCGAAAGTGTACTGGGCGGGCCCGATCTCCGTGCCCGCGGACATGACCCCCGCCGTGGTGCAGGTCTTGATCACGTCCGCGCCGTACTTGATCTGGTACCGCACCGCCGCGCGCACCTCGTCCACGCCGTTCGCGATCCCGTCGTCCACGCCGGTCTCCTGGAACAGGTCCGGCCGGAACCCGGTCCGGTCACAGTGCCCGCCGGTGATCCCGATCCCCTTGCCGGCCGTGAACATGCGCGGCCCCGGGACGAGTCCTTCGTTGATCGCGTCCCGCAGCGCGATGTCCGCGAACTCGCCCGCGCCCGCGTTCCGGATGGTGGTGAAGCCGGCGAGGAGCGTGCGCCTCGCGTTCTTGGCGCCGACGAGCGCGGCGTAGCCGGGGTACCGGCGGAACGCCCGCTCCGGGTAACCGTCGGACGGGTCGCTCGTGATGTGGGTGTGCATGTCGATCAGGCCGGGGAGCACGGTCCACCCGGTGAGGTCGATGACCTCCGCCCCGGCCGGGACCTGCACGTTCTCGCCGATCTCCGCGATCCGCCCGTCCCGGACCACGATCGTCACGTTCGAGCGGAGCGCCTCGCCGGTCCCATCGAAGAGCTGGCCCGCGCGGATGGCGACGGTCCTCCCGGCATCCTGGGCCGCGGCGGGGCCGGCCGGCGCCAGCGCCAGGAGCCCGGTCAAAGCGAGACGAAAGGCCACGTTTCGCCGACTACGTCCCATGGTCCGACTCCGGATTGTGGTGGGGTTTTCGGATGATAGGGTCGTCGATCCGGGACATCCTATGCATTCCGCGCCGCCGTGGCCAGCCCGTCCCGCATCCGTCGGGCGGCCGGGGGATCGAGGAGCCGTGCCCGGCCCCTGGCGACAACGTGAGGACGAGCGCCGGGCGCGCACCCGCCTCAGGCAGGCGGCGGGGGCCGGAGGCATTCGAATCGGTCGGGGAGGACGGGTCGCGGTCGGGGGTGTTCGTCCGACCGGAGCACGACGGCGCGGCAGGGCCCGGAACGGGGCCCCGCCGCGCCGTTCTTCGCCCTGACCGGCGGTTCAGCCCAGCCGGCGGTACTCGCGCTGGAAATACAGGAGCGGAGGCTTCTCCGGCCCGAGCTCGGCGTCGTCGACCGCGCCGATCACGATGTGGTGGTCGCCGCGGGGGAGGACTTCGTCGACCGTGCAGTGCAGCACCGCGACGGCGTCCGGGATGACCGGGTCGCCGTCGGGCGGGAAGAGCGTCCGGGCCAGCGGCCCCGGGTCCGCCGCCATCGACGCCGCCCGCTGCTGGTCCTCGCCCAGGATGCTGATGCTGTAGCGCGCCCCCGGCTCCAGAAACGGGAGCACCAGCGCGTTCGCGCCCAGGCAGATCAGCACGAGCGCCGGCTCCAGTGAGAGCGGGGTGAACGCCGTGGCGGTCGTCGCGATGACGTCGCCCGCATCACGGGTGGCCACCACCGTCACGCCCGTGGCCCACCGCGAGAACACGTCCTTCAGGCGCTCCGTCAGCGCCTCCGCCCCCGATTCCCCCTGCGAGGGCCGGATCCCCGCCCGGATCGGTTTCCGACTCATGGCGCCTCCTCCCGATTTCGCGGCGAGTGGAGCCCGTGGCCCCGGCTGGCCTACCTCAGCGTCTCGAAGGTCCCGGTGTCCCGGTTCTTCCGTACGTTGTCCCAGTGGAAGTACCGGCCGTTCATGGCCACGTACACCCCGGGCGGCAGGACCTGCACGAAGGAGAGCGCGCTCCCCAGGTTGAAGAGCCCGTCCGAGCTGCCGAACGCGTACGGGACCATGGCGCCGGTCAGTACGATCGTCTTGTCCAGCCCGGCGGCGGCCAGCGCCCGCGCCGTCTCCACCATCGTGTCCGTGCCGTGCGTGATCACGATCTTCGACTCCTCGCAACGCCGGCAGTGGTCCACGATCGTGGCCCGGTCCTCGTCCGTCATGTCCAGGCTGTCGACCATCATCAGGGTGCGCACGGACACGTCCAGCCGGCACCGGCCGAGCCGGAGCATCTCCGGAACGTGCGTGTCCTCGAAGTAGAGCGCTCCCCGCCGCTCGTCGTATTTCTTGTCAAAGGTGCCACCCGTCACGAAGATCCGAATCATCACCGCTCCCTATGTCCATGGACCGTTGGCCCGGACATGATATCGCCCCGGCCGCCGGAGTTCCACCGGTGGGAGGCGCCGCTCGACGACCTGCGGCGGTCCGGCGTCGCCGCCCGCCCCGGCCCGCCCTGCCCCGGCAGGCCCTCGCTACACCGCCTACCGGTACCGCCCCTTCACCCTATCCCTGAGCTCCTCGGCCACGCCCTGGCCCGCCACTCCTCAATGAGCGTCGATGGCCCGTGCGCGGGACCGGTTCACCCCCGGCATCTCTTCTCCCCGAACCGCCGGAAGCCCGGGGCCGGTTCCACCCCGGCCGGGAACGACCGTACCGCCCGGAGCGTTCCCGGCCGCAGGCGATCATACACCCGCCGGCCCACCTTCCCGTCGTCCACGCCCCCGGCCTCCTCGAGCTGCTTCAGTGTGGAAGGAGACCCTGGCCTGGCCGACGCCGACCGCCTCCCGCATTTGCCCTACCGTGTGCTCCCCATGCGTCAGCATCAAGACGCTCCGGCCCCGGATCTCCCCCGAAAACCCCCAGCCCAGCCCCACCCCCGCCCGATCTCCACCCCGATCCCGGCCGTCTCCATACACCCCCGCGCCCACACTGCCCCCGGCAACGCCCCCGCAAGGAAGCCGTACTCGTGCTCCTGCTCGTACTCCTGCTCGTACTCGATCCCGGAAGGTGGCACCGCCACGAAGGCTACCCCGTGCCCGTGCTCGTGCTCGTGCACGACCCGGGAAGGTTGCCCCGCCGCGAAGTTGCCCCCGCGCCAACCGAGAAAGGTGGCCAAACCGCGAAGACACACCCCGTACTCGTGCTCGTGCTCGTGCTCGTGCTCGACCCGGAAACGCAGCCCTACCGCGAAGGCTGCCCCCACCGCATCTTCCGGGCGGGCCGCGCCACGGCGGACCGGCACGGCCCTCGACGCACGGCGATGCGCCCCGGGGAGAGGAGGCCTCGCATCGCCGGTACACACGATCACGGCAGACGATGAGGGAATGACCATGAGCGTGGTACCACCGGGAACGCTGGAAGGCTGGTACGCACTGCACCAGATCTTTGCGGTGGATTGGGGCGCGCTGGACGCGCTGTCCGACGAGGAGCGGGCCCGCGTGGCGGACGGGGCCCGGGAAACGCTGGCCGCGCTGGCGAATCCGGATGGCGAAGGCTGGACCGCGGCGTTCCGGCTCGTGGGCGGCGGCGCGGACTGGATGCTGATCCACTTCCGCGACACGCCGGAGGCGCTGGCGGACGCGAACCTCGAGCTGCGCCGGTCGCCGGTCGGGCCGCTGCTCTGGCTGACCTACGACTACTTCTCGGTGGCCGAAGCCGGGCTCTATCACGCCACCGCGGAGGGGGCGAAGGCGGGCCCGCCGGGCTCCGAGGCGTTCCGGAAGGCGCTCGAGGAAGCCGCGGCCGCCGAGCGCGCCTCGCCCCACGTCCAGGCCCGGCTCTATCCCCGGATCCCGGAGGGGATGCGCTACGTGAGCTTCTACCCCATGTCCAAGCGGCGTGCGCACCCGGACAACTGGTACACGCTGCCGCTCGAGGAGCGGAACCAGCTCATGCGGGACCACGGGCTCACGGGGCGGAAGTACTCGAACCGGATCTATCAGGTCATCACCGGCTCGGTGGGGCTGGACGACTGGGAGTGGGGCGTCACGCTCTTCGCCCGGGACCTGCTGGACATCAAGGCGATCGTGACCGAGCTGCGGTACGACCCCGCCAGCTCGCGCTACGGCGAGTTCGGTAGCTTCTACACGGGGATCCTCGCCACGCCGGACGCGCTGGCGGACACGCTCCGGCGGCAGTGATGCGCGGCAGGGCCCGGGTGCGTGCAGCCGCCCGGGCCCGCCATCGACAAGGGCGGAGTGTGCAAGGGGCGGGGCCGTGAGTGGGGCGCCTCGGGCGACCGGTCAGGCGCGGCCCCGCCCCTCCCGCCCTCCCCCACCCCGGCGGCCGGCGGTACCCGTCACCCGCCGTGCAGCACCCGGCGCAGCGGCCGGATCAGGACCACCGCCCCCGCCACCCGCCCGCCCAGCAGCGCGAGCATGGCCGCGCTCGCGCCGAACATCCCGACGCCCCAGCCGAAGATCGCGAAGAGGATCGCGATGGACGCCACCTCGACGGCGCTCGACACCGTGATGGCCCGGGTCGTCCGGCCGCGGACCAGCGCACCCTGGAGGTAGGCGATCCCGACGGCCACGGCCGGGAACGGCACCAGGATCCGGGTCGGCGCGATGGCGAGGGCGGCGAGGTCCGGGGTCAGGCCGGAGACGGTCTCGAACCACACGAACGCCAGCGGCGTGAACGCCACCAGTGCCTGCAGCGCCGCCGTGGCCAGCGCCATCCCCGCGGCGAACCGGGCGAGCTTGGCCGCGTGCTGGAACCGCTGGCCCAGCAGCGCGATCACCACCTCCTGGAAGGAGAACGCCGGCGCCCGGAACAGGAACGACAACCCGTGCACCACCGGGTAGACGGCGAGGGACTCCAGCGGCAGCGTGGCCCGGCCCATGAAGAACGTCAGCATCGGGTTCACCGTCAACCCGATGAGCGACGTGAGCGCCAGCGGGAAGTAGAAACGCGCGATTGCGCGGTAGTCGAGGGCGGGCGCGCCGGCCCCTTCGTGCACAGCGCCGCCGTGCCCCGCCCGCCGGTCCTCGCGCGCCCGACTCCCGGACGCCGCCGGCTCGGCGCCCGCCCCCTGGCCCCGCGAACCCGCGGCCGGCTGCGCTCCTCCGCCGAGCAGCTCCCGCACCACGCCCGCGGCCATGACCCTGGCGGCAAGGGCCTCGGCGCACACCCCGGCGGAGAGGGCCACCGCGCCGACCGAGGCGCCGTCCAGCCCCCCGTGCACGTAGAGCGCGATCGCGGTCCCGGCCATGGCGGCCAGCCGGATCACGGTGCCGTACGCCACCTGGCGGGTGCGGCCCGAGCGGATCAGCACCCCGTGCAGGAAGCGGCGGTACCCGATGGCCGCCGGCCAGGGGAGGAGCAGCCAGAGCGCGGTGTGGACCTGCGTGGCTACGGCGTCCGGGAGCCCCAGCAGCCCCCGGAGCACCGTAGCGTGCACCGGCGGCAGCAGGAAGAGCAGCATCAGCGCCGTGGCGCCGGCGTTCAGTCCGTTCGCGAAATTGCGGAGCTTGCGGTAGCTGCTCGCGTCCTCGACGAGCGCGGTGGCCGCGCTCATGAGCATGATGACCGGGGACTCGACCAGGATCGCGAACGCGAACGCCACGCCGTACGCCGCCAGGTTGACGGCGGGCTCGGCCATGCGCGCGATCACGGCCGCGAGGAACGGCCCCTCCAGGCCCATCATGAGCCATTGGGCCGCGAGGGGTACCCAGAAGAGGAAGATCGTGGCGTGGGACCGGGCGACGACGTCTTCGGCGCCGCTCGCCGGCGTGCCCGACCCGCGCCCGTCCCCGCCCATGCCGGCTTCGGTCCGGTCGACCACGTCCTTCATGCATTGAAGCTCGCGCAGGCCTGCGGCGGCTTCAAGGGCCCCAGACCATGCCATGCGGCGCCCGGAGCCACGCCTCCACCATCGCGGCACGGACCGACGCGCGGTCCCCGTGGTTGCGTTGCACCGGTCCTCGCGGCATGCTCCGTGAAAGCCCCCTCGCGCCCGGAGCTCGAACATGTCGACGCCCGAGCCGCACCCGTTCAAGGACCACTTCTCGGATGCCGCGCCCCGCTACCGGCTCCACCGGCCGGTGTACCCCCGCGCGGTCGTGGACTTCCTCGCCGCCGTCGCACCGTCCCACGACCTGGCCTGGGACGCCGGCTGCGGCTCCGGCCAGCTCTCCGTGCTCCTCGCCGGGCGCTTCGGCCGGGTGGTGGCCACGGACGCGAGCGCGGAGCAGATCGCCCACGCAGCGCGGCACCCGTTCGTTGCGTACCGCGTGGCGCGGGCGGAAGCGTGCGGCCTCCCCGACCGGTGCGTGGACCTGGCCACCGCCGCCCAGGCGGCCCACTGGTTCGACCTCGAGACCTACTACGCGGAGGTCAGGCGGGTCGCCCGGCCGGGCGCGGTGATCGCGCTCATCACGTACGGCGTCTTCTCGATCAGCCCGGAGATCGATCCGATCGTCCGGGCGTTCCACGGGGGCACGCTGCGGGCGCACTGGCCGCCGGAGCGCCGGCCGGTGGATGACGGCTATCGCTCGCTCCCCTTTCCCTTCCCGGAGATCGACGCGCCCGTCATGGAAATGAGCGCGGATTGGACGCTCCACGACCTGATCGGCTACGTCGGGACGTGGTCCGCGGTGCGGGCGCTGGAACGCGACGAGGGGTCGGCTCCCTTCGCGGCGTTCCAGCGCGACCTTGCCGCGGCATGGGGCGACCCGGGGATGCGCCGGCGGGTGCGCTGGCCGCTCCGTCTGAGGGTCGGACGCGTCGGCACCGATTCGGCTTGAGAGACGCGGCGACGCAGGTCGGCGGGCGGCCTGCGACCGCCGACTGGAGTCATCCGCCGGCCGGCCCCGGAGCACTGTCCCTGAGCGATCGACCGTGCAGGGACGGACGGCATCTGGCCGAATGCCGGGCTCCGGACCCACTGGTGCGTGCGCCTACGCGGCCCGCCTTTGCGGTCGAGGGACGACCCCGCGGAGCCGGCCATTGCCGATGGAGACCGGAGACCGCCGGGAGGGCCGCCGGTGCGACGTCGCCCGGGAGACCCTGAAAGGCGCTCAGGCCACGTGCGCGATCGTCAGCAGGAACGTGGCGCCCTCCGCGGAGGCCACGGCGTGCTCCTCCCGACCCGGGAGCGACAGCAGCTCGCCCGCCTCCAGCGTGTACGACGTGTCGCCCACGTCGACGCGCATCGACCCCTCCAGGACCTGGACGGCCATCGGGCCGTCCGCCCGGTGCGTGGGGATCTCTCCGCCCGGAGCCAGGGTGATGAGCGTGATCCGGAGCGGCCCCTCCTTGACCAGGGTCCGGGCGTTCCGGCCGCTCCTGGCCAGGATCGCCTCATCCGCCACGATCCGCCGTTCCTCGTTCAGGTCGAGGCACAGCGCGGCGCCCGAAATCCTGCGCTCGATGGGACACATGGAGACACTCCTTTCCCGAGTCGTTCCGGGTCGCCCCGGTCGCGGGCGAGTCCCGCGCCAGGACGGACCCCGGCAGTCTACCCCGTCCCGGTCCGCCCGGCGAGACGCACCGGAAACCGCGGGACGTCCCGCGCACGACGTCGGGCCGGGCCCGACCCGCCGCCCGCCACGCCCCGCCTCCGGATACGATCCCTGCGCACGGCAACGCGGGGCGCCATGCCTCCCCGACCCGCTCCGGGAACCCACCGCGATCGGGCGAGTCCGGTCAGCTCGCCGTCACGGTCAGTTCGCGGCCGGCGGGCCGAGGGGGCTCGGCTCGCAGCCCTCCCGCCTCGCAGTGTACGTGATGGTCGCGATCCGCCAACCTTCCGCCGTCTTGACCAGAGTGAAGAGGTCCACGCCGCAGTGGCTGAATTCGCCGCCGCGCCAGAAGTCGTACGGCGCCCAGACCATCGCGATCCCCTCGTGCACCCGGACCTCGGTGTTCCAGATCCGGCCGAGCACCGGGACCGTCGCGTTCCTGAGCGCTTCGACGTAGCCTTCCGCGGTCCCGCTCCGGGGCGCCTCCGGCTCGCCGGACGCGTTCACGTTCACGGCGTGGATCGATCCCTCCGGCAGCACGGTCGAGGCCAGCGCGTCCGCGTCGCCGGCCTCCAGGGCATCGACGTACCGCTGGATCGTCGCCATGACGGCCGCCTGCTCGGGATCCGGCGCCCGCCCGGCCTCCGGCTTGCGTTCCAGCGTGCAGGCCGTGGTCAGGACGGTGAGGAGAAGGAGTGCCATCGCGATGGACCGGAGCATCGTCGCCTCCCGCACGATCGTCGAATTCGGGTTCGGAGATCCGCGGCCGCAGATGACCGGCCGCTCGCATCAGCCCTGGGAAGGTAGCGCGGCGAGGCGCGTGGAGCCAACGCCGGGGAGGCGGGACAAGCGACGTCGCGTTCCGACCCTCGTGGGCAATGACCCCGACCGGAACGCTTCAGCCGAGGGCCTTTTCCACCGCGTCCGCGGTGCCCGGCGGGACCCGCACGTCCCAGTCCCGGTCGGGCGGCGTCTGGCCCCGGATCAGGTGGGGGTTCAGCCGCTCGATCTCCTCGGTGTCCACGCCGGCCGCCCGGGCCACGTCCGCGAGCCGCGTCCCCGGCTTGACGCGCGCCCGCTCGAACCGCATCGGCTCCTGGTAGCGGAGGTCCTCGAACCCGTACCGCGCCGGGTCCTTCCCGATGTGCCCGACCGCCAGCATGATCGGCACGTAGTCCCGGGTCTCCCGCGGCAGGAACTCGCCGATCCGCCAGTACAGCGACTCGTCCCCTCGCTGCCCGCCCGCGCGCTGGCGCAGGACCCGGTCCACCCGGTTCTCGCCCGTGTTGTACGCCGCGGCCGCCAGGTACCAGCTCCCGAAGTGGTCGTACAGATCCTGGAGGTAGTCCAGCGCAGCGTCCGTGGACTTGATCGGGTCGTTGCGCTCGTCCACGTACCGCGAGACCTCGAGGCCGTAGCGGCGGCCGGTCTCCGCGATGAACTGCCACATCCCCGAGGCGTCGGCCCGGGAGTAGGCGGTAGGGTCCAGCCCGCTCTCCGCCATGGCGAGGAACACGAGGTCCTCGGGCATGCCGCGTTCCCGCAGCTTCTTCTGGATCATGGGGCCGTAGTAGCCGAGCCGCTCGACCCATTCGCGGGTGTCGTCGTAGCGCTTGGTGCGGAGGAAGTCGATCCAGTAGTCGACGCGCTTGTTCTTCTCCACCGGGAGGTCCCAGCTCGCCTTGACGATCGCGCCCGCCCTCCGGGCGCCGAGCGCCTCCTCGGCCTTCACTTCCTTGGCGCCGGGCTTCACCCGGTGGCCGTTCTTCGCCACCGTGAAGACCGCGGTGATCCCGGCCAGAACCCCGAGCACGGCTTTGCGTATCCGCTCCCCTACCATTGGCTCCTCCGCGCCGGGTGTGGTTCCCTGCCCGGTCCCGTCGCGCGGGCCGCCCCGTGCGGGTGCACTGTGCTCCTGGCGGCGCTCGGCCGCCGATCACGGTCGGCCCGGCGCCCGCTCACGCGCCTGGTGCTCCAATGCCGGCCCCGTCACACCCCCTGGATTGCCAGCCCGATCCGTCGGCCTCTGGCTCGCCCGTACGGCTCCCCCGCCGACTCGACGGCGTCCGGGTGCGCCGGCTAGTCGGCCTCCATGGCCTCCGGCGCCGGCTCGAAGCCCTCGCACCCCGAGATCGGCGTCACCTGGAGGTGGAGCGCTGCGTGCTGCGGATGCCCGCACTCCTCCACCAGGTCCTCGGGCGCCCGGTGGGTCTTCCGGATCTGGACGAGCTGCGGCTGGTAGCCCTGGTGCTCGCCGAAGTGCACGCAGAGACCGCACTGGCCTTCGTTCACAGTGATCATCGTTGACCTCCGGCTCACGTCCGGGTTGTCCGTCTCCACCCCTATGCAGGGCATGCCCCATGCCAGGGACCGTTGCGGCGGAGCGCGAGCCGGAACGTGTGCAGCCGGGAGATTCGGGGCGCTCCGCGGGCCGGCCATCGGTCCCGCCGGCCCTTGCCGGTTGCGGCGGCCGGGCCCGGTCCGGGAGCGTTCCGGAATGCCGATCGGTGAAGGTGTGTCGAGGTGGGAAAAGGCGAGGGCCGGCCCCGGGCGGGGGCCGCAGCGCGACTGCCGCGGCCCCCGGCCGGAGTCGGCCTCCCGCGGGACTCAGCGCTCGCCGGGCCAGTAGGTCCGGCGCGCGGCCCGCTCCACGTCCTCCCGGTAGAAGTGGACCGGCCGCAGGTCGCCGGTGGCGTAGCGCTCCGCCTGGTCCAGGAAGTGGGGCGAGGACGGGTCGTTGCTGAGCCCGCCGGCGGTGATCGCCAGCGCCCGCACCCGCTCGCCGAACTCGACCACCGCCACGAAGCTGTTCCCGCTGGTGCCGTACCAGCGCTTCGTCCCCCGCTGCGGCGCCGCGCCGAACGACGCGAGCGAGCCCCACCGGCCGGAGGTGAACCCGACCGGGATCGACGGCGCGTCGTCATCGAAACTCAGGTCGATGTCGCCGCTCAGCCGCTGGAACCGGTTGATCTCGCCCCACGGCGTGCGCCAGTCGCCGAAGTCCTGGGCGAGCCGCGCCGATGCGGCCACCAGCGCGTCCAGCCGCTCCTCCGCCGTGGTCCGCGTGGCCGCGTACTCGTACACGTCCATGCCCGCGCGCCACGCGCTCGCCTGCACCCGGCCGAGCAGCTCCGTCCCCCAGAACACCGCCAGCGACGTCGGAACCGACTCCACGCTCCACCGGAAGTCCCAGTCCCGGAGCACCGCGATCTGCTCCGCCGTGGCCCGCTTCAGCGCGTTCCCGTCGGGCAGGGCGTCCCAACCCCGGACGAGCGGCGGGATCATCATGGCGAACGCCGGGAGGTACGTGTCGTACGCGGCGTCGCGCAGCGACTCCAGCGTGAAGTCCTTCCGCCCCTCCAGCAGCATCAGGGCATGGACACCCCGCGGGTTCTCCGTGCCACGGTCGAAGTAGCTCGGATAGTCCCCGGCCCGGGGGCTCGCCGCGCCCGCCGCCGAGTACGGCCAGTTGTTCGTGTTGAACGCGAAGCCCGTGGGCGGGTTGATCGCGTTCGGCGACTCCTCGATCGTGTGCACGCCCTGCCAATCCGTGGCCGGGTCGCTTCCGTCCACCGGGCGGCTGTAGTCGAACCGAACGTCCCGCCGCGGCACGAAGTTCGAGTGCAGGTACGCGATGTTGCCCTCCGCGTCCGCGAAGAGCGTGTTGTTCGACGAGTTCGTGTGCAGCCGCATGATCTCCAGGAACTCGTCCAGGTTCCGCGCCTTCGTCCGGGAATACGACTGGATGAGCTGGTTCACCGGATCCTGCAGCAGCGCCACGCTCACCCAGCGGCCGTCCACCGCGCGCACGATCGGGCCCCGGTGCGTGTGGTACGCCGTGAACGTGCGCTCCGCCATCCCGCCGTCCTCGGTGCGATAGCGCACCACCACTTCCCGGGTCCGGAGCGGGCGTTCCTCGTCCCCGTACCGGTAGTACAGCGCGCCATCCCGCTCGATCACGGTCTCGAGGAACTCGTCGATGTTGTCCACCTGGCTGGAGGTGTGCATCCACCCCGCCTTTTCGTTGAAGCCCTGGTAGACGAAGAACTGGCCCCACGTCAGCGCGCCGTACGCGTTCAGCCCCTCGTCGCTCACCACGTGGGCCTCGTGGCGGAAGTAGAAGGACGTGTGCGGGTTGATGAGGAGCAGGGCGTTCCCGTTCGCGGTGTTCTGCGGCGCGATGGCGATCCCGTTCGAGCCGAGGGGCTCCATCTCGGGATCCGGCTCCACGAGCGACGACGCGTACGCCGGGATCGCGGCGGCCCCGACGTCGCCCGAATCCGCCGCCCGCGCGGCGCCCCCCGCCTCCCCGACCGCGGTCAGAGGCGGCGGCGGGTTCGTGTAGAACGCCTCCAGCTCCCGCACGTTCACCCGCTCGATGTCCCCGCCGATGCTCCCCTCGGTGAAGGTGAGGGCCATCCACGGCTCGAACCGGGTGAGGACCCGCGGCTTCACCTCCGGATGGGTGTGCAGGAAGTAGTTGAGCCCGTCCGCCCACGCATCCATGAGCTCCCGCAGCCATCCCGGGCTCTCCGCGTACAGCCGCTTCATCTCCTCCGGGTCGATGAAGAGCTTCATGCGCAGGTCCTGCCAGATGGCGCTCTCGCCCTCCGCCTCGGCCAGGCGCCCCTGGGAGAAGAGGAAGTTCCGCTCGATCCGCGGGAAGTCGTCCTCCGCCTGCGCGTACATCAGCCCGAACACGGCGTCCGCGTCCGTGGGCGCGTAGATGTGCGGGATCCCCCACTCGTCCCGGATGATCGTGACTCGCCGGGCCCGGGCCTCCCACCGCGCCACGTCGTTAGCCGGGAGCCTGTCGGCCGCCCCGCACGAAGCCTGGGCGAGGGGCGCGAGGAACAGGACGAGCGCACACAGCGAACGCGCGAGGTACGTGCGTGGTCTCATGGATCGGTTCCCGTTGAGATGGACGGTATCGGGCGTGCTTCGGGCCGGACGGGGCCGCCGCGCCCATCCGTCCGGGCGCGGCCCCGGCCCCAGCACGTGCCACCCGTTGTAGCGCCGATTCGGAAAAGCTAACGCGTTGCGGCGTTTGCCGAAAGTTTCCGGTGCGGGCGCGGATCCGGGGACCGGGTCCGGAACGAAGGCTCCGGGAAGACGAACGGCCGGCGAGCCCGCCCCCGGTGAGCGAGCCCGCCGGCCGTCCCCGGCCCGACCGCGGCGCGGCCGGGCTGCCGCAAGCGGCACCCGGCGTCCGCCCGCGACTCAGTGGGCCAGGAACAGCGGCACCGGAACCCGGGCCAGGATCGACCGCGTGACCGAGCCGAAGAGCATCTCCTTGACCCGCGGCTGGCCGTAGACGCCCATCACCATCAGGCTCGCCGAGAGTCGGCTCGCGGCATCGGCCAGCGTATCCGCCACCCCCTTCCCCAACGGCAGCACGTGCGCCTCCGCCGCCCGGTCGTGCAGCGCGAGGAAATCCATCGCCTGCTGGGCGATCTCCCCCATCCGGGCCGCATCATCCCCGACCGCGACCACATGGATCGGGTCGCCCGCGTGCAGGCCGGAAGCCACGAACGCCGAGAGCGCGTGCGCCGCCTGGAGGCTGCCATCGTACGCCACCAGCACCGGCCCCTCCCCGGACAGGTTCCCCCCCGCGACCACCACCGGCCGGGATGCGTGCCGCAGCACCGCGGTCAGCGTCTTGGACGGCGGCGGATCCCGGTCCGTCTCGGGCACCGCCTTCTTGCCGATCACCAGCAGATCGTGCCGCTGCATCTCCTTGCCCAGCTCCTCCTCGGGGCTCCCCTCGGCGAGCCGTAGCTTGGGCTCGATCCCGAGGAAGCGCGCCTGCTCCGCCGCACGCTCCAGCGCCTGCTCCATCCGCTCACGCATCTCCGCGAGCAGCTTCACGTCACGCTCCGCCTTGATGCCCGCGGCCCCGATCGGAACCGGCTCCCCTGCCGTGATCGACGGCACGTCCACCACCGCAAGGAAGGTCACCGCCGCATTCGTCTTGCGCGCGAACGACAACCCCAGATCGACGGCGGCCTGGCTCCACCGGCTCCCGTTCGTCCCGATGAGCAGCGATTTGATCATCACGACACCTCACTTCCGGGTGCGATTCTCGATTCAATGTAAGGCACGGAGCCGCTCGCCGGCTCACCGCAGGAAAATCAGGCTCATGACCAGGAGCAGCGGGCCGAGGATCCCGACCGACCAGACCATGTAGCCGAAGAAGCTGGGCATGCGGATCCGGGACGTCTCGGCGATCGACTTCACCATGAAGTTCGGCGCGTTGCCGATGTACGTCATCGCGCCGAGGAACACCGCGCCGCACGAAATCGCCGCCAGCGTCTTCACCTCGCTGAGCAGCACGGCGAGGTTCGCCTGGCCGCCAGCCGTGTTGAAGAAGACCAGGTACGTCGGCGCGTTGTCCAGGAACGCCGAGAGCAAGCCCGTGATCCAGAAGTAGGCCAGATTGTTCGGCTCCCCCGTAGGCCGCGTGACCAGGTCCACGACGAACCCGAGCGCGCCGGCCTTGCCCGCCTTCAGGATCGCGATCGCCGGCACGATCGTGATGAAGATCCCGGCGAACAGCTTCCCGACTTCCTGGATCGGGAACCAGTTGAACTCGTTCGCCTCCCGGCTCGCCTTCGGGGTCAGCTTCCAGCTCGCGAAGGTGAGGATGAGCAGCACCACATCACGGATCAGGTTCTGGTACGCGATGTGGACGTGGTAGACCTCGAACGAGCCCAGTTCGACGAAGCCGGAGAAGAGGACCGCGCCGATAACGCCGAGCAGGAGCAGCAGGTTGATCCCGCCCTCGATGCCGAGCCGCTCCTCGGATGCGGGCCTGCGGGACTGATCTTCCTTCGCGTACTGGATCCGGTCCCAAACGTAGTAGATGACCAGCAGGATCACGGCCATGAAGGTCATCTCGTACAGGAGGTGCTGCGTGGTCCAGAAGAACGGCACGCCCTGGAGGAACCCGAGGAAGAGCGGCGGGTCGCCGAGCGGCGAGAGGGAGCCGCCGATGTTCGCCACGAGGAAGATGAAGAAGATGACGGTGTGGACCACCCGATCCCGCCAGGCGTTCGCCCGGAGCAACGGGCGGATCAGCAGCATGGCCGCGCCGGTCGTCCCCATCCACGACGCGAGGAACGTCCCGAGGGCGAGGATCCCGACGTTCACCTCCGGGCTCCCCGACAGCTGGCCCTTCAACCGGACGCCTCCCGAGATGGTGAAGAGCGCCAGGAGCAGGATGATGAACGGGATGTACTCGCCGAGGTAGACGTGCAGGACCTCGTAGGTGGTGACGGCGGGGCCGAACGCGATCAGCATGGGAATCAGCACCGCCATGCCCCAGAACGCCGAGACCTTACCGAAATGGTGGTGCCAGAAGTTCGGCGCGAAGAGGGGGAACAGCGCGATCGAGAGGAGGATCCCCGCAAACGGGATGACCCAGAGCAGACCGAGCTGGGAACCGTCCAGGCCGAGACCTTCCTCGGCGGGCACCATGGCAGCCGCTGCGGAGGCCACGTCGGGGATGAGCGCGAGCAGAGCCAGGACAGCCATGGGAATGACCGGGCGTGGTGTACGGAACTTCATGGGAACTCCGTCTTGAGAGCTGGTCCGAGCAATGAACGTGGCCCCCATGCGGGCCGCCCTCCCATACCGGCGAGATACCGGCTGGATGGGGCCTACGCCGGCAACGCTGCCGCTACCGTCCATGGGTGTGAGGAGCCTCCGAAAAATCGGCCCCACTCGGGCGCCCGTCAATAGCGGGCGGGCGGGCGGGAGCACGGATGGCGCGCGGGGTCGGTCCGCTTTGCCCACGCGGGCCCCGAACGGCACGACGGCGGCGGGGACCGGGATCCCCGCCGCCGCCGTGGACCGTGCCGGAGCCGACGTCGCTCACTCCTCCGCCATGAAGGGGTAGCGGTAATCGGTGGGCGGCACGAAGGTCTCCTTGATCGAACGGGGCGAGACCCAGCGCAGCAGGTTCAGCATCGAGCCGGCCTTGTCGTTCGTACCGCTGGCCCGGGCGCCGCCGAACGGCTGCTGGCCGACCACCGCCCCGGTCGGCTTGTCGTTGATGTAGAAGTTCCCCGCGGCGTGCCGCAACATGCCGAGGGCCTGGCGGATCGCGCCCCGGTCCCGGGCGAAGACCGCGCCGGTCAGGCCGTACGGCGAGGTCTCATCCGTGAGGCGCAGCGCCTCCTCCCAGCTCCCGTCGTACACGTGCACGGTCACCACGGGCCCGAAGATCTCCTCGCACATCAGGCGGTGCTTCGGATCCTTCGCCTGCACGAGCGTCGGCTGGATGAACCAGCCCTTGCTGTCATCGTACTCGCCGCCGGCGAGGATCTCGGTGTCCGGGGACTGGCGCGCGTAGTCGATGTACGACGCGATCTTCCGGAACGCCTTCTCGTCGATGACCGCGTTGACGAAGTTGCGGAAGTCCCGCGGGTCGCCCATGCGCAGGTCGGCCATCATGGCGAGGACGCGCTCCCGGACGTCATCCCAGAGGGACGCGGGCACGTAGACGCGGGAGACCGCGCTGCACTTCTGGCCCTGGTACTCGTAGCCGCCCCGCACGATGGCGACGGCGAGGGCCTGCGGGTCCGCACTCTCGTGCGCCACGATGAAGTCCTTGCCGCCCGTCTCGCCGACGATGCGCGGGTACGCGCGGTAGGTCTCGAGCCGCTCCGAGATCTGCTTCCAGAGGAGCTGGAAGGTCGCGGTCGAGCCGGTGAAGTGCAGACCGGCGAAGTCCGGGCTCGAGAGCACCACGTCGCTGATGGCGGGCGCGTCGCCCGGCAGGAAGTTGATCACGCCCGGAGGCAGCCCCGCCGCTTCCAGCAGGCGCATGACGTAGTAGTTCGAGAAGACCGCGGCGTGGGCGGGCTTCCAGATCGCCACGTTGCCCATGATCGCCGGCGCGGTCGGCAGGTTGCCGCCGATGGACGTGAAGTTGAACGGGCTCACCGCGTAGATGAACCCCTCGAGCGGCCGGTGGTCCATC
Organism: uncultured bacterium; assembly: GCA_937907535.1. GTDB lineage: Bacteria > Gemmatimonadota > Gemmatimonadetes > Longimicrobiales > RSA9 > CALCID01. The sequence continues at coordinate 27,077 of CALCID010000071.1, read as the reverse complement.
CGGTTCCACATGCCCGGGGCGGACTCCGGCTGCTCTTCGTAGAGCCGGGTCGCGTAGTAGACGTTGAAGCGCCAGAAGTCGATCAGCTCGCAGGCCGCGTCGATTTCGGACTGGAACGCGTTCTTGCTCTGGCCGAGCATGGTGGCCGCGTTCAGCGTGGCGCGCCAGGGGCCGGCCAGCAGCTCCGCCGCGCGGAGGAAGATGGCGGCGCGGTCCTCCCAGCCCCACTCGGACCACTCCTTCCAGGCCTTGCGCGCCGCTTCGATGGCGGCCCGCGCCTCCTCGGGCCCCGCCTGGTGGCACCGCGCGAGGACGTGGCCATGGTCGTGCGGCATCACCACGTCCACGGTCCGTCCGGTGCGGACCTCTTCCCCGCCGATGATCAGCGGGATCTCGATCACCTCACCGCTCAACCTGTCGAGCGCTTCCTTGAGCGTGCGCCGCTCCGCCGTGCCGGGAGCATAGGAATAGACTGGTTCGTTCACCGGCGCCGGCGGGAGGTAACGCCCCTCCACGCTGCGCCCGCCCGGGGCTCCGCTCGTGTCTCGCTCCATGACGCTACTCCAATAAAGCAGTGTCCTACGGGTTATCGACGGGGCAAAGATCGGGTGCGGCGCCGGCGCGGGCAAGGGCGGGGGCCCCGTCCGGCGGGACGGGCCCCACCCCGCTCCCTACATCCGCCGCATGAGATGGTCGGCCATCTCCTTCAGTTCCTCCGGATGAAAGCCCGGAGCGAACACCGCGGGTTCCTCCGGCGGATTCGCCGGGCCGCCCTGCTCCTCCGGGAGACCGTCCCGCACCTCGAGCTTCGCGCCGTCCTGCGGATGCTCACCCCGCCAAATCACGCCGATGCTCTTGAAGTCGTCCGGGCTGAACCGGTAGAGCCGTGCGTGCAGCCCGCGATCGATGAACCGCTTCGCCTCCGGGAAATCCGCATCCGGGATCTTCGGGACCGGCAGCATCTTCTTCACGTCCGCGCCGGTCAGGTCCTCCAGCGCCTTGGCGTACGCCAGCGCATGCACGCCGCCGCGCACGAACAGGTACCCGAGCATCTGCCGCGCGATCGGATGATCCGTCGTCTCGTATACCCGGATCTTCGCCATCCGCGCCCCGCACTCCAGGAAGAAGTTGTGGAGCAGGTCGAGCACCAGGTCGCCCGAGTTGAAGACATACTCGCCGCTCCACCCCTTTCCGAGCGAGTTGACCGGGAGCGCGCCGAGCCCGGCATAGATCCAGTGGTGGCGCAGTCCGGCCGTGTCCTTCACCCGCTTGAACGGCGTCTGGAGCGGATCATCGCTCGTGGGCGTGCCCGTCAGCAGCCCGTTGATCACCGCCGACACCAGCTCGATGTGACCGTACTCCTCCGCCGCGATGTTCGCCACCAGGTCGTAGAACGGCCGGACCTTGTCCCGCCCCCGCATGTTGAACGACTGGTAGGTGTAATTCATCAGCGTGGACATTTCGCCGAAGCGGCCGCCCAGCAGCTCCTGCACGGCCGCGGCCGCGGCGGGATCCGGTTCGCTCGGCATGGGGAGCTCGATCTGGAGCCGATCGACTCGAAGGATCATCGCTACCTCCGTGGCTGGTGTGGATTGAGGGGTGACACGATCTCGCACGAACGGCTGGATCGTCCCGTGAGGCCCGATGGGCGTCGTGGGCCGTGTGCGCGCACACGTCGGCCGGGCGTGGCGGCAGCGCCGCGCCCCGGCGCCGACGTGCCCCTGCGGGCACGGGCAGTTCTCACGGGTCAGGGGAAACTTGGCCCCGATCGGGGAGGAAATCAACCGCCGGTCCGCCGGGCCGACTGGAGACGGTACGCCACTCCGTCGACCGGCCGATCATCTGGCACGCGACGGTTGGGCCATCCGGCGCACGGGCGGCCCGGCTGGCGGGTGGTCCGCCAGCCCCCTGGCCGTTCCGGGCCATCGACCCTGCGGGCCCGAGGCGGCCGGGTCGAGCCCGGGCCGGGACGGGACCGGGCGGGAAAGCCCCCAGCGCGGCCTCCGCGGACGCCGCAGAGCAGCGAGCTGCGGGCGGGCCCGGAACGAGCCTTGGCCAGCGTTGAGCGACCCCAAGGCGAGCCAGGGCCGGCACCGGCGACAACCGCGCCCGGGCGAGTGTCCGGGGTTCGAAACCGGGGTTTCTCGAGGGAATGGCAGGCCGCGCTCCCTACTCCTGCGCGGCTCGACGGTCGGCGATCGACGGGTTACGGCGGGATTCGGGGCGGCGGACGGGCGCGGCGCCCCCGCCGTCAGGCAAGCTGCCGCAACAGCGCGTCGGCGAGCTCCGGGAGCACGAGGCCGAGCCGGCCCTCGACCTTGATCGCGGCCATGTCGTCCCCGCGGGTGGGACCGAGGTTCACGATCGCGATGGGCATGCCCGTCTCGCAGGCGCGGTGCACGAACCGGCGACCGGAGTAGACGGCGAGCGATGAGCCCACGACCAGCAAGACGTCGCCTTCCTCGAAGAGCCGCCAGGCCTCGTCCACCCGCTCCCGCGGGACGTTCTCACCGAAGAAGACGACGTCGGGCTTCAGGATCCCGCCGCACGACTCGCATCCCGGCACCCGAAAGTCCTCGAACTCCGCCGCAGACAGCTCCGCGTCTCCGTCCGGGGCGGACGACACTGCCGCCCGCTCCGCGAGCCTGGCGAACCACTCCGCGTTCAGCGCCCGGATCCGCTCCTGGTGCTCGGCGCGTAGCACCCGCCGGCCGCAGGACAGACACCGGACCCAGGCAAGGGAGCCGTGGAGCTCGACGACGCGGCGGCTGCCGGCCGCGTGGTGCAGCCCATCCACGTTCTGCGTGATGATCCCCCGCACCACGCCGTGCTCTTCGAGGCGCGCCAGCGCCCGGTGGCCGGAATTCGGTTTCGCCTCCGCGATCGTCCGCCACCCGACCGCGCTCCGCGCCCAGTACCGGGCCCGCGCCGCGTCGCTCTCCACGAACTCCCGGTACATCATCGGCTTCCGGACCCGGCCGGCGGACCCCGGCCCCCGGTAGTCCGGGATCCCGGACTCCGTGCTGCACCCCGCACCGGCCAGCACCACCACCCGCCGGCCGCGGAGTAGCTCGGCGAGCGCCGGCACCTGCGCGGTCCCGTTGTCAGCGGTTGTGATCGTCATACAGCGATCTCTGTGGATCCGGATGGATCCGGCGACTCCTCCGGCCCGCACGAGCCAGGATGGTGCCGGATCGCGGGCCGCAGCGGCCGGGCCACGCGCTCAACGGCGCCGGCTTCAGCGATCCGCAGCCGCCGCCGACCCCAACCCCCTGCGGGCACCGGGTCGGCGGACAGTGTTGCCTTCGTCCAACGATACCCCGACCACCCGCGGTGGGTGCGGCACGGCGGCCTGCCGGTCGGCCTCCTGTCTGTGGTCCGGACCGCGATCCCCCTTGCGTCTGCCCACGAGCAGGCGACGCCGCGGCGGCAGCCGGACCCTCGTTCGGTGTTGGACCCTCGCGAACCACAGGGCGTGGGCCGGCGGATGCCCGGAGAGCGTCGGCCGGCGCCGAAGGGGGCAATGGACGACGTCGCCTACCACGATCACGCGGCAGGGCAGGCGCATCCGCTTCCGCCCTCCCGAGGATCCCGCCGCACAGGTTGCGCACGGCGCTGATCCCCCAAGCCGGAGCCGCTCGAGGGCACCGCGCGAACGCCATGCACACGGCGGGACACGCCCCGCCACCCACGCCCGCAACCCACGCGAGCCGCTCAAGCCGCCGCGGTCAGCGACGGAAGGTCGTGAACCCCTCCAGATCCAGCGTGCGCACCCGGCCCCGGGCATCGAGCCCGAAGGTGACGAACGCCGTCCCGAACCCCGGGGTCCTCCAGCGCGCCCGGAACGTGTCGAAGTGCCAGTGCTCGAGGTCCGCCATGTAGTCGGGCGAGTACCGCAGCACGAGCCGCCCGCCCTCCGACACGACCGAGATCTCGCCGTAGAGCGGATCCGAGTAGGTGCCCGCATAATCGGCCAGCGGGAGGGACGGCCCCCGCGCCTCCGCGCCCGCGGCCTTCACCGGCGCACCCCGCCCCGCCGCCGCAACCGCCGACCGCTCCTCCAGCGCCAGGTACTCCGCGCTCCAGTCCCGGTCCGGCAGGCCGAGCAGCAGGTCGAAGACCCTGTACATGAGCGCCGTCTGGAGCGCGCTCGAGCTCAGGTTCGCCATGACCACCACGCCGATCCCCTCCGACGGGATCATCCCGACCTGCGTCCGCGTGTAGTTCACGGATCCCGTGTGCTGCACGACCTTGCGCCCGTGGTAGTCGTGGATCCGCCACCCGAGCCCGTAGGCGCTGAAATTCTGGGTCGGGAACATCCGGCGGGTCGTCGAGTCCATCCGCATCACGACCTGCGGCGTGTGCATCTCCTCCAGCGTTTCGGGCGCGAGGAGCCGCCGGCCTTCGAACACCCCCCCATTGAGGTGCAGCCGGAGCCACTGGGCCATCTCCCACGCGCTGGACCAGACCGAGCCGGCCGGGCCGAGGGCATCGTAGTTCCGCCGCTTCATGACGATGATCCGGCCCCCGCTCCGCACGTGGGAAGACGCCACGTTATCCCGTTTTTCGAGCTCCTCGAAACGGGACGTCGTCCGCCGCATCCCGAGCGGCTCGAAGATGCGCCGCGCCACGAATTCGTCCCACGATTCGCCCGCCACCGCGGCCACCACCTCGCCCGCCACCACGTACATCAGGTTGTTGTACCCGTACCCTTGCCGGAACCCGCGCTCCTGCTCGAGGTAGCGAACCCGGTGGACCAGCTCCGACCGGTCGACCGGCGCCGCGATCCACACGTTGTCCTCCCGCGCCACGCCCACCCGGTGCGTGAGCAGGTCCCGGATCGTGACGTGGCGCGTCACGTACGGGTCCGCCAGCTCGAAGTGCGGGAGATGGCGCCGAACCGGGTCGTCCCAATCCAGCTTCCCTTCGTCCACGAGCATCCCCAGCGCCGCCACGGTCATCGCCTTCGTGGTGGACGCAATGGCGAACAGGGTGTGCTCGTCCACCGGCGCGTCCCGTCCGTGCTCACGGACCCCGTAGCCCCGCGCGAACACCACCGAGTCGTTCCGCACGATCGCGATGGCCAGTCCGGGCACCTCCCAGGCGCGCCGCGCCCGCTCGATGTACGCGTCCAGCTCCTCGAACCCGGGTGCCTGCGCCCGGATCGGCGCCGCGATGACGAAGAGCAGGAGGACGAACGAGTACCAGCGGAGTCGTTTCATGGGCCGTTCGGGTTGGATCGGTCGTGGGCTCGGCCGGCGCGAGCCGGCCGTGGGACTCCGCGGCAATCTACCCGTTCTCCCCCGCGCGCGCACGCGACCACGACGTTCCCGGTCGGGAACGACGGGTCTAGCGTTCCCCCCCGCGCGCACGCGACCGGCGCGCGCCGCCCGGCCCTCCGGGCGTCGCGCCCACACCCCGCGAAGCGACATAACGCATTGGTAGCATTGGGTTTGCGTATTCAGTACGTGGAGCCGCGGGCCACAACGGCGCCTCGCGGCGTCAACGCGATACGGAAGCGTTACCCGTAGCGCAGGAGGACGGAATGATGAGTACGCAGCCCCGAGCGGGTCGTGTGAGGACGGCGGCAGCCGTGGTGATCGCGGGCGCGCTCGCGTGGGCCGGGTGTGAACCGCAGCCCACGGAGGTGACGGTGATCCAGCCGGCGCCCCCGGGTGCGGTCACGACGGCGAGGCCGGTGACGCTGAGCATGGGGAACGTGGCCGCCGTGATCGTGTCCCAGAACAACGCGACGATCCAGCGCTCGGAGATCGCCCGGGTGCGGGCGGCCGACCCGCGGGTCAGGGCGTTCGCGGGGCGGGTCCTTTCGGAGAGCCAGATGGCGGCGAGCGTGATCAACCAGCAGCTCGCGTCGCACGGCATCACGCCGCAGCCCGAGGCGATCTCGATGGAGATCGACCGGAACTCGGCCCAGACCCTGGCGTCGCTGCAGAGCGCGCAGGGGCTCGAGGTCGACCGGATCTACCTGCAGACGCAGATCGCGAACGACCGCTGGTTGATCAGTAGCCTGGACGCGATCGTGCCGAGCGTTCCGAGCGATCAGCGGGGCAAGCTCATGGAGCTGCGCGACGCCCTGAACGCCCGGGTCTTCGAGGCGCAGAACCTCGAGGCCACGGTGCTCGCGGAGAAGCGGGCCCGCAAGCACAAGATGGATGGCACGTACCACAACAACGGTACGTACCCGAACCACAGGAACCGCATGCACAACTGACGCCGCTGACCGGTCCGATCCCCGGGTCGGACCGGTAGACGCGGAGCTGGCCGCACCGCCGGGGACCCCCCCCCCGGCGGTGCGGCGCCATTCTACACCGTTCACGGACCGATCCCGATGGCCCCGACGGTTCCCGTGGGGCGAGGTTTCCCGCGTCGTGAGCGGCGCGGACGCCGGCCGCTGAGCGGCGGCGGGGCGGGCGTGCCCGCCTCGCTCCGGGCGCCCCGTCTTCCGCGGTTCCGTCCACGACCGCGCCCGGCAACGGTCACGGAGAGCGCCCCTCGGGGCGCCCCGTCCGGCACGAGGAGCCACGCCTGGGCCGCGGACCGGCTCCTTCGCGCACTTTCCCACGACATGGGGGTACTCCAGGCGGGCCCGCCCCCTCGGGCCCACGGGAGTGAGCTCGGAAACACTGTCGAACCACGACGCGATGCCCGCCCTGCCCTTGCTTTTCCGCGCCGAATGCGAGACTCTCATGGCGTGCGCCGCGCGCGAGTGCGAATGCGGCCGCCTTCACGTTCGGGTTGGACGTACGGTCAAGGGCGGAGACCTTCGGACGAGGAGGGTGACATGAACCAGGAGCAGCTCGAGAAGATCCGTTCGGGGAACGGATTCATCGCGGCGCTCGACCAGAGCGGCGGTAGCACGCCGAAAGCATTGAGACTGTACGGAGTCGACGAGAGCCAGTACGCCAACGAACAGGAGATGTTCGACCGCATCCACGAGATGCGGACCCGCATCATCACCAGCCGCGCGTTCAACGGGGATCGGCTCATCGGCGCGATCCTCTTCGAGAATACGATGGATCGGGAGATCGAGGGACGCGGCAGCGCCGACTACCTGTGGTCGGTCAAGGGCGTCGTGCCGTTCCTCAAGGTCGACAAGGGGCTGGCCCCGGAGGAGGACGGCGTCCAGCTCATGAAGCCGATCCCGGATCTCGATGCCCTGCTCGAGCGGGCGCGCCAGAAGGGGATCTTCGGCACGAAGATGCGCTCGGTGATCAAGCGGGCTAACGAGAAGGGGATCAAGGCGATCGTGGATCAGCAGTTCGAGATCGGGCGCCGCATCCTCGCCGCGGGCTTCATGCCGATCCTCGAGCCGGAGGTGGACATCCACGCGCCGGACAAGGCCGAGGCCGAGGCGATCCTGAAGCGTTACCTCCTGGAGGGGCTCGAGACCCTCGACGAGGGCCAGCAGGTGATGTTCAAGCTCACGCTCCCGGACGTGGACGACTTCTACCGCGAGCTGATCGAGCACCCGCGCGTGCTCAGGGTCGTCGCGCTGTCGGGCGGCTACACCCGCGCGGAGGCGAACGCCAAGCTGGCTCGCAACCACGGGATGGTGGCGAGCTTCTCCCGGGCGCTCACCGAAGGTCTCCACGTCTCCCAGAGCGACGAGGAGTTCGACAAGGTCCTGGACGAGTCGATCCAGAGCATCTACGAAGCGTCGCTGACGTAACCGGCGGAGCGCGAGGCGGCCGGGCTCACGTGGGCCCGGCCGCTTTTCGTTTGCCGACCGACGCCCCGGTCCGCACCCGGGCGCATCGCCCTCCCTGGCGCGGGTCGCGCCACGAACCACGACCAAGAGCCCTCGCTCCGCGGTCCGACCTGTCGTAAGGCCCACGGACCGGGCGCCCGGCCGCCCGGCCGGTCGGTCGTGCGACCCTGGCCCGCAGCGATCCGCTCGAACCCGGGGGGACGGGTTCATCGCGAAGCGCACCCGTTTTCCTTGCCGTGCACGCCGGACGGGACATCGCGGCCGGAACGCCCCGCACCCCGGCGCGGCCCCCCGCGACGGCGCCCCCCCCTCGAATCCGTCGTCGCCGCCGGGCGTGACCCGAGCCGGCCGATCGCGGCGCCATCCCCGGACGCCGGATCCCGCCGGGCGCGGCGCGGTACGCCACGGGGGTGGTTTACGCGACGTCGCCCGACAACCCTCAGGCCTGGTACTCGAGCTGCGTAGCGGCCCGCTCCACGCGAAGGCGCACGAGTCGGGCAAAGATCACGCTCGCCGCGATCAGCGCCGCGGCCGCAGCGCCGAGCTTCCCCGGATTGGAGGCCAGCCACCCCACCAGGAACGGCAACACCCCGCCGAGCACGCCGACCAGGATCATGATCCAGATCATCTTGGACGTGCCGTCCATCTTCCCGGGCGGCAGGGAGAAGGGCACCACGGGCTTGACCAGCGTTTCCGCGAGGAGCACCAGGTTGCTCATGAGCCCGACCACCACCAGCCACCCGGCGAGCCAGACCAGGTCATCCACGAAGAACGCGAGCAATGCGCCCACGAAGACGAGGTAGGGCACGATGAAGAAGGCGACCACCACCCTCTGGGCGGACTGGATCAGCCGGGACCGGTCGGCCGGGGTCGCGAAGAAGATCCATGCCGCCCGGAACGCCTCGCTGTGGGCGAGCTGCGCCTTCAACATCAGCGGGAAGAGGAGCACGGCCATGCTGACCAGGGCCAGGTCCGGCACCCGGGCTCCGTCGGCGCCGCGCCCGCCACTCATGCCTATGAGCAGATAGAGCAGCGTGAGCGGCAGGATGGCGAGCACGCCCATGCGGAAGCGCAGGTCGTTGCGGAACTGGCTGCGCACCAGGACCGCGACCGCCCGCGCCTCGCCGCTGCGGAAGAACCAGGAACGGCGTGCCGGGCGGCGGGCCGGCTTCCCGGCGGACGCGGACATGAGCGCGCCGAGCCGCTCGACGTAATCGAGGGAGAGCCGGTCACGCATGCTGATCGCGAGCGCCGCCAGCGCCACGACGGAAGCGATCACGCCCGCCAGATGCGGCGCCCGCACCGACCCCGCCGCCAGCTCGATGTACCCGGCGAACCAGGTGCCCGGATAGAGCAGCAGCCAGGGGGACCAGGGCACCGCGAAGTTGGTCAGCGCGCTGCGCCCGACGAGCTGCGAGACCGCGAAGTACCCGCCGTAGACGAAGAAGCTGAACACGAGCTGCAACCACGACAGCACGCTACGCAGCCGTTCCGGGCCGACGGCCCGCGCGAGCCCCGCGTACCCTGCCACGATCGCGAGCGTCGCGGTCATGGCGCAGGCGTAGAGCGCCACCAGCGACGCCAGCCCGGCCCCGATCCCGTGCCGGATGCCGAACGTGAGGGTGGACGGCAGGCCGATCAGCGAGGCGAGGGAGAGCGTGTACACCAGGACGTTCGTCAGCTTCGCCGCGAAGTAGGTCCGGGACGGGATCGGCCGGAACCCCAGGACGCCGTAGTCCGTCGGCGAGAGGATCACACCGTTGAGGTCCATGAGCATGGCGGTCCCAACGGTGACCAGGATGTAGCTGTAGACGATCAGCGCTGCCGCGAACCGGTCCCGCAGGAGGAAGACGAGGGCGCCCACGAACAGCCCGAGCACGCCATAGAAGAACGCCCGGCCGAGGAGGGCCGAGGCCCCCTTCGAGCGGTCCGACCAATCCATCCCGGCCACGCCGGCGCTGCCCACGCGCACGTCCAGCTTCAACCACGCGACCGTGAGCGCGCGCCACTGGTCGTAGTCCACGCCGAGCGCGGTGATGAGACGCCTCATACCTCGTCCAGTGCGGCAAGAAGGTCGGCCGCGGCCACTCCGACGTCCTCGGCGCCGGTGAGCCGGCCGAACGCCTCCTCCAGCGTCGCGGCGCCCATGGACAGGCGAATCTCCTCCGCCGTGCCCTCCGCCACCTTGTGGCCCCGGTCGATGACCACGATGCGCGAGCAGACCCGCTCGACGACCTCGAGAATGTGGGAGCAGAAGAGGATCGCGCACCCCTGCTCGGCGAGCCGCTTGATCAGCTCCTTCACGACCGCGGCCGAGTTCGCGTCCAGGCCGTCGAAGGGCTCGTCGAGGATGAGCACCTCCGGCCGGTGCAGCAGCGCGGCCGCGATCACGACCTTCTGGCGCATGCCCTTGGAGTACTCGGCCATGCGCTTGTCCCTCGCTTCCCCCAGGCCGAGGCGCTCGAGGAGTTCGACCCGCCGGAAGAACGAGTTGGCCGGGTCGACGTGATGCAGGCAGGCGACCAGTTCGAGGAATTCGTCGCCCGTCAGCGCGTCGTACAGCGCGGGTGTCTCCGGCACGTATCCGATGCGCCGCTTCACCTCGAGCGGCTGCTCGAGCACGTCGTAGCCTGCCACCCACGCGCGCCCGGAGGTCGGGCGGATCAGCCCCGTGAGGATCCTCACCGTGGTGGACTTGCCGGCGCCGTTCGGGCCGAGGAACCCGACGATCTCGCCCGGCTCGACCCGCAGGTCGAGGTCCACCAGCGCCTTCTTCTCGCCGTACGAGCGGGACAGCTTCTCCGTCAGGATCATGGATCGCACATCGTTTCGGGTTGCGCAGGACGCCGGCCCCGGCACCCGCCGCGGCCGCCACGGCGTAAACCGGACCCCGCCGGGAGCCGGCGCCACCACTCGTCATCCCCGGACATCGGCGCCACGGCTCGGAGCGACCGCCGGCGTCGGGCCCGCCGCGTCTCAGTCCGCGGCCATGCGCAGGTCGTGATCGAAGCCGACGGTCGCGGCGCCCTCCTCGATCGCGAACACGGCCAGCGCGCCTTCCGCGACCGCCTCGGTGACCTTGCGCGCCTCGACCGCGTCGCCGATCAGGCGCACGTCGGACACGAACGCTCTCAGCGCATCGGCCAACCCGTCGTTCGGCCGGTAGCCGAGGCAGTACACCACGGTCGCGGCCGGGATCGTCTCCACGCCGTAGACGCTCTCCACCGTCACCTCGCCCTCGTCCACCCGCATGATCCGGGTCCCGGTCCGGATCTCGACGCCGAGGGACTTCAGCCGCTGGAGCAGGAGCGCCCGGTCATCCGGCGGCGCGTCCGTCGCCACGGCGTCCGTCATCTCCACGATGGTCACGGTGTGCCCGCGCGCGGCCAGGAACTCGGCCGTCTGCGCGCCGTTGCATCCGCCCCCCGCTATCACTACGGGGCTCGTCGCCTCGTGTTTCCCGAGCAGCAGGTCCACCGCGAACGCCGTGTTCGCGCCGGGCGCCGCGTGGATGCGCGGGCGGTACGGGGACGCCCCAATGGCCACGATCGCCACGTCCGGGTTCGCCGCCTGGACCGCGTCCGCCGTGGCGGTCGCGCCGGTGCGTACATCTACGCGCAGTCGAGTCACTTCGCGGGTCAGGTACTCCCGCAGCTCGCGCCAGCCCGGACGGTGCGGCGAGGCCTCCGCGGCGAAGAGCTGGCCGCCGAGGGCTTCCTCCTTCTCGAAGAGGACGACGTCGTGCCCTCTCCGCTTCGCGACGATCGCCGCCGTCATCCCGCCCGGCCCGCCGCCGACGACCGCGATCCGGAGCTTGCGCCCGGGCTCCGGCTGCGCGAACAGCCCCTCCCGCCCCGTCTCCGGGTTCACCGTGCACCACACGTCCTTCCCGTCGAAGAGCCGGCCTACGCACCCCTGGTTGCACGCGATGCAGTGGTTGATCCGGTCGAGCAGCCCGTCCCGCGCCTTGTTCGGCCAGTCCGGGTCGGCCAGGAGCGTCCGGCCGATCGCCACGAAGTCCGCGCGGCCCGATTCGATCACCTCGGCCGCGAGCCGCGGGTCCCGGAGCTTCCCCACGGCGATGACCGGAATCCCGACCGCCCGTTTGACTTGCTCGGCGTACGGGAGCAGCACGCCGTCCTCCCGGGCCATGGGCGCCATCATGTAGCCCCGCGCGTAGGACGCATAGTTCCCCACCGAGATGTGCAGCGCGGCCACGCCCATCTGCTCGAGCCGCCGCGCGATCTCGACGGTGTCTTCCGGCGTGATGCCGCCAGGCACCATCTCGTCGCACGAGAGCCGGACGACGATCGGGAAGCCGGGGCTCACGGCGCCCTGCACCGCCTCCACCACCTCGGTCAGGAAGCGGAGCCGGTTCTCGAAGGAGCCGCCGTAACGGTCGTCCCGCTGGTTCGTGAACGGCGAGAGGAACTGGGTGATGAGGTAGCCGTGGGCGCCGTGGATCTCCACGAAGTCGCAGCCGGCGGCCTCGGAGCGGCGCGCCGCATCCGCGAACGCCCGGACCAGCTCCGGGATCTCCTCCGTCTCGAGGGCGCGCGGCGCTTCGCCCATGAGCGGGTCCGGGATCGCCGATGGCGCGACCGGCCGCTCCCCCGTGACCCGGGATTGCGTCTGCCGACCCGCGTGGTAGAGTTGCGTCCCGATGACCGCGCCGTGCGCGTGTGCGATTTCGACCAGGCTCGCCAGCCCCTCGATGACCGCGTCGTCGTGCAGGCCGAGCTGGTTGACGAACCCGCGGCCGTCCGGGCGGACGTACGCCGCCTCGAGGATCATCGTCCCCACGCCGCCCCGGGCGATCCGTCCGATGTGCGCGCGGTAGCGCGGCGTGGCCCGCCCCTGCTCGTCCGCGTAGTTCCGCACCATCGGCGGCATGACCAGCCGATTCTTCGTCTCCAGACGACCGATGCGACCCGGATGGAACAACGAATCCAGAGCAGCCATGAGTCCTCCTGGAGGGGGTGGGATGAACGGCTACGACCAACGGCCGGCGGCGGCGTGGGGAACTTGCCGGCGTCCATGGTCGCCGGCCGTCGTGCGCATCGTTGGTGGTGGGACATCCGCCCAGGCGATGCACATACCGCTCGCCGGGCAACGGCCCGTGTGCCATACATGATCGCACGCCGTCACGGCGGGCGCCAGGCTCGGCCCACTCGCGCTCCACGCCCCCGGCACCACGGCGACGCACACGCGGCTCCCCGGCAGCCCGGCCATCGATTTGGGCAGTTGTACGGACCACGCGGGCAACCCGGTCACCGCCGATCAGCGCGGCATCCTCCGGCCAAAGGGAGGGAATTGCGACATCGGCGCCTTCGAGAGCGAGGTCCCGAGCGACGACACCCCGCCCGACATCACCGCCACCATCACCGGCACGCTCGGCAAGCGTGGTTGGTACACCAGCGACGTGACGGTAAGCTGGACGGCGACCGACGAGGAGTCCGACATCACCGAATCGCAGGGCTGCGCGGCGACGACGCTCACGAGCGACACCGACGGAACCACGTTCGTCTGTAGCGCCAGCAGCGCAGGCGGCACCGCCGCGGACACCGTGATCATCGAGCGGGACGCCCCCCGCCGATCATCGACTTCGCAAGTCGAACTCCGGAGGCGCACGACAACGGGTGGGACAATGCCGACGTCACCGTGACCTGGACTTGCACGGATGCCGGCTCCGGCCCGGTCTCCACCAGCGTCAGCCAGGTGGTAAGCGACGAAGGTTCCGACCAGTCGGCCACCAACACCTCCACGGATCAGGCGGGGAACGCCGCCACCCATGCACGGAGCGGCATCAGCATCGCCAGGACGCCGCCCAGCCTCGAACCCGGCGTCTCCCTCGACCCGGTGCTACTCGGCGGCAGCGTCACGGCCACGGCGATCGCCACCGACGCACTCCCAGGAATCGCCAGCCAGAGTTGCGAGCCGGTGAACACCGGCAGCGTGGGTGACCACACCCTCACCTGTACGGCCATGGACAATGCCGGCATTACGGCCGAGGCGGCGGTCACCTACCGGGTCTCGTACACCTTCATCGGCTTCGACGCCCCTGTGTGCATTGACCAGGTGAACGTGGCCAAGGCGGGGCAGACGATCCCGCTCGAGTGGCGCCTGCTCGATTCGCAGGGCAACCCGGTGAGTACGTCGAGCGGCATACAGGTCACCTTCCAGGTGGAGTCCTGCGAGGGAGGCACGCCAATCGACACGATCCCTGCGGACTCACCCGGCGCCTCGGGGTTCGAGATCCTGGGCAAAGGTCGCTGCCGACTCAACTGGAAGACGCCCAGTAGCCTTGCGAACCAGTGCGGCGCCCTGCACGTGGACCTTGGCGAGGACATCACCCGTACCGCATACTTCCGCTTTAGCCGGTAGCGGAACCAGACTTTGCCGGCTGCCCAATCCGCGGGTGCGCCGCCGACTGTCGTGGCGCGCCCGTTATGCCAAGCCAACGTCGGAGGCCGAATGGACAATAGCCCTGCCATGGCCGCTTCACCGGCCGGGGAGTCCACGCTCGATACCGGCGGTTTGCTCTGGAACCCCGACCTGGCGCCGACACCGCCGGAGGCACGGACCTGGTCAGCCTACGACTACGCCGCCCTCTGGATCGGGATGAGCGTGGTCATCACCACCTACATGCTCGCCTCGGGGCTGATGCAGCAGGGGATGAGCTGGTGGTAGGCGATGTTGACCATCCTACTGGGCAACGTCCTCGTGCTCGTGCCCATGCTGCTGAATGCACACGCGGGCACGCGCTACGGGATCTCGTTCCCGGTACTCTGCCGCGCCTCCTTCGGCGTGTTGGGCGCGAACGTGCCCGCCTTGCTACGCGCCGTGGTGGCCTGCGGCTGGTTCGGCATCCAGACCTGGATCGGCGGACTCGCGCTGGACGCGCTTCTCGCCGCGGCCTGGCCGGCCTGGGCCGAGGTCGAGGGTTCGAGGTGGCTCGCATTCGCCGCATTCTGGCTGATCCAGGTCGCGATCATCATCCGGTGCGCCGAGGGGATCCGGCGTCTCGAGCGGGTGGCCGCGCCGCTGCTCCTGGCCGGCGGCGCCCTGCTTTTCGCCTGGGCGCTCCGCAACGGCGGCGGACTCGGGAACGTGCTCCGGGAGTCTACCCGCCTCCAGGGGAACACCACGGACGCATGGCGTATCTTCCCCGCCGGGCTGACCGCGGCGGTCGGCTACTGGGCCACGCTGAGCCTGAACATCCCGGACTTCACACGCTACGCGCGCAGCCAGCGCGCGCAGATGATCGGCCAGGCACTGGGGCTGCCGTTGACCATGACGGCGTTCGCCTTCATTGGCGTGGTGGTCACCAGCGCTACGCTGGTGGTGCTGGGCGAGGCGGTTTGGGACCCGGTCGAGCTGATCCGCCGCATCGGCTCGCCGACCGTCATCATCACCGGCGCGTTCCTGGTGGTGGTCGCCCAGATCTCGACCAACCTGGCAGCCAACGTGGTCGCGCCCGCCAACGACTTCTCGAATCTCAACCCCCGCCGTATCAGCTACGTGACGGGCGGGGTGCTCACCGCGGTGTTGGGGATCCTGATCATGCCCTGGCGGCTCTACGCCGACGCGGGCGCCTACATCTTCACCTGGCTGGTCGGCTACTCGAGCCTCATGGGCGCCATCGGCGGAATCCTGATCGCCGACTATTGGCTCCTGCGCCGCCGCCATCTAGCGGTGCCCGAACTGTTCCTCATGCAGGGGCGCTACACCTACCGCAGTGGATTCAACCCGCGGGCGCTCGCCGCGCTGGTCCTCGCGATTCTGCCGGTGGTACCGGGTTTCCTGCGCGCCGCGACCACGCCGGGCGGCCAGGTCGCGGTCCCCAACTTGCTCGATCACCTGTACACCTACGCCTGGTTCGTCACGTTCGCGCTCAGCTTCCTGATCTACCTTCTGCTAATGCGGTCCGCGCCAGCTCTCGTCCAGTCGACCCCGCGGTCGGAGAATCCATTGTGAACGCTCGACCACACCACGCCCGCAGGCGCTCCCCGCCGGGCCGCAGACCTCCACGCCGAGGGCGGCCGGCGACCGGAGCGCTGGCCACGGTCGGGCTGCTGATCGCAGCGCTCGTCGCCTGCGAACCATCGTCCACCGAGCCGCGCGAGCAGGAGGTCCTGCTGGGTGGGCTCTTCTCGCTGACCGGCACCTGGTCCACCCTTGGGGTGAACAGCCAGCCGGTGATGGAACTGGCCAAGGAGGACGTGAACCGGCATCTCACGCACAACGCGGCCCTTGTCCGTTTCGCGGCCGCCATCGAGGACACGCGGCTCGAGCCCGACCGTGCGCTCGAGAAGGCTCGGTCGCTGCGCGCACGTGGTGCGCGGGTGGTCATCGGCCCGCAGTCGAGCGCCGAGGTCGCGCACCTGAAGCCCTATGTGGACGCGAACGGACTGCACCTGGTCAGCCATGCCAGCACGGCGGGGAGTCTCGCCATCCCGGGCGACAACATTCTCCGCTTCACCCCCTCCTACGGTCCCGAGGGCGTCGCGGTCCCGGCGTTGATGTGGGAGGATGGCATCCGCACGATCATCCCGGTCTGGCGGGACGACGCCGGCAATGCCGGCCCCGAGGCGTCGACCCGTACCGCATTCTCGAACCTGGGCGGGACGGTGCTCGAGGGGGTGGAGTACAGCGCCGTCGAACCCGACTTCGCCGCCCCGGTCACGGCGTTGCGTGCGCAGGTGGACCAGGCGATCGGCCGGCAGGGCGCCGAGCGGGTGGCGGTGTATCTGGCCGCCTTCGACGAGGTGGTGGATCTCTTCGCGCGCGCGGCCACCGAGCCGGTGCTCGGCTCGCTACGGTGGTACGGCAGCGACGGCGTCGCCCTCAGCGATGCGCTGCTGGCGGTGCGTAGGCGGCCGACTTCGCGTTGCGCGTCGGCTACCCGAACCCGATCTGCGGCCTCGAGGAGGGCGCGCGCGAACTCTGGGAGCCGCTGGCCGCGTGCATCCGTGCGCGCACGAACCTGGACCCGGACGCCTTTGCGCTCGCCGTCTACAATGCGGTCTGGGTGACCGCCGTGGCCTACGTGACCACCGGGCCGGCGCCCGGGATCGACGCGCTGAAACAGCCCTTCGGAGAGGCTGCGGCCCGATACTTCGGCGCCACCGGCTGGACGGTGCTCAACGAGGCCGGCGACCGCTTGTATGGCGACTTCGATTTCCGGGCGATCCGAATGGAGAGCGGCGGGCCGCGATGGGGCCGCGTCGCCCGGTTCGAGTCGCGTACCGGGCGGCTCGACCACTGGTAGTGCCGTGCTGCTCCTGCTCTGCCCGGACTGCGGCGCAGACCCGTGCGCGCCCGGCTGGAGCCATGAAGGGTCCCTCGGCCCGGGTGGTCGGCCGTCCAACTGGCGCGGAACGACAGAACCCGGTGCGCGACTCGCCCGCCCGGGGCCACGACACGGATGAGGTTGACTACGCTGATGCCCGAATGTGGACCGCGCGCGACGCCGGTTCCGCCAGCGCGCCCGCGCGCGAATCCGGCCGGAGGACAAAGCCACCCCCGCCGGCTATTCCGTCCGAACTCCGGATTCGACCGGAGCGTCGGCGCCCGAGGCGCTCGCCAACCGCCGGGCTTGACCCGGCCCGTGGCCCCGGGCGACCATCCTTGCGGGGTCGGAACGGCCGTCGGCCTGGCAAGCACTCCCATACGAGCGGCAAACCCGCGTGGCGCTGGATCGAAGGATGATGAGTAAGCATAGGTTGCTCGACAGACTACCCGCCCTGCTAATGCTGGTCGGTTCGATCGCGTGCTCGCCCGGCGCCGAGCCCGACGCGGCCCCGGCGGACGACCCGGCGCAACCCGGTTACAGCGCCGCCGGGAACGAGCCGTTCTGGTCGCTGGCGTTCGGCGAGTCCGCCATCGAGCTCTACCGGCTCGACGTGGAGGACACGGTCCGCGTCCCCCGCCCGCAGGCCGAGCGTATCGACGGAGGGTGGCGCTACGCCGGCACGGCGGGCGGCGGGCCCTTCGTCGTCGAGATCCTGGAGCGGCGCTGCAACGACTCCATGAGCGGCCGGCCCTACCCCCACACCGTGGTGGTCACGGTCCTGGATCGGGTCTACAGGGGCTGCGGCGGGGACACCGTGAGTCTGCTGGCCGACGGGGAATGGCGCGTCATGCGGCTGGACGGAGCCCCGACGGTCGACCCCGCTCCGACGCTCCACTTCGAAGCCGACGGCGCCCTGTCCGGATCCGGCGGCTGCAACCGCTACCGTGCGAGCTACGAGGTGACCGGCGAAGGGATCAGGATCGGCCCGGCCGCGGCGACCCGGATCGCCTGCCCGGAGCCGGAAACGAACGCTCAGGAGATGCACTTCTTCGACGTCCTCGAGCGCGTCGACCGCTTCGACATCGCCGAGGACGGCAGCCTCGTGCTCTACGCCTTCGACGAACCGGTCATCGTGGCGGCTCGGTGACCCGGTGCTCCGGTGCCGGAGCACCGGAGCATGGCGGCGATCGGGACGGATCGGCTTGGCGCAGGCGGCAGCCACCCGGTACGAGGCGCGCCCGGACAGGCCGCGGGGCACGGACGCCAGACCGCCACGGATCCGGCCGGCCGGGCACCGGATGGCGGACCTTCGGGATGTCGAGGCGCCGGCGACCGGTGCCCGAGCCGCACCCTGGCGAACCGGGCGTCGGGGTCGGCCGAACCGACGTGCGTCCCGTCGCGCGCCGCCCGGCCCCCGGCCTGCCCCGGTCCCTACGCCGTCACCCCACCATCGATCACCAGGTCGTGCCCGACGACGGAGCTGGACTCGGGGGAGGCGAGCCAGAGCACGGCGCTGGCGATCTCGGCGGTCGTGGCCACGCGGCCCATCGGGATGAACCCCGCCACCCGGGCATCCCGGGCGCGTTCGGTCTCCCCGGGCAGCAGGGACATCCCGGTGTCGACCAGCCCGGGGCTCACGGCGTTGATGCGGATCCCCGCGCCGATGTACTCCCGGGCCGCGGCGCGGGTCAGGGCGCTCACCCCCGCCTTGCTCGCCGCGTAGGCGGCAAGCCCCGGCACCCGCAGATGCGCGCCCACGTTCGACGCCACGTTCACGATCACGCCGCCGCCGTGCTCCCGCATCCACGCGATCTCGTGCTTCATGCAGAGCCACACGCCGGTGAGGTTCGTGGCCAGGAGCGCGGCCCAATCCTCGTCCCCGAGCTCCGCCACCGGCCCCGGCGGGCCCAGGATGCCGGCGTTGTTGACCGCAATGTCCAGCCGGTCGAAGCGTTCCACTACGGACTCCACGAGTCGGGCGACGTCGCCCGGAACGCTCACGTCCGCTTCCACCGCCGCGGCAACGCCGCCCTCCGACTCGATCCGGGCCACCGTCTCGTGCAGCGGGCCGGGCCTCCGGCCGGCGACCACGACCGCGGCGCCCTCGGCCGCGAACGCCCGGGCCACCGCCCTCCCGATCCCCGACCCCGCGCCCGTGACGAGGGCGACCTTCCCGGCGAAACGTCCGTTCTCCACGGTGGATGGACCGTTCATGGCATCCCTCCTCCGTTCATCGATGGTTCCGTGAGTCCCCCGGGCCGGCCGTCCGCTGCGCCGGCCCGGACCCTCGGTCCGAAGTGCGCGCGCCGCCGCGGCGCAGGGCGAGCCCGCACAGCACGGCGGCGAGCAGGTACGCGACGGCGGCCACGCCGAGCGCGTAGGCGTAGCCGCCGGTGACGGCCGCCGCGACGTCGCCTCCCGATTCCGTGAGCCGGGTGGTGCGCAGGGCCGAGAGCGAGAGCAGCAGCGCGAGGCCCAAGGTGGGCCCCACCTCCATGGCGGTGTTGACCACGCCGCCGGCGAGGCCGGCCTGGTGGGGAGGCGCGTCCTCCAGCGCCGCCACCGTGGCCCCGGAGAAGGCGTGGCCCGCGCCGAGCGCGAAGACGACCAGCCCCGCGAGGATCAGCGGCGCGTACGGCGTGTCCGGCGCGAGCCGGGCGAGAAGTCCGTGCCCCACCCCCGCCACGCCCAGCCCGAGCCCGCACAGACCGGCCGGGCCGACCCGCCGGACGAGCCGGGCGGCCAGCACGCCGACCAGCGGAACGAGCGCATAGGGGAGGAGCGCGGCGCCGGTCCGGAGCGGCGAGAAGTCCCGCACCTGCTGGAGGTACAGGGAGAGGAAGAAGGCGCTGCTCGCCATGCCCGCAGACCCGAGGAGGATCACGAGCAGCGCCGCGGCGCGGCGCCGGGACGCCAGGAAGGGGAGCGGCAGGAGCGGCGCCGGCGCCCGCGCCTCGACCCGAACGAAAGCGGCCAGCAGCACCGCCCCGGCCACCAGCGGACCGAACACCTCGCCCGCCCGCCAGCCGTGGGTCTCGGTAGCGAACAGGCCAAAGCCGAGCGCGGTGAGGCCGGACGCGGCAAGGATGCCGCCGAGGACGTCGACGTCGCCCCGGGCCGGGGCCGGGCCACGGGGCAGCAGCCGCGGCGCCGCCAGCAGGACCAGGAGCGCGGCGACAGCGGGGATCCCGAACGCCCAGCGCCAGGAGAGCCACGTGACCAGGACGCCGGAGAGCACCAGCCCGCCCGCCGCCCCACCCCCCGACACCCCACCCCAGATCGCCAGCGCCCGGGCGCGCGAGACCGGATCCGCATAGACCGACGGCACCAGCGCCAGCGCCGCAGGCGCGGCCAGCGCGGCCCCCACCCCCTGGGCGAACCGTGCGAGAAGGAGCCATACGAAACCCGGCGCCGCCGCGGCCCCCGCGCTGGCCGCGCCGAACAACAGCACGCCCCACACGAACGCGCGCCGCTGCCCGAACCAGTCCGCCACCCGGCCGCCGAGGAGCAGCAACCCGCCGAACGCGAGCCCGTACCCGGCCATGACCAGCGCCAGCTCCCCCTGCCCCACCCCGAACTCCGCCTGGACCGCGGGCAGCGCCGCCACGACCACCGTGATCGCCGCGATCAGCACGAACTGCATCCCGGCCAGCACGAGGAACGCCGCCCGCGGGCGCGAGGGCGCTCCACTTGCCTCCTCCCCGCCCCGATCCGTGCAACCCGCACCGTCATCCCCACGCGCTCTCTGCGGGACCCCGCCCGCCTCGTCCGATCCCGCACGCCCTGTGTCGAGGTCGGGCGCCGCCGGTTCGGCAAGCGGCACCTCGGGCGTACGGCCACGTCGCCGCGCCGTCGCCGGCGGTACAACCCCCGATACCTTCCCGCTCCGACCCATCGGAACGATCCCGGCTCGCCGAACGCTGGCCGTACTCCCCGCCTGAGATTCACCCGTCGGCGAAGCCGGTCTGTCGTCAGCACGAAGACTCGATTGCGTGTCTCCTTCCGCAGTTCGACGATCATTTCCGGCCAGCGCCCCGTCCTGCGGCGCCGGCCCGTGGCCGGCGATCCGGGTCGCTGGATCGCCCGGCTCACCGGTCGAAGCCGCGCCCATGGCCTGAGCGCCCCGTTCGTCCCGCGGCAGACCGAGGCCGTGGTCACCGGCTTCCGCCACCCGCCCTTGGGTCTTCCCTAATTTGACCGATCGTTCCAGATTGAGACGCGTCATTGCCGTGGCCTCCTCCATGGTCGGGGTCCGTTCAGTCCGGAGGCGTCAGTCGAGGATGGAGAGGGCGAGCGCGGCCGCGTCGTGCAGAGACCGGGCGTTCGGGCCGGCCTTCCCCACGACGCGCAGCCCCTGGAGCACGACCAGCAGGAAGCGCGCGATCGCCACCGGGTCCTTGTCCGCGGCGAGCTCGCCCTGGTCGCGGGCGCGGGTGAGCGCGCACGTCAGGGCGCGCTCGAGCTGGGCCCAGCTCTCCTGCACGCGCCGGGTGACGAGCGCGTCGGCTGGCACCCGCTCCATGGCCGCGTTCACGATCATGCAGCCGCGGCGCCGGGTGTCGCAGACCGCCTCGTCGACGTACGCGCGGACGAGCGCACGAACGGCGGGGAGCGCGGGCCCGGGCCGGCTCAGCAGCTCGATGGGGTTGGGGTCGCGGGTGCGGAGATAGCGGTCGAGGGCCTTCAGGTAGAGCGCGTGTTTGCTCCCGAACGTGGCGTACAGGCTTCCTCGCCCGATGCCGAGGTGATCGACGAGGTCCTGGATCGACGTGGCCTCGTAGCCCCGCTCCCAGAAGAGGTCGAGCGCTGCGTCCAGCGCCGCGTCCGGGTCGAACTCCTTGGTCCTGGCCATGGGAGGAAGCTACGCATTCTGGAACGGCCGGTCAAGTATCTGACCCGGCGTCGGCTGGATCCCGCGTCGAAGCGGGGTCTCCGGCATCGGGGATGGGTGCATGGGCCAGGGAGCGGTGGTGGCCGGCGTGCGCGCGGGCCCGGCCCCCGTCGGACCGGCTCGTTGCGTGCACCGTGCCCCGGTGCTCCGGAGAACGCTGAATCGCCGCGGGCACGCCGTGCGGCGCCATGAGGCTCCCCAGCCCCCAGACGCCTCGGACGGGGGGATCGAGGAGCCGCTGGTGGAACGGTGAACGCGGAAACTCGGGTGGTAGGCGGATGCGGCGATCGACGGGTGGGTCAGGGCAGCACAGGCCCGGACGCAGGGCGCTGCCCACGCCCGGCCGCCGCGGAACTGCCCGCGGGCGGATCGACACGGACCGGGCGACGCCACGAGCGCAGGCGCTCCCGTTTCGGATCACCTCGGGCACGGCGCCCACGACGTGCGCCATCGGGCCTCCGCCCCCGTCGGCGCTCGCCGGGCGCGCGATGACACGCCCGCAGCCCCGCCCTCCCGGTCTCGAGGACCGCCCGGGCCGTCGCCCTCGATGCCATGCACGCGCGGTCCGGCTCCGGTCATGAGCTCATGCACCCGACGCCGGGGCGCGCGATGCCACGCACCTGCGCCCCGGCCCCGGCGCCCCCCGACCACCGGCCGGGCAGTGCGGCTGTGCTGCCCAACGCCGGGCAGACCCGGTGCAACGCCGGACAGGTGTCGGTAATCGTAACCGTTCCGCCCCGGCGTACCGGGGAGCCCGAACGCGCCGGGCCCCGAGAAGCGTCAGCTCACAGGATCGACCGGCCGATGGCCATGATCCCGCCGACGATGAAGAGCATGGCGAGGACGGCGCCGCCGAATTGGAGCGGCCAGCTCTTGCGCTCGGCCGGCCGGCGCCGGTTCATGGCGCTGGTCACGTGGGCCACCACCGCGGCCAGGGCCATCATGACGATGTGGCCGGTCAGCGCCGGATAGAACGGCCACAGGAAGACGAGGATGATGCCGAGGAGGACCTGCACGTCCAGCAGCCCCACGAAGAGCTGCATGGTGATGCGGCCGACGCGGTCGTACGGCTTGCGGCCGAACAGTCCGATCGCCGCGTAGACCACCGCGATCAGTCCCGCCAGCAGGACGAGGTACCGTACCCCGGAATGGGCATGAAACAGTATCTGCATCGGGCGAGGCCTCCGCGTCGAGGGTTCGAGGCGCCGCGTCGCGGCCGGGCCGCTCGCGGGTCGGATCGTGTGCGCGGCCCGGGGTGACGCCGTCGCGCGCCGCTCGTGTCAGCATTGGGCAACGCGCCGGCTGGAGCGCGGTCGTACGCCGCAGGCCGGGCGTCGCCCGACAGGATCGGGTCCGGACGGGATCGGCGCAAGGGATCGCGGCCGGGGGAACGTCACCGGCGCCGGCGGAGGCGTGGTGTGGTCCGCGCGCCGGGAGTCGGCGGGAGCGACGTCGCCCGAAGCAACCCCCGGCGCCTGTCGAATTCCTCCTTCTCCGATCGACGCCCGTATGGAGCCCCGGCCGCAGTCCGGGGCCCGGCGAGAGGGTTGCCGAACCCCGGGGGCGGCGCAGCACGCGAGCGTGGACGCGCGACGTCGCCTGCACCCCCAGCGAACGAACGACCGAAGGAGGACCGGATGTTCCGTACGACGATGGCCCGGATACTCGTGATCACCACGGCGCCGCTCGCGTGGGGCTGCGCCGGCGCCACCCCGACCCCGCCCCCCGCCGACCCCGTGGGCGCCCGCGTGGAGGTCAACGGCATGCAGATGTACTACGAGGTCTCCGGCCAGGGCGACCCTCTCTTCGTGCTGCACGGCGCGTACATGAACATCGAGGCCATGGGCGCGATCATCCCGATGCTCGCCGAGAGCCATCGGGTCTACGCCCTCGAGCTCCAGGGCCACGGCCGCACCACGGACATCGACCGGCCGATCACGTATCCGAACCTGGCGGACGACGTGGCGGCCTTCATGGACGCGGTCGGTCTCGAGAAGGCCGACGTCTTCGGCTACTCCATGGGCGCGGCGGCCGCCCTCCAGCTCGCGATCCGCCACCCGGCGAAGGTGAACCGGCTCGTCGTGGCGTCCGCCTCCTACGACACCACCGGCTGGCAGCCGGAATTCCGGGCGTTCATCCCCCAGATGGTGCCCGAAATGTTCCTGAACTCGCCCTTCGAAGAGGAGTACCGCCGGCTCGCGCCGAATCCCGACGGCTTCCGCAGCCTCGTCGAGAAGCTGATCGCGCTGGAGAAGGAGCCCATGGACTGGGAGGAGGATGTCCGGGCGCTCCGGCACCCGGTCCTCATCATCACCGGCGACGCGGACGTGGTCACCCTCGAGCACTCGGTGGCGCTCTTCCGGCTGCTCGGCGGCGGCGCCATGGGCGACATGGGCGCGCCGCTCCCCGCTTCGCGGCTCGCCGTGCTGCCCGGGACGTCCCACACCGCCATCATCAATCAGCCCGAGCTGCTCCTCGCCCTGATCGAGCCGTTCCTGCGAGGCGAGACGCCGAGGGGGATGGTCGCTGAGTAGGCGGGAGGCAAGCGGCTTTTTCGGCGCTGGCCGCGCCGCGCGGGGCGTGTGCAGTGCCGACGCGCAGACAGGGTCTGCGACGCAGGGAAGCGCACACGGTGGGTCGCCATCCGGAACTGGTCGAGGGTGTCCTCGTGCCGGGATGCAATGCCATTTTCCGGCGCAACTCCCTCGGGGTCGGGTGCCCCGCAGTCAAGCCGCAGGGCGACGGGCGAGGCAGATATCTGGATTCGCCCCCTCTCCCGGGAGAGCCGACCGGTCTCGACCCTCCGATCCATGCCGGCACCGTGATGTGAGCTGCGGACCGGGTTCCGACGCCGGCCCTGAGCGTCACCCGTCCCCGGTCGACCAGGGCTCTGGACAGGACTCGCGGCCCGGTCTATCCGTAAGGTATGCACCCGCCCCTTCGCCGCACCGTCGTCGCACTCCTCCTGCTCCTCGTGTCCGCGCAGGCCGCATGCGGACCGGCCCGGGATGTGCCCGAGGAGGAAGTATACGACGCGGTCCTGGCCGAGGCCGCGGCCCGCCTCGAACTGCCGCAGCCGATCTTCGTCCACCCGTACATCGCCCGGCTGGAACGGCTGGAGGACGGCGGCCGCTACGTCATGCGCGACTTCCTCGTCTACGACACGGCCGTGGTCCCCGCCACTGTGCGCCGGAGGCCGGATGCGTATCGGATCTGCCGCATTGACCCGGTGGGCGCCTGCGTCACGCCGGCGGGCCGGCCGTCCGTGGTGCTGTCCGACATCCTGGACGAAGGCCGGAACGGTGGCGTCGTCCTGCTCATGGTGTCGGACCGGCGTTCGGCCATCCGCCCGCAGCGCTTCTACCTGGCGCGCGTGAAGAACCGGAGCGTGGTGCGGTTCGAATCGATCGAATAGTCAGCGAAGATGAAGGGGGATGTCGGGACCGCCACGATCGCGGCCGGAGGCTTCGTTCCGGGCCCTGCGCCGCGCGTCACACCGGAACTCGGACCGCGCACGTCGAAGCTCGCGGGGGCGCGTTTGGCCCACGCCCCGGGCTTCGGGCGGCCGGCTTGCCGCCGCTCGCCTTCGGTTGCCGTGGTGCCGTACTAACCGGACTTCCGGTGGGTGCTGGAAGGCGGGGCCACGCCTGTGCTGTGTGCGACGCCGGGGTGATCCCGACTTCCCGGGCGGAGGAACCTACGGCGCCGCTTCCTGGACCCAGGTCGCGCCGCAGGCGGGTGGTCGCGCCCGCACAGCACCGCGCATGTCACGCCCTACCCACATATTCGGCGTCGGGCAGCAATGAACTGGCAGGGCAACGGCCAAGTGACCGGCCGTCACGGCACATCCCGTGCCGCGGACCGCCTTCCCGTGCAATAATTCTATGGCACGACAGCACTCGCCACATTATATTCGCCGCAATCGATACCTTCTTCGTCTCTGACCTCACGCAACACGAACCGTGACCAAGCCAGACCGGATCTCCCGAGCCGAGCTCGCGCTGGCATTGAAGTTGGCGGCCCAGCGAGAGGTCATCTCCGCGAGTCACGATTCCATTTCCCTCGCCGAAGCAGAGCGTATCGCGCAGGAAGTCGGCGTGGCACCCGCGGAGCTGCGGGCGGCGCTCCGGGCCCTGTACGCGCGTCGGCTGTCCAGCCAGGGGATCCTCGGCCCCGACGGGATCCAGACGGTGCAGGACACGGTCCGGGGGACGATCACCCCGGCCACCGCCCACCACATGCTCGCCCGAGGGCAGCTCGAGCTCCCGATCGTGGGCGGCGCCATCGACCATCCGAGCGAAGGCCTGTGGCGGCTGACGGATGGGCGAGGCGGCGCCGCGCTCCAGGTCATCTCGCGGGGCGAAGAGACGGCCATCGCCGGAACGCAGGACCGGCGGGTCACCAAGTGGGGGCTCCTCGCGGGTGGCACCATGGTCGGGGCCTCGGCGGGGTACATGGCCGGCGCCTTCCTCGCCATCGGGCTCTTCGAGGCCACGGTCTTCGAGCAATCGATCCCGCTCGGCCTGATCGCCGCCCTGCCCCCGCTCGCCTCGCTCGCGGGCGCGGTGCTGGGGGGTGTGGTCGGACGGGCGGCCTGGGTGAGGGCGGCGCGCCGGACCCGGGAGCGGCTCTTCGCGGCGCTGGAGCGCATGCGCGCCGTCGCGGAGACCGAAATGGAGCGCGTGCCCCCGCCCGGGCCCGAGAACGATCGTTCCGAGGCGAATTAGGTCGGAATGCCAATTTTGCGTCTCGTTACTCGACAGCGGGTAAGGTGGCGGGCCGTGCCGCGTAGCGAAGAGCATTAGCCGCGTAGGTCACCGGGACATGATGCATGGCCGGCACACAGACACTTATATGTCGCACATTACCAGACAACCACCGTATACTTTTTTCGCACCCACGATCAACTACTAAGTACACAACATGCCGAACACCACATAAACCGCCCGCACTCATTGCCTACTATCGGACAAAGGTCTAACGTATTCTGCCACCAACACACCACAGATGAGCGGTATCCGGACATACTTTATTGAAGCGACAGCAAGCAGCCAACCAGCATCCTCCGAAACAACCTCGGCGCGCAACAGCCATTTCGTTATTGCCCTTCACATTGAAGGCACCGAGGACGGCCGAGCAATCGCCGATGAGTTAATGGCAGT
>CALCID010000070.1 GCA_937907535.1 uncultured bacterium | reverse complement strand
CGGGCGTCGGAAGGTGGCGCTTCCGACCTATCCCTTCCAGCGGGAGCGGTACTGGCTGCCCGATCAGCCGGGCGCGGGTGCGCGGCGCAACGGGGCCGGGACGATCGGGCGTGGAGGCGCCGGCGAGCCGGTCCATCCGCTGCTCGGCGTGCGGCTCCGCTCGCCGTTGCGGGAGCTCCAGTTCGAGACGGAGCTCCTGGCCTCGAGCTTCGACTTCATTGAAGACCATCGGGTTCGCGGCGTCCCGATCCTGCCGGCCGCGGCGTATGTCGAGATGGCGGTGGCGGCGGCGCATGCGCATTTCGGCGCGCTCGCGGCGTCCGCCGGCGTCCGTGTGGAGGGTCTGGCGTTCCTGGAGCCGCTGGTGCTGGGCGACGACGGAGCGCTCGCCGTTCAGACGGTGGTGACCCCGGACTCGGAGACGACGGGCTCGGTCCAGATCGTGAGTCAGGCGTCCGGCGAAGATGGTTGGCGCACGCACGCGACGTGCGTGATCGGCGTGGGCTTCGGGACGAGCGCGGAAGCGGGGGCGGCGCCGGAGTCGTTGGAAGCGATCCGGGAACGGTGCCGGGATGACGTCGCATCGGATGCGCATGTCCAGCACCTGAGGGGGCGGGGGCTCGATTTCGGTCCCTCGCTGCTCGGCGTGGCGGAGATCCATCGGCGGGACGGGGAGGCGCTCGCGCGGGTGCGGCTCGCGGCGACGCCGGTGGATGGGTTCCGGCTGCACCCCGCGCTCCTGGACGGGTGTCTCCAGGCGGTGGCGGCGGCATTGCCCGGGGCCGACGCGGGCGGGGATCCGTTCCTGCCGGTCGGGATCGACGCGGTGGTGGTCCGGGACCGGCTTCCGGCCGAGGTCTGGAGCCACGTGACGGTGCGGGAGGGTGCGGGTCGGGGGGGCGACACGCTGGTGGCGGACGTTCGTGTCCTGGACGACGCCGGGCGGGTCCTGGCGGAGCTGCGGGGGCTCACGCTGCGGCGGCTCGTCCACGATCTGGTGCG
Source organism: uncultured bacterium (assembly GCA_937907535.1). Lineage (GTDB taxonomy): Bacteria > Gemmatimonadota > Gemmatimonadetes > Longimicrobiales > RSA9 > CALCID01. The sequence goes on along the minus strand of CALCID010000070.1, from coordinate 4,999 downwards.
GGGTGAGGACGGGCACGAGGGGTGGCTGTACGAGGTCGAATGGCGGAAGGCTCCGCGTGGGGAGCCGGTTTCGGGTGAGGCGAGCCCTCCGGGCGGGTGGCCGTCGCCGGCGGAGCTCGAGGCGGCGGTCGCGGATCGCGCGGCGCGGTTCGCGGAGGCGCCGGGGCTGGCGGAGTACGAGGAGCTCCTCCCGCGGCTGGAGGCGGTGAGCGGCGCGTTCGTGGAGGAGGCGATCCTGCGGCTCGGCTGGGACTTCGCGCCGGGCGCGCGGTTCACGCGGGGGGAAGCGGCGGAGCGGTGGGGGGTGTTGCCGCGGTACGGCCGGCTCCTGGACCGGCTCCTGGAGATCCTGGCCGAGCGGGGGGTGCTGGAAGCGTCGGGGGATGGGTGGCGGGCGCTCCGTGCGCCGCGGGCGAGCGATGCGGAGGCGGCGTGGCAGGAGCTCCTCGAGCGGTACCCGGCCTCGGATGCGCAGATCCGGTTGACGGGGGAGTGCGGGCGGCAGCTCGCGGGTGCGCTGACCGGGGCGGTGGATCCGCTCTCGCTGCTGTTCCCGGGTGGCTCGTCGGAGCTCGCGGAGCGGCTGTATCGGGAATCTCCGCTGGCGCGGGCGTTCAACGGTTTCGTCGCGGACGTGGTGCGGGCGGCGCTGGCGGGTCGTCCGGAGGGCTCGCGGCTCCGGATCATCGAGGTTGGCGCGGGCACGGGTGGGACGACGTCGTCGGTGTTGCCGGTGCTGCCGCGGGACCGGACGGAGTACGTGTTCACGGACATCTCGCCGGTGTTCCTGGCGCGGGCGGGGGAGCGATTCGCGGCGTACGACTTCGTCCGGTACGAGCTGCTGGACATCGAGCGGGACCCGCGGGAGCAGGGCTTCGAGGCGGGCGGGTACGATATTGTGCTGGCGGTCAACGTCCTGCACGCGACGGCGGATCTCGGCGAGACGCTGGCGAACGTGCGGACGCTGCTCAAGCCGGGCGGGTTGCTGCTCCTCGTTGAGGTGACCGAGCCGGAGCGGTGGATCGACATCACGTTCGGCCTGACGGAGGGCTGGTGGCGGTTCACGGACGTGTCGGTTCGGCCGACCTACCCGCTGCTCCGGGCGGACCGGTGGCGCGAGCTGTTGCGCGAGAACGGGTTCCCGGATTCGGTGGCGCTGCCCGGGTCGGCGGCTGCGTACCACCAGGCGGTGATCGTGGCGCGGGCGGCCGGGGCGGTGGGCGCCGGGTCGGCGGCGGTCGCGGCTGGATCGGAGGACGCGTCCGGCGTGGCGTCTGGGAGCTGGCTGATCCTGGCGGACGGGGCGGGGATCGGCGAGGAGGTCGCAAAGCTGCTGGACGCGGGTGGGGCGCGCACGGTCGTGGTGAAGGCAGAGGGTGCGGAGGCCGGGGATGGGGCGCTGGCGCGGGCGATCGCGGAGGCGGTGTCGGATCCGGGCCGTCCGTTGCGCGGCGTGGTGCATCTGTGGGGGATCGACGCGACGGAGCCGGCGCCGGCGGAGGCGGCGCTCAGGCATTCGGCCGGGAGTCTCGTCGAGGTCGTGCAGGCGCTGGGCCGGTCCGCGATCACGCCGCCGCGGCTGTGGGTCGTCACGCGGGGCGCGCAGCCGATCGGCGCTCCGGGCCCGCTGGCGGTGGCGCAGGCGCCGCTCTGGGGTGTGGCGAAGTCGATCCGGCTGGAGCATCCCGAACTGGGTTGCGTGTCGGTGGATCTCGACCCTGCGGCGGATGGGGGCGAGCAGGCGCGGCATCTCGTGGCCGAGCTGCTGTACGCGGATGGGGAGGACCAGGTGGGGGTGCGGGGTGGCGAGCGGTACGTGGCGCGGCTCGTCCGGAAGAAGGTCGACGCGGCGTTACGCGCGGCTGGGCGGCCGGATCCGGAAGCGCTGGCGCCGGTGGCGCTGGAGCAGCCGAGCGACGGGGTGCTGGAAGGGCTGACGTGGCGTCCCATGACGCGTCGCGCGCCAGGGCCGGGCGAGGTCGAGATCCGGGTTTATGCGACGGGGCTGAACTTCCGGGACGTGATGAACGCGCTCCGGATGCGGACGGACCCGGAGCCGCTCGGCGGGGAGTGCGCCGGCCGGGTGGTGGCGGTGGGCGAAGGCGTTCGGCACGTGGCGGTCGGGGATGAGGTCGTCGCGTTGACTTCCGGTGGTTTCGCGACGTACGTGATCGCGCGGGCGGAGCTCACGGCGCGGATCCCGGCCGGGCTGAGCCATGCGGAGGCGGCGGGCGTGGCGATCGCCTATCTGACGGCGTACCACGCGCTGCACGAACTGGCGGGGCTGAAGGCCGGGGAGAAGGTCCTGATCCATGCGGCCGCGGGTGGCGTGGGGCTGGCCGCGGTGCATCTGGCGCGGCGGGCGGGCGCGGAGATCTTCGCGACTGCGGGCTCGCCGGAGAAGCGGGAGTACCTGAGGGGGCTCGGCGTGCGGCTTGTCATGGACTCGCGGACGCTGGATTTCGCCGGGCAAGTTCTCAAGGCCACGGGAGGCCGGGGCGTCGACGTCGTCCTGAACTCGCTGGCCGGGGAGTTCATCCCGAAGAGCGTGGCGGTGCTCGCGGAGGGCGGCCGGTTCCTGGAGATCGGGAAGCGGGGCATCCTGACGCCGGAGGAATTCGCGGCGCTGAAGCCCGGTTCGCAGTATTACCCGATCGACCTCTCCGGGCGGTTGCTGCACGACCCCGCCGGGCTGGAGCCGCTCTTCCGGGAGCTCATGGCGCTGGTCGAGGCGGGGGAGGTCCCGGCGCTCCCGGTGACGGAATTCCCGGCGGGTCGGGTTGCGGACGCGTTCCGTTACATGGCCCAGGCGCGGCACATCGGGAAGGTCGTGGTGACGCGGGAGGTCGCGGACGGCGGCGATGCGGGGGGCGTCCGGATCCGGGGGGACGGCACCTACCTGATCGTGGGCGGGCTGTCCGGGCTGGGGCTCCTGACCGCGCGCTGGCTCGTGGATCGGGGCGCGCGTCACCTGGTGCTGGCGGGGCGGCGTGCACCGTCCGGGGAGGCGGAGGCGGAGATCCGGGCCATGGAGGCGGTGGGTGCGCGGATCCGGGTCATGCAATGCGACGTCGGGTCCGCGGACGACGTGCGTCGCGCGGTGGCCGCGATCCGGGCCGAGATGCCGCCGTTGCGCGGCGTGATCCAGTCCGCGGGGGTGCTCGAGGACCGGGCGCTGCTCCTCCAGGACTGGGATGCGTTCACCCGGGTATTGCGTCCGAAGGTGGACGGGAGCTGGTACCTCCACACGGCCACGGCGGAGGACCCGCTCGATTTCTTCGTGATGTATGCGTCGATCGCCGGGTTGCTCGGCTCGGCGGGGCAGGCGAACCACGCGGCGGCGAACGCGTTCCAGGACGCGCTCGCGCATCATCGGCGGGCCATGGGGCTCCCCGCGTTGAGCATCGACTGGGGCGTCTGGGCGACGATCGGGGCCGCCGCGGAGCGGGGCGTCGGCCAGCGAGTGGCGGCCCAGGGTCTGGGCGAGATCCCGCCGGAGGAGGGGCTGCGTGCCCTGGAGACGCTGCTGCGGGACGGCACGGCGCAGGCGGCGGTCATGCCCATCGACTGGTCCCGGTTCCTGGAAGGCGCGAGCACCGTTCCGCCGTGGCTTTCCGAGCCGCATCGGGCGTCGGTGACCAGCCGGGCCAGACGCGAGACGGGTGTCCGGGGCGCGGATCGGGGGGCAGGGCAGGCGGAGCACGGTGCGACCGGGCCGGCGGTCGGAACCGGTGAGCCGGACCTCGCCGCGCGGCTCGCCGCGGCGCCTGCGAACCAGCGCCGGGAACTGCTCCAGGCGTTCGTGCACGAGCAGGTGGTGAAGGTGGTGCGCCTGCCCGGCACGCGGACGATCGATCCGCAGCAGCCGCTGAGCGAACTGGGTGTGGATTCGCTCATGGCGGTGGAGCTGCGCAACCTGCTGAGCAAGGGGACGGGCGCCTCGAGCCCGCTCCCGGCCACGCTCATCTTCGACTATCCGACCATCGACGCGTTGACCGATTATCTCGCCCGGGAGGTCCCCGGGCTGGACGAAGCGGCGAACGAGGCGTCGGCGCCCGGTGTGGAGGGGAGGCTCAAGGCGCCGGCCGCAAGTGCCGAGGACCTATTGGAGCAGATCGAGAAGCTGTCGGACGAAGAGGTGGAGCGCTTCTTCACCGGTACCGACGAGTCACGGGCCCGCAAATGAAAGAACTGCTCGAGAGGCTAAGCAACCTGCCACCGAAGCGGCTCGCGCTGCTGGCCGCCCAGCTCCAGGCCCGGCTCGACGAAGTCGAGCGTGCGAAGCGGGAGCCGATCGCGATCGTGGGGATGAGCTGCCGCTTCCCGGGCGGGGCGGACTCTCCGGAGGCGTTCTGGGAGCTGTTGCGGGAAGGCGGGGACGTGGTGCGGGAGGTGCCGCCGGACCGGTGGGACATCGACGCGTACTACGACCCGGACCCGGACGCGCCGGGGAAGATGGCGACGCGGTGGGGTGCGTTCCTGGATGACGTCGCCCACTTCGATGCGTCGTTGTTCGGGTTCTCGCCGCGGGAGGCCGTGGGGATGGACCCGCAGCAGCGGCTGCTCCTCGAGCTGGCGTGGGAGGCGCTGGAGCGGGCGGGGCAGGCGCCGGACCGGCTGGTCGGGAGCCCCACGGGCGTGTTCGTGGGGATCTCGGGCACGGACTACTACCAGCTCCTGAAATCGGGCGGGCACGCGGCGCTGGACGCGTACTCGGCGTCGGGCAACGCGCACAGTGTTGCGGCGGGGCGGATCTCGTTCGTGCTGGGGCTCCAGGGGCCTAGCGTGGCGGTGGACACGGCGTGCTCGTCGTCGCTGGTGGCGGTGCACCTGGCGGTGAAGAGCCTCAGGGCGGGTGAGTGTCGCATGGCGCTGGCCGGCGGGGTGAACCTGATCCTCTCGCCGGAGACGACGATCACGCTCTCCAAGTCCCGGATGATGGCGCCGGATGGGCGTTGCAAGACGTTCGATGCGCGGGCGAATGGGTTCGTGCGGGGCG
>CALCID010000069.1 GCA_937907535.1 uncultured bacterium | reverse complement strand
CTGCGCCGCAATGCACCGGTGCGGCTCCCACTCCCGGCGAATGCCTGTTGCAAGGCATCCCGCCTTCATCAGCGATGCGCTCCATCCGCCATAGTGAGGATCCGGACGTTCCCGACGAAGCAGGCAGGGGGACGGTGGCCCGACGAGCGGCGTCGCCCCAACGACGAACCGCGCCTTTCGTGCGCGGCTCCATTCCGTCCATTTCGAACTCCCCGCCCCGGCGGCCTCCATTCAGGCCGCCGGCCCGCTTCGCTGAAGGCTCTCGCGCCCGACACGGGCCCCGGGGCTGCGCCCACCCCTACGGCGCCCTGCCGACCCGAAAAAGAAGAGCCGCGCATCGAAGCGCGGCTCTCTCCCCTTCCGTCCAGCCCGCTGCAGGCCGCCCTCCCCGGCACCCCCTGCGGCCGGCGCGGCCCGGGGAGGGTTCGAGCGCCGGGGGCGGGCCCGGCGCGACGTCGCCTAACGAACGACGTGGAACGCCTCCTGGCGCCGGAGCACCCAGCGGCGCTGGCCGTTCTCGTCCAGGTACGCCTCCTCCTCCAGCGCCATGCGCACGGGCTGGCCGTCCCACTCCGGGACCGGGGTCGTGGCCTGGAGCTCGATGGAGAACCACGTGTTCGGCCGGAGCGGCACGTCACCCCGCCCGGGCACCCCCTCCTGCCGGTCCCAGAGCCCGATGAGCGGGCCCGCGCCGTGCCCGTGGTCCCCGATCGGGTGCGAGTAGACGGTGCCGTCGATCCCCTCCGCCCGCATGCGCTCGAGCGCGGCGTGCAGCACCTCGTTCCCCGTGCGGCCCGGCACCATCTCCTCGAGCACGATGTCCTGGAGCCGGTTCGCCCGCGCCAGCGCGTTCTTCAGACCCGCCGGGACATCCGTCTCGCCTTCCCGCAGGACGTACCCCATGTGCTGCGTGTCCGTGTTCAGCCCGAGAGCGCTGATCCCGAAGTCCACGTGCAGCACGTCCCCACGCAGGATCACCGGGTTCGCCGAATCCGCCATGTTCACGCCCCGCCGCTGTACGCTGACGGTCGGGTGGAACCAGGTGCCGAGCCCCAGGTCGTTCACCCGCTGGCGCAGCCACCACACCACATCCTCCGTGCGCGTCACCCCCGGCGTGATCACCCGGTTCGAGAACGCGGTGGCGATCAGCTCGTGGACGACCTCCTGCATGCGCACGTAATGCGGCAGCATCTCCGGGATCCGCTCCTCGATGTACTGGAGCGGCAGGAGCTCCTTCCGCACGACCCTCGCCGCGTACTTCGGGCCGAGCGCCTGCTGGAGCTGCTCCCACTCGCCGGCGCTGAGGCCGTCCGAAAACGCATGGGTGTGGGAGATGTTCACCGCGATCACCTTCGGGTCCCGCGCCTCGACAATGGGCGTGAGCAGCTTCCACTGCTCGGGACCGAAGGGCTCCGCGAGCCGGACCTGGCCGGCGGCCGCCCCGGCCTTCGCGTCCGGGTCCCGGACCACCGTATACAGCCCGCCCTGGGACGTCCCGCCGATGGCGATCCGCTCCACGCCCCGCTCGGGGCCGCGGTCGTAGAACACGTAGATCGTGCGGCGCCGGGCGGCCATGGTCGTGGGCGAGACGATCGAGAAGAAGACCGGGTCCTCGTTGTACTCCCGGGCCGGCACGATCCACATGTCCACGCCGTGCTCCCGCATGAGGCGCGGCAGCACGCGCTCGAGCCGGATCCGGAGCCACTCCTGGCGCAGCTCGGCCTGTTCCCGAAGTGTGCCGAACGGCCGCTCCTGCGCGGTGACGGGCAGCGGAGCGAATACGGCCAGGAGCGCCATCACGACGACGCGTCTCATCACTTGCCTCCTCCGGGTTGTGCAACGGTCCGGGCGCGGTCCACGCCGCGCGTCCCTCGGTGGATCGCCACGATCCCGCCGGTCAACGTGCGCCAGTCGACGCTGTCGAAGCCGGCCGTCCGCATGCGCTCCGCCAGCGCCGCGGGCTCAGGGAACGCCAGCACCGACTCGGGCAGATACGTGTACGCGCTCTCGTGCCGGGAGACCAAGCGCCCGATGCGGGGGAGGATGTGGCGGAAGTAGAAGAGGTACAGCCCCCGGAACGGCTGCCACTGGGGCGTGGCAAATTCCAGGATCACCAGGCGGGCGCCCGGCTTGAGCACCCGCGCCAGCTCCCGCAGCCCCGCGTCGAGCTCGGCCAGGTTGCGGACCCCGAACCCGACGGTGGCCCCGTCGAACACGGCGTCCGGGAACGGCAGCCGGAGCGCATCGGCGCACGCGGGCGAGACAGCGGTCCCCCTCAGCTTGGGGAGCCCCCGCTCCAGCATCGGGAATGCGAAGTCGGAGGCGATGACCCGCCCGTCGAAGCCCGGTCGCCGCGCCAGCTCGATGGCCAGGTCGAAGGTCCCCGCGCAGGCATCGAGGTACACACCTTGCGCGGGGCGCCCCTCCATGAGGAGATCCACGGCACGGCGGCGCCAGCGCCGGTCTATGTTGAGGCTGAGCAGGTGGTTCAGCAGGTCGTAACGTGGCGCGATGGCGCCGAACATCGACCGGACCGCGGCGGCCTTCGCCGCGCCGGACGGCGGCACAATCTCGCCCTCGGTTTTCGCAGGCATCGCGCAAACGTGTTGGGCATCGTAAAATACGGCGCACGAAACTAGCCGGGGGCGGCACCGTGGGCAAGGTCCGGGGCGGATCCGAAACCGGACCGCCCGGCCTTCCGTATGGATGCGCGGCAACGACGAAGTCGCGCGACGCTTGGGGAAGTGGACTACAGGAACCTGTCCGACCAGGAAGTCATCGCCCGTGCCCTCCAGGGACGGGAGACGGCGTACCGCGAGCTGATCGACCGGTACCAGAAGCCGGTCTTTTCGCTCGTTTACCGCCTGGTCCGTGACCGGGAGCTCGCCGAGGACCTGGCGCAGGAGACCTTCATCAAGGTCCTGAACGCGCTCGACCGCTACGATCCGCGCTACAAGTTCAGCTCCTGGATCTTCAAGATCGCGCACAACACCGCGCTCGATCAGCTCCGCAAGAAGGAGCTGGCCACGCTCTCGCTGGACGGCTCGCCCCACGCGACGGATGCGGAGGAGGTGGACGCCACCGTGCTGACCGCCATCGCATCCGACGAGACGCCCGAAGACTACGCGGCGAACCGTGAGCTCGGAACCGTACTCGAACGGGCCATTGCCACCCTGCGGCCGGAGTACCGCACGGCGATCATCCTGTGGCACGTGGAAGGCCGGCCTTACGATGAGATCGCGGAGATCATGGGCGTGCCGCTCGGCACGGTGAAAACGTACATCCACAGGGCGCGCGGGGAGTTGCGCCAGAAGCTGGCGCATCTCCGCCTGTGAAACCGAGGCGCGCCCCGTGTCGTACGGTACAGTGGACCTCAACGGAGAGTCACGAACGTGACCGACGATCAGTTTCACCCGACCCCTGACCGACTCGAAGCCTTCGTCGAAGGCTCGCTCTCCGAGGCCGACCGCGCAGTGCTCGAGTCGCACCTCATCACGTGCTCTCGCTGTCAGATGGAGGTCGAGGAGTGGCGGGCGCTGTTCGGGCTGCTGGCTTCCCTGCCGCAGATCGAGCCCGCCGCCGACTTCGCCGATCGCGTGATGAGCCGGGTCCGGGTGCGCCGGCCGTGGACCGTCCGCGTCGCCGCGTTGATCACCCGGCTGCTGCCGGGCACCACGACGGGTTGGGCGGTGCTCACCAGTCTGCTCGCCCTCCCCGTCGTGATCATCGGCTCGGTGTTCGCGTGGATCGTGTCCCACCCCGGTGTGACGCCGTCCATGCTCCTGCTGTTCATGCGGGACCGGGCCTGGGACGCCGTGCTTTCCCTGGCGGGCCAGGCAGCGGGCTCGCTCATGGAGACCGGGATCGCGCTCTGGATCCTGCAGAGGGCCGAGGACCTGATCGAATCCGGCGCCCTGAGCCACGTGGGCATCGCCGCCGCGGTCTTCGGGACGCTCACGATCGTGTCCACCTGGATCCTGTACCAGAACCTTTTCCGCACCCCGACGCGGGAAGCTCGTTATGTATCCTCCTACTCGTTCTGAGCGGAAAGCCACCCGGTGGCTGCTCGTGTCGGCCTTGTTCGTGGCCGGCATGACGGGCGCGGCGCCTGCGCTCGACAAGCCGTTGGACGCGCAGGAAGCCCGGATCGTATCCAGCGAGGTCGCGTTGTCCCGCGATGTGGCCGGGCTCACCATCGAGGTCGATGGCGGCCGGTCGGTCCGCATTGCATTGCGCAATGGCGTGATCGAGATCGACGGCGTCCGCGCGGGCACCTACGATCGGAACGGCAGGCTGGACCGTGCGTGGCGCGACCTGCTGAACGACGCCATGGAGGCGTCCGGTGACGACCTGGTGGCGCTCCTGAAGGGCTGGCAGGCGCCCGACGGGGAGGCGGGGGCCCGGATCTCGGAAGCGCTCGCCTCCGTGCTCGATGGCGCACGCACCCTGGTGGTGCGCGGAACGCTGAACGTCGGCGGGATCGCTGACGCCGAGGCCCCGACCCAGGACACGATCGAACGCCTGAACGAACGGATCCGCGAGCTCGAGGCACGGCTCCGGGAGAGCTCCGATGAGGCCGTCTTGAAAGCGGAGCTGCGCCAGGAGATCGAGCGGGAGGTGCACGAGCGGCTGCGCCGCGAGCAGCGGGCCCAGCAGAGCGACCGCGGATGGGCGAGGCCGTTCCGTTACATCGGGAAGGGGATGACGGGCCTGGTCTCCACGCTGTCCACCTTCCTGGTGATGGCGCTCATCGGCTTCGCCGTTGTGTTCTTCGGGCGGAAGTACCTGGAGGGCGTGGCGGACACGGCGAGGCACGCGACGCTGCGCTCCGGGCTCGTCGGCCTGGCCGCCTCGTTCCTGGTGCTGCCGGTCTTCATCCTGGGGATCATCGGTCTCGTGATCTCGATCGTGGGGATCCCGCTGCTCCTCGTGTGGATCCCGCTCTTCCCGATCGCCGTGGTCCTGGCCGCGGCCTTCGGCTACCTCGCGGTCGCGCACGCGGCGGGCGAGGCGCTGGCGGAGCGGCGGTTCTATGGCGGCGACTGGTTCCGGCTCGGCAACTCGTACTACTACGTGCTGACCGGGCTCGGCATCCTCCTCGCGCTGTTCATCGCGGCGCACGTGGTGCAGATGGCCGGGCCGTGGTTCAACTTCCTGTACGGGCTCCTGAAGTTCCTCGCCGTGATGCTGACCTGGGCCGCCGTGTCGATCGGGCTCGGCGCCGTGCTCCTCTCCCGCGCGGGCACGCAGCCGCAGGTTCCCGCGCCCGAGCCCGAGCCGGAAACCCCGTCCGGGCTCTTCGAGGAGGAGGCGAATGTCTAGGGTCCTGCCCTGGACGGTGCTCGCGCTGGCCGCCGCCCTCGTGGCGGCGCCCGCCACGGCGAGGAGCCAGGACGTCCGGGTCGTGGCCGCCCAGCGCCAGCGGGGCGCGGAAGAGCAACTGGACGTGAAGATCCAGTTCGGCGCGGGCGAGCTCAACCTCGCGCCCGCACCGGCGGGTACGCTGTACCGGTCCCGCTTCCGCTACGATGCGCGCAATTTCGAGCCGGTCGTCGAGTACTCGGCCGGGAAGCTGCACATCGGCCTGGAGAGCCCGGGGCGAGTGAGCGTGCGCCGGTCCCAGGCGAGCGAACTGGATCTGGCGCTCGGCCCGGATGTGGCGCTCGCCCTCGACCTCCAGTTCGGGGCGGCCCAGGCGGACCTGGAGCTCGGCGGGCTGAACCTGCGGCGAGCCGTGATCGCGACCGGCGCCAGCGAGACCACGCTCCGGTTCTCCCGGCCCAACACCGGGCAGGCCGAGTACCTGCGGCTCAACGCCGGGGCTGCGGCGTTCCGCGCCTACGGCCTCGGCAACGCGAACCTGTCCCGGCTCGAGGTGGAAGGCGCCGTGGGCGACATCGTCCTCGACTTCTCGGGCCAGTGGCGCTCCGACATGACCGCGTCCGTGAAGGTCGGGCTCGGTTCCCTGACCCTGAACCTGCCTCGCGGCGTCGGCGTCCGGCTCGCCAGGGAAGGCGTGCTGGCGAAGATCGATGCCCACGGGCTCGTACGCGATGCCGACGGGTACTACTACTCCGAGGACTGGGGCTCAGCCAGGCACAAGCTCACGCTGAGGCTCGACGCCGCGTTCGGCGCCGTCAACGTGCGGTGGGTGGACGTGGACCTCGCAGCACCCTGACGTCGGACCGGGAGAACCAGATGATTACTGCGCTCGTCACTTTCTTCGTCGTCGGACTGATCGGCCTGGCCGTGCTCACCGCGGTCCTGGCCGTGGTCGGCATCGTCTTCTCCGCCGCGCTGTCGCTGGCCGCCTTCCTGCTCTTCAAGGTCGGGCCGATCATCCTGCTCGGCTACCTGATCGTCCGCTTCCTGGCCCCGCGTCAGCGGAGGCTCGAGAAGGCGGAGCGGGAGTGGCTCGAAGGAGCGTAACGCCGCATGCGGATCATCCTGGAAGGCGACCGGCGCATTCGCCTCCAGGTGAACGGGGCGGGTCTGGAGATCGAGTCCGCCGATCCGGCCGTGCAGTTCTCTCCGCTGCACATGCTCGCCGGCTCATTGGCGACGTGCACGTTGTCCGTGCTCGCGTCGTGGGCCCAGGCCGCCCGACTGTCCTTCGATGACCTCGAAATCGAGCTCGCGTGGGACTACGTCCCGGATCCGTACCGGGTCGGAAGCTACGAGATGCTGATCCGCTGGCCATCGCTGCCGGAGGAGCGGCGGGCGGCCGCCCTCCGCGCGGCGCGCCACTGCACGGTGGAGCACACCCTGACCCACCCGCCGACCATCCAGATCGACGTCACGACGGGTTGACGCATCGGCCGCCCGCATGGTGCGGACCGCGCCGCTGCGAGGAGGAGAGGGAGAGACGCCCGGGGAACGGACTACGCCTCGCCGCGGCCGACGCCCTGGACCTGGACGCGTGCGCCCCTGCCCACGCCGAGCGTTACGGCCGCGTTCCCGTCCCGCACCGAGATCTCGAGCACGCCCGCGGACCCGACCAGCGCCAGGAGCTCGCCGACCCGGACATCGCCGTACGCCCGCCGAACCGGTCCCACCTCCCGGCCGGCGACCAGCACCATCGCCGTGCCGCCCGCCCACGATCCCGGGATGTTCGTGATCAGGTTGCCGAACCGGTCCACGTGGATGACGCTTCCCTGCGCCCCGGAAGGCGTCCGCTCCGGCCGTGGGATGTCGAGGCGTACGAGGTCGTGGATCGGGCTGCCCAGCTCGTCCAGCCGTGCGCCGACGGCGAGGTGGGCGGCCACGGGCGCGAAGACGTCCCGGCCGTGGAAGGTGGCCGAGACGACGTCGCGCAGAAACCGGTGCTCGGTGATCTCCACGGCCTCCACGGCGGCGCCCGAGTCCAGGACCCAGGTCAGGATCCCGTTGTCCGGGGCGACGAAGTAGCGTCCCCCGATCCGTGCGGCGACCGCCCGCCTCGCGGTACCGACCCCGGGGTCCACGACCGCAACGTGGATCGTGCCTTCGGGATAGAGGTCCCAGTAGCGTCCGAGGGCCCACGCTCCGGCGGCCACGTCGCCCGGCGGGATCTCGTGGGTGGCGTCATCGATCGGCACGCCGGGCGCGATCGAGGCGATCACGCCCTTCATGGCGGCCACGTAACCGTCGGCGGTGCCGAAGTCGGTCAGGAGCGTGATGCGCATTCGGATTCGCGCCAGGCGGTCGCGGCGAGGAGGGCGTCGAGGAGCGGCCCGGTGTCACCGTCGAGCGCCGCGGATACCGGGCCGCCGCCCCGGCCCGGGAGGTCCACGCCGAACCTCAGGAAGACGCCGAGCGTCTCGGGGAAGTCCCGCACCACGGCGTGCACGGGCATGGCGGCCAGCTCGGGCGGGGGCGGGAGCTTCATGGCCGGCCGGCCGGTACGCCCTCCAGGCGAGCGATCAGGTGTTCGGCCACCGCTCGGAACGCGGCGGCCGCCGCGGAGTCGGGCTTCGCGACGACGGTCGGGCGCCCTTCGTCGCCTGCGACCCGAACGTCACGGTCCAGAGGGATCTCGCCAAGGAACGGCACGTGCATGTCCTCCGCGAGCGTACGCCCTCCGCCTCGGCCGAAGATGTCCACGTGCCCCCCGCAGTGCGGGCACTCGAAGCCGCTCATGTTCTCGACCACGCCCAGCACCGGCGTGCGGACCCGCTCGAACATGCGGACCGCGCGGCGCACGTCCCCGGTGGACACATCCTGCGGGGTCGTGACCAGGATGGCGCCGTCCACGTTGATCGTCTGGACGAGCGAGAGCTGGGCGTCCCCGGTGCCCGGGGGCATGTCCACGATCAGGTAGTCCAGCTCGCCCCACGCGACCTGCTCCAGGAACTGGCGCAGGATCCCGGAGATCAGCGGCCCCCGCATGATCGCCGGCTGCTCATCCTCGAGCAGGAACCCGAGACTCATGAGGAGCACGCCGTGGGCCTCCAGAGGGACGATCTGCTCCTTCCCCCGCTCTCCCGTGACCCGCGGCTTGCGGCGCTCCCCGAACATCTGGGGGATGTCCGGCCCGTAGATGTCGGCATCCAGCAGGCCGACTCGCCGGCCCGTCGCCGCGAGGGCGGCTGCCAGGTTGACCGCGACGGTCGACTTCCCCACCCCGCCCTTCCCGGAGCTGACCGCGACCACGCGCCGGATCCCCGGCGCCAGGTTCGGGTCGGGCGTGGGCGCCGGAACCGAGCCGGGGGCGAGCGTTCGCCCTCCCCGCGGACGCTGCCGCTGCGCCTGGAGCGTGTCGGGCAGCTTCACGTCGATCTTCACCCGGGACACGCCCTCCACCGCCTCGACCGCGGCCCGTACGTCCCGTACGAGCGTCCCGGGATCCTGGGGACGCAGCAGGAACTGGAGCCGGACCTTACCTTCCCCATCCGCCTCCAGCTCCGACACCTGTCCACCCGCGAGCACATCCGTCCCCGTCTTCGGGTTGCGAACGCCAGACAGCGCCGCGCGGACGCGCTCGATCAATGCTTGCTGGTCTATCGCCATGATTTCCTTTCAAGCGAGACGGCCGGCGCCCCGGGGGCACCGGCCGTCCCAGGGACCGGTTCGGCCAACCATCACAGCGCGTGAACGGCCCGCACCTCCGGCACCGCCATGATGATGCGCCGCTCGATCCCCCGTTTCAGCGTCATCATCGAGATCGGGCAGGAGCCGCACGCGCCCATGAGCCGTAGCTGGACAATGCCATCCTCATCGTCGTAATCGATGAGCTCCACATCCCCACCATCCTCGTGCAGGGCAGGACGGATCGATTCCAGTACGGCTTCGATCCTGGCGCGGGCCGACAGGGCCGATTCTCCAGACACGTGACTCACCTGCGCACCTCGGTTCGATACCCGAATTTACGATTCGCCCGTACCCCGCGTCAACGCACTCGTTCCCGGATCACCCCGCGGGCGGCGTCTGCCGGGTTCCCTGCCGCCGCAGCCAGATCCAGTGCGTCGTGAACAACGCGGCCGCGACCACCATGAGCAGCAGCGTGGTGACCAGCGTGCGATACGCCTTGAAGCGCGTGGCCCGGATCCGGTCCGCCCGCGCCGCCTCGAACAGCGCCCGCTCCCGCGCCTCGTCCCGGGGCTCCACCGCCTCCCCCTCCGCCGGCGCCGGCTTCGGCCACCGCTCCATCTCCATGCGATAGACCTCGTAGGACGCCATGCTCGGCTCGCCCCGCATGGCCCGCGCGTACAGCGGATCGCTCAGGTCGAATGCCGCACCGATGGCGTTGTTCAGCGAGATCAGGAACGTGATCACCGCGATCAGGCAGACCACGTAGCCATACGCCTGCGCGATCCTCGACGGCCGGTCCATTCATCCGCCTCCCGGTGGCGGGCCCTCGCAGCCCCGCGCCGTACGGCGCGGCCCGGGGATCCGATCGTTACGCATCGTGCCGCGTGACCGTCTCCGGGAACGCCATGCCGCCTCGCACGCCCGGCTTCCCTTCCACGACGTTGTCGAAGAACCGCTGGGTGGGGTACGCGAACATGATGTCGTCGTGCTTCTCGAACTCGGCCAGGATCTCCTCCCAGATCGCCTGCTCGGAACCGCGGCGCTTCCGCGGCTCGCAAAGGTACCGGATCGTCAGCACGACCGCATGCCCCTTGACCCGCGTGTACACCGTCGGCGTGAGCTTCTCGTAGGAGATCATGAAGTCCCGGCTCGCGTCGATCACCCGCCGTTTCGCATCCTCGGTGAGGTGTCGGCCGTGCCGCTCCGCCACCTCCAGCAGGATGTCCTTCGCCTTCCGCCAGTTGCTCTCGAAGGTGATGTGGACCGGGATCTCGTTCCAGAGGTATTGCAACCCCTGGATGTAATTCGCCACGGGCTCCACGAAGACGCGCCCGTTCGGCACGTGGATCACCCGGCCCGTGCTCTGGTCCGCATCGACCCAGTTGCCGATCTCGAGCAGCGTGAACTGGAAGAGCCGGAGGTCGATGACGTCGCCCGCGTGATCGCCGATCTGGATGCGGTCTCCCACGGAGAACGGCCGGCGCCAGAGGATGAACAGCCACCCGGCCATATCCGCCACCACGTCCTTGAGCGCCACGGCGAGCCCGGCGCCGAGCAGCCCGAGGAAGGTGGCCAGCGACTGGAAGCCGCGGAACCAGATCCGGCCGATCAGGAGCACGCCGAGCACCGCCGCGGTGTAGGTGGCGACCTTCCGCCAGCGGTAGCGGATGCGCGGATCCTCGGTCCGCCGCCAGACGATGCCGGTGACCAGCGCCCGCGCCAGGACGAGCAGGACGAGGATCAACGCGGACTCGAAGATCCGGAGCTGGAGCTCCGGTCCGAGTCCGGTCGCTGCTTCGATCGAGGTGCTCAGCTCGTCCATCGGATCGATCCGAACGGGGTGCAACGTCGGGCGCCGACCATGGTGGCCCGCCGCCGTCAGGGCGAGCCGGCGGTCACCGAACGGATCGCCCGCACGATCCGCGGCCCGTGCTCCCGGCCGTTCTCGATGAAGATCTTGTTCGCGTCGTACCCGGCGGCGATCACGCCGGCGATGTAGACGCCGGGCACGTCCGTCTCCATGGTCTCCGGGTCGTGGGCCGGGATGCCGGTCTGCGGGTCGATGGTCACGCCGAGCTGGCGCAGCAGCCGCGGGTCCGGCGCGAATCCGGTCATGGCGAAGACCCAGTCGTTCGACAGCTCTTCCACGGCGCCGGTTTCCTCCGAGCGGAGCAGCACGGAGCGCGGCCGGATCTCGACCACGCGCGTCCGCCACCGCGCCTGGATCTCCCCCGCCCGGAGCCGGCCCTGGATGTCGGGCAGGATCCACGGCTTGACCCGGGCATCGAGGGTGTCCAGGAAGTGCACCAGCGTGACCCGCGCCCCCGAGCGGAACAGGTCCAGCGCCGCCTCCACCGCGGAGTTGCCGCCGCCGACCACCACGCAGTCCTGATCGTAGAAGGGGTGCCCCTCCTTGAAGTAATGGGTGACCTTCGGGAGGTCCTCCCCGGGCACGCCGAGCAGGTTCGGCGTGTCGAAGAAGCCCGTGGCGATCACCACGTTCGCGGCGGCGTACTCCGACGTCGTCCCGTCCATCCGCCGGGTGCGCAGCGTGAACGCCCCGGCCCGGCCGCCGATCTCGACGACCTCTTCATACTGCCGGACATCCAGCCGGAAGTACTCGACCACCCGGCGATAGTACTTGAGCGCCTCCCGCCGGGTCGGCTTGTCCTCTTCACAGACGAACGGGAGCCCGCCCAGCTCCAGCTTCTCGGCCGTGCTGAAGAACGTCATGTACGTGGGGTAGTTCGTGATCCCCGCGGTCACGCACCCCTTGTCGAAGAGCACCGCGTCCACGCCCGCCTGGCGCGCCGCGACCCCGACGCCGAGGCCGCAGGGCCCGGCGCCGACCACCGCCAACTCGATTCGCTCCGTCACTTCAATTCGATCGATCGGGTAACGACCTGAAACGGGCGCGCGGGCCTGCCAGGCCGCGGCGCCCGCCACGCCTTCCAACTACGCTGCATCCGGTTTCACTACCCGCCGACGGCCCCCGCGTTCGAACCCACCCGCCCCGCCGCCCGCCGGTGGCCGGGCTCACGCCTCGTCCCGCCAGCGCTCGACCAGCGCGGCGTACTCCCCGAGGAGCGCATCCGCCCGGCGTTCGTTCGGCGCCTCGACCGTGATCACGAAGTAGGGCTTGTGGGAGTGCGGGATGACCAGCACCCACTCGTCTTCGCCGCGCCAGACCTTCACGCCGTCCACGAGCTGCCGGTCTTCCCCGTCCGTCGCCTCGATGAAGCGCCGCATGACCGTGCCCTTCTTCCCCCAGGGGCACGCGACGCGCGCGGTCCGGACGTGGATCGGCGGGTAACGGTCCGCGGCCTCCCGGAGCCGGGTCCCCGAGCGCGCGAGCGCCTCCAGCAGCTTGACCGCCGCGAACATCCCATCGTAGGCCGGCATGAACGCCGGGAAGATGAACTCGCCCCGCGTTCCGGCCACGAAGTCCGCTTCCCCGGCGGACGCCATCATGGCGTGGTGCTCGGTCTTGGTCCAGATCAGCTCCGCGCCGTGCTCCCGGATCGTGCGCGCAACCACCACCGGGCTCGTGACGGGAATCGCGATCCGCCGGACGCCCAGGTGCTCGAGGGCCAGCCCCACGAAGATCGCCTGCGCCTGCTCCGGTGAGACCGGCCGCCCGGCGTCGTCCACCAAATGGATGACCTCCCCGCCCGGATCCACCCACACGCCGAGCTCCGCATCGATGGACCGCACGATCCCGCCCAGCCGGTTCAGCGCCTCCCGGAACTCCTCCTCGCTCCGGGAGAGTCGGCCCGGCGCCTCGTACGCGTCCAGGCTGACCGTCTCCGTCCGCAGCGTCCCGAGCAGCCCCGGGAAGACCTCCACCGTCGTCCCGTACGCGTAGTCCACCACGAGCGTGAAGCGACGATCCGCGATCAGCTCCCGGTCCACCTCGGACAGGAAATGCTCCCGGTAGCCTTCCACGACCCGCGTCGGGAAATTCAGGTCCCCGGTCCCGTCCGGGCCCGCCCGCGGGAAGTCCTCCCGCGCGAAGAGCCGCTCGATCGACTGCGTCTTGCTCGGCGGCAGGTCCCGGCCATCCCCGTCGAAGAAGAGCACGTCGATCACCTTCGGGTCGAAGGGCGAGCGGCGGACGTGGATCCCCCCGGCCTCCCGACCGTAGTTCACCGCGTGCCGTACCACCGGGATCGGCATCTCCCGGAGGTCCTCCACGTTCACCCCCACCGACATGAACCCGGTGATCATCGCACGGTTGATCATCCGGGACGCCCGGTCCGAATCCCGGGAGGTGGCCACGTACGCCCCGGGCCCGAGCATCGCCCCGTACGCGCCGCCCAATCGAACCGCGATCTCCGGCGTCAGCTCCGCGTTCGGGATCCCGCTCACCCGCGCTCCGTGGAACAGGCTCCGCTCCCACGCCTCACCCCAGATCAGCGAGTGCGTCAGCTTCGCCCGCTCATCCACCACCTTGTCCGGCCAGACCTTCACGGTCGGTCCGACCACCGCGAACGCGCCGACCTCCGCCCGGTCCGCCAGGATCGTGTTCTCCCGGACCAGCGCCCCCTCCCCCACTCTCACCCCGCTCGCGCACACCGTCTCGCTCAGCCGCGCGCCCGGCCCGATCTGGCACCCCTCCCACAACACCACGTTCCTCAGCTCCGCGCCCTCGCCAACCGTCGCGCCCGCGCCCACCACCACGTTCTCCAGCACCGCCCCCCGCCCGACGTACGCGCCGCGGCCGAGCAGCACCGTCCCGCCGAACTTCACGTCCCGCTCGACCACCGCGCCGTGCTCCCCATAGAGCACCGCCCCATCGTGCAGCCGCCGCTCCCCGGGCAGCTCCAGGTTCACCCGCCCCGTCAGGATGTCGTGGTGCACCCGGCGGTACTCATCCAGATTCCCCACGTCCCGCCAGTAGCCGTGGGCCACGTGGCCGTAGAGCGCCGCCCGCTCCCGCAGCATCTGCGGGAACAGGTCCTTCGCGAAATCCACGTTCGTGCCCGCCGGCACCCGCGCCAGCGCGCTCGGCTCGAGCACGTAGATCCCCGTGTTGATCGTGTCGCTGAAGACCTCGCCCCAGGTGGGCTTCTCCAGGAACCGCTCGATCCGCCCCGTCTTCTCGTCCACGATCACGATCCCGAACGCCAGCGGGTTCTCCACCGGCGTCAGCGTGATCGTGGCCTCCGCGCCCCGACGCTCGTGGCCCTCGATGATCGCGCTCAGATCGAAGTCCGTGAGTACGTCCCCGCTGATCACGAGCACCCGCTCGTCCCCGATCAGGTCGCTCGCGTACCTCACCGCCCCGGCCGTCCCGTAGTCCGCGTCCGCGGTCACGTACTTCATGTCCACCCCGAACGCGGAGCCATCGCCGAAATACTCCGTGATGTGCTCCGGCTGGAAGTACAGCAGGGCGACCAGATCCGTGATCCCGTGCCGCTTGAGGAGCCGCACGGTGTGCTCCATGATCGGACGGTTCCCGACCGGCACCATGGGCTTGGGCCGGTTGATCGTGAGCGGCTTGAGACGGGTGCCGAAGCCGCCCGCCATGATCACGCCTTTCATGCCTGGCCCCGGAGGATGGATGCGTCGTGTCCCTGCGGAATGAACCGGTCGCGGTGCGCGCAATGCTCGTGCCCGCGTGGTCAAGGTAGGGTCCGGCCGGTGTGGCTGCAACCGTCCCCGGCCGCCGGAATCGGCACCGCGCCCCCTGCCCGTCCGGCGAGCGGCCGGGGGCCAGGGTCCCCGCCCGCGGCCGGCGCACGCCCACAAGCTACGAAGAATCGTGGACTTGCGCACGTTTTCGCGGCGCATTGCCCTCACCTTCCGCATCAACACTCTTGACTGTCGACGAATAAGGTATCATTCTGCACTATCAAACCGCTCAACACGTGACCGTTCGTCGAATGATGAAGATCCGGACGAAGGACGCTGCAGAAGCGGCATTGCGAGAATTGCCGTCCGTCCTGGGGGTCCGTGTACGCGAGGACGTGTACGGGCATCCGCGGGAAGTGCACGTGCTCGTGAAGTCGGGGCCCAACGTACGGAACCTCGCTCTCGACATCCGGGAGCTGCTCGAGGAGCGGCTGGGCATCCCGGTGGACCAGCGGGTCATCAGCATCGCGCAGCTCGCACCCGGCGCGTCGTTCGATCTCGATGACGGGGCCGAGGCGCCCCGGGATGGGGCCGACGCCGGGGGGCTGACCAGCGCGGCGGACGGCGTCGCTGCGCTGGCGGCGGGGGTGGAGTCGGAGACCGGAACGGAGCCGGAGACCTCGCAGCCCGAGGTGGGGGTGGCGCTCGCCGAGCCGGTGGAGGTCGCGCAATCCCGTGCGACGGCCGTGGAGGCACCGGTCTCGGCGCGGCCCGTGGCGCCGAGGGTGGCGCTGCCGTCGTCGCCTCCCGCATTGCAGCAGGCCGGGTACGAGGGAGTCCGGCTCTACTTCGTGGGCCGGTCGACCGTACAGCGGGACGGACGGGTCACGGTGGCTGTGCGCGTGGCGCTGGGCGATCAGGAGTTCTCCGGGGAAGCCACGGACCTGGACAGCAGCATCGGGCGGGCGCGCGCCGCGGCGCTTGCTGCGCTGGGTGCGGTGGCGGCGGTGGTGGGGGGCGAGGCCGGCTTCTATCTGGAAGGCGCCACGCTCTGCCGGACGCTGGACCGGGATTACGTGCTCGTCAGCGCCCTGGGGTCCATCCCCCGCCGGGGCCGGGCTCCGATGCTCCTGGCCGGCGTTCAGGAGGTCGAGGCGGACGTGGAGACCGCCGCGGCCCTCGCCGCGCTGAAGGCAACGAACCGCATCGTGGAGAACCTGGTACTCCAGGCTTGAGGCGACGTCGGCCGGGCTCCGCTCATGGGCCTGGCCGGGCGCCGGCCGCAGGCCACCCTCCTCTCGTCCTGATTCACCGCTGAACGCCGACGGTGCCGGACACGGCAATGCGTGTCCGGCGCCGTCGATTTCCGGCGGGCGGAGGACCTTCTCCGGGTTCGCCGCAAGATCGCTGTTCGCCGCGGTATCGAGGACGCGGAGGGCCGTTCCGCCTGCCCTGCCCGCTCACGCGCCGCGGGCGAGGGGCGACAGCGCGTAATAGTTCACGGGCGAGCCGCGCCGGAGGACGATCCGGCGATCCGCCAGCCGGTCGAGGGTACACGCGGCCGTGGGCTCGTCCATGGAGACCCGGGCCGCGACCGTCGCGGCGGGCGCGCACACGAGCCCCTCCAATGCCTGCCACGCGGCCCTTTCCTCGGGCGTCGCCGCGCCGAGGAGCGTCGCGCCCACGCCGTCGACTTCCGCGACGAGAGCCAGTCCGTGGCGTGTCAGCACTTCCTCCAGCGCGTCCCGGTGCCGGTCCGAGACGCCCCGGGCAATGAAGTACGCGTCCACCGGTCGATCCGCCTCCTGGTACCGCCGGAGCAGCTTCGCCACCGTCTCGTCCGCGCAACTGTAGTCGAGCACCGCGACCTGGGAGAAATCCAGGATCGACAGGCAGAGGCTCTGCATGTCCTTGATCTGGCTCTCGATCCCGATCCGCAGCGCCTGCCCCGTGTGGCGGGTCACCAGGTGGGAGTAGAACGTGGCCACGGACCGCCTCACCAGGGCGGACAGGTCGAAACGGACGGGCACCAGATTCTCGCCCCGGATCATCGCCGCCGCTCCCTCGTACCTGCGCCTACCGCCGGACGGCTCGGCGCGTCCTCGACAACCCGCTTCGGGAGCTCGATGAAGATCTGGCTCCCGGGGAAATACGGCAGGCCCTCCTCCAGGGGCGGGGCGTCATCCCAATCCGGGATGTCCGCGATCCGGGCGGTGCCGCTCCGGATCGAGAACTTCGCGTTCCACTTCGCCACCCGCCGCCGGATCTGCTGGATCCCCTGGCCCCGGCCGGGATCGTGGAAGCGGGTGAGGCCGTGGATGAAGGCGGCTTCGAGCGCCGTCGCATCGTTCCACCGGTCGCCGAACCGGGCCGCGTGCGTGCTGGCCAGCGACTCCTTGAAGCCGATCCCCAGGTCGACCACGCCGATCCGGACCACCGGCCGGTTCAGGCGCCGGGTCCGGCTGTAGCGCTGCACGGCCACCCACCCGTCCGCGCCGGCGTGGTCCACGATGTTCTGGCAGACCTCCGCCAGGATCACGGCGAACTGGAAGGACTCGTTCGGCGGATACGCGAGCTGGCGGGTCAGGATCGCCTGCGCCCGGACGTGCACGCGATCCACCACCTCGTGGATGTCCGTGTGCGATCGGATCGGCGTGATCTCCAGGAGCACGTCGGACTCCCCATCCACCGCCCTGCTCCGCCGATGCGCGCCGTTGATCTCGTAGAACGCCGCGGCCTGCTCGAGGAAGCCCATGCGCGCCAGGTAGCTGACGACGTCGGATCCCTCGGCGAGCTGGAGGATCGGACGCTCGCCCTCCCGCGCGGCCACCGCGCCCAGGGCCAGGAGCCCCAGCATCCCGTACGGATCGACCCACGACAGATGGCGCGCATCGACCAGCGTCCGCCCGCCGCCGCCCTCCACGTAGGACCGGATCATGGCGTCGAACGTCCGCTCATCGAGCGTCGACGGAACGGTGACGATCTTCACGTCTCGATGCGTCCCTGGAGGAAGTGGTAAAGGCCGGTGGCTCCACGGTGCTGAACGTTGCGGGCCGCGGCCCGGTTCGCCGCGACCATGGCCTCCCGGAGCGGATCGCCGGCGAGCAGCCGCGCGAAGCAGGTCGAGCCCCAGACGTCGCCGCACCCGGTGGGATCCCCGTCCCGGATCTCGTCGAGCTGGAACACCCGCTCCGTCCGCACCGCCCCGGTCACCCCGACCGGCTTCGGCGCGATGAGTCCGCCGTCGCGCCACGCCAGCGGGTCCGGCCGGAACTCCGGCGCCGCCACGTACGCCGCGCCCCGGGCGCCCAGCGTGATGAGCAGCAGCCGCGGCATCTCGCCCACGACCTCGGCCGCGAAGACCCACGGGTCACCCCACGCACCGGCGAGCCAGACCAGCTCGTCTTCGTTGACCTGCACGATGTCGAAGCAGCGCATCCACTCGCGCCACGCTTCCAGCGGGCGGGGCGTACGCAGCCCGTCCGGCAGAATGCCGAGCAGGAGCGAGTGCAGGTCCGCGTAGATCGGGCCCGGGAACGCCTGGCGCAGCGACGCCGCCGTCTCCAGGTCCATCTCGAAGCCCGAAATGAAGTTGACGTACAGGGCGTCGAGATCCCGCACCAGCGGCTCCAGCTCGGGCCACGTCCACGGAGGGACGCCCCCGGTGAGCCGCTCGCACCGCCTCACATTGTCCTGGTAGCGGAGCTCCACCCGGTTGTTCGGCTCCGGGACGGTCTTCACCCCGGCCCCGACGTGCAGCCCCGGGAGCTCCGCCAGAAAGCGGCGCGCCGCCTCGTCCAGGTCCTGCCCGATCTTGATGATCGGCACGACCTCCAGGTCCGGCGTCCGGGCCGCGGCCCAGGCCGAGAGCGCGTAGGAGATGCCGCCCCACTCCTCGATCGGCTCCATGCGTCCGTCACGGGCATGGATCCGGTCCCAGACCATGGTGCCGATCACACCGACTCGTGGCATTCCTGCTCCGGACCTCGCAGAGGGGCCTGGGACCCGGTCAGACGGCAACGCCCGGAGCCGCTGGCCCGGGCCCGGCGCCCCCCGGTCTCAGACCGACCCGAACATCTCCTTCTTGAATACCGCCGCCGCGCCGATCACGCCGGCCTTCCCCGGCAACTGTCCGGAGACGATCTGGCAGGCCTCCTCCGCGCTGCGGAACGCACGCCGCCGCACCTCCGCCCGCAGCGGCACGAACAGGTGGTCCCCCGCCCGGGTCACTCCGCCCGCGATCACGACCATGGCCGGGTTCAGGATGTTGATGATGTTCGCCACGCCCGCGCCGAGGAACTTCGCCGTCTCCTTCATGACCTCGTTCGCGAACGGATCGCCGAGCACCACCGCTTCGTAGACCGTGGCGGCCGTGATGTCCTCGAGACGGCCGTTCACGAGATCCGGCAGCATGGACTCCGCGCCCGCTTCGATCCCCTCGATGGCCCGCAGCGCGATGGCCGGCCCCGACGCGTACGCCTCCAGGCACCCGTAATTCCCGCACTTGCACCGGCGCCCGGTGGAGTCGATCGTCATGTGCCCGATCTCGCCCGCCACGTCGCTCACACCGTGGAAGATCTCCCCGTTCAGCACGATCCCGCCGCCGATCCCCGTCCCCAGCGTGAGCCCGACCAGCGTGTCCACCCCGCGCCCCGCGCCGAGCCACCACTCGCCGTAGGTGGCGCAGTTCGCGTCGTTGTCCAGCGTTGCCGGCAAGCCCACGGCGTTCGAGATCAGGTCCCGCAGGGGGAAGTTGCGCCACCCCAGGTTCGGCGTGTTGATGACGACCCCGGTCTTGCGGTCCAGCGGCCCGGGGGAACCGATCCCGACGCCCGCGAAATCCTCGCGGTCGCCGCCATGCGTGGAAAGCACTTCCGAAATGGCTTCCTCGATCATGGAAACGATCCGGTCCACCACGAACTTGGCACCCCGGACCGCTTCCGTGGGCATGGTCCGCAGCGCCAGGACCTCGCCCCCGTCGATCGGCAGCACGCCGACCACGATGTTCGTCCCGCCGAGGTCAACGCCGACGATCCACCGCTTGTCGCCTGCCACGCTCAATCCGCCTTCCTGCTCGGATTCATGCGCCGACTCCGTGAGCGCGGAGCGCCGCGACGACGTCCGCCGCCTCGATCAGCCGCAGACATTCGCGCTCCGCCTCCGGAAGGATGTAGCCGCGCCCCGATCGGGGACAATCGTTCTTCACACAGGGCACGCACGGCAACTCCGTGCGCTGGAGCACCGTGTGCCCGCTCCCTCGAGGCCCCGTGACCGCCGGGTTGCCCGCGCCGAACAGCGCCACCGTGGGCGTACCGACCGCCGCAGCCAGGTGCATCGGCCCGCTGTCGTTCGTGAGGACGACGCGGCACGCCGCGAGTCCGGCCGCGAGGAGCGGCAGGTCCGTCCTCCCGCCCAGGTCCAGCGCTTCCCGGCCCGCCACCCGCGCGGTCAGCTCCCGCTCGCCCGGACCGCCGAAAACCACGACCCGTTCGCCCCGGGCGACCAGCCCCCGGACGACTTCCGCAAACCGCTCCGGGTCCCAGCGCCGGGACGATGCGTTCGAGCCCGGGAACACGCCCACCGGCCCCGAGCCACCCGCATCCCCCGAGTACGCCGGGCCGACCAGCTCCGACCACCGGCGCCGCTCGGAGTCCGGCACACGAAGCCGCGGCGTCGGGGGCGCGGCCGGACGCTCTCCCGTCACCAGGTACCAGTATGCCGCGCTCCGGTGTAAGCCGTCCAGTCCCCCGCGCGGAATCGGATCCGTGAGGAACAGGCGACGGCGGTCCGTCGCCGTGCCCCGCCGTTCCCGAACGCCACCCGCCGCGAAGAGGAGCGCGGAAGAGAACGACGGCGTGAGCAGCACGCCCCGGGCATACCGCCGCCCGCGCAGCGCGCGGACCGCCCGCCAGAATCCGCGACGGCCCCGATCGAAGGCCAGGAGCCGTGACCCGAACCCCGCCAGCTCGAGCAACGGCGCGAGGGGCCGCACCACCAGCACATCCGCCGCGCCGGCGGCCTCCAGCGCCGGCAGCGCCATCAACAGATCGCCGAGATGATTCGGCGCGCGTACGATCAGCCCGCCAGACACGGCTCCGCGGGCGCCCCGCTCACTCCCTGACCTGCAACACGGCCAGGAACGCCTCCTGCGGGATCTCGACCGTGCCCACCTGCTTCATCCGCCGCTTCCCCTCCTTCTGCCGCTCCAGGAGCTTCCGCTTCCGCGTGATGTCACCGCCGTAGCACTTCGCGGTCACGTCCTTCCGCAACGGGCGGATCGTCTCCCGAGCGATCACCCTCCCGCCGATCGCCGCCTGGATCGCCACCTCGAAGAGCTGCCGCGGAATCAGCTCCTTCAGCTTCTCCGCCAACGACCGGCCGTACTCGTACGCCTTCGACCGGTGGATGATCACGCTGAACGCGTCGACCGTGTCGCCGTTGATCAGCATGTCCAGCTTCACCAGGTCGTTCGCCCGGTACTCCAGCGGCTCCCAGTCCAGCGATGCGTAACCCCGCGTGTAGCTCTTGAGCTTGTCGTAGAAGTCCAGCACGATCTCCGCGAGCGGCAGTTCGTAGACGAACTCCACCCGAACCGGATCCAGGTACTGCATGGACTTGAACTCGCCCCGCCGGTCGTGGCAGAGCTTCTGGACGTTCCCGATGAACTCCGCGGGGCACACGATCCGCGCCGTGACGTACGGCTCCTCGATCCGTTCGATCTTCGAGCGATCCGGCATGTGGCTCGGATTCTCGATCCGGAGGACCTCGCCGCTCGTCATCACCACGTGGTATTCCACGTTCGGCACGGTCGTGATCAGGTCCAGCCCGAACTCCCGCTCCAGCCGCTCCTGCACCACCTCCATGTGCAGCAGTCCCAGGAACCCGCAGCGGAAGCCGAAGCCGAGCGCGGTCGACGTCTCCGGCTCGTAGAAGAGGCTCGCGTCGTTCAGCTTCAGCTTGTCGAGCGCGTCCCGCAGCTCCTCGTACTGGTCCGAGTCCGTGGGGTATAGCCCGCTGAACACCATGGGCTTCACTTCCCGGTAGCCCGGGAGGAGCTCGGCGGCCGGCCGATCCGCGTCCAGGATCGTGTCCCCGACCTTCGTGTCCCCGACGCGCTTGATCCCGGCCACCACGTAGCCGACCTGGCCGGGCCCGAGCTCCGGCACCGGCACGCGGCCGATCCGCATGTACCCGACCTCGTCCACCTCGTAGACGACGTTCGTCGCGCCGAACGTGATCCGCATCCCCGGCCGGATGACGCCATCCACCACCCGGATGCTCGGCACCGCGCCCTGGTACTTGTCGTAGTAGGAATCGAAGATCAGCGCGCGGAGCGGCGCGTCCGGGTCGCCTTCCGGCGGGGGGATCCGCTCGACGACCGCCTGGAGCAGCTCGTCGATGCCGATCCCTTCCTTCGCCGAGACCGCCAGCACGTCCTCCGGCGCTACGCCCAGGAGGTCCACCAGCTCCGCGCGACGCCGCTCCGGCTCCGCGCCCGGCAGGTCGATCTTGTTCAGGACCGGGATGATCTCCAACCCGGCGTCCAGCGCGAGGAACAGGTTGGAGAGGGTCTGCGCCTGCACGCCCTGGCTCGCGTCGACCACGAGGATCGCGCCCTCGCACGCCGCCAGCGACCGTGAGACCTCATACGTGAAGTCCACGTGGCCCGGCGTGTCGATCAGGTTCAGCTCGTAGGTCTCGCCGTCCGGCGCGGTGTACGCCATCCGAACGGCGTGGAGCTTGATCGTGATCCCGCGCTCCCGCTCGAGCTCGTTGCTGTCCAGGACCTGATCCTTCATCTCTCGCTGCTCGAGCGTTCCCGTACGCTCCAGCAGTCGATCGGCCAGCGTGGACTTCCCGTGATCGATATGTGCGACGATACAAAAGTTTCGAATCCGCTCGATCCGCACGCGCCCGACAATCCCCGAAAAGTTGCGTCTAGAGGTTAATAAACCAATATAACGCCGATATCTACGCGAATCAATCAGCGGAGGTCGCCGACCGGGCGGGCCTGTGGTCGAGGCCTGCCCCGCCGCGCGGAAGGATGGCCCGCTCGCCCCGGTCCGGCGATCGGTCCGGGGGACTCCGGGACGCTCGCCCCCTGACGGGCTCGGCGATCACGCCCGCCGGGAATGCGGCGCTACGGGTGGGAAGGCGCCGGGGTGGCATGGCGACCGGGGCGCCGGCGCCGGGCGCCCCGGCCACGGGCACCGGTCAGTGTCCGTGCCCCCCGTCCTCCGCCGGCTTCATCCGCATGAGGATGAAGAAGATCACCCCGGCCACCAGGGCCCCCACCACGCCCACCACCATCCGGCTGTAGTTGTGGATGGCCAGCCCGTGGCCGATGTACATGGGGAGGAACAGCGCGGCCACCGTACCCGCACACAGCAGCAACTTCTCGAGCATCGGCACTCCTCCGATCAGGCAGTCAATGTCCGAATCCGCCGGCGCGTCTGCCCAGGCCAGGGCGGGCGGCGGGGCGGGCCCGTCCGTTTCCGCCGCGGCAACGCGCCCGTCAACCGATCACCGGGTCATTGCCCGGACCTGGGCCAGCCCTTCCTCGGTCCACTGCGGCGGCTCCCGCCGGGTCGCGATCTCGTACCCGAGGTAGAACACCAGCCTGGATACCCGTGCGGCCTTGTCCGTGTCGATCAGCTCGGCGTGGTCCGAGGGTCGATGGTAGTCCTCGTGCACGCCGGCGAAGAAGAAGATGGCCGGGATCTCCTTGCGCGCGAAGTTGAAGTGGTCGCTGCGGAAG
>CALCID010000068.1 GCA_937907535.1 uncultured bacterium | reverse complement strand
CTGCGCACGCGGCCCCATCACCACATATGCGGGAGAACCCATTTTCGATCGCCATTGACAGTCAGGGTTGTGGAGCGCGGTTGCGCATGCGCAAGACTCTACAGCGTCGGTTGGTGGAGTGCTACAAGTGCGGTCGGCAGGACTTTGTCTAAGAGTGTGTGAAGAAAGTCTTCCGGCCGCGAGTCGCGGCACCATGAGGTGGACCATGGCGTAGCGGATCTAGTCTCGCTGCTCCCAGTATTCACCTCATAGTCCTTGCTGAACCGGCGCTAGCGCTCGAGCTCGCCGATCGTCCGCTCGGCGATCCAGCGCTCGGCCAGCGTCCCGAAGCCGCTCTTCCCCTGGAGCTATGGAGTAAGAGCCCGAATACATCTGTGACCCGGTCCCCACGGCTCCCAGGTAGGCTCCGTCCGGCCCCATACCGTCCCGAGCCGGGGGTGCGGTCCCAGCCGAGCTGGACGAGCACCTCCTTGGCTCCATCGCGGTCCTGTACACTCGCCGGGTGCACTCGCGTGGATCAGGTCGAGAGTGTCGACCACGGGCGCTTGCGCCCGACACGCTTTCTTGCGCCGTCGTAATGCCTGCTCCCACCTTTTCGTCCTCTTAACCGAGACTGGCTGTCCAGCACGAAACTCGGTGCGGGCTCTCGGCCCTCTGCGGCAGACTTCCTCACGGAGCGGATCATGAAGGCGCCGTAAGGTGCCGTCTAGCACCACCGGAAAAAGTGGAACCTGACCACGCCCCAGGGCGGCAAGTTATGCCGCAACAGCTCCCACGCCAGGAGGGCAGTCCACTGCCGGAATCCGCGGTTTCCTGCCGCGGGGTGTGTCGTGCAACTCACTCTTCTTGTTTCGGTGGAGATTCGATTATCTGCCGATGCGGTCGCGTGGGATCGCGGCCGGCGCTAGCCTGCAACGCGGCCGGACAACCGAGGCGGGACACCACAGCGCCGTACGCGTGGGCAATGCAACGAAATCCATTATTATCGCGCGCAAACGGCTGGCTAGTGCAGGGCGAGCAAGGGAAAAAAGAGAGGAATCGAGGCGCCCTCGCCCGGAGAGCGCGCAGCCGGACGGCACCCGGAGGGAGGGCGGGGCGCCGGTCCGGGCGTGGGCGGCGTCGTTCGGGATGCGTCGGGAACGAGGGGTTCCCGGCTACCCGAAGATCGCCTCGATCGCGGCCCGGTAATGGGCCCGGCGCGCCTCCCGCTCCTCGGCGTTCGGCAGGTGCTCCTCGTGGAAGGCGACGACGGTCTTCTCGCCCTTCGGCGTGACCCGGAGCTGGACCGTGGTCGCACGAGGATAGCCGTTCGGCCGCCGGGTGATGCGCAGCCGGCCGCCGGCGACGGCCACCCGGACCTCGCCCGTGGTGCCATCCGCCAGGTGGTATGCTTCGCCGACCTCGAATCGGAGGGCAGGCGCGTCGCCGAGCCAGGCGCGAACGCCCTCCGGGCCGGTCAAGCGCCGCCAGACCTCGCCCGGCGGGAGCGGGACGGTCCGGGTCACGCCGATCTCGAAGCCCACCTCCGCGGTCTGCCCCTCTACCCGCAGCCCCTTCGCCCGCTCGTAGCCGACGGTGACCATCTGTTGCCACCATCCGCTCTCGACGCCGCCCTGTTCCCGGAGGAGCACCACGATCTCTTTGTGGGACATGGCGGTTGCGCCACGCTCGTCGAGCCAGCGGATCCACTCGTCCCAGGTCCGTCCGGTGGCGCGCTGGACTGCGTCATCCGAGATCCGGGCCGGACCGGACCGGGCACCGTCTGCAGAATCCGGCTTTCTCACCTTAGCATCAGCGGTTGGATCACGGGGACGTGAAGCGCCCGCGGCGGGTCCTGGCGCCGGCGGGAGGCCGAGCGACGTCGCCTCGAGGATCCGGGAGCCTCGCCACGGCCGATCGCGAAATTACACCCGGCCCGTCGGGGAGTTCAACGGCTGCGCCGGGAGCGTACCGGGGGTGGGGCGACGTCGCGGCCTCACGCGCCACGCGGCTTTCCTGCTTCGTCGTCCCAGTCGCCTTTCGGTAGGTTGCCCTACCGCGGATCCGGCGCTTACGCCGGTGGGGCGGATTTCGCGACGTCGCCCGATCCGATGACGTCACACCGCGGAAGCCCGGCGCGTTCCTCGGCCAGCGCGGCATCCTGACCGTACCGGGCCACCGGCCGGAAACCGCACGCGGAGCCCGCCGTAGGGTAGGACCGGGGACGTGTCCGGGCCGAAAGCCCGGGGGATTTGCGCCGGACGTGGAGCCGGCGAGGGCCGGGAGGGGGCGCGGCCGATGTCACGCGAACCGGGAGAATCGACATGCATCAGGCGCAGCGCGATCCGGCGACGGCCGTGAGGGCCAGCGTCTTCATCGGTGTCAGTCTGGACGGATTCATCGCCCGGGAGGACGGCAGCATCGACTGGCTGAACGCCCACGCCGACGAGCCGGGGGGGGACTACGGCTACCGGGCGTTCTTCGACTCGGTGGATGCGCTGGTCATGGGGCGCAACACGTACGAGGTGGCCCGGACGTTCGGCGAGTGGCCGTACGGCGCGAAGCCGGTGTTCGTGCTGACCAGCAGGCCGCTGGACATCCCGGCCGAGCTCGCGGACCGGGTCGGCACGCTGTCCGGCCCGCCCGGGGAGATCGCACGCCAGTTGGCCGAGCGCGGGTTCGGGCACGTCTACGTGGATGGCGGCAGGACGATCCAGGACTTCCTCGCCGCGGGGCTGATCCAGCGGATGACGATCACGCGCCTCCCGGTCCTGATCGGGACGGGCATTCCGCTGTTCGGCGCCGTCCCGCACGACGTCGCGCTGCGCCACGTCGAGACCCGCGCGTACGCCAACGGCCTGGTGCAGAGCACGTACGAGGTTGTGTCCGCGACCGACTAGCGCGCGCACGCAGCGCCTTGCATCGAATACATGGGGCCGGTCCGGCGCCCGGAGCCGTCCGCCCGGCCCCCGATCCACCACCGCCTGCCAGGAGGCCGCCGATGCCGCCTGATGGGACGACCACGCTTCCGGCCGCGGAAACCGATGCGGCGCCCGAGTGCGCCGTGTCCACGCCGCCGGATCCGCTTGGACTCGCGCAGCTCTGGGCGGATCATTTCCAGCATCTGACGACGCTCAGCGTCGCCGGCGGCGGCGGGCTGCTGATCCTGCTCGAAGCCCGGATCCTGGATCTCGGTGACCGCTGGTGGCTCCCCCTCGCGCTGTTCGTCGTCAGCGCCGTGCTCGCGATGCACGGGCAGATCATGGCCGTCGACGACGCAACGCGCGGACAGGCGCCGGGCCGGAAGGCGCGACACATTCGCAGCGCGGCGCTCGCCGCCCTCGGCGCGGCCAGCGGCGCGGTGGTCGGGATCGTGACGTCCGGCAACGTATGAGCGCCACGGCATTGATTCGTACCGGGATCGCCCACGAACGCCCGGGTGAGCACCGGCTCGCCGCCCCCGGGGACGGTTGAGCGACCGCGCGGCCGGAGAGCCGCCATCCAAGGCCCGTCACGGACACCCCACCGACAGGAGGAGCCGTTCGATGCGACACGCTGGACTCACGGTCACGCTGCTCCTGGCGGCGTTCGCGCCGGTCGCAGCGCCACGGGCAGCCGGGCAGGACGCGGGGCGCGGGCTGGCCATCGCGCGCGACCTGGAGCGAGTCGTGGCGGAGCGGCCGCTCTGGCCCGACTTCGAGCCGCTCTCGGTCCCGCTCGCCGTCTACACGGGCGGCCGCACGTACCTGTTCCGGCACCCGTCGCCCCCGGAGGAGTTCGCGCCGCTCGCGGGTGTGCAGCCGGAGGCGCTGGTGTTCGAGGGCCGGCACCCATCCGTGGTGGCGAACACGACGGCCGAGATCGGTGGAGTAACGACGGCCACGCTGCTGCTCGACGGCCCCGGTGAACCGACCGATCCCCGGGAGCTGGCCGCCCTGGCGCTCCACGAAGCGTTCCACGCGTTCCAGCGGGCGCGGCACCGGAACTGGGCCGGCAACGAGGCGCACATGCTGACGTACCCGGTGGATGACGTGGGGCTGCTCGCGTTGCGACGTCGCGAGGCCGCGGCCCTGCGCCGGGCCCTCGCCGCGGCGGACGACGCGTCCGCGGCATGCTGGACTCGCCTGGCGCTCGACGCCCGCCGGGAGCGCTTCGCGGCCATGGACTCCGTGTTCCCGACCTACGAGCGGCGAACCGAACTGAACGAGGGGCTCGCCGTGTACATCGAGCTCGTCGCAGCGGGTCGCACGGTCGACATACCGGAGTCGGAGTATCCGCCGGCAGCGGTGCGGCAGCGGGTGTACACGATCGGTCCCGCGCTCGCGTTCCTGCTCGACCGCTTCCGCCCGGGCTGGCAGGCGGCGCTCGAGGAGGACGACACGCAGTACCTGGATGGGCTACTCCGGGCCGCGCTCGACGCGCGCCCGGGCGACGCGGCCCATTGCGGATTCGGAGCCGACGAAGCCGCGGAGATCGAGCTCCGCGCGAGGGAGGACGTGGCCGGCTCGCTCGCCCGGCGGACGGAACGCCGGCGGGCGTTCGACGACCATCCGGGCTGGCGGGTCGTCATCGAGGCGGCGAGCGGCCAGCCGCTCTGGCCCCGGGGCTTCGACCCGATCAACCTCGAGCGGGTGGACGACGGCCTGCTGCACGCGCGCTTCCTGCGGCTCGGCAACGATGCGGGCGAGCTGAGCATGGTCGATGATGCGGACGCGGACCTGGAGGCGCTGACCGAGGCCGCCGGCGAGCATCCGCTCTTCAACGGCGTCGCGCGGGTGACGATCGCCGGGTTCGCCGAGCAGCCGGAGGTAGGCGACGACGGCGGCCGCACCGTCCTGCGCGCGCCGGGGTTCACGGCCAGCTTCCAGGATGCGGCGGTGGAGGTGCGGGGGAGGGTGGTGGTGGTGCGGTTGCGGTGAGGCATTTCAGGTCGGGCGGCACCGCGGGTGGTCTACGGCTCGACCGTCGCGCTCACGGGGCCGTGACGCCGGGGCGCGCACCGTTCTATTGCGTGGCGCGGCTCACCGCGTCGGAAGCGGCGAAGGGCGACCGCACTCAGGGGGCGGTCGCGGGTCCGGCGGACGGTGCAGACCTGGGGTCACGGCAGCCGAATCTCGCGCCAATCACCGACGTCGCACTGGCCGAAGCGGTTGTCCCCTGCGGCCAGCACGGTGCCATCGGCCCGCAAGGCGAGGGTGTGGGTGCAGCCGGCGGCGATGGAGACGACGTTGCGCCAGCCGCCGACGTCGCACTGACCGAACCCGTTCCACCCCGTGGCCACGACGGTCCCGTCCGCGGTGAGGCCGACGGTGTGGTGGCTCCCGGCGGCGATCGCCGTGATCCCGCGCCAGCTGTCCACGTTGCACTGGCCGTCCCGGTTCGAGCCGGTCGCCACGACGGTCCCATCGGCGCGGAGCCCCACGGTGTGGAGGTAGCCGGCCGAGACGGCCACGATGTCCCGCCAGTCGGAGACCCTGCACTGGCGGTAGCGGTTGTTCCCCACGGCCGTCACCGTACCGTCGGCGGCCAGCCCTACGGTGTGCCAGTCGCCCGCCGCCACGGCGACGATCTCCCGCCACCCGTCCACGTCGCACTGACCTTCGTTGTTCCTGCCCACGGCGACCACGGTCCCGTCTGCCCGGACCCCGACCGTGCGGCGCCACCCCGCGGCGATGGCCACGATCCCCCGCCAGCCGCCCACCTCGCACTGGCCGTACTGGTTCCACCCCACGGCCAGGACGGTCCCGTCCGCCCTCAACCCGACGGTGTGGGCGTTGCCCGTGTGGCCGTTGCCGGCCGCGACCGCCACCACGTCCCGCCAGCCCTCGACCCTGCACTGGCCGTAGCGGTCGTCGCCCACCGCCAGCACGGTGCCGTCCGACCGGAGCGCGACCGAGTGGCGGTAGCCGGCGGAGAGGGTGGGGCGGGGACGTGGGGGGTGCGCGGCCAGCGCGGTCTTTGGTGTAGCCTCGGCCATGTTTCTGAAGGATACATGAGATCGGGCGTGCGTCAGGCCATCTGATTCGGCTCGATGAATCGCCACCGCCGCACGCGCTCGACACACTCGCGCGTATCATCGCCGGCCTCCCCTCGAGCCGCCGATCCCAGGATGGTGCCACAGACGGGGATCGGCAACGCCGGCCGTTCCCAACCCGGACGGAAGGGTCGGGGCGCATGCGCATCCGGTGCCCGGTCACGACGGCCGTCGGCCACCCGCGTCGAAGGGGGCGGACGCCCGGTGGCCGGCGTAGCCATCGTCGCCCGCCGACGCCCGTCGTCGCCTCGGTCCTTGACATTTTCCTATATGGGAAATAATATGGGCGCATGGCACGCGCGGCGACGAACTCCGACGTGTTCAACGCGATCGCGGAACCGCAGCGGCGGCGGATCCTGGTGCTGCTGCGGGACGGCGAGCGTGCGGCCACCGAGATCGCCGAGACGCTGGGGCTCGCGGCGTCCGGGGCGTCGAAGCACCTGCGGGTCCTGCGGGACGTCGGGCTCGTGCGCGTGCGGGAGGAGGGGCGGCAGCGGTACTACGCCCTCGACGCGGCGGGGCTGCGCGAGGTGCACGAGTGGACCGGCGGCTTCGAGCGGTTCTGGAGCGAGAGCTTCGATCGCCTCGAGGCGTACGTAAAGGAACTCCAACGGAAGGAGGAGGAGGGATGCGAACGGGAGAGGTGATCGAGCGGGAAGAGGATCGCCAGCTCGTGACCACGCGGGTGATCGACGGGCCGCGGCGCCTGGTCTACCTGGCGTGGACGGAGCTCCACCATCTGGCCCGGTGGTTCGGGCCGCACGGGTTCA